>NZ_JAOWFA010000035.1:0-34880 GCF_030333885.1 Citrobacter sp. Cf132
CAGATCGATAACGCGCCGGAAGAAAAAGCTCGTGGTATCACCATCAACACTTCTCACGTTGAATATGACACCCCGACTCGCCACTACGCACACGTAGACTGCCCGGGCCACGCCGACTATGTTAAAAACATGATCACCGGTGCTGCGCAGATGGATGGCGCGATCCTGGTTGTTGCTGCGACTGACGGCCCGATGCCGCAGACTCGTGAGCACATCCTGCTGGGTCGTCAGGTAGGCGTTCCGTACATCATCGTGTTCCTGAACAAATGCGACATGGTTGATGACGAAGAGCTGCTGGAACTGGTAGAAATGGAAGTTCGTGAACTTCTGTCTCAGTACGATTTCCCGGGCGACGACACTCCGATCGTTCGTGGTTCTGCTCTGAAAGCGCTGGAAGGCGAAGCAGAGTGGGAAGCGAAAATCATCGAACTGGCTGGCTTCCTGGATTCTTACATCCCAGAACCAGAGCGTGCGATTGACAAGCCGTTCCTGCTGCCTATCGAAGACGTATTCTCCATCTCCGGTCGTGGTACCGTTGTTACCGGTCGTGTAGAGCGCGGTATCATCAAAGTTGGTGAAGAAGTTGAAATCGTTGGTATCAAAGAGACTGCTAAGTCTACCTGTACTGGCGTTGAAATGTTCCGCAAACTGCTGGACGAAGGCCGTGCTGGTGAGAACGTTGGTGTTCTGCTGCGTGGTATCAAACGTGAAGAAATCGAACGTGGTCAGGTACTGGCTAAGCCGGGCTCTATCAAGCCGCACACCAAGTTCGAATCTGAAGTGTACATTCTGTCCAAAGACGAAGGCGGCCGTCATACTCCGTTCTTCAAAGGCTACCGTCCGCAGTTCTACTTCCGTACTACTGACGTGACTGGTACCATCGAACTGCCGGAAGGCGTAGAGATGGTAATGCCGGGCGACAACATCAAAATGGTTGTTACCCTGATCCACCCAATCGCGATGGACGACGGTCTGCGTTTCGCAATCCGTGAAGGCGGCCGTACTGTTGGTGCGGGCGTTGTTGCCAAAGTAATGAGCTAATTGCCGAATAACATTTGACGCAATGCGCAATAAAAGGGCATCATTTGATGCCCTTTTTGCACGCTTTCACACCAGAACCTGGCTCATCAGTGATTTTTTTTGTCATAATCATTGCTGAGACAGGCTCTGAAGAGGGCGTTTAGTCCGAAACGCACCAGAGCATTTCGGTTTGGATCGCCTCGCTTACGCGGGGTGAAAATGTTTGTAGAATACTTCTGACAGGTTGGTTTATGAGTGCGAATACCGAAGCTCAAGGAAGCGGGCGCGGCCTGGAAGCGATGAAGTGGGTTGTTGTCGCTGTATTGCTGCTTGTAGCTATCGTTGGCAACTACCTCTATCGTGACATGATGCTGCCGCTGCGTGCGCTGGCCGTAGTGATTCTGATTGCCGCAGCGGGTGGTGTCGCGCTGTTGACAACAAAAGGTAAAGCGACCGTTGCTTTTGCCCGTGAAGCGAGAACCGAAGTCCGTAAGGTCATTTGGCCAACTCGCCAGGAAACATTGCACACCACATTAATTGTGGCTGCGGTTACCGCAGTAATGTCACTGATCCTGTGGGGACTGGATGGTATTCTGGTTCGCCTGGTATCCTTTATCACTGGCCTGAGGTTCTAAGATGTCTGAAGCCCCTAAAAAGCGCTGGTACGTCGTTCAGGCGTTTTCCGGTTTTGAAGGCCGCGTAGCCACGTCGCTGCGCGAATATATCAAGTTACAAAATATGGAAGAGCTGTTTGGCGAAGTCATGGTGCCGACCGAAGAAGTGGTCGAAATCCGTGGTGGCCAGCGTCGCAAGAGCGAACGTAAATTCTTCCCGGGCTATGTACTGGTCCAGATGGTGATGAATGACGCAAGCTGGCACTTGGTGCGTAGCGTGCCGCGTGTGATGGGCTTTATCGGTGGTACATCTGACCGTCCGGCGCCGATCAGCGACAAAGAAGTTGATGCGATCATGAACCGTCTGCAGCAGGTTGGTGATAAACCGCGTCCGAAAACGATGTTTGAGCCAGGTGAAATGGTTCGCGTTAGTGACGGTCCGTTTGCTGACTTTAACGGCGTGGTTGAAGAAGTGGACTACGAGAAGTCCCGCCTGAAAGTCTCTGTTTCTATCTTTGGTCGTGCGACCCCGGTAGAACTGGACTTTGCCCAGGTAGAAAAAGCCTAAACAGCGATCAAAAAAGCGGCGATTTAATCGTTGCACAAGGCGCGAGATTGGAATACAATTTCGCGCCTTTTGTTTTTATGGACCCTGTCCGTAAAACGAATTTAATCACGGGGAGCCTCCTTGAGGCGCTATAACCCAACTAGAGGAATTTAGAATGGCTAAGAAAGTCCAGGCCTACGTCAAGCTGCAAGTTGCAGCTGGTATGGCTAACCCGAGTCCGCCGGTAGGTCCAGCACTGGGTCAACAAGGCGTGAACATCATGGAATTCTGCAAAGCGTTCAACGCAAAAACTGATTCCATGGAAAAAGGTCTGCCGATCCCGGTTGTTATCACCGTTTACGCTGACCGTTCTTTCACTTTCGTTACCAAAACGCCTCCGGCAGCAGTTCTGCTGAAGAAAGCGGCTGGTATCAAGTCTGGTTCCGGTAAGCCGAACAAAGACAAAGTGGGTAAAATTTCCCGCGCTCAGCTGCAGGAAATCGCGCAGACCAAAGCTGCCGACATGACTGGTTCCGACATTGAAGCGATGACTCGCTCCATTGAAGGTACTGCACGTTCCATGGGCCTGGTAGTGGAGGACTAAGAAATGGCTAAACTGACCAAGCGTATGCGCGTGATCCGTGACAAAGTTGATGCAACTAAACAGTACGACATCAACGAAGCTATTGCTCTGCTGAAAGAGCTGGCCACTGCTAAATTCGTAGAAAGCGTAGATGTTGCCGTTAACCTCGGTATCGATGCTCGTAAATCTGACCAGAACGTACGTGGTGCAACTGTACTGCCGCACGGTACTGGCCGTTCCGTTCGCGTAGCCGTATTTGCCCAGGGCGCAAACGCTGAAGCTGCTAAAGCTGCAGGCGCTGAGCTGGTAGGTATGGAAGATCTGGCTGACCAGATCAAGAAAGGCGAAATGAACTTTGACGTTGTTATTGCTTCCCCGGATGCAATGCGCGTTGTTGGCCAGCTGGGCCAGGTTCTGGGCCCGCGCGGCCTGATGCCAAACCCGAAAGTTGGTACTGTAACCCCTAACGTTGCTGAAGCGGTTAAGAACGCTAAAGCAGGTCAGGTTCGTTACCGTAACGACAAAAACGGCATCATTCACACTACCATCGGTAAAGTGGATTTTGACGCTGACAAACTGAAAGAAAACCTGGAATCTCTGCTGGTTGCGCTGAAAAAAGCGAAACCGACTCAGGCTAAAGGCGTGTACATCAAGAAAGTTAGCATCTCCACCACCATGGGTGCTGGTGTTGCCGTTGATCAGTCCGGTCTGACTGCGACTGTGGCGAACTAATATTCGCCTTTACGTGGGCGGTGATTTTGTCTACAATCTTACCCCCACGTTTCTGCTAATTGCAGACGTATATCCGAGATATTCAGGCTGTGGCAAGGCGACAACTGAGTGAATCGCCAGGAGCATAGTTAACTATGTGACTGGTGTGAACGAAGGCAGTCAACGCCGGCACAGATTGAATAGCGACAGATAGACAAGATTTGTTCGTTGGAGCCTGGCCTATCCAGGCCTCCGTCGAAGACCGCAGGTGTTTCGTCAGAAACTTAATCCCCTGCGTAGACGGTGACAGAACGCTAAGATTATTTTTGGATACTCTGGCTTGTTTCTGCTCACCGTATTTAGACGCTCTTCTCTTTGAGTTGAGTGAAGTGAGTTCCAGAGCATGAGCTCTGGCAAACATCCAGGAGCAAAGCTAATGGCTTTAAATCTTCAAGACAAACAAGCGATTGTTGCTGAAGTCAGCGAAGTAGCCAAAGGCGCGCTGTCTGCAGTAGTTGCGGATTCCCGTGGCGTAACTGTAGATAAAATGACTGAACTGCGTAAAGCAGGTCGTGAAGCTGGCGTATACATGCGTGTTGTTCGTAACACCCTGCTGCGCCGCGTCGTTGAAGGTACTCAGTTCGAGTGCCTGAAAGACACGTTTGTTGGTCCGACCCTGATTGCATACTCTATGGAACACCCGGGCGCTGCTGCTCGTCTGTTCAAAGAGTTCGCGAAAGCGAATGCAAAATTTGAGGTCAAAGCCGCAGCCTTTGAAGGTGAATTGATCCCGGCATCGCAAATCGATCGCCTGGCAACTCTGCCGACCTACGAAGAAGCAATTGCACGCCTGATGGCAACCATGAAAGAAGCTTCGGCTGGCAAACTGGTTCGTACTCTGGCTGCTGTACGCGATGCGAAAGAAGCTGCTTAATCGCAGTTATCTTTCTCAAGCATCTGCTTACGTATAAACTTATTCTGATTTTCAGGAACAATTTAAATGTCTATCACTAAAGATCAAATCATTGAAGCAGTATCCGCTATGTCCGTAATGGACGTTGTAGAACTGATCTCTGCAATGGAAGAAAAATTCGGTGTTTCCGCTGCTGCTGCTGTAGCTGTAGCTGCTGGCCCGGCTGAAGCTGCTGAAGAAAAAACTGAATTCGACGTAATTCTGAAAGCTGCTGGCGCTAACAAAGTTGCTGTTATCAAAGCAGTACGTGGCGCAACTGGCCTGGGTCTGAAAGAAGCTAAAGACCTGGTAGAATCTGCTCCGGCTGCCCTGAAAGAAGGCATCAGCAAAGACGACGCAGAAGCACTGAAAAAATCTCTGGAAGAAGCTGGCGCTGAAGTTGAAGTTAAATAAGCCAACTTTTCTGGTTGCAGCCTAAGAAATTAGGCTGATGGCTGGTGACTTTTTAGTCACCAGCCTTTTTGCGCTGTAAGGCGCCAGTAGCATTTCACACTGTTTGACTACTGCTGTGCCTTTCAATGCTTGTTTCTATCGACGTCTTAATATACTGCGACAGAGCATCAGTTCTGTGTAAATCGCAATGAAATGGTTTAAGCGTGATAGCAACAGGCATTGCGGAAAGTATTCGATTTTCCGGTCAACAAAATAGTGTTGCACAAACTGTCCCTTCGTCGGACAGATGGGTCGACTTGTCAGCGAGCTGAGGAACCCTAATGGTTTACTCCTATACCGAGAAAAAACGTATTCGTAAGGATTTTGGTAAACGTCCACAAGTGTTGGACATACCTTATCTCCTTTCTATCCAGCTTGACTCGTTTCAGAAGTTCATCGAGCAAGATCCTGAAGGGCAGTATGGTCTGGAAGCAGCTTTCCGTTCCGTTTTCCCGATTCAGAGCTACAGCGGTAATTCCGAGCTGCAATACGTCAGCTACCGCCTTGGCGAACCGGTGTTTGACGTTCAGGAATGTCAGATCCGTGGCGTGACCTATTCCGCACCGCTGCGCGTAAAACTGCGTCTGGTGATCTACGAGCGCGAAGCGCCGGAAGGCACCGTAAAAGACATTAAAGAACAAGAAGTCTACATGGGCGAAATTCCGCTCATGACTGACAACGGTACCTTTGTAATCAATGGTACTGAGCGTGTTATCGTTTCTCAGCTGCACCGTAGTCCTGGCGTCTTCTTTGACTCCGACAAAGGTAAAACCCACTCTTCGGGTAAAGTGCTGTATAACGCGCGCATCATCCCTTACCGTGGTTCCTGGCTGGACTTCGAATTCGATCCGAAGGACAACCTGTTCGTACGTATTGACCGTCGCCGTAAACTGCCTGCGACCATTATTCTGCGTGCACTGAACTACACCACTGAGCAGATCCTTGACCTGTTCTTTGAAAAAGTTGTTTTCGAAATTCGTGACAACAAGCTGCAGATGGAACTGGTGCCGGAACGCCTGCGTGGTGAAACCGCCTCCTTTGACATTGAAGCTAACGGTAAAGTCTACGTCGAAAAAGGCCGTCGCATCACTGCGCGCCACATTCGCCAACTGGAAAAAGACGATATCAAACATATCGAAGTTCCGGTTGAATACATTGCTGGTAAAGTTGCGGCTAAAGACTACGTTGACGAATCTACTGGCGAGCTGATCTGCGCAGCTAACATGGAGCTGAGCCTGGATCTGCTGGCTAAGCTGAGCCAGTCTGGTCACAAGCGTATCGAAACGCTGTTCACTAACGATCTGGACCACGGTCCGTACATTTCTGAAACTGTACGCGTCGACCCAACCAACGATCGTCTGAGCGCGCTGGTAGAAATCTACCGCATGATGCGTCCTGGTGAGCCGCCGACTCGTGAAGCTGCTGAAAGCCTGTTCGAGAACCTGTTCTTCTCCGAAGACCGCTATGACCTGTCTGCGGTCGGTCGTATGAAGTTCAACCGTTCTCTGCTGCGCGACGAAATCGAAGGTTCCGGTATCCTGAGCAAAGACGACATCATCGAAGTGATGAAGAAGCTCATCGATATCCGTAACGGTAAAGGCGAAGTCGATGATATCGACCACCTCGGCAACCGTCGTATCCGTTCCGTAGGCGAAATGGCGGAAAACCAGTTCCGCGTTGGTCTGGTACGTGTTGAGCGTGCGGTGAAAGAGCGTCTGTCTCTGGGCGATCTGGATACCCTGATGCCTCAGGATATGATCAACGCCAAGCCGATTTCTGCAGCAGTGAAAGAGTTCTTTGGTTCCAGCCAGCTGTCTCAGTTTATGGACCAGAACAACCCGCTGTCTGAGATTACGCACAAACGTCGTATCTCTGCACTCGGCCCAGGCGGTCTGACCCGTGAACGCGCAGGCTTCGAAGTTCGAGACGTACACCCGACTCACTACGGTCGCGTATGTCCAATCGAAACGCCTGAAGGTCCGAACATCGGTCTGATCAACTCCCTGTCCGTGTATGCACAGACTAACGAATACGGCTTCCTCGAGACTCCGTACCGTAAAGTGACCGACGGTGTTGTAACTGACGAAATTCATTACCTGTCTGCTATCGAAGAAGGCAACTACGTTATCGCTCAGGCGAACTCCAACCTGGATGACGAAGGCCACTTTGTAGAAGATCTGGTTACCTGCCGTAGCAAAGGCGAATCCAGCTTGTTCAGCCGTGATCAGGTTGACTACATGGACGTATCCACCCAGCAGGTGGTATCCGTCGGTGCGTCCCTGATCCCGTTCCTGGAACACGATGACGCCAACCGTGCATTGATGGGTGCGAACATGCAACGTCAGGCGGTTCCGACTCTGCGCGCTGATAAGCCGCTGGTTGGTACCGGTATGGAACGTGCTGTTGCCGTTGACTCCGGTGTTACTGCAGTTGCTAAACGTGGCGGTACTGTTCAGTACGTGGATGCTTCCCGTATCGTTATCAAAGTTAACGAAGACGAGATGTACCCGGGCGAAGCAGGTATCGACATTTATAACCTGACCAAATACACCCGTTCTAACCAGAACACCTGTATCAACCAGATGCCTTGCGTATCTCTGGGCGAGCCGGTTGAACGTGGTGATGTGCTGGCAGACGGTCCGTCCACCGACCTCGGTGAACTGGCGCTGGGCCAGAACATGCGTGTGGCATTCATGCCATGGAATGGTTACAACTTCGAAGACTCCATTCTCGTATCCGAGCGTGTTGTCCAGGAAGACCGTTTCACCACCATCCATATTCAGGAACTGGCATGTGTGTCCCGTGACACCAAGCTGGGGCCAGAAGAGATCACCGCTGACATCCCGAACGTGGGTGAAGCTGCGCTCTCCAAACTGGATGAATCCGGTATCGTTTATATCGGTGCGGAAGTGACCGGTGGCGACATTCTGGTTGGTAAGGTAACGCCGAAAGGTGAAACCCAACTGACGCCAGAAGAGAAGCTGCTGCGTGCGATCTTCGGTGAGAAAGCGTCTGACGTTAAAGACTCTTCTCTGCGCGTGCCAAACGGTGTTTCCGGTACGATTATCGACGTTCAGGTCTTTACTCGCGATGGCGTAGAAAAAGACAAACGTGCGCTGGAAATCGAAGAGATGCAGCTGAAGCAGGCGAAAAAAGACCTGTCTGAAGAACTGCAGATCCTCGAAGCTGGCCTGTTCAGCCGTATCTACGCTGTGCTGGTTTCTGGTGGTGTTGAAGCTGAGAAGCTCGACAAACTGCCGCGTGACCGCTGGTTAGAACTCGGCCTGACCGACGAAGAAAAACAGAATCAGCTGGAACAACTGGCTGAGCAGTACGACGAACTGAAACACGAATTCGAGAAAAAACTCGAAGCGAAGCGCCGTAAAATCACTCAGGGCGATGATCTGGCACCGGGCGTGCTGAAGATTGTTAAGGTTTATCTGGCGGTTAAACGTCGGATCCAGCCTGGTGATAAGATGGCAGGTCGTCACGGTAACAAGGGTGTAATCTCTAAGATCAACCCGATCGAAGATATGCCACACGATGCTAACGGTACGCCGGTAGATATCGTACTGAACCCGCTGGGCGTACCATCGCGTATGAACATCGGTCAGATCCTTGAAACCCACCTGGGTATGGCTGCAAAAGGTATCGGCGATAAGATCAACGCCATGCTGAAACAGCAACAGGAAGTCGCGAAACTGCGCGAATTCATCCAGCGTGCTTACGATCTGGGTTCAGATGTTCGTCAGAAAGTTGACCTGAATACCTTCAGTGATGAAGAAGTTCTGCGTCTGGCTGAAAACCTGAAAAAAGGTATGCCGATCGCAACGCCGGTATTCGACGGTGCGAAAGAGTCTGAAATCAAGGAACTGTTACAGCTGGGTGGCCTGCCGACTTCCGGTCAGATCACACTGTTCGACGGTCGTACCGGTGAGCAGTTCGAGCGCCAGGTTACCGTTGGCTACATGTACATGCTGAAACTGAACCACCTGGTTGATGACAAGATGCATGCGCGTTCTACCGGTTCTTACAGCCTGGTTACTCAGCAGCCGCTGGGTGGTAAGGCGCAGTTCGGTGGTCAGCGCTTCGGGGAGATGGAAGTGTGGGCGCTGGAAGCATATGGCGCAGCATACACCCTGCAGGAAATGCTCACCGTTAAGTCTGATGACGTGAACGGTCGTACTAAGATGTATAAAAACATCGTGGACGGCAACCATCAGATGGAACCAGGCATGCCGGAATCCTTCAACGTATTGTTGAAAGAGATTCGTTCGCTGGGTATCAACATCGAGCTGGAAGACGAGTAACTCTCGATCAAACAGGTCACTGGTGCTGGCGTAACAGCCAGCGCCAGATTGTGCTAACTCCGACGGGAGCAAATCCGTGAAAGATTTATTAAAGTTTCTGAAAGCGCAGACTAAAACCGAAGAGTTTGATGCGATCAAAATTGCTCTGGCCTCGCCAGACATGATCCGTTCATGGTCTTTCGGTGAAGTTAAGAAGCCGGAAACCATCAACTACCGTACGTTCAAACCTGAACGTGACGGCCTTTTCTGCGCCCGTATCTTTGGGCCGGTAAAAGACTACGAGTGCCTGTGCGGTAAGTACAAGCGCCTGAAACACCGTGGTGTGATCTGTGAGAAGTGCGGCGTTGAAGTGACCCAGACTAAAGTACGCCGTGAGCGTATGGGCCACATCGAGCTGGCGTCTCCGACTGCTCACATCTGGTTCCTGAAATCTCTGCCGTCCCGTATCGGTTTGCTGCTTGATATGCCGCTGCGTGATATCGAACGCGTACTGTACTTCGAATCTTATGTGGTTATCGAAGGCGGTATGACTAACCTGGAACGTCAACAGATCCTGACTGAAGAGCAGTATCTGGACGCGCTGGAAGAGTTCGGTGACGAATTTGACGCGAAGATGGGTGCGGAAGCAATCCAGGCCCTGCTGAAGAGCATGGATCTGGAGCAAGAGTGTGAAACTCTGCGCGAAGAGCTGAACGAAACCAACTCCGAAACCAAGCGTAAGAAGCTGACCAAGCGTATCAAACTGCTGGAAGCCTTCGTACAGTCTGGCAACAAGCCAGAGTGGATGATCCTGACCGTTCTGCCGGTTCTGCCGCCAGATCTGCGTCCGCTGGTTCCGCTGGATGGTGGTCGTTTCGCAACGTCGGATCTGAACGATCTGTATCGTCGCGTTATCAACCGTAACAACCGTCTGAAGCGTCTGCTGGATCTGGCTGCGCCGGACATCATCGTACGCAACGAAAAACGTATGCTGCAGGAAGCGGTTGACGCCCTGCTGGATAACGGTCGTCGCGGTCGTGCTATCACCGGTTCTAACAAACGTCCTCTGAAATCTTTGGCCGACATGATCAAAGGTAAGCAGGGTCGTTTCCGTCAGAACTTGCTCGGTAAGCGTGTTGACTACTCCGGTCGTTCTGTTATCACCGTAGGTCCATACCTGCGTCTGCATCAGTGCGGCCTGCCGAAGAAAATGGCACTGGAACTGTTCAAACCGTTCATCTACGGCAAGCTGGAACTGCGTGGCCTGGCCACCACCATCAAAGCCGCTAAGAAAATGGTTGAGCGTGAAGAAGCTGTCGTTTGGGATATCCTGGACGAAGTTATCCGCGAACACCCGGTACTGCTGAACCGTGCACCAACACTGCACCGTCTGGGTATCCAGGCATTTGAACCGGTACTGATCGAAGGTAAAGCTATCCAGCTTCACCCGCTGGTTTGTGCGGCATATAACGCCGACTTCGATGGTGACCAGATGGCTGTTCACGTACCGCTGACGCTGGAAGCCCAGCTCGAAGCGCGTGCGCTGATGATGTCTACCAACAACATCCTGTCTCCGGCGAACGGCGAACCTATCATCGTTCCGTCTCAGGACGTTGTATTGGGTCTGTACTACATGACCCGTGACTGTGTTAACGCCAAAGGCGAAGGCATGGTGCTGACTGGCCCGAAAGAAGCTGAGCGTATCTATCGCGCAGGTCTGGCCTCTCTGCATGCGCGCGTTAAAGTGCGTATCACTGAATACGAAAAAGATGAAAACGGCGAATTCGTTGCGCACACCAGTCTGAAAGACACGACCGTTGGTCGCGCCATTCTGTGGATGATCGTACCGAAAGGTCTGCCTTTCTCCATCGTCAACCAGGCGCTGGGCAAGAAAGCTATCTCCAAAATGCTGAACACCTGTTACCGCATTCTGGGCCTGAAGCCGACCGTTATCTTCGCTGACCAGACAATGTACACCGGCTTTGCTTATGCAGCGCGTTCAGGTGCATCTGTTGGTATTGATGACATGGTCATCCCAGAGAAGAAACACGAGATCATCTCTGAAGCGGAAGCTGAAGTTGCTGAGATCCAGGAGCAGTTCCAGTCCGGTCTGGTAACCGCGGGCGAACGCTATAACAAAGTTATCGATATCTGGGCTGCGGCGAACGATCGTGTATCCAAAGCGATGATGGATAACCTGCAAACCGAAACCGTTATTAACCGTGACGGCGTAGAAGAGCAGCAGGTTTCCTTCAACAGCATCTACATGATGGCCGACTCCGGTGCGCGTGGTTCTGCAGCACAGATTCGTCAGCTGGCCGGTATGCGTGGTCTGATGGCGAAGCCAGATGGCTCCATCATCGAAACGCCAATCACCGCGAACTTCCGTGAAGGTCTGAACGTACTCCAGTACTTCATCTCTACTCACGGTGCGCGTAAAGGTCTGGCGGATACCGCACTGAAAACAGCGAACTCCGGTTATCTGACTCGTCGTCTGGTCGACGTTGCGCAGGACCTGGTTGTTACTGAAGACGATTGCGGCACTCTGGAAGGCATCACCATGACCCCGGTTATCGAGGGTGGTGATGTTAAAGAGCCGCTGCGCGATCGCGTTCTGGGTCGTGTAACTGCTGAAGACGTTCTGAAGCCGGGTACGGCGGATATTCTGGTTCCACGCAACACGCTGCTGCACGAACAGTGGTGTGACCTGCTGGAAGAGAACTCCGTTGACTCCGTCAAAGTCCGTTCTGTTGTATCTTGTGACACCGACTTTGGTGTATGTGCGCACTGCTACGGTCGTGACCTGGCGCGTGGCCACATCATCAACAAAGGTGAAGCAATCGGCGTTATCGCGGCACAGTCCATCGGTGAACCGGGTACACAGCTGACGATGCGTACGTTCCACATCGGTGGTGCGGCATCTCGTGCGGCTGCTGAATCCAGCATCCAGGTGAAAAACAAAGGTAGCATCCGTCTGAGCAACGCGAAGTCGGTTGTGAACTCCAGCGGCAAGCTGGTTATCACCTCACGTAACACCGAACTGAAACTGATCGACGAATTCGGCCGTACCAAAGAAAGCTATAAAGTGCCTTACGGCTCCGTTATGGCGAAAGGTGATGGCGAACAGGTTGCTGGCGGCGAAACCGTAGCAAACTGGGATCCGCACACCATGCCGGTTATCACCGAAGTGAGTGGTTTTGTCCGCTTCACTGACATGATCGACGGCCAGACCATTACTCGTCAGACCGACGAGCTGACCGGTCTGTCTTCTCTGGTGGTTCTGGATTCTGCAGAGCGTACTGCGGGTGGTAAAGACCTGCGTCCGGCACTGAAAATTGTTGATGCTCAGGGCAACGACGTTCTGATCCCAGGCACCGATATGCCTGCTCAGTACTTCCTGCCGGGTAAAGCGATTGTTCAGCTGGAAGATGGCGTACAGATCAGTTCTGGTGACACCCTGGCGCGTGTTCCGCAGGAATCCGGCGGTACCAAGGATATCACCGGTGGTCTGCCGCGCGTTGCTGACCTGTTCGAAGCACGTCGTCCGAAAGAGCCGGCAATCCTGGCTGAAATCAGCGGTATCATTTCCTTCGGTAAAGAAACCAAAGGTAAACGTCGTCTGGTTATCACCCCGGTAGATGGTAGCGAACCGTACGAAGAGATGATTCCGAAATGGCGTCAGCTCAACGTGTTCGAAGGTGAACGTGTAGAACGTGGTGACGTGGTTTCCGACGGTCCGGAAGCGCCGCACGACATCCTGCGTCTGCGTGGTGTGCATGCTGTAACTCGTTACATCGTTAACGAAGTTCAGGACGTATACCGTCTGCAGGGTGTTAAGATTAACGATAAACACATCGAAGTTATCGTTCGTCAGATGCTGCGTAAAGCCACCATCGAAAGCGCTGGTAGCTCCGACTTCCTGGAAGGCGAGCAGGTTGAATACTCCCGCGTCAAGATCGCTAACCGCGAGCTGGAAGCGAACGGCAAAGTGGGTGCAACGTTCTCCCGCGATCTGCTGGGTATCACCAAAGCGTCTCTGGCAACCGAGTCCTTCATCTCTGCAGCATCGTTCCAGGAAACCACGCGTGTCCTGACCGAAGCCGCTGTTGCAGGTAAACGTGATGAACTGCGCGGTCTGAAAGAGAACGTAATCGTGGGTCGTCTGATCCCGGCAGGTACCGGTTACGCGTACCACCAGGATCGTATGCGCCGTCGCGCAGCGGGCGAACTGCCAGCTGCACCGCAGGTGACTGCTGAAGATGCGTCTGCCAGCCTGGCAGAACTGCTGAACGCAGGCCTGGGCGGTTCTGACAACGATTAATCGTTGCCGACCATAATAAAAAACCCGCTTCGGCGGGTTTTTTTATGTCCAGGTTTATTTCTGATGGCGCTTATCTGGTCTATGAGGCTACGAAGCCATCCGGCAGTGTCATTAATTTACCGGCGGTAACCGCCGATAAAGCTCAATCATATCTCCCGCCAAATCCTGAATCACCATCGCGTTCATCAGGTGATCCTGCGAATGGACGGTGATGAGATTAACCGGTAGCTTGCCGGTTCCTTCGTCAATTCCGATCAGCTGGGTCTGGATTTTATGCGCTTGTTTAACGTACTCGCGTGATTCCGTCATCGCTTGTTCTGCACCGGAGAAATCACCTTTACGTGCCAGTTGCAATGCCGTCAGGGCCTGGCTGCGTGCAGCGCCAGCGTTTACCAATAACTCCATGATGATCGTTTCTAACTCTTCCATACCATCACTCCAGTAGTTTCAGCGCCTTGTCCAGTACCGCATCGCCTTTCATCATGCCGTAATCCATCATGTCGATAACGGCGACCTTTTTGCCTAGTGGGTCGGCGATCGCCTGTAGCTTGGCCTGTTCATACTTAACCTGTGGACCGAGCAAAACGATATCCGCTGTAGCGATATTCTCTTCAAACTCGGCCACCGGGACGGCTTTGATAGTAACGTCGACGCCTTTTTTCTGGGCGGCATCTTTCATCCTTTGCACCAGCATGCTGGTGGACATTCCGGCGGCACAGCATAAAACGATGTTTTTCATAAGCAGTCTCGATCAACATGTGTGAGTTGATAATTATCGCGAGCCAGCTATAGCAACAACTGCTTTGCAACGATTGTGTGCAAGGCATCACAAAGAAAACCTCTTTTTCTGAAACCGGTTACAAAAAGAGGCCAAACCCTGCGATCTGGACCGGGACCAGCGGCTTTTTGACTCGCTTATCACATGCTGGAATATATAATTACTGTCAATAAAGACATGTTATAAAAAACAGTATTGACAGCGTTTTTTAAACCCGTATGTTAATACTTAACAGCGGAGAAATTGTAGTTTGCTGTTAACGTAGTAAGTGTTAGTAGAGCTTGATTGGGGTTTGCGATAAAGGCCACGAAGTATTTTTGTATGGGATAGTCGATGCTGAAAACGCTATTTTTTCACCTCGACAATGCTTTCAGGCCACGTAGTTGATATATCTAATCGCAAAAAATCAGTAAAACGCGACGATGTAACGCCATGATTTAATAGTAATTGTTCGTGATTTCTGCTTTTTTGGTTATCACGAGGGAAATAAGGCAACGCATCAAAGAGTATATGTCGCGAGGGGAAGTGTACTTGTTTAGGTCACCAGCCTTGAGTTCTATTATCAAGCGGGTGGAATGTGTTTAACGGTAAATAGAGGAAAGCTTTAGTTAGTATCAATATCCAATATTATCTGTAGTAAACGTGTACATTTTAAAGTAGTACCATCAGCAGTATTAAATCGTTAAGTTTATTAATGTTAAATTTGAAGTGTGTAGTAACGTAAAGCCCTGACTGCAATAGTCGGGGCTTTTGTTCATTGTAGATCAAGCTGTTATCCAGGATGCTTAGCCGCGTTGGTTCAACATTGCATCACTCAGTGGGTATTAAAAAAATTAATGCTTGCTTAATGATTAGAAGTAGGTCTACTATAGCGGCATCGGTTTGGAACACAGACCTTATGCAAGCAGTTTTAGTAAAGCAGTTCTCAGTTCAAGCGTTATCCTCAGATACTCTTCTTCATGAGCCTCCTCCCTAAGTGCCCCATAAGTTAATTTCTGCAAAACAGGCCATCTTCGCTGCATAAGCGGCTCAAAAACATGAAAGGAAGTATCTATGTCTAACAAAATGACTGGTTTAGTAAAATGGTTTAACTCTGATAAAGGCTTCGGCTTTATCACTCCTCAGGACGGTAGCAAGGATGTGTTTGTGCATTTTTCCGCTATCCAGAGTAACGATTTTAAAACGTTAGACGAAGGTCAAAAGGTGGAGTTCTCCGTGGAGAATGGCGCTAAAGGCCCGTCTGCTGTTAACGTTGTCGCGCTGTAAACGCCGATAATTTCACGAAGGCTTACGATAGCGATGAAGGCCAGAGCCCGAGCAGTTAAGCACCAGTGAAGAAAAAACCCGCGAAAGCGGGTTTTTTGTTTATGCGATAGCGTTGGACTTAGGGCAACTGTGCCGCGCGTCCCAGATAGCTGTCCCAGTCTTTCCACACGGGCTGTAATCCCTGCGCCATCAGTGCTTCAGCAACGGCTTCCGGGCGACGATCGTCGTGCGGGGAGAACTGTTCCAGTTCGGGGTGGTTATCGGCATAACCACCGGGCTGGGTTTTTGAGAAGGCGCTGACGTTGTTGATTGCCAACGGGATCACATGGTCACGAAACCATGGCGATTCGCGGGTGGAGAGCGACAGCTCAATTTCTGGTGCCAGTAAACGAAACGCGCAAATGGTCTGGACCAGCTGTCGCTCATCCATGATCGATGCAGGCTCAACGCCTCCGGTGCATGGGCGCAGGCGAGGGAAGGAGATAGAGTAGCGGCTCTGCCAGTAATGCTGCTGCATCCACAGCAGATGTTCAGCTACCATATAGCAGTCAACCCGCCAGCTGTCGGACAAACCAATCAACGCGCCAAGACCGATTTTGTCGATCCCTGCGCGGCCCAGCCGGTCCGGCGTTTCCAGTCGCCAGAAGAAATCCTGCTTTTTCCCCTTCAGATGGTGGTGGGCGTAAATCGCCTCATGATAGCTCTCCTGATACACCATCACGCCATCCAGCCCCAGCGTCTTCAGCTCCGCATATTCAGCCTCTGACAGCGGCTGTACTTCCATCTGTAAAGAGGCAAACTGGCGGCGAATGGCAGGCAAATGGCGACGAAAGTAATCCATCCCCACTTTGGCCTGATGTTCACCGGTGACCAGTAGCAGATGCTCAAAGCCCAGCTCACGGATAGCCGCACACTCACGTTGTATCTCATTTTCGTCCAGCGTTTTGCGTTTGATACGGTTGCTCATCGAAAAACCGCAGTAGGTGCAGTCGTTGGCACAAAGGTTGGAGAGATACAACGGCACGTAAAAGCTCACCGTGTTGCCAAAACGCTGACGGGTGAGCTTTTGCGCCCGTTGCGCAAGCGGCTCCAGATAATCGGCGGCGGCAGGAGAGAGCAATGCCATCAGATCGTCGCGACTAAGATGCGAAGCGTTGAGGGCGCGCTCCACGTCAGCGGCGGTTTTACCGTTGATGCGCAGGCGGATGTCGTCCCAGTCCAGCTGTCGCCAGCGATCGCTGAACGTTTTCATGCGAAGGCCTCCAGGAATCCGGTTAGCGGGCTTGTGGGATTTGCCTGCGAGCTTTTGCTTCCAGGTACCGCCTGGCGCGCCAAAAGACCTGCTTCAACTGCCAGACGGAAAGCGGTAGCCATCATTACCGGGCTGTCGGCTACCGCGATTGCCGTGTTGACCAAAACCGCGTCGGCGCCCATTTCCAGCGCCTGCGTGGCGTGGCTGGGGACGCCGATGCCTGCATCAACCACCACCGGCACGGTCGCCTGTTGGATAATAATCTCCAGCATCGCTTTGGTTTCCAGCCCCTGGTTGGAGCCGATAGGCGCGCCGAGCGGCATCACCGCCGCGCAGCCCACGTCTTCCAGCCGCTTGCACAGTACCGGATCCGCGCCGCAGTAGGGCAGCACCACAAAGCCCTGTTTCACCAGCGCTTCGGCAGCTTTTAGTGTTTCAATCGGATCCGGCAATAGCCAGCGGGCATCCGGGTGGATTTCTAATTTCAGCCAGTTTGTGCCCAGCGCTTCACGCGCCAGTTGGGCGGCGAAAATCGCCTCTTCAGCGGTTTTCGCTCCGGAGGTGTTAGGCAGCAGCGTCACGCCCGCGTCGATAAGCGGGGCCAGAATGGCATCGTTATGCTGGCGCAAATCCACGCGCTTCATGGCCAGCGTCACCAACTGGCTGCCGGAGGCGCGAATCGCCTCGACCATCAGTTGCGATGAGGCAAATTTTCCGGTACCGGTGAACAGATGTGAATCAAACGTTTTGTCGGCAATACGTAACATATCAACCCCCTGCAATAACCTGAAAAAGCAGGATCTGGTCGCCTTCCTGCACGATTTGCTGCTGCCACTGCTCGCGCGGCAGGATCTGCTGATTGAGCGCCAGCGCCGCGCCCGGTTTAAGCTGATTAAGCTCGGTGAGCAGCCCGCTGACGGTTTGTCCCTCGGCGCACTGCATCGGCTCATCATTGAACTGAATCTGCATGTTGCCCTCCACATACCGGGCAGCCGCTGGCACGTCGTAGTGCGAAGCTGCGCCACTGGCTGGTTTTACCGTCAAACAGGCGTAACTCGCCACTGGGCGTCGCAATGCCGCTAAGCAGTTTGATGGCTTCCAGCGCCTGCAAGGTGCCCATCACGCCGACAACCGGGCCGACGATACCGGCGGTACGGCAGTTGCGCTCAGGTTCGACATCATCCGGCCACAGGCAGCGGTAACAACCTTGTTCCCACGGTGGCGTGAGCACCATCAACTGGCCGCCGAAACCGACGGCGCTGGCGGTAACCAAAGGTGTATTCAGCGACACGCAGGCGGCGTTAATTTCCTGACGCGTGGCCATGTTGTCGGTACAGTCGAGCACCACATCGGCCCGCTCGACAGCGTGCCGCAGCGCATCGCCCGTCAGCCGCTGTTCAAGGACAACCAGCTCGCTGTCCGGGTTAAGACGCGCCAGATGGCGTTCCGCCGCCAGCGCTTTCGGGCGAGCAATGTCGTCGGTGGTGAACAATATTTGCCGTTGCAGATTGCTCAGATGAACGTCGTCATCGTCCGCCAGCGTCAGCGTACCGACGCCCGCTCCCGCCAGATACAGCGCGGCAGGCGAGCCTAATCCGCCCAGACCGACAATCAGCACATGGCTGTCGAGCAGCTTTTGTTGGCCCTCAATCGCGATATCGCCGAGCAGGATCTGCCGGCTGTAGCGCATAAAGTCGCGGTCATTCATCGCCGACTCCCGCTATGTCGAGCAGCTGCGCCGTGGCTGCCTGCCAGTCGGCCGCCTGGGTAATGGCGCTGACCACGGCAATGCTGCCAACACCGGTCGCCAGCACCGATGGTGCACGTCCCAGGCTGATGCCGCCGATGGCGACGGTCGGGTAATCGGCCAGTCGGTTAATATGGCTTGCCAGCTGCGTCAGCCCCTGCGGGGAGGAAGGCATCTGCTTGGTTTGCGTGGGGAAAACGTGGCCGAGTGCGATATAAGAAGGCTTAGCCGCCAGCGCGACGTCGATCTCCATATCATCGTGAGTGGATACACCCAGGCGCAGCCCCGCCGCCTGAATCGCCTTCAGATCGGTGGTTTCAAGGTCTTCCTGGCCCAGATGCACGCCGTAAGCGTTGTGCTTAATCGCCAGCCGCCAGTAGTCGTTGATAAACAGGCGGGCGTCATAGCGACGCCCCAGTTCAATGGCGGCCATGACGTCGGCTTCGACCTCTTCATCACGCTTATCTTTAATGCGCAGTTGGATCGTGCGTACGCCCGCCTGCAGCAGGCGTTCAATCCATTGCACGCTGTCCACCACCGGATAAAGCCCGAGGCGGAACGGCACGGTCGGGAAATCAGGCTGGTACATTATGCCTCCTCTTTTTTGAGGTAGATTTCACCGCCTTTGGCGCGGAAGTTCTCCGACATATCTGCCATTCCCACTTCAATAGTTTGCGCGGCGGCGTAGTCGCGTACTTCCTGGCTGATTTTCATTGAGCAGAACTTCGGCCCGCACATCGAGCAGAAATGGGCGACCTTGCCGGACTCTTGCGGCAGGGTTTCATCGTGATAAGCGCGGGCAGTGAACGGGTCGAGCGCGAGGTTAAACTGGTCTTCCCAGCGGAATTCGAAGCGCGCTTTCGACATCGCGTTGTCGCGGATCTGCGCACCCGGGTGCCCCTTCGCCAGGTCGGCGGCGTGGGCGGCAATCTTGTAGGTAATCAACCCTTGCTTCACGTCTTCTTTGTTCGGCAGGCCGAGGTGCTCTTTTGGCGTGACGTAGCACAGCATGGCGCAGCCAAACCAGCCGATCATCGCCGCGCCAATGCCGGAGGTGAAGTGGTCATAGCCCGGCGCGATATCTGTCGTCAACGGCCCTAAGGTGTAGAACGGCGCTTCGTGGCAGCTCTCCAGCTCTTCGGTCATGTTGCGTTGGATCATATGCATCGGCACATGCCCTGGGCCTTCAATCATCACCTGCACATCGTATTCCCAGGCGATTTTGGTTAGCTCGCCCAGCGTATGCAGTTCGGAGAACTGCGCTTCGTCGTTGGCATCCTGAATCGAACCCGGGCGCAGGCCGTCACCGAGAGAGAGCGAGACATCGTAGGCGGCGCAGATTTCACAAATTTCGCGGAAATGTTCAAACAGGAAGTTTTCTTTGTGATGAGAAAGGCACCATTTCGCCATAATTGAACCGCCGCGCGAGACAATTCCGGTCAGGCGTTTAGCGGTCATCGGCACGTAGCGCAGCAGTACGCCGGCATGGATAGTGAAGTAGTCGACGCCCTGTTCGGCCTGTTCCAGCAACGTATCGCGGAACGCTTCCCAGGTGAGATCTTCGGCGATCCCGTTGACCTTCTCCAACGCCTGGTAGATCGGTACGGTGCCGATCGGCACCGGGCTGTTACGCAGGATCCACTCGCGGGTTTCGTGAATATAGCGACCGGTGGAGAGGTCCATCACCGTATCTGCGCCCCAGCGGGTCGACCACACCAGTTTTTCGACCTCTTCTTCGATAGAGGAAGTGACCGCCGAGTTACCGATGTTGGCATTCACCTTCACCAGGAAGTTGCGGCCGATGATCATCGGCTCGGATTCCGGGTGGTTGATGTTGGCGGGAATAATCGCCCGGCCCGCAGCGACTTCATCACGCACGAATTCCGGGGTGATATTTTCCGGTAGACGAGCGCCAAAGTTCATCCCCGGATGCTGGTGGCGCAGCACTTCACTACGAATACGCTCGCGGCCCATATTTTCACGGATGGCGATAAACTCCATCTCCGGCGTGACGATCCCCTGACGGGCGTAGTGCAGCTGGGTCACGCGCTTACCGGCTTTGGCGCGCTTTGGCGTCAGCAGGCCGCTGAAACGCAGCTCGTCCAGGCCACCGTCGGCCAGGCGCTCTTTGGTGTAAGCGGAGCTGCGGTCGTCTAATTCTTCGCTGTCGTTACGCGCCGCAATCCACGGCTGGCGCAGTTTCGCCAGGCCCTGCTGGACGTTAATCGCCACGTCAGGATCGCCATACGGCCCGGAGGTGTCGTACACCGGCACGGCTTCGTTGTCTTCAAATTGCGGGTTGTCTTTGCTGCCGCCAATCAGCGTCGGGCTAAGCTGGATTTCGCGCATCGGAATGCGGATATCCGGCTGCGAACCGGTAATATAAATGCGTTTTGAGTTTGGGAAGGCGGTCCCTTCCAGGGTATCGATAAAGTGTTGGGCTTGCGCGCGCTGTTCGCGGCGTGATGGTTTAGTAGTGGCAGACATAGCTCATTCCAAAAAAGTAAGGACGTGGCTTGTCAGACGACGGATGAAGCAAGAGAGAGACGATCGCCCAAAGACGAACGGTTGTAGATTGACTCTTGTTCCCTTCGCAGGTCTTAACCTGATCAGGTTCCGCGGATCCCGAATTAACGGTCTCAGCCTTTTCCACTTCATCCTTCGCGCTGCCTCTTTGTTGGCTTCGTCCGCTCACTCCAGTCACTTACTTAGGTAAGCTCCTGGAGATTCACTGACTTGCCGCCTTGACGCATCACGAATGCTTTTGTGGAAAATAAGCACTCCGACAAGAAGTAACCTCTATATTAGAGGTAATGAATGTAAACTACGCGTTAATGCGACAAATCTCAAGCAGGACGTTTGAGAGTGCCACTCTCGTGCATCGCATCAAATACCAGCATGATCAGCTTATCTTCGAGCACGAACCGGGCTTCCAGCGCTTCGCCGAGATCCGATAAAACCTTTTGAAACTCAAGGAAGTTATCATGATCAATCGCAGTTTCCAGGCTGGAGTCATAGTAGTCCATGATCAGCTGCGTATTAGCTTCCAGCAGCGGCCAAATTTTTGTGGCTTTTAAAAGCTGCCCGTTCCCTTCCAATTTATGGAGAATACGTTCATAAATACTGAAGTGTCCGGTGGAGAGGTAATCGACCAGGCTCTGACAAAAATCATCCAGCGCCTTTTCATTGAGTCGCATGTACGATTCTTTGCCAGGCTTAATGCCAACCAGATTGTAGTAAGCCACGAGCAGGTGCTTACGTACATGTAGCCAGCGATCAACCAGTTTATTACTTCCTCCGACGTGCTCCGTCAGGCTTTCCAGCTGGTTTAGCATGATTGACTCCGCAAGATGGTGTTTAGGAACTGCTCACCCGTAAATGTAAAAATAATGTAAACAACATGCCTGTGAAGCAAAGGTTGCGCAAGAGATATGGATCGTATAATTGAAAAATTAGATAGCGGCTGGTGGATTGTAAGTCATGAGCAAAAGTTATGGTTACCTCATGGCGAGCTACCTTATGGCGACGCAGCCCGTTTTGATCTGATTGGTCAGCGCGCGCTGCCAATAGGCGAGTGGGAAGGGGAAACTGTCTGGCTGGTGCAGCAGCAGCGTCGACACGATATGGGGTCGGTGCGCCAGGTCATTGACCAGGACGTTGGCCTGTTTCAACTGGCCGGACGAGGCGTACAGCTGGCAGAGTTTTACCGCTCGCATAAATTCTGCGGTTACTGCGGCCATCCCATGCACCCGAGTAAAACGGAGTGGGCGATGCTCTGTAGTCACTGCCGTGAACGTTATTATCCTCAAATTGCTCCCTGCATAATCGTCGCTATTCGCCGAGATGATTCCATCCTGCTCGCCCAACATGTTCGCCATCGCAACGGCGTGCATACCGTGCTGGCGGGTTTTGTCGAAGTGGGCGAGACCCTCGAGCAGGCGGTGGCGCGTGAAGTCATGGAAGAGAGCGGCATCAAGGTGAAAAACCTGCGTTATGTCACTTCTCAGCCGTGGCCGTTCCCACAGTCTTTGATGACCGCATTTATGGCGGAGTATGATAGCGGCGAAATCGTCATCGACCCGAAAGAGCTGCTGGAAGCGAACTGGTATCGCTATGACGATTTACCGCTCTTGCCCCCGCCGGGTACTGTCGCGCGTCGATTGATTGAAGATACTGTGGCAATGTGTCGGGCTGAGTACGAGTAAAGAGCGAGTGGTGATACACTGATGGACTGACGCAATAAGGAACTGCAAAAATGACCGAACTGAAGAACGATCGTTATCTGCGTGCGCTGCTGCGCCAGCCCGTTGATGTCACTCCGGTATGGATGATGCGCCAGGCAGGCCGTTATCTACCGGAATACAAAGCTACCCGTGCCGAAGCGGGCGATTTTATGGCGCTGTGCAAAAATGCCGAGCTGGCCTGTGAAGTCACGCTGCAGCCGCTGCGTCGCTATAAACTTGATGCCGCGATCCTCTTCTCCGATATCCTGACGATCCCGGATGCGATGGGACTCGGGCTGTATTTTGAAGTAGGAGAAGGTCCACGCTTCACCTCTCCGATTACCAGCAAGGCTGACGTCGACAAACTGCCGATCCCGGACCCGGAAGATGGGCTGGGATACGTGATGAACGCGGTGCGCACTATCCGCCGTGAACTGAAAGGCGAAGTGCCGCTGATCGGCTTCTCCGGTAGCCCGTGGACGCTGGCGACCTACATGGTTGAAGGCGGCAGCAGCAAAGCCTTCACCGTGATTAAAAAGATGATGTATGCCGACCCTAAAGCGCTGCATCTGCTGCTTGATAAGCTGGCGAAGAGCGTCACGCTGTACCTGAACGCGCAGATCAAAGCGGGCGCGCAGTCGGTGATGATTTTCGATACCTGGGGCGGTGTGCTGACCGGTCGCGATTATCAGCAGTTCTCCCTGTACTACATGCACAAAATCGTCGATGGCCTGCTGCGTGAAAACGACGGTCGTCGCGTACCTGTGACCCTGTTTACCAAAGGCGGTGGTCAGTGGCTGGAAGCGATGGCGGAAACCGGCTGTGATGCGTTAGGTCTCGACTGGACCACTGACATTGCCGATGCGCGTCGTCGTGTAGGTCATAAAGTGGCGCTACAGGGCAATATGGATCCGTCCATGCTGTATGCACCGCCAGCCCGCATCGAAGAAGAGGTGGCGACAATTCTGGCCGGATTCGGTCAGGGCGAAGGGCATGTCTTTAACCTGGGCCACGGCATTCATCAGGACGTCCCGCCAGAACATGCGGGTGTCTTTGTGGAGGCGGTACATCGGTTGTCCGAACAGTACCACCGCTAAGGAGTCATTATGGATCTCGCGTCATTACGCGCGCAGCAGCTTGAACTGGCCTCTTCATTGATCCGCGAGGATCGTCTGAAGAACGATCCGCCGGATCTGATCGGCGGGGCGGACGTTGGGTTTGAGCAGGGTGGCGAAGTGACGCGAGCCGCGATGGTCTTACTGAAGTATCCCACGCTTGAACTGGTTGAATATAAGGTGGCGCGTATCGCCACTACCATGCCCTACATTCCCGGTTTTCTCTCCTTTCGTGAAACCCCCGCGCTGATGGCCGCCTGGCAACTGCTCTCGCACAAGCCAGATCTGCTGTTCGTTGACGGGCACGGCATTTCGCACCCGCGCCGTCTGGGCGTGGCCAGCCATTTTGGCCTGCTGGTGGACGTCCCAACGATTGGTGTGGCGAAAAAACGGCTGTGTGGCAAGTTTGAACCGCTCGCTGCTGAACCCGGTGCGCTAGTGCCATTGCTGGATAAAGGCGAACAGCTGGCATGGGTCTGGCGCAGCAAAGCGCGCTGTAACCCGTTGTTTATCTCTACGGGCCACCGCGTGAGTATGGACAGCGCACTGGCGTGGGTACAACGCTGTATGAACGGCTATCGTCTGCCGGAACCAACGCGCTGGGCAGATGCGGTGGCATCCGAACGCCCGGCTTTTACGCGGCTTGCAGCAAAAGCGCCCCATATCGGGTAAACTGCGGCTAATTTCCGTATTTGAGAACTCATCATGTTACAAAATCCGATTCACCTACGTCTGGAGAAGCTGGAAAGCTGGCAGCACGTCACATTTATGGCCTGTCTGTGCGAACGCATGTACCCGAATTACGCCATGTTCTGCAAGCAAACTGAATTTGGCGATGGACAGATTTACCGCCGAATTCTGGATCTGATTTGGGAAGCGCTGACGGTTAAAGACGCGAAAATCAATTTCGACAGCCAGTTGGAAAAGTTTGAAGAGGCCATTCCTTCTGCAGACGATTACGATCTGTACGGCGTTTATCCGGCGATTGATGCCTGTGTGGCATTAAGCGAACTGATGCATTCACGTCTTAGCGGTGAAACGCTGGAGCATGCAATTGAAGTTAGTAAAGCTTCGATTACGACGGTAGCGATGCTGGAAATGACCCAGGCTGGTCGCGAAATGACCGATGAGGAGCTCAAAGAGAACCCTGCCGTTGAGCAAGAATGGGATATTCAGTGGGAAATTTTCCGACTTTTAGCCGACTGTGAAGAACGCGATATTGAGCTGATAAAAGGGCTGCGTGCAGACCTGCGCGAGGCTGGCGAGAGCAATATTGGTATAAATTTTCAGCAATGACACCACAAAACGTGATTTAACGCCTGATTTGTCGTGCCTGAAGGCTTCCCATCCGCCCCCGGTCTGGTCTACATTTGGGGGGCGAAAAAAAGTGGCTATCGGTGCGTGTATGCAGGAGAGTGCTTTTCTGGCATTTCCGTCGCACTCGATGCTTAGCAAGCGATAAACACATTGTAAGGATAACTTATGAACAAGACTCAACTGATTGATGTAATTGCAGACAAAGCAGAACTGTCTAAAACACAGGCTAAAGCTGCTCTGGAATCCACTCTGGCTGCTATTACTGAGTCTCTGAAAGAAGGCGATGCTGTACAACTGGTTGGTTTCGGTACCTTCAAAGTGAACCACCGTGCTGAGCGCACTGGCCGCAACCCGCAGACCGGTAAAGAAATCAAAATTGCCGCAGCTAACGTACCGGCATTTGTTTCTGGTAAAGCACTGAAAGACGCGGTTAAGTAATTCGCGTGGCAGTGAACAGTTTTAACGAAGGGGCGGTTTCGCCCCTTTTGTCCATCTGGCGTCATACGCTTTGGCTTTCAGGTGTTCTGTTACTGTCTGCCTGCGGTAGCCATTCTGAGCTTCCTCCGTTCACGGCCAGCGGCTATGTTGGCGATCAGGGGGCGGTACGCATTTGGCGTAAAGACTCCGGTGACGATGTTCACTTGCTCTCGGTATTTAGTCCGTGGCGAAAAGGCGAAACCACTACCAGTGAATACCGCTGGCAGGGTGATTCGCTCTCTCTCATAGAACTCAACGTTTACAGTAAACCGGCTGAACATGTCCGTATACGCTTCGATGACCGGGGCGAACTGAGCTTCATGCAGCGTGAAGTCGACGGGCAAAAGCAGCAGCTTTCCAGCGATCAAATCGCGCTTTACCGCTATCGCGCCGATCAAATTCGCCAGACCAGCGATGCGCTGCGTCAGGGACGGGTGATATTGCGTCAGGGACGTTGGCATGCGGATAACACGGTCACAACCTGTGAAGGTGAAACGCTGAAGCCAGACCTGGAGTCGTGGGCGATAAACCATATCGAGCGCCGCCAGAAACATTCATCCGTAGAGGTGAGTGTGGCATGGCTGGAAGCGCCCGAAGGGTCGCAGATACTGCTAGTCGCCAATGAAGATTTTTGTCACTGGCAGCCTACAGCCAAAACTTTCTGAAAACCTGAAGACAGGTAGTCAGCAGGCCTGCACCGTATGGCGTCATCAGGCATCAAGTCTTTTACCAGTGACCCATTCCCATATGGCCGCCGCCGCGATGGTTACCGCCACCGCCGCATCCGCCGTAGCCCATTCCCGCGCCACGTGGCACGTCAGCCTGCGCCATTGCGACATCGCGTTTAACGCGCTGCTCGTCCAGAGACTGATTCAACGCTTCCATCTCTTTTGCAACGGCATTAATTTTTGCCGTGTCCGGCGAGCTGGCCGTTAATAGTGCATTGTACTCATAACGTTTGGATGTCAGCTGTTGGCGCAACGCGCTGGTCTGGGAGTAGTAATCATCATAGATTTTCTGTGCGGCAGCCTGCTGCTCAGCGGTCATTGGGGTACTGCCCCGTTGCTGCATTCCATCACCATATCCCCAGTGATTCTGCGCCAGTACCGGGGGGGAGCCCAGTGCGATAAGAGAAAGTGCAATCAGTGCCAGTTTGTTGTTCCGTTTCATCGTTCGTTCTCCTGTTGGTTAGCTTACATTCCCTATTGCATCTTCCGTGCCAAAGCGGCAATCCCAGTCCTGCGGGCGTCGTACCCGCCGTCTTTGCAGGAAAACGAGTAAAAATGACTCGCCAGAACGCGCCAGCGAGTCATTTTTACCCGGTACTTTCAGCTGTTTGTGTCTGAGGGCAGGGTTATCAGGGGGAAAAAATGGCATGATTTCTGCTGTATACCTGCAACGATGAAAGGAACAAGTGGGGTAAAGGGAGAGCGTATGCGTCTTTATAAGGATACGGTGGCAAAGTGGTTGAGCCGACTCTTGCTGGCGGCAATCCTGATTTTGGTCGGCTGGTTTTCGATTATGACTATTCGGGACTATGGGCGGGAAAGTGGTGCCGCGCGGCAAACGCTACTGGAAAAAGGCAGCGTGCTCATTCGCGCTCTGGAGTCTGGTACGCGTGTAGGCATGGGGATGCGCATGCATCATGCCCAGCAGCAGACGCTACTGGAGGAAATGGCCGTACAACCAGGCGTGCTATGGTTTGCCGTCGTCGATGAGCATGGTGTCATTATTACTCACAGCAATTCCGCGATGGTCGGGAAAACGCTCTATTCACCGGATGTCCTGCGACAGCTTAGTCCTGGGGAGCAAGAAAGCTGGCGGAATATTGAAATTCCAGCGAGGGATGGTGAAAAAACGCCGGCCCTGGAAATTTATCGCCAGTTTCAGCCGATGTATGGTCCAGGACGCCACGGCATGGCGCGCTGTGCCAGCAATGACGGGCAGCTTATCACCCCAGCGCAAACCATATTTATCGCCTTTGATGCCAGCGATCTGACAGCGACTCAGGCAAGAGAGTGGCGTAACACACTGATAGTCCTCTGTGCGCTGGCGGCTGTGTTGCTGGCCACCGTACTGACGTTCTTCTGGTATCAGCGCTATCAGCGCTCGTACAAAGAACTTCAGGATGCGATGAAGCGTAAAGAAAAACTGTTAGCGCTCGGGCATCTTGCGGCTGGAGTGGCGCATGAAATTCGTAACCCGCTTTCATCGATCAAAGGTCTGGCGAAGTATTTTGCCGAGCGAACCCCGGCAGGAGGCGAGTCGCATGAGCTGGCACAGGTGATGGCGAAAGAGGCGGATCGTTTAAATCGGGTGGTGAGCGAGCTGCTGGAGCTGGTGAAGCCTGCACATCTGACGCTGCAACAGGTGGATCTCAATGAGGTTATCACCCACTCATTACACCTGGTGGGTCAGGATGCGGCAAGCAGGGAAATCCAGCTCCGCTTTTCGGCCAATTCTACGCTGCCCGCTATCCAGGCCGATCCTGACCGACTGACTCAGGTTTTGTTGAATCTGTATCTGAACGCCATTCATGCGATTGGTCGTCAGGGCACGATCACGGTTGAAGCGAATGAAAGCAGCGGCGATCGCGTTAAAATTGTGGTTACCGATAGCGGGAAGGGAATTGCAGCGGAACAGTTGGAGGCCATTTTTACGCCTTACTTTACAACCAAAGCTGACGGAACCGGCCTCGGGCTGGCGGTAGTGCAGAACATTATCGAACAGCATGGTGGCACCATTCAGGTGGCAAGCGTTGAGGGCAAAGGTGCGACCTTTACCCTTTGGCTGCCGACCAAAGCGAAACAACAGGATTAACAAGGATGACGCGCGGAAAAATCAATATTCTGGTAGTAGATGACGATATCAGCCACTGCACCATTTTACAGGCGCTGCTGCGCGGCTGGGGTTATGAGGTCGCGCTGGCCTATAGCGGGCGAGCGGCGCTGGAACAGGTGCGCGAACGCGTATTTGATTTAGTGCTGTGTGATGTACGCATGGCGGAGATGGACGGTATCGCAACGCTGAAAGAGATTAAAGCGCTGAATCCGGCGATTCCGGTCTTGATCATGACGGCGTTCTCCAGCGTAGAGACCGCCGTTGAGGCGCTTAAAACCGGGGCGCTGGACTACTTAATCAAGCCGCTGGATTTTGACCGTCTGCAGGAGACGCTGGAAAAGGCGCTGGCGCATACGCGGGAAATGGGCGCTGAATTGCCGTCAGCGTCGGCTGCGCAGTTTGGCATGATTGGCAGCAGTCCGGCGATGCAGAAGTTGCTCAATGAAATCGCGATGGTTGCGCCCTCAGATGCGACAGTGCTCATTCACGGAGACTCCGGGACGGGCAAAGAGTTGGTGGCCCGGGCGCTGCATGCCAGCAGCGCCCGTCGCGATAAGCCGCTGGTGACGCTCAACTGCGCGGCGCTTAATGAATCGTTGCTGGAGTCCGAACTTTTTGGTCACGAGAAAGGGGCGTTTACCGGGGCGGATAAACGCCGGGAAGGGCGCTTTGTGGAAGCCGATGGTGGCACGTTATTTCTTGATGAAATTGGCGATATCTCACCGCTGATGCAGGTGCGTTTGCTGCGGGCTATCCAGGAGCGAGAAGTACAGCGGGTTGGCAGCAACCAGACTATTGCGGTTGATGTCCGGCTGATAGCCGCTACGCATCGCGATCTAGCAGAGGAAGTCAGCGCCGGGCGCTTTCGTCAGGATCTCTACTATCGTCTGAACGTCGTCACCATTGAAATGCCAGCGCTGTGCCAGCGCCGGGAAGATATTCCGCTGTTAGCCGAACATTTTCTCCAGCGTTTTGCCGCGCGTAACCGTAAAGCGGTGAAAGGCTTTACTCCGCAGGCGATGGATCTGCTGATCCACTACGACTGGCCGGGCAATATCCGTGAGCTGGAAAATGCGATTGAGCGCTCGGTGGTGCTGCTGACGGGGGAATATATTTCCGAACGTGAACTGCCGATGGCGATTGCCGCGACGCCGATAAAAACGGAATTCAGTGGCGAGATCCAACCGCTGGTGGATGTCGAAAAGGAGGTGATTCTGGCGGCGCTTGAAAAAACGGGCGGCAATAAAACGGAAGCCGCCCGTCAGTTAGGCATTACGCGTAAAACGCTGCTGGCGAAAATTTCGCGTTAGCGTTGCTCGCGTTCAATGGCACGCCAGCCGATGTCGTTACGGCTGAAGCTGCCATCCCAGCGGATGTCGGTCATCAGGGCGTAAGCGCGTTTCTGCGCTTCAGCCACGGTGTTACCCAGCGCGGTGGCGCACAGCACGCGACCACCGTTGGTTAGCACGCGATCGTCTGCAGACAGTTTGGTACCCGCGTGGAACACTTTACCGTCAGCGACGTCTTCCAGCGGCAGACCGTGGATCTCATCGCCGGTATTGTAATTACCCGGATAACCTCCGGCGGCAATGACCACACCCAGCGAGGCGCGTTCGTCCCACTCGGAGGTTTTCTCATCCAGTTTGCCGTCACAGGCGGCGAGGCACAGCTCCACCAGATCGGACTTCATGCGCAGCATGATCGGCTGGGTTTCCGGATCGCCGAAGCGGCAGTTAAACTCGATAACCTTTGGGTTGCCCTGCTTGTCGATCATCAGGCCCGCATAAAGGAAACCGGTGTAGGTGTTACCTTCCGCCGCCATGCCTTTCACGGTTGGCCAGATGATGCGTTCCATGGTGCGCCGATGCACTTCATCAGTTACCACCGGCGCTGGTGAGTAAGCACCCATCCCGCCGGTGTTTGGGCCGGTATCGCCATTGCCCACGCGCTTGTGGTCCTGGCTGGTGGCCATCGGCAGCACGTGCTCACCGTCGACCATGACAATAAAGCTCGCTTCTTCACCGTCGAGGAACTCTTCAATCACGATGCGGTGGCCCGCGTCGCCAAACGCGTTGCCGGCCAGCATGTCATGAACCGCGGCATCGGCTTCCTCCAGCGTCATCGCCACGATAACGCCTTTCCCGGCAGCCAGACCGTCAGCTTTGATAACGATCGGCGCGCCTTTCTCGCGCAGGTAAGCCAGCGCAGGTTCGATTTCGGTGAAGTTCTGATATTCCGCCGTCGGAATCTGGTGACGGGCGAGGAAATCTTTGGTGAAGGCTTTGGAGCCTTCCAGCTGCGCGGCACCTTCGGTTGGGCCGAAGATTTTCAGACCGGCGGCGCGGAACGCATCGACCACGCCAATCACCAGCGGCGCTTCCGGGCCAACGATGGTCAGATCGATCTTCTCGTTCTGGGCAAAGTCCAGCAGCGCCGGGATATCCGTTACGCCGATGGCCACGTTTTGCAGCGTGGGTTCCAGCGCGGTGCCCGCATTGCCCGGGGCGACAAATACTGTTTCGACTTTTGGCGACTGCGCCGCTTTCCACGCCAGGGCGTGCTCGCGCCCGCCGTTGCCAATCACTAATACTTTCATCGTCTGCTCCGTGGATTAATGGCGGAAGTGGCGCATATCGGTAAATACCATCGCAATGCCGTGTTCATTGGCGGCGGCAATCACTTCGTCATCGCGAATAGAACCACCCGGCTGGATCACGCAGGTCACACCGGCGGCAGCAGCGGCATCAATCCCGTCGCGGAACGGGAAGAAAGCGTCAGAAGCCATTGCAGAACCTTTCACTTCCAGGCCTTCGTCGGCCGCTTTGATCCCGGCGATTTTCGCGGAGTACACGCGGCTCATCTGGCCTGCGCCTATGCCAATAGTCATGTTCTCTTTGGCATAAACAATGGCATTGGATTTCACGAACTTCGCCACTTTCCAGCAGAACAGCGCATCGCGCAGCTCCTGCTCGGTCGGCTGGCGTTTGGTCACTACGCGCAGTTCAGCTTCGCTCACCATACCGAGGTCACGGTCCTGAACCAGCAGGCCGCCGTTTACGCGCTTGAAGTCCAGGCCCGGAACGCGCTGCGCCCATTGGCCGCAGACCAGCACGCGAACGTTCTGCTTGGCAGCGGTAATGTTCAGTGCTTCTTCGGTGGCGGACGGGGCGATGATCACTTCCACGAACTGGCGGGAGATGATCGCCTGCGCGGTTTCAGCATCCAGTTCGCGGTTGAAGGCGATGATGCCGCCGAACGCGGAGGTCGGGTCGGTTTTGTAGGCACGGTCGTAAGCGTCGAGAATAGAGGTACTTACTGCTACGCCACACGGGTTAGCGTGCTTAACGATCACACAGGCTGGCTCGTTGAATTCTTTCACGCACTCCAGCGCCGCATCGGTATCGGCGATGTTGTTGTAGGAAAGTGCTTTGCCCTGTACCTGCTGCGCAGTGGCAACGGAGGCTTCTTTAACATTCTCTTCTATATAGAAGGCAGCCTGCTGGTGGCTGTTCTCGCCGTAGCGCATATCCTGCTTCTTAATGAAGTTCAGGTTCAGCGTACGTGGGAAGCGACCGGCGGCTTCTTTGCTTTCGCCGTGGTAAGCCGGAACCATGCTGCCGAAGTAGTTGGCAATCATGCTGTCGTAAGCGGCGGTGTGTTCGAAGGCTTTAATCGCGAGATCGAAACGGGTGTCGAGGGTCAGAGAACCGTCGTTGGCATCCATCTCTTTAATAATGGCGTCGTAGTCGCTGCTCTTCACAACGATAGCTACATCTTTATGGTTCTTGGCAGCGGAGCGCACCATGGTCGGGCCGCCAATATCAATGTTCTCTACTGCATCTTCCAGAGAACAGCCTTCGCGGGCGACGGTCTGGGCGAATGGATACAGGTTAACAACCACCATATCGATAGGCGCGATACCATGTTGTTCCATTATTCCGTCATCCTGACCGCGACGACCAAGAATGCCACCGTGGACCTTCGGATGCAGGGTCTTCACGCGTCCATCCATCATTTCCGGGAAGCCGGTGTAATCGGAAACTTCGGTCACTGGCAGACCTTTCTCCGCTAACAGGCGCGCAGTGCCACCTGTAGACAGCAGCTCCACACCACGTGCGGAAAGTGCCTGAGCGAATTCAATGATACCGGCCTTGTCAGATACACTGAGCAGAGCGCGGCGGACTGGACGACGTTGTTGCATGGTAAATCCCCTGGATTTGACTATTACAGAGAGCGTTAGGTGAATTCTTGGCTAAAAACTCAGCTAACGCCCCTTACGGGGCATCCTTGTTGTGCGGGGGCATTGTAACGAAAACGTTTGCGCAACGCTCGCGAATTTTTAATTTTCGATTTTGCCCCTCGTTTCGAGCGCTGAAGATCGCACATATACAGAAAGGATCGTAGAAGTAATGGGTGGGTTTGTGGATAACTCTGTGCGTAAATGGGTATAAGGCGGGGTTTTGCTGTGGAATGCAGCAGTCAGTCATTTTTCTGCAATTTAAGGGTTGCGGGCCACAGGAAACTCCCTATAATGCGCCTCCATCGACACGGCGGATGTGAATCACTTCACACAAACAGCCGGTTCGGTTGAAGAGAAAAACCTGAAAATGAGGGTTGACTCTGAAAGAGGAAAGCGTAATATACGCCACCTCGCGACAGAGCGCTAAAGCGCGTCGCAACTGCTCTTTAACAATTTATCAGACAATCTGTGTGGGCACTCGAAGATACGGATTCTTAACGTCGCAAGACGAAAAATGAATACCAAGTCTCTGAGTGAACATACGTAATTCATTACGAAGTTTAATTCACGAGCATCAAACTTAAATTGAAGAGTTTGATCATGGCTCAGATTGAACGCTGGCGGCAGGCCTAACACATGCAAGTCGAACGGTAGCACAGAGGAGCTTGCTCCTTGGGTGACGAGTGGCGGACGGGTGAGTAATGTCTGGGAAACTGCCCGATGGAGGGGGATAACTACTGGAAACGGTAGCTAATACCGCATAACGTCGCAAGACCAAAGAGGGGGACCTTCGGGCCTCTTGCCATCGGATGTGCCCAGATGGGATTAGCTAGTAGGTGGGGTAACGGCTCACCTAGGCGACGATCCCTAGCTGGTCTGAGAGGATGACCAGCCACACTGGAACTGAGACACGGTCCAGACTCCTACGGGAGGCAGCAGTGGGGAATATTGCACAATGGGCGCAAGCCTGATGCAGCCATGCCGCGTGTATGAAGAAGGCCTTCGGGTTGTAAAGTACTTTCAGCGAGGAGGAAGGCGTTGTGGTTAATAACCGCAGCGATTGACGTTACTCGCAGAAGAAGCACCGGCTAACTCCGTGCCAGCAGCCGCGGTAATACGGAGGGTGCAAGCGTTAATCGGAATTACTGGGCGTAAAGCGCACGCAGGCGGTCTGTCAAGTCGGATGTGAAATCCCCGGGCTCAACCTGGGAACTGCATCCGAAACTGGCAGGCTAGAGTCTTGTAGAGGGGGGTAGAATTCCAGGTGTAGCGGTGAAATGCGTAGAGATCTGGAGGAATACCGGTGGCGAAGGCGGCCCCCTGGACAAAGACTGACGCTCAGGTGCGAAAGCGTGGGGAGCAAACAGGATTAGATACCCTGGTAGTCCACGCCGTAAACGATGTCGACTTGGAGGTTGTGCCCTTGAGGCGTGGCTTCCGGAGCTAACGCGTTAAGTCGACCGCCTGGGGAGTACGGCCGCAAGGTTAAAACTCAAATGAATTGACGGGGGCCCGCACAAGCGGTGGAGCATGTGGTTTAATTCGATGCAACGCGAAGAACCTTACCTACTCTTGACATCCAGAGAACTTAGCAGAGATGCTTTGGTGCCTTCGGGAACTCTGAGACAGGTGCTGCATGGCTGTCGTCAGCTCGTGTTGTGAAATGTTGGGTTAAGTCCCGCAACGAGCGCAACCCTTATCCTTTGTTGCCAGCGGTCCGGCCGGGAACTCAAAGGAGACTGCCAGTGATAAACTGGAGGAAGGTGGGGATGACGTCAAGTCATCATGGCCCTTACGAGTAGGGCTACACACGTGCTACAATGGCATATACAAAGAGAAGCGACCTCGCGAGAGCAAGCGGACCTCATAAAGTATGTCGTAGTCCGGATTGGAGTCTGCAACTCGACTCCATGAAGTCGGAATCGCTAGTAATCGTGGATCAGAATGCCACGGTGAATACGTTCCCGGGCCTTGTACACACCGCCCGTCACACCATGGGAGTGGGTTGCAAAAGAAGTAGGTAGCTTAACCTTCGGGAGGGCGCTTACCACTTTGTGATTCATGACTGGGGTGAAGTCGTAACAAGGTAACCGTAGGGGAACCTGCGGTTGGATCACCTCCTTACCTTAAAGAA
>NZ_JAOWFA010000036.1:0-8184 GCF_030333885.1 Citrobacter sp. Cf132
GCTGGAGAAAGGGTCATTCTGAGAATGAAGATTCCGACGTTACTAACTGAGTGTTGTATCTAATCGTGGGGGCAGGTCAGCCGATCAATGTACCTCGGTTGTCCATTCGTCCTCTTTGGGTAAAAATGGAAAAACTACACTCAGAGCCATCAAGAAAATAGATTCTTATTATGTACGAGTGGGGGATTCAACAACACAATTCCTCGTATTAGAGGATATCCCATATGTTGAATCCGAGATTCTGGATAACGGAGACCCTGGATCGGCATGGCGACGGTGCATGCAGGAGAAAGGTATCGTTTTTGGTTCTAAGAGTTAGCTACCTGTAACAAGAAAGTCTACAGCACTGACGATGAGATCTCTCATCTCAGGGCGGTAACTGTGAATATCCTCCTCATCAAGCTCATGAAGATAGACCGTCTGAATCAGCTGCGTCATCAGAATATATCGTTCACCATCGATGTTAACGACGGGATTAATCTTGCTCATTCCAGGTAATGACTGGCGCCATCTGACAAAAGGAATGATGACCCGTGTATTGAGATCGATTAACTGATCGGACTGCGCAATGACGAAATACGGATATTCCGGATTGTCCAGTCTTCTGAATACGGTCCCCTGATTCATTTGAAGACTCTCAGTGCTGCACTGCTGCCGGGAATAATATGTTCAGCAGTAAATTTGTTCATAGCATCAATAGCCGCTTTGTTTTCCTGTCTCCATCTGGCCTGACGTTCGGCACGGACCACGTCTTCAAGAGCAGAATTAAGGGCTGCTGAAAGATTGATGTTAAGCATCTTCGCTTCGTCCACCAGGGCGGCATCCAGCGAAATATTGGTGCTTCTTTTGCGCGACCGCATAGTCGTATTCATTGTTAAATCCTCTGCGCATTATGTATGCGCATAAATATAGCGCATTTATGCTCCAGAGCGTAAGTGCCTGTCGTTATTCCTGTGATATTTCGCTTCCTCACATGACTGCACAGGCGCAGTCATGTCTGCGGCGAGCGCTGGAATCTCTTTTTTTAACCAACCGTTTATCTCGTTGCCGTTCTGGCGATGCGATTACTGCCGGGTAAATTCTATGAGCTTTGCAGGTAAAAATCTCACTCAGGGTGGGCAGATGACTGCCTATCGCTGGCGCATGTTCTTTCAGGTCAATAACTGGATAGGATTCTGGATCTTCATCCTTTTTGCTGTGCTGGCAGCCGTCATCTTTTTCTTACGCATACCACAGGAGGTTTTCGATAACGGCTCACTGTGGTGGTTTTCCAGCATTAACAGTAGCTTCATCAACCTGATGCCGCCGGGCACTCCAAAACTCTATGACATCCATTACTGGTATGCCGCCACTCAGACGCAGATGGTTCTGAAAATGACCCTGCCACAGATACTCACAGACCCTTACATGACGGCTATGGGGGAGCAGTTTTTCAATGAACTGCAGTGGGCCGTGCTGGTCAGCGGTGTGTTCAGCATGTGTGTATTCGTGGGCATCGCCTGGTACATTGCCGACATTGGCCGCAAGGAAAGTGAAGACCAGTATATTTCCGGCATGCAACTGACGGAAAACCCGGCCGAGGTGAACCGGCTACTGCGTAAGAGTGGAGAACTGTCCGACTTACGTGTGGGTGAATTACACATGGTCAGGATGGCCGAAGTAATGAACTTCCTGATCCACGGCACGATTGGCGTGGGTAAGTCGACTCTTATTCGCTGGCTGCTGGAGTTCATCCGAAAACGTGGCGATCGGGCCATTATCTATGATTCAGGCTGTACATTTACTGAAACCCACTACAACCCCCGCACTGATTTCATTCTTAACGCTCATGATGAACGCTGCGCTAACTGGGATATGTGGGGAGAGTGTGTTGATGCTGTGGACTATGACAACCTTGCAACGAGTCTTATCCCCGTTGAAGGAGAGTCCGACCCCTTCTGGGTATCCAGTTCTCGGACCATTTATGCTGACCTGGCCATAAGGATGTCTGCTGACCCGGAGCGCAGCATTGAGAAATTTCTCAAGACATTGTTGTCCCTCAGCATGAAAAGCCTGCGTGATTATCTGGCCAACACCCCATCGGCAAACCTGGTTGAGGAGAAAATTGAAAAGACCGCCATATCGATCCGTTCAGTAGTCACCAACTATGCCAAATCACTGCGATACCTGCAGGGACTGGATGACGGTACCAAACCCCCGTTTACCATCCGCGAATGGATGACACAGTCGAAGTACGACAGCAGCTGGCTCTTTATTTCCACACAGGCCCGACACCGCAAAAGTGTCCGGCCTCTGATATCTCTCTGGTTATCACTGGCCACTATGTTTTTACAGAGTATGGGGGAGAACAGCGACCGGCGAGTGTGGTTTATCTGTGACGAAATTCCCAGCCTTCAGCGCATCCCCGAACTGGCAGAAACGATGGCTGAAGCGCGTAAATTCGGCGGCTGTTTTGTCCTGGGAATGCAGAATATGGCACAGATGATCCACGTTTATGGTCGTGAGCTGGCCAAAAGTATATTCGACCTGATGAACACCCGCATGTATGGCCGTTCCCCAAGTGCGGAGATGGCCAAAGTGGTGGAAGAGGAACTGGGGCATCAGCGTAAACGAAAAATTCGTGAGCAGAACAGCTACGGTCTGGATCAGGTCCGTGATGGTGTGTCGTTGGGTAAGGATGAGGTTAACGACCCAATTGTCGATTACGACCAGATTATGCGTCTGCCTAACCTGAGTTTTTATGTCCGTATGCCGGGTGAATATCCGGTTGTCCGACTGAAACTCAAATTCCGGAAGCCGAAAAAACATCAACCCGGGCTGATTGAAAGAAACATTCGCGATGCTCTGAGTCTCGAACTGGAAAAGGTGATTAAAAAAAATGAGCGTGCCGCTTCTGCTGCCGGTCTGACTTTCCCGACCGGGGATGAAATACTGGAAAAGTCGGGTGCTAATACAGCTGCATCCGGAGGCGATACAGGCATTACTTCCCGGCCCTCAGCCATTGTGACAGAAAAAGAAACGCCACCGGCAGGCGTTACTCCTGTCCGGGCCACAGAACCTGAGCTGAAGCAGGAAGACATTATTTCACCACCAGTGATCCCCGAAAAAAAATCAAGTGTCGTGAAGGTTTCCTCCGTTGAGAAAAATAATGTTTTCCCTCTGCTTTTTACCCGGCAAGCCCCACAGGAAACACCGACGCCCTCAGTTTCTGCTTCTGCAAATGACTCTCCGTGTTCTGGGGAACCAACCATTCCAGTTGTGCCCGATCCTGTTGTTCAGGACAGCACTCTGCCGGCGGCATTGCGCAGTCTCCGCCATCGTACATCCGGTACTGAACAGCCTGTCACCTCAGCCCTGGATATGTTGCAAAAGGCGCGCCAACGTCCTAACGCATCAGGCAACGATCAGCAGGGAGATGAGAGCGCGGCAGGGGAAACGCTGAACCTGGATGCACGAATCACCCCGAATAGTGATGGGGGGATAACGGTCACGACGTCGGGAAAAACAGTCCGGACAGACACCAGTCCGGAAACACACCAGACGAATAAACGTCTCGCGCAGGACGAAGAAAATATTTTATTGCATCGCAATCCCGACGATCCGGGTTATGGCGAACACGATCAACATTATGACGACAGAGAGCCTGAATTATGATGTCAGTCGCCCCTATTGGCTCGGCAGCCGATGCTGCTGGCTACTACAGCCATTCAGATAACTATTATTTCCTCGGTAACCTGCAAAGCCTCTGGATGGGGGAAGGCGCTGACGCGCTGGGCCTCGATGGTCAGGTCAGGGGAGATGACCTGACAGCCGTACTGGAAGGGCGTTTGCCTGATGGTTCCCGCCTGGGTAAAGAAATTAATGGCAACCATGTACACCGGCCGGGCCACGATCTTACTTTTTCAGCTCCCAAAAGCGTCTCAATACTGGCACTCATTGGGGGCGATAAGGAGATGCTGGAAGCCCATAACCATGCCGTTCGTATTGCTGCAGGTTATGTTGAGAAGCTGATTTCTGCCCGTGATACAAAAGACGGGATCACTTCCATCGTTCATACCGGCAAAATGGTGGCGGCGGCATTCACCCATGATACATCCAGAAATCTTGATCCCCAGCTGCACACGCATCTTCTTGTGGCCAACATGACAGAACAGGATGGTAAGTGGAAAGCGCTGGCCACTGACTATATCCATAATGCCGGTTTTATTGAGACGGTTATGAAAATGCAGGTGACGCTCGGGAAAATATACCGCAGCGCACTGCGAAGCCGTGTGGAGGCGCTGGGCCATGAGGTAGAAGAAGTCGGTAAACATGGCATGTGGGAAATAAAGGGGGTGCCGGAAGAAGTCAGGGAAGAATTTTCCTCGCGGGGACGCGAAATTCAGGGGGCAATCGGCGCTGAGGCCACATTACGCAGCCGGGACGTGGCGGCAAAGGATACACGAAGGGCCAAAGTTGATCCCTCCCGGTTACGCCTCATGGAACGCTGGCTGGGGCAGATGAAAGAGAAGGGATTTGATGGGGTCGGTTCCGGCTGAGGGCGAAATGACACCCTAAGCGTTAGCTCTGTGTCGTTGCACGATGTCAGCGACGGTATTCTTGCTGATACCGAGCTCGCGTGCGATCCAGCGATAGCTGCGTCCCTCGGCCCTCATCGCAACCACCTTAGGCAAAAGTCGGTCTGATTTTGGTCGCACTCCGGCCTGACGACCAAGCCTCTTACCACGTGCCTTCGCAACAGCAAGGCCTGACTTGACCCGCTCGCTGATGAGATCCCGCTCAAACTCCGCAATGCCGGAAAGAAACGTCGCCAGCATTCGTCCATACGGCGACGAAAGATCGAACGCCATTCCATTCATGGCTATCACGGAAACCTTCCAGTTCTCCAGTTCACGTAGCGTATTGAGCAGATCGAGCGTCGAGCGCCCCCACCGGGAAAGCTCAGTGACCAGGATTGCATCAATTTGTCTGGACTGGGCAAGCGCCAGGACTTTCTTTCGCTCGGCCCGGTCGAGTTTAGTTCCTGAACCTGTTTCCTTAAATATTCCCACCACGTCGTAGCCGGCACGGCCGGCGAAGGCTCGCAGATCAAATTCCTGGCGTTCACAAGACTGATCCGCTGTTGAAACCCGGCAGTAAATGGCGGCACGATGTCCCAATTGAACCCTCCTGGATTTTTGTATCGGAACGCCCTGATTTATATGGGCTGGCTGTTGTCCAAAACAGACTATACTTCAAAAGGGACGAATTTGTATGTCACGACGCCATATTTTCACCGAACGGCAGCGAGCAGCGCTGTTCGATCTGCCCACGGACGAACTGTCGCTACTGAAGTTCTACACGCTGGGCGATGATGACCTGGAAAACATTAGGCAGCGCCGCAGACCGGAAAACAGGATTGGCTTTGCCCTGCAACTTTGTGCCTTACGATATCCGGGCCGTGCACTGGCTCCTGGTGAGATGATCCCGCGTGAAGTCCTTTCCTTCGTCGGTGCTCAGCTTGGAGTTCCGGCTGATGCGCTTCTCACTTATGCCACACGGCGCCAAACCCGTCAGCAGCACATGGACACGCTGCGCGAAATTTACGGCTACAAGACCTTCACGGGCCGTGGTGCCCGTGATCTGCGGGAGTGGACTTTCGGCCAGGCCGAAGATGCCAGATCAAACGAGGATCTTGCTCATCGTTTTATTGTGCGGTGTCGGGAAACTTCCACCATTCTGCCCGCAGTATCGACAATCGAGCGCTTGTGCGCGGATGCTCTGGTCGCCGCTGAGCGGCGGATTGAAACGCGGATTGCGGAAAATTTAACAGCGGATGTTCGCGATCACCTGGACAAACTTCTGAGTGAAATGCTCGCCGGCAATATCAGTCGTTTCATCTGGCTTCGCAACTTCGAGGTTGGTAACAACTCGGCTGCTGCTAACCGTTTGCTCGACAGGCTCGAATTTCTGCGTACCCTGAATATCAATCATAGTGCTTTGGCCAGCATACCTGCCCATCGCATTGCCCGGCTGCGTCGGCAGGGTGAACGCTACTTCACCGACGGTTTGCGTGACATCACTTCGGACCGCCGCTGGGCGATCCTTGCCGTCTGTGTTGTGGAGTGGGAAGCGGCGATTGCTGATGCCATAGTCGAAACCCATGACAGGATCGTAGGAAAAACCTGGCGGGAAGCGAAGCGCCAGCATGACGAAACAATTTCCGGCTCTAAAGCCACACTCACGGATACGATCCGTACCTTCACCGCGCTGGGAGCTTCGTTGCTTGAGGCCCGCAGTGACGGAACCCCGCTGGAGATGGCTGTCGCCAGTTCGGTTGCATGGGACCGGCTCGCTCAACTGGTAGCGACAGGGACTCAACTCAGCAACACGCTAGCCGATGAGCCTCTTGCATATGTCGGGCAGGGATACCATCGCTTTCGTCGTTATGCGCCCCGCATGTTGCGCTGTCTGAAGCTCGAAGCCGCGCCGGTCGCCGGACCATTGGTAGCAGCAGCTTTGTCGATCGGAGAGATGAAAGGTGTTGCATCGCCAGAAAGGCGTTTCCTGCGGCCCAGCTCCAAATGGAACCGTCATTTACGAGCTCAGGAAAAAGGAGATACCCGTCTTTGGGAAGTGGCGGTACTCTTTCACCTCCGGGATGCTTTTCGTTCCGGAGATGTCTGGCTCGCTCATTCGCGCCGCTATGGTGACCTCAAGCAGGTACTGGTGCCGATGATCGCGGCGCAGGAAAATGCAAAACTGGCCGTGCCTTCCAACCCACAGGATTGGCTGGCAGACAGAAAGGCGCGACTCACGATCGCTCTTAAGCGGCTGGCCCGGGCTGCCCGTAACGGCACTATTCCGCACGGTAGCATAGAAGATGGAACGTTGCGGATCGACAGGTTGACAGCAGACGTGCCGGATGGTGCCGAGGCACTCATACTGGATCTGTATCGCCGAATGCCGTCCGTTCGGATTACCGACATGCTGCTTGAAGTTGATGCAGCCCTTGGTTTCACAGATGCGTTTACCCATCTGAGAACCGGGGCTCCATGTCGCGACCGGATCGGTCTGCTCAACGTCCTGCTCGCTGAAGGGCTCAATCTGGGCCTGCGTAAGATGGCGGAAGCTACAAACACGCATGATTACTGGCAGCTCTCACGCCTTGCCCGCTGGCATGTTGAAAGCGAAGCCATGAACCAGGCATTGGCAATTGTGGTGGCCGCGCAGGGTAAACTGCCGATGTCACGCGTCTGGGGGATGGGCACGTCAGCATCGAGCGATGGTCAGTTTTTCCCGACAGCGCGGCATGGCGAAGTCATGAACATGGTCAATGCCAAATATGGTTCTGTTCCCGGCCTCAAAGCGTATACTCACGTAAGCGACCAGTTCGCGCCATTCGCTTGTCAGTCGATCCCGGCGACCGTGAGCGAGGCACCGTATATTCTCGATGGACTACTGATGAACGAGGTCGGTCGCCATGTTCGCGAACAGTATGCCGATACAGCAGGATTCACCGACCATTTGTTCGGAGCCAGTAGCCTGCTCGGCTACAATCTCGTTCTGCGAATCAGGGATCTGCCATCGAAGCGGTTGTACGTATTTAATCCCGATACGACCCCCAGGGAGTTACGCAAGTTGGTAGGTGGAAAAGCCCGGGAGGATCTTATCGTTGCGAACTGGCCTGATATTTTCCGTTGTGCCGCGACGATGACCGCTGGCAAAATCAGGCCCAGCCAACTCCTGCGCAAGCTCGCTTCTTACCCACGACAAAACAACCTTGCAGTTGCGCTTCGTGAAGTTGGTCGTATTGAACGGACCCTTTTCATTATTGAGTGGATCCTGGATACGGACATGCAGCGGCGTGCTCAGATCGGTCTTAACAAGGGAGAGGCCCACCATGCGCTCAAAAATGCGCTCCGTATCGGGAGGCAGGGGGAAATTCGCGATCGCACGACAGAGGGGCAGCACTACCGAATCGCTGGGCTCAATTTATTGACTGCGGTGATCATTTACTGGAATACCGTCCATCTTGGTCATGCCGTCACGGAGCGGCGGAACGAAGGGTTGGATGTTCCCCCTGAATTTCTTCCCCACATATCCCCATTGGGCTGGGCGCACATTCTACTGACTGGCGAATATCTTTGGCCCAAGGAACCGAAAGCTTAGGGTGTCATTTCGCCCTCAGCCGGAACCGACCCC
>NZ_JAOWFA010000037.1:0-152124 GCF_030333885.1 Citrobacter sp. Cf132
GATGGGCTTTTTTGCGTGTGTGCGGGGTAAAAACCGCCGGGCTGAACGTATTGTGCAGGCCTGATAAGCGCAGCGCATCACGCAATTCCGGCGGCAGATTGCTGGATTCGACGTAACCGCCTTAATCGACTAACAAAAGCACACTGTCTCGATCTACTACACGGATCTCTCCCTCGAACATATCTGAATCCTTTCTCTGCTAATTAAAACCGTGATCTTTTCTGCATAATAATATATAACAATTATATAACATTTAATTCACCAAAAAACACACAACCATCATTGAGAAATTCACGCGATCGTTGGCAGGGGTACAATTCTAATGGCTGATAGTAGTGTAACTGAGAACGGGGCGCTGGCAGACGGCGATACCCGCCGTCGTATATGGGCGATTGTCGGAGCATCATCAGGGAATCTGGTCGAATGGTTTGATTTCTATATCTACTCTTTCTGTTCTCTTTATTTTGCTCATATCTTTTTCCCATCAGGAAATACCACCACACAACTCTTACAAACCGCCGGCGTGTTTGCCGCAGGCTTCTTGATGCGACCAATTGGAGGCTGGTTGTTTGGCCGTATTGCGGATAAGCACGGGCGTAAAAAGTCCATGTTGCTGTCCGTTTGTATGATGTGTATGGGATCGTTGGTGATCGCTTGTCTACCGGGATATGAAACTATCGGTACCTGGGCCCCTGCGCTATTATTGCTGGCCAGACTATTCCAGGGGTTATCTGTAGGTGGTGAATACGGAACCAGCGCGACCTATATGAGTGAAGTTGCCGTTGAAGGTAAGAAAGGTTTTTATGCTTCATTCCAGTACGTGACGTTAATCGGCGGACAGTTACTGGCATTGCTGGTTGTGGTCATATTACAGCACACGTTAGAAGACTCTGCGCTCAGAGCGTGGGGTTGGCGTATTCCATTTGCGTTGGGCGGCGTGCTGGCTATTGTTGCGCTATGGCTGCGTCGTCAACTGGATGAAACCTCGAAACAGGACGTTCGCGCGCTGAAAGAAGCGGGTTCCCTGAAAGGTCTGTGGCGTAATCGCAAAGCCTTTGTCATGGTGCTTGGCTTTACCGCCGCGGGTTCGTTGTGTTTTTACACGTTCACAACCTACATGCAGAAATACCTGGTCAATACCGCTGGTATGCATGCCAACGTAGCCAGCGGGATTATGACGGCGGCACTGTGTGTGTTCATGCTGGTTCAACCGCTGTTCGGCGCTTTGTCAGATAAGATTGGCCGGCGTACTTCAATGCTGTGTTTTGGCGCGTTGGCTGCGATTTTCACTGTTCCCATTCTGACAGCATTGCAAAGCGTAACATCCCCGTATATGGCGTTTGCTCTGGTGATGTGTGCCCTGTTAATCGTGAGTTTCTATACGTCAATCAGCGGTATTTTGAAGGCTGAGATGTTCCCGGCGCAGGTGCGTGCTCTGGGAGTTGGCTTATCTTATGCGGTGGCTAATGCCCTGTTTGGTGGCTCAGCTGAATATGTGGCGTTATCCCTGAAGTCTGTCGGTATGGAAACGACATTCTTCTGGTACGTCACCGCGCTGGCAGTTGTCGCGTTTTTAGTATCGCTGATGCTGCATGGGAAGGGGAAAGGTCTGCGCCTCTAGTAATGTGCCAGTTGCCAGACCGCATAGCCGGTAGACGCGCCTGCAACATCCCAGGCGAAGTCCTTCCAGCTCCAGCCGCTCCCTGCGGGACGGCTGTCCCACAGTTCTTTTGACGCGCCCAGGCTGACTGAGAACATCAGGCCGATAGCCGCACTGCGATCGCGGCTGTTGCCCTGATGTTGGGCATATTCATTGCCGGCTGCGGCAAGCATGGCGGAGGCGATGAAGTGTTGAGCTTTGTCTTGCCCACTCCACTGGTCGTTAGCCATGTGGCTGCAGCCAGAAATGGCCAGGATGCTGGTAAGAATGAACAGGCGCACCGTTGCCTCCATATGAAAAACCCCGTCACTGGACGGGGTCTTGATTACAGAATACGGCTAATTAATCTGTCGATACGAATACGGCGTAGTCGACGAATGAGCTTACGCACTTTGACTGGATAGTCAGCAATACTTTGCAGGTCGCGATAGTGCTTAACGACGGTAGTATGCGTACGGATAAGCTCCAGCTCTTTATCGCGCTGGGGAGTCAACTCTTGCTTAGGATCGTGGATAAGGATGGCGTTTTCCAGATCCAGACGCCAGGCGCGAGGGTTAAGGTTGTTGCCGGTGAGCAGCATCCATTTATCATCAACCCACATACCTTTCAGATGATAGGTGTTGTCATCATCTTTCCATAGGCGTACGACCAACTGGTCGGTATTTACGTAATACTGCAATCTGCTCAGGAAACGGCGCAGATTTATTTCATACAGATAAGGCAGCGCGCCGATGATCTTGAATGGCTCATCTTCTGGAATGAAAAAGTCGTTGGCGGTTTTATCACCGACAATGATTTCAACCTTTTTCCCTTCACGCAGCAGTTGAATGATATTGCGCACCAGTATGGCGGGCAGGTTGAAATAAGGGGTACAGATTGTGAGTTTGTGCTCCGCGCAGGGCATAAGATGGAAAATGGTCTTATTTAACAGACTGGATTTCCCAAGGCCCACCAGAGGCGTAACCGAAAGCTGTTCGTTATCAGCATCACCCTGAAAATGGAATGACGCATCACGCAGTTCTTGGCGGTACAGGCGGATGTCGTTTTTAATTTCCGGGCTTTTAGGTCGGTTGATATCATCAAGGCGGTTAACGCCGCGACCCTTTATCAGGTTCTGCGTAACCCAATCGAACATGATATCGGCCATTTGCGCATTGCGAATCAACTGATAACGGTCATAGCGATATTTATCATGCTGATGCAGGTAAACATCGTTCAGACTGGCCCCGCTGTACAGGACGCTGTCATCGATAATAAAGCCTTTGAAATGCAGGACGCCAAGTGCTTCACGGGTGTTAATCGGAACGCCATAAACAGGAATATCGATACCAGGGTTTTCTTGCGCCATTCGGCAATACCAGTCAGCATTAGTATTGGATGCCGCAGCCCCAATACGACCGCGCTGAGCTCTGTGCCAGTCGACAAGCACCCGGACATCCAGTTCAGGACGCTGCCGTTTTGCCGCATAGAGAGCGTCAAGTATGCCTTTACCACCGTCATCCTGTTCCAGGTACAGCGCAATAATGCAGATCCGTCGCGTCGCGCTGGCTATTTTTTCCAGCAGAGTCTCCCTGAAATTAGCGGGAGCATAAAAGAAATCTACATCATCAACTGACTGAGAAATCTTGGGTAGTTGGGCAAGGTGTTGTTGATGTTTATTACGCTTAAATTTTGACAACATCACAGTGCATTTCTTCTCTGTTCATTGAAGGGTCCTCTGTGCTATGCAGACGACATAAGCGGGCAATGATACCACCAGTACCCATTAATGTGGTCAACATTTCCAGTACCTTACTCACGATTCCTCACATTGGGCCAGATTAAGCGTTAGCCCAACAATTCCCTCTTCGAGCTGGACGTCAACAACAAACCCGAGTTTTCGGGCCAGGGCGACCATCCCACGATTGTTTGGCATCGTAATACCATTCAAACGTATAAGTCCGTGATCTCGGGTATATGCAATTAATTTTTCCATCAATCGGCGACCCAGTCCAAGCCCTTTGAGATCGGAACGAACAAGTACGGCAAACTCAGCATCTACGTTATCAGGATCCGAGATTGCTCGCGTTACGCCGAGGATCTCTTCGTGATTATCTTTACAACGCACTGCAACAAAAGCCATTTCCCGATCGTAGTCGATCTGCGTCATATTGGCTAAATCTTCGTGGGTAAATTCATTGATCTCACTGAAATAGCGATAATAAAGATCTTCTTTTGTCACTTGAGAAATGAACTGCTGTAGATGAGGTTCATCCTCCGGTAAAATGGGGCGGAACAGACAGCGCTCGCCGTTCTTCAACTCCACCCACTCTTCAAGCTGATGGGGGTAGGGACGTACAGCCAGCCTGCTTTCGTTATCTCCCGCGAAAGGGGCAATATCCAGCGTAACGTCCAGCGCGGTAAATTCTTCGGCGGAGGCCAGCAGAGGATGAATATCCAGACGCTGAATTTCCGGGCAGTCGACGATCAAGTTGGAGACCTGCACCAGAAGTTGGCTCAACCCGGCGATATCCAGCGGACGTAGTGCGCTGCGAGCGCGGATCTTTTTATTTTTGATCCCCTGGATCACCAGATAACGCGCCAGATTCATGTTCAATGGCGGCAAGGCCACCACGGCTTGCTCTTCCGGTCGCCACTCAACGCCACCTTCACCCAGCATAATCAACGGACCAAATACCGGGTCGTGTTCAACGACGACGCGAAGTTCTTGAGCACCAGCGCGATTCGCCATACTTTGTACTAATAAACCGTGAATGCGTGCCTGCGGCCAGGCCATTTTTACCCGATCGAAAATTGCATTGGCAGCCTGCTGCACTTCTGTTGCTGTACGCAGGTAGAGCATTACCCCCTGAACTTCCGACTTATGCGGGATATCAGGAGAACGCAGCTTGAGCGCCACCGGGTAGCCGATTTGCTCCGCGATGTGTACGGCCTCTGCGCTGTCGCTGGCGATCCATGTCGGCAGTGTATGTAAGCCATAGGCCTGTAAAATAGGCTGAACTTCATGAGTATCCAGTGACGTTGCGCCTTCTGCAATCGCCTGTTGTAACAGATTATGCGCTTCGGCGGTGTTGGTGGTCAGATTGTCGGGTAGCGCTGGCGTTTCACGCAGTTGCTTCTGGTTACGCCGGTACTCCACCATATGCATAAATGCAGTGATAGTGCCTTCAGGCGTGCGGTAGGTTGGTAATCCGGCTTCGCTAAACAGTCTGCGGGCTTCCTGAGAGGAAAACTCTCCGCACCAGTTGGTCAGCAACGAGACGAATTTTCCTCGGGGATGATGCTTTACCGCTTCAATCAATGCCTGTGCGCTTTCGGTTCCGGGAGCGGCTGCGCTGGGTGAATGAATCACCATCAACGCGTCGAAATCCTGGCTGGCGAGCAAAATATCCAGCGTCTTAACGTAGTGTTCGCTGCTGGCGTCATCACGCAGATCCAGTGGGTTGGCGATATCAACATGTTCAGGCAAGGCATCGCGTAATTTCTGGCAGGTGTCTTCATTCAACGTCGCCAACTTGCCATTTTTTGACCACAGTTCATCTAATGCCAGTGCGGCAGGCGCGGCCCCATTGCTGATGATCATTAGCCTGTCGCCACGTAGTGGACGCATGTGGCTCAAGGTTTCGACTGCTGAGAACAGCTCGTGAGTGTCTTGTACGCGCAGTAAACCGGCGCGCTGAATAGCTGCATCCCACGCAGGGTCCATCCCGGCGCTGGTATGCAGTAAACGCTGCGCTGCAGGGCTGCGACCGCTCTTAATCACCAGAATAGGTTTATTGCGCGAGGCGCTACGGGCGGCGGAAACAAAGCGCCGGGCATCACTTAAATGTTCGAGATACAGCAAAATCGCGCTGGTTTTACTGTCGCGTGCCAGGTAATCCAGTAGCTCATCAACGTCGATATCCAGGCTATCACCCAGCGCGATAAAGTAAGAAAAGCCCATTTCTCTCTGCTGTGCCCAGTCGAGTATGGTATTGGACACGGCGGCGGATTGAGAGATGAAAGCCAGCTTGCCGCGCTTAATCGGGACGGGGGAAAAGCTGGCGTTAAGTCCTTGCCAGGGTGCGAGAAGTCCCAGGCTGTTGGGACCCAGAAGACGTATGTTGTAGCGTGATGCGCAGGCCAGCAGCTCCGCGTGCTGCGCCGAGGGTGCTGAGAGAATAATGCAGGTTTTACAACCTTTCTCGCCAAGTGCTTCGAGTAATGCCAGGTTACGGCTGGCATTGGTGCACAACACGGCGAGATCGGGGCTAAAAGGCAGGCTGTTGATATTGGGCCACGCCAGTACGCCCAACACCGCTTTCCATGCGGGCGTCACCGGTAAAACAGGTCCATTGAAACCGCCAGCAAGCAGGTTACGCATCATCAGGTAACCTGCGCGATTAGGCTTCATTGACGCCCCAATCACCGCAATGGATTTCGGTCGCAATAGTGCTTCCAGACCACGCTGACTCATATCGGCTTCCTTAATGACACCAGTGACCGAATGATTTTAAACGTTTTCTGATAAATCTGCTGTGACGCTTCCCTGATGTTGAGTTTTTCCTGCCAGGTAGCGGGTTTTAAAGCGAGTAAAATGATCGCTTAACCCTTCTGCGGCTTGCGTATCTCCCGCCAGATCCAACAAGGCGATGGCCACCTCGGCTGTGCAATATTGCCCTTCGGCGTGAACGCCACGCAGGTGGTAAGCAGAAAGGCGTGATAAATCAACAGAGATCACCGGCAGGTTATCGAGGTACGGGCTTTTGCGGAACATTTTACGCGCCTCAGGCCAGGTGCCGTCGAGCATGATAAACAATGGGGGCTTACCGGCTGGTGGCGTGAAAATCACTTCACGCTCTTCACCCGCATAGGAGGCCGGGAATACAACCATCGGCTGGTAATCCGGATTTTTTACCAGTTCCAGCAGCGCCTGCGGTGGCTCAGTGCGTGACCACTGAAAAGCCGTGGTATCGGGCAGAATATCAGCAATTAAACGCCCCGTGTTGCTGGGCTTCATCGGCTCGGTGTCAAACATCACCAGACAAAAGCGACTTTTTGCCTCAGAGGGCGCCAGAGTTGCGCACAAACAGAGCTTCTGCGGCAGCAGGCAGCGTTGACAGCGGCGAACGCGATTACCTCGGGCAAGGAAAGGACGCGTGGCGCGCGCGAGGCGCTCAGCGCGTAACTGAAGAACAGCGTTATCGGTCATGGGGAAACACGTTGAAAAACGCTATTGTCGCAGAGGTGAAAACGGGGCACAAGATGCGCCCCGTAGAGATTATAATGATTCGTTAAGCCAGCTATCAAACGGGGCTTTTGGTACAGCGCCGTTAAGCATGTCGACGATTTCACCTTTTCTGAAGATCATGATGGTCGGAATGCTGCGGATACCGAAACGGGCGCTGAGTTCACGCTCGGCTTCCGTATTCACTTTAACAAAACGCACTTTGCCGCTACGCTCTTCCGCGACATCTTCAAAAATCGGGGCGAAGTTACGACATGGACCACACCAGGGGGCCCAAAAGTCAACGACAACCGGGAGATCGTCTTTTAACAGTTTATCCAGTGTCTCACCGGTCGCATTGATCACCTCCCCATCAAACAGGTCGTGACCACAGCGTCCGCATTTAGCCGCTTCCTGGACACGATCGTCAGGGATGCGGTTGATAGCCTGGCAGCTGGTACAAACGGTATTCATAACTAACCTCTGGATGAGTGGAGTGGACTTCACGGCATAAACGCCAGTATGTTTCTATTATGTTACATATTATCGGAGAGTCTGTTCTAAACAACAATGCGTTTTATTCAATGAGTACAATAGTCCTTAGCTTTTAAATGAAATAATGGCTAACGACGTGCACATCGGGTAATCTGCGCGCTTCGCGCAGAGCAGGTGGAGAAAAACATGAGCGACGAACTGAAGAACAAAAACGGCAAGGTCAAAGTGATGTACGTCCGCAGTGACGATGACTCGGATAAACGCACCCAAAATCCACGTACTGGCAAAGGCGGCGGTCGCCCCGGTACTTCCCGAGCCGAAGGCGGTCGTCGCCCTGCCCGTGATGAACGAAAGGGTCCGAACAGCGAACGTGGTCGTGAACGCGGGCGTGACCGCGATGTAGAACGCGACCGCAGACGTGAAGATTCACCGTGGCGTACCGTTTCCCGCGCACCGAATGATGACGCAGCGGATAAAGCCGATCACGGCGGTATTAGCGGTAAGAGCTTTATCGATCCTGAAGTATTACGCCGTCAGCGCGCGGAAGAAACCCGCGTTTATGGTGAGAATGCCTGTCAGGCTCTGTTCCAGAGTCGTCCGGACGCTATCGTCCGCGCCTGGTTTGTTCAGAGCGTAACCCCGCGTTTTAAAGAAGCATTACGCTGGATGGCGGCAAACCGCAAAGCCTATCACGTGGTTGACGAAGCCGAGCTGGCGAAAGCCTCTGGCACTGAACACCACGGTGGCGTCTGTTTCCTGATCAAAAAACGTAACGGTACTACCGTTACGCAGTGGGTCGGTCAGGCAGGGGCGCAGGATTGCGTGCTGGCACTGGAAGATATCGCTAACCCGCATAACCTGGGCGGTATGATGCGTAGCTGCGCGCACTTCGGTGTGAAAGGCGTGGTGGTTCAGGATGCGGCGCTGCTGGAATCGGGGGCGGCTATCCGTACTGCTGAAGGTGGAGCAGAGCATGTTCAGCCGATTACCGGTGACAGCATTGTCGATGTGTTGGACGATTTCCGTAACGCGGGTTACACGGTAGTGATGACCTCAAGCGTGAAAGGTAAACCGCTGTTTACTACCACGCTGCCGGAAAAAATGGTGCTGGTATTAGGGCGTGAGCGTGAAGCTCTGCCAGAAGCAGCATGTTCAGCCGACGACCTGTGCGTGGCGATTGACGGTACCGGCAAGGTAGAAACGCTCAATGTTTCTGTCGCGACCGGCGTGTTGCTCGCGGAGTGGTGGCGTCAGAACAAAGCCTGATAATAAAAATGCCAGCGAATCGCTGGCATTTTTTTACTCGCTTTCTGCGGGTAATACCGGCATCCAGTCAATCGGTTTTTCACCTCGTTGTTCCAGCCATTCATTCGCCAGTACAAAGTGATTGCAACCAAAGAAACCGCGATGCGCAGAGAGTGGTGATGGGTGGGGCGCTTTCAACACATGGTGACGCTGCGCATCAATAATCGCGCCTTTCTTCTGTGCGTGAGAACCCCAGAGCAGGAAAACCACGCCTTCCCGATGTTGGTTAATCAGGCTGATGACTTTATCGGTAAAGGTTTCCCATCCAAGGCTGGCGTGAGAATGTGCCTGACCGGCGCGAACGGTGAGTACGGTGTTGAGTAACAGTACGCCCTGGCGTGCCCAGCTTTCCAGATATCCGTGCGTGGGGCGTGTGAAGCCGGGAATTGTTGCTTCCAGCTCTTTGTACATGTTCAGCAACGAAGGCGGAGTGGCAATGCCGGGGCGGACAGAGAACGCGAGACCGTGTGCCTGGCCTGGGCCGTGGTAAGGATCCTGACCCAGGATGACAACTTTCACGTCACCAAGCTCGGTAAAACGAAACGCGTTAAACACATCTTTTTGCGGCGGATAAATTGTCATTCCTGACTGACGCTCGCCGGCAACAGTATGCAGTGTGTTAACAAAATAAGGCTGCTGTTTTTCTTCAGCCAGCACATCGTGCCAGGTTAATTCGGTGGCCATCTCGCTCTCCTGCGAATTTTCAATCCCCCTAGCTTAACTGCTTCTTTCGACGTCGCAAAATTCTGTACGTTTCTCAATGGTCTACCCCTTAAAGATAGTTGAAAATTTATGTAAAACGTTTAGCTATGTACACGGCGTAAGTTGATGTAAAACAATAAAATCTATCTATCACCACTTTTCATGTGTGGTTTTTATTGATTTAAATCAAAGATTCAAGGGTGTGTGAGGGGTATATATACACTCAAGCAACAATGGTTTTACCAATTGGCCGGATGACGGCCAACCGAGATCAAATAATTTTGCCGGGGAGGCATCAAATGATTACAGGTATCCAGATTACTAAAGCTGCAAACGACGACCTGCTGAACTCTTTCTGGCTGCTGGACAGCGAAAAAGGCGAAGCACGCTGCATCGTTGCGAAAGCAGGTTTCAATGCTGATGAAGTCGTTGCTGTCAGCAAACTGGGCGAAATCGAATACCGTGAAGTACCGGTAGACGTACAGCCGGAAGTCCGCGTGGAAGGTGGTCAGCACCTGAACGTGAACGTTCTGCGTCGCGAAACGCTGGAAGATGCAGTTAAGCATCCGGAAAAATATCCGCAGTTGACCATCCGTGTTTCTGGTTATGCAGTGCGTTTCAACTCTCTGACCCCAGAACAGCAGCGCGACGTTATTGCTCGTACCTTTACTGAGAGCCTGTAAGGCTCACGGGGAATAGCCCCGTTTAGCAAAGAATCAAAAAGCGGAAGATGCCAGTGTGTCTTCCGCTTTTTTGCATCCGTTAGTAAAAGATCCTTACCGCGCAATACACCAACAGCAGCGCCAGAATGATATTCAACTGCCGGCCGTAACGGCGAAAAACGCGCTGAAAAAGATGGCCCGCCAGCGCCCAGCAGGCATTTCCGAAGGTGCCGATCAGCGCCAACAGAATACTCACCCCAATCAGCCAGTGTGCGTCCTGAGTGTACGGTAATACAAACGTGGATAACGCGGTAATGCCGTACAAAATGATTTTCACGTTAACAAACTGCAAGCCAAAACTCGCCCAGAAGCTAATCGGCTCTGACCGCAAACCATCGTTTGTAGCCGGGCTGGTGGCGATCTTCAGCGCCAGCCACAGGATATAAGCTGCCCCAGCCCAACTGAGCCAATGGATAATGGCAGGATCCATAACCGCCAGTGAAAATGAAATCCCGGCGCACATCAGCATGACGATTAAAAAGCCCAAACTCATTCCGGCCAGTACGCGCGTACTCTGACGAAAATCGTGTGATGTCGCGGCACTGAGCGCAAGGATGTTGTTTGGTCCGGGGGTTAGCGCGGTAATCAATGTATAGGTCCAGAATGCACTTAAAAGGGTGGGGGTCACTTGTTATCTCCTCTGTTTTGGTAGACAGTACCCGAGACAAAACATTTAAAAAAATGAATGTTTTTGCATTCTGAATTCGATATTTTCGATGGGTTAGTGCGAATGGATTTACGTCGGTTTATTACGTTAAAAACAGTGGTGGAAGAGGGCTCATTCCTGCGGGCATCACAAAAACTGTGTTGTACGCAATCAACAGTTACCTTTCATATTCAACAGCTTGAGCAAGAACTTTCGGTGCAGTTGTTTGAAAAAATTGGACGCCGGATGTGTCTCACCAGTGAGGGAAAACGGCTGATGCCGCATATCCATGACCTGACGCGCGTGATGGCATCGATTCGACAGTCAGCACATCAGGATGCGCAGCCGAGCGGCGAGCTACGTGTCGCGACGGGCGAAACGCTGCTGGCGTATAAAATGCCGCAGGTTTTACAGCGATTTAAACAACGTGCGCCCCATGTGCGGTTGTCTTTGCAGTCACTCAATTGTTATGTCATTCGCGATGCGTTGCTCAGTGATGAGGTCGATCTGGGGGTGTTTTATCGGGTGGGTAATGACGATGCCCTTGAGTTGATGCCGCTTGGCGATCAGTCACTGGCATTAGTTGCTTCGCCGCTGCTCCAGCACGTTGATTTTACTCAATATAACCAGCACATTCCCTGCAGTTTTATCATTAATGAGCCGCAATGTATTTTCAGACAGCGCTTCGAGGGGCTACTGCGTAAACGACAGATTACGCTGGAAAATACCATTGAACTATGGAGCATTGAAAGCATTAAGCAGTGCGTATCGGCAAATCTTGGGGTCAGCTTTTTGCCGCGTTTTGCCGTTGAGAAGGAGCTACGTTCTGGGGAATTGATTGAATTACCGTACAGTGAACAACCTGAGTTAATTACGGCATTGTGTGGTTATCATGCCGGAAAAGTCGTTAGTCCGGCGATGCGGGTGTTTCTTGAGTGTATTGAAGAGAGTTTTGCATCACGTGAAAAAATGCCGGGCTAAACGGCCCGGCATTCGGTTTACTCTTTGTCGGACTGCTGGGTAGCAGCTCCGCTCGGCTTACGACGTTTGCCGATATTTTTTGCATCGCGGTGACGTTTTTTCACCCGCGGTTTCTCTTTCTCTTTCGCTTTTTTCTCGGCGCGCTTCGCCAGCACTTTCTTGGATGGTTTACCGTTGGATTTCTCACTTGGCGCGCGCGTGGTTGGACGCAGTTCGTCGATGACGCGTGCTTTCAGCGGTTCGTCAATATAGCGGCTCGCTTTGCCGAGAAGCAGATGGTCGTGCGCTTCAACCAAAGAGATCGCAGTACCTTTACGACCTGCGCGACCGGTACGGCCAATGCGGTGCAGATAGGCATCACCACTGCGCGGCATGTCGAAGTTAAACACATGGCTGACGTCAGGAATATCGATCCCGCGAGCGGCAACGTCGGTGGCTACCAGCACGTTCACGCGGCCATCGGTCAGGCGTTTGATCGCTTCATTGCGTTTGTTCTGCACCATCTCGCCTTCGAGATAGCAGTTGTTAATGCCCGCCTGGCGCAGCCAGCCTGCCAGCTCGTGCACACGCTCGCGTTTACGTACGAAGACAATCGAGCGGGTCGCTTCCGGCTGTTTTAACAGATGGATCAACAGCGCAGTTTTGTGCTCGATGTCATCGGCACGGTAGTAAAACTGATGGATCTTCTTGCGTTCGCGGGTGGACGGATCCGCTGAGACTTCGACCGGATCTTCCAACAGACGCTCGGCAAAATCTTTAATCGCATCGCCTTCCAGCGTGGCGGAGAACAGCATGGTTTGCTTACGCCAGCGGGTTTCACCGGCGATATGTTCGATGTCCTGGGCAAAACCCATGTCCAGCATACGATCTGCTTCATCGAGAATTAGCGTCTCAACCGCATGGCAGTCGAAGTTTTCTTCTTTAATGTATTGCAGCAGACGACCCGTGGTGGCAACCACGATGTCCTGGTTTTCGCTAAAGACTTCCATGTGGTTCATGTAAGCCACGCCGCCGGTAATGGTCGCGATATCCAGATGCGTATTTTTCGCCAGCTCACGGGCGTGTTCAGCAACCTGCATCGCCAGTTCGCGCGTTGGCGTCAGGATTAAAATGCGCGGCGGACCAGATTTCTTGCGTGGGAAGTCGAGCAGGTGCTGCAACGCTGGCAGCAAATATGCCGCCGTTTTACCGGTGCCTGTCGGCGCAGAACCGAGTACATCACGGCCATCGAGCGCAGGCGGAATGGCGGCAGCCTGAATGGCGGTCGGGCGAGTGAAACCTTTTTCCTGGAGGGCATCCAGAAGGCTTTCATCGAGTTCAAGTTCGGAAAAAGTCGTTACAGTCATGTTCTACCTCTGAGTGGGGCGCTGATTATAGACGTTACGGCTGCAATCTTCATCTGTTTGTATGGATATACCTTCTCAGGTATTGTTTTTATCCTATGTTATCGTTTTTTTTCCAGGAAGGTTGTTCTTCATGCCCCAGTCTACATCCGTACTGAAACGTAATGGATTTACTTTTAAGCAGTTTTTTGTGGCACACGATCGCTGTGCAATGAAAGTCGGAACGGACGGTATTTTATTGGGGGCCTGGGCCCCCGTTGCGGGCGTAAAGCGGATCCTGGATATTGGTACCGGGAGCGGCCTGTTGGCGCTGATGCTGGCCCAGCGCACTGATGAAAACGTCATCATTGACGCCGTGGAGCTTGATGTCGACGCCGCGCAGCAGGCGCAGGAGAACATCGCGCAATCTCCGTGGATGCATCGCGTGAGTGTTCATACAGAAGATGCGCAACAGTGGATACCGCGTCAGACTGTGCGTTTTGATTTGATAATCAGCAATCCTCCCTATTATGAACAGGGCGTGGAATGCGCTACACCGCAGCGCGAGCAGGCCCGCTATACCACCTCGCTCGATCACCAGGCGTTGCTTACGCTGGCGGCGGACAGCATTACGGAAGACGGCTTTTTTTGTGTGGTGCTACCGGAGCAGATTGGTAACGCATTTACTCAGCAGGCGCTTAGCATGGGCTGGCATCTGCGATTGCGCACGGATGTAGCAGAAACCGAGGCCCGTCTACCGCATCGGGTATTGCTGGCATTCTCCCCGCAGGCCGGGGAGTGCTTTAGCGACAGGCTGGTGATCCGTGGGCCAGACCAACGTTACTCTGATGGTTATACGGCGCTGACCCAGGCGTTCTATCTGTTTATGTGATGACTGAGCGGCGAGAGAATTGACGGGCCCGCCTCTGGAAGTTGTTCTGGATAATCCAGCGTGTAGTGCAGGCCCCGACTCTCTTTGCGCATCATCGCGCAGCGGACAATCAGCTCGGCAACCTGCACCAGATTGCGCAGCTCCAGTAGGTTGTTCGACACACGGAAATGGGCGTAATACTCGTCGATTTCCTGTTGCAGCATGGTGATACGACGCAGGGCGCGTTCCAGACGTTTAGTGGTGCGCACAATACCGACGTAATCCCACATGAACAGCCGCAGCTCATGCCAGTTATGCTGGATAACAACCAATTCATCTGGATTTTCTACCCGGCTTTCATCCCAGCCCGGGAGCGTGCTGACGCCGCGTGCATAAGGCATACGCCTGTCGATATCTTCAGCCGCGGACCAACCGTAAACCAGACACTCCAGCAATGAGTTCGATGCCATCCGGTTGGCGCCATGCAGGCCGGTGTAACTCACTTCGCCGATCGCATACAGCCCATCGACATCGGTACGGCCAAAGTCATCAACCATCACGCCGCCGCAGGTATAGTGCGCGGCAGGCACGATGGGAACAGGTTCTTTGGTTAGATCAATGCCCAGTCCCAGCAACTTTTCATAAATCATCGGAAAATGCTGGCGAACAAATTCTTCCGGTTTATGACTGATATCGAGGAACATGCAATCTGCACCCAGGCGCTTCATTTCATGATCAATGGCGCGGGCGACAATATCGCGGGGAGCCAGTTCGCCACGCTCGTCAAAATCGGGCATAAAGCGTGAACCGTCCGGGCGTTTTAGGTGCGCGCCTTCGCCGCGCAGCGCTTCGGTCAGCAGAAAATTGCGCGCCTGCGGATGATACAGCGCTGTTGGGTGAAACTGGTTAAACTCCAGGTTGGCGACGCGGCATCCCGCACGCCAGGCCATTGCAATTCCGTCACCCGAGGAAATATCCGGATTGGTGGTGTATTGATACACCTTTGACGCGCCGCCAGTGGCCAGCACTACCGACTTAGCATGGCAGGTTTCTACGGCTTCTTTATTACGATTCCAGATCCAGGCTCCGACAACCCGACGCGTTCCCGGCAGACCGATTTTATCGGAGACAATCAGGTCGACAGCATTACTGCGCTCGAGAACCCGGATGTTGGGATGATTTTGTGCCTGGCTGACGAGGGTGGTTTCGACTTCTTTGCCGGTAGCATCCGCAGCGTGCAGGATACGTCGATGGCTGTGACCGCCTTCACGGGTCAGGTGATAGCTCTCTTCACCGTTAGGCTGAACCTGCGTATCAAATAAGACGCCCTGATCGATTAGCCATTGAACGCAGGTACGGGCATTGCTGGCGACAAATTCCACCGCATGGCGATCGCACAACCCGGCCCCGGCAATCAGCGTATCTTCAACGTGGGAGTCGATACTGTCGGTTTCATCGAAAACCGCGGCAATACCGCCCTGGGCATAAAATGTCGAGCCTTCGCTGACCGGCCCTTTGCTCAGGACAATAACCTGATGCTTTTCAGCCAGGCGCAGCGCCAGTGAGAGTCCGGCAGCCCCGCTGCCAATGATCAGCACGTCACAGGATAATTCAGGAGTCGTATTCATGATTTTTGTTTAATTTACTAAACAGTGTTTGGTCACCATAGCACCACATTGCGCGATACTGCACGTTTTATTTTTAAACGTGTTGCAATGACTAAACATGAAAGAAAAACATGATGAGGGTGAAATAGGCAAAAATATTTTGTGAAGCAGGCCGTTAGCATCAGATTATGTGATGAAATAAAGTGCCCGTTGGGTTACTCTGCAAGCGGTGAAATGGGCATTTCTGTACAGATAGTGCGTTGATCGGGTTATGTAGACTTATAATGAGAGATAAGACCTGTCTACAACATGACAAACAAAAAACAATGCGTAACGGAACTTTACAAAACTTGAGCACTCTAAGCATTTGCTTGCTCATAGTGAAGCTGATGGAGTGGCGTTTCGAAGGCGCGTGGAAATTTGGTTTGGGGAGACTTTACCTCGGATGAGCGAGCAGTTAACGGACCAGGTCCTGGTAGAACGGGTCCAGAAGGGAGATCAGAAAGCCTTTAACCTACTGGTAGTACGCTATCAGCATAAGGTGGCGAGTCTGGTTTCTCGCTATGTACCGTCGGGTGATGTACCCGATGTAGTACAAGAAGCATTTATCAAAGCCTATCGTGCGCTGGACTCGTTCCGGGGGGATAGTGCTTTTTATACCTGGCTGTATCGTATTGCGGTCAATACAGCGAAGAATTACCTGGTCGCTCAGGGGCGTCGTCCACCTTCCAGTGATATAGATGCGATTGAAGCAGAAAATTACGAAAGTGGCGGTGCGCTGAAAGAAATTTCGAACCCTGAGAACTTAATGTTGTCAGAAGAACTGAGACAGATAGTTTTCCGAACTATTGAGTCCCTCCCGGAAGATTTACGCATGGCAATAACCTTGCGGGAGCTGGATGGCCTGAGCTATGAAGAGATAGCCGCTATCATGGATTGTCCGGTGGGTACGGTGCGTTCACGTATCTTCCGAGCGAGGGAAGCTATTGATAATAAAGTTCAACCGCTTATCAGGCGTTGACGATAGCGGGATACTGGAAAAGGTATTAGGCATGCAGAAAGAAAAACTTTCCGCTTTAATGGATGGCGAAACGCTGGATACTGAGTTGCTCAAAGAGCTGGCTCACGACCCGGAAATGCAAAAAACCTGGGAGAGTTATCACCTGATTCGCGATTCCATGCGAGGTGATACTGCCGACGTTCTCCATTTCGATATTTCCGCCCGCGTAATGGCCGCCATCCAGGATGAGCCGGTACGTCAGACGGCGCCATTGATTCCTGAGGCCCAGCCAGCACCGCACCAGTGGCAGAAAATGCCGTTCTGGAAGAAAATGCGTCCGTGGGCCGCGCAGCTTACTCAAATGGGTGTGGCCGCGTGTGTATCACTTGCAGTTATTGTTGGCGTCCAGCACTATAATGGGCAATCTGAAACGTCCCAGCAGCCCGAAACGCCGGTATTTAATACATTACCGATGATGGGTAAAGCCAGTCCGGTAAGCCTGGGTGTACCTTCTGATGCGACGGCCAGCGGCGGTCAGCAACAGCAGGTACAGGAGCAGCGTCGTCGTATTAATGCCATGTTGCAGGATTACGAACTGCAACGTCGACTGCACTCTGAACAGCTTCAGTTTGAGCAGGCCCAGACACAGCAAGCCGCTGTGCAGGTGCCAGGAATTCAAACTTTAGGAACGCAATCGCAGTAATGAAGCAACTTTGGTTTGCCATGTCACTTGTGGCTGGTAGCCTGTTCTTCTCTGTCAACGCCTCGGCCAATCCTGCGTCCGGGGCGTTGTTGCAGCAGATGAATCTGGCCAGCCAGTCGCTCACCTATGAGCTGTCATTTGTCAGCATCAATAAGCAGGGTGTTGAATCCCTACGTTATCGCCATGCCCGCCTGGATAACCGTCCGCTCGCGCAGCTGTTGCAAATGGATGGTCCGCGCCGGGAAGTGGTGCAACGTGGCAACGAAATCAGTTATTTTGAGCCAGGTCTCGAACCGTTCACGCTGAACGGCGACTATATCGTTGACTCGCTGCCCTCCCTGATTTACACCGACTTCAAACGTCTTGCTCCCTACTATGATTTTATCTCAGTAGGCCGCACCCGTATTGCCGACAGGCTCTGTGAAGTGATCCGCGTTGTGGCGCGTGACGGCACCCGTTACAGCTATATCGTTTGGATGGACACGGAGACCAAGCTGCCAATGCGTGTTGATCTTCTTGACCGTGATGGCGAAACGCTGGAACAGTTCCGCGTCATCGCGTTTACTGTTAACAACGGTGTCAGCGACAGCATGCAGACGCTGGCGAAAGCCAATCTGCCGCCGTTGCTGTCAGTTCCTGCGGGTGAGAAAACCAACTTCAACTGGAGTCCGTCGTGGTTGCCGCAAGGCTTCAGCGAGGTGTCCAGCAGTCGACGTCCGCTGCCGACGATGGATAACATGCCGATCGAATCACGGCTTTATTCCGATGGTCTGTTCAGTTTCTCCGTGAACGTAAACCGCGCGACGCAAAATAGCGCCGATCAGCTGCTGCGCACTGGACGCCGCACGGTTAGCACCAGCGTGCGAGATAATGCCGAAATCACTATTGTCGGTGAGCTTCCGCCGCAAACGGCGAAGCGTATCGCGGACAATATTAAGTTCAGGGCAGCACAATGATTAAAGAGTGGGCGACGGTCGTCTCCTGGCAAAATGGTCTGGCGACGGTCAGCTGTGATGTTAAAGCATCATGTAGCAGCTGTGCTTCCCGGGCCGGATGCGGGAGCCGAGTGCTGAACAAACTGGGACCTCAGACCACACACACCATCGTGGTGCCCTGCGACGAACCCTTGACCCCTGGTCAAAAAGTTGAACTGGGCATTGCCGAAGGTAGCCTGCTCGGTTCGGCGATGCTGGTCTACATGTCTCCGTTGGCGGGACTGTTTCTTTTCGCGTCGCTATTCCAGGTGCTGTTTGGTTCCGATCTTGCGGCATTAAGCGGAGCAGTGCTGGGGGGCGTGGGCGGATTCCTGATTGCTCGTGGATACTCTCGTAAGCTTGCTGAACGCGAAGCCTGGCAGCCGGTCATTCTGAACGTTGCTCTCCCACCCGATCTTATTCGCGTCGAAACCCAGCAGTGATATCTTTGCCTGATGGCACTGCGCTTATCAGGCCTACAGCGTCCTCAGATGCAGGCGTAGGCCGGATAAGGCGTTTATGTCGCCATCCGACAAAAGTTTCATCGACTTTGCAAAGTTGTTTCCAGTTCCCGCTATCCTTGCTCTATGAACATTTCCTCGCCTCAGCGTTGTAGTGTAGAATGCGGCGTTTCACTTAAACAGACGTTAAGCTCAGAACAGCGACTTCTCAGAGCCTGCTCAGGCGGGCGTAAGGCACAATAATTACACTATATGAAGAACATACGTAACTTTTCAATCATAGCTCACATCGACCACGGTAAATCGACGCTGTCTGACCGTATTATCCAGATCTGCGGTGGCCTGTCTGACCGTGAAATGGAAGCGCAGGTTCTCGACTCGATGGATCTTGAGCGTGAGCGCGGTATTACTATCAAAGCGCAGAGCGTGACGCTCGATTTCAAAGCATCTGATGGTGAAACCTATCAGCTTAACTTTATCGACACCCCGGGCCACGTTGACTTCTCGTATGAAGTTTCCCGTTCGCTTGCCGCCTGTGAAGGTGCACTGCTGGTGGTTGATGCCGGGCAGGGCGTAGAAGCACAGACCCTGGCTAACTGCTATACCGCCATGGAAATGGATCTGGAAGTGGTGCCGGTTCTGAACAAAATCGACCTACCGGCCGCCGATCCTGAACGTGTAGCGGAAGAGATCGAAGATATCGTCGGTATCGATGCGACAGATGCCGTTCGCTGCTCGGCGAAAACCGGCGTTGGCGTCACTGACGTTCTTGAACGTCTGGTACGCGACATTCCGCCGCCGGAAGGTGATCCGGAAGGCCCATTACAGGCGCTGATCATCGACTCCTGGTTCGACAACTACCTTGGCGTGGTGTCGCTGGTGCGTATTAAAAACGGCACCATGCGTAAAGGCGACAAAATTAAAGTAATGAGCACCGGTCAGGTCTATAACGCCGACCGCCTGGGGATCTTCACGCCAAAACAGGTTGACCGTACCGAGCTGAAATGCGGCGAGGTAGGTTGGTTGGTTTGTGCGATTAAAGACATCCTCGGCGCGCCGGTTGGCGATACCCTGACGCAGGCGCGTAACCCGGCAGACAAACCGCTGCCAGGCTTTAAAAAAGTGAAGCCACAGGTTTACGCTGGTCTGTTCCCGGTCAGCTCTGACGACTATGAAAACTTCCGTGACGCGCTTGGCAAGCTGAGCCTGAACGACGCCTCCCTGTTCTACGAACCGGAAAGCTCTACCGCGCTGGGCTTCGGCTTCCGTTGTGGCTTCCTTGGTCTGCTGCACATGGAGATCATTCAGGAACGTCTGGAGCGTGAATATGATCTGGATCTGATCACTACCGCGCCGACTGTAGTCTACGAAGTCGAAACCACGGCGAAAGAGACTATCTACGTCGATAGTCCGTCCAAGCTGCCGCCGCTGAACAACATCTACGAACTGCGTGAGCCGATCGCTGAGTGTCACATGCTGCTGCCGCAGGCTTACCTTGGCAACGTCATCACCCTGTGTATCGAGAAGCGTGGCGTCCAGACGAACATGGTTTACCACGGTAACCAGGTGGCGCTGACCTATGAAATCCCGATGGCGGAAGTAGTACTCGATTTCTTCGACCGTCTGAAGTCGACCTCTCGCGGCTATGCGTCGCTGGACTATAACTTCAAACGCTTCCAGGCGTCTGACATGGTGCGCGTTGATGTCCTTATCAACAACGAACGTGTCGATGCGCTGGCGCTGATTACTCACCGCGACAACTCCCAGAGCCGTGGCCGCGAACTGGTTGAGAAGATGAAAGATCTAATCCCTCGCCAGCAGTTTGATATCGCGATCCAGGCGGCCATTGGTACGCACATCATCGCGCGTTCAACCGTGAAGCAGCTGCGTAAAAACGTTCTGGCGAAATGCTACGGCGGTGATATCAGCCGTAAGAAAAAGCTGCTGCAAAAACAGAAAGAGGGTAAAAAGCGCATGAAGCAGATCGGTAACGTCGAACTGCCGCAGGAAGCGTTCCTCGCCATTCTGCATGTCGGTAAAGACAGCAAATAATCTTAAGGAGTTGGCATGGCGAACATGTTTGCCCTGATTCTGGTGATTGCCACACTGGTGACGGGCATTTTATGGTGCGTAGATAAATTCATCTTCGCACCAAAACGCCGGGAGCGTCAGGCAGCAGCGCAAGCTGCTGCAGGTGATTCACTGGATAAAGCAACGCTGAAAAAAGTATCCCCTAAGCCGGGCTGGCTGGAAACCGGGGCATCTGTTTTCCCGGTACTGGCGATTGTGCTGGTGGTACGTTCATTTATTTATGAGCCGTTCCAGATCCCGTCAGGTTCGATGATGCCGACGCTGCTTATCGGTGACTTTATCCTGGTGGAGAAATTCGCCTACGGGATTAAAGATCCGATTTACCAGAAAACGCTGATCGAAACCGGCCATCCGAAACGCGGTGATATCGTGGTGTTTAAATACCCGGAAGATCCGCGCCTGGACTACATTAAACGTGCTGTCGGTTTACCGGGAGACAAAGTAACGTACGATCCAGTGGCTAAAGAGGTGACTATTCAGCCAGGATGCCGTTCCGGTCAGGCGTGTGAAAACGCGCTGCCGGTAACGTATTCGGATGTTCAGCCAAGTGATTTCGTACAGACCTTTGCGCGCCGTAACGGTGGGGAAGCGACCAGTGGCTTCTTTGAAGTTCCGCTGAACGAAACGAAAGAGAACGGTATTCGTCTCTCTGAGCGTAAAGAAACGCTGGGTGAGGTCACGCACCGCATTCTGACCGTGCCAATCGCGCAGGATCAGGTGGGAATGTATTACCGCCAGCCTGGTCAGCAACTGGCAACCTGGATCGTCCCGCCAGGGCACTACTTCATGATGGGTGATAACCGTGACAACAGTGCGGACAGCCGTTACTGGGGATTTGTGCCGGAAGCGAATCTGGTGGGTAAAGCGACCGCTATCTGGATGAGTTTCGATAAGCAAGAAGGTGAATGGCCGACCGGTGTGCGTTTAAGCCGTATTGGTGGCATTCACTAATCGCCGATAATCGTTCACGTTGTCGTCATTACGGCGGCAGCGTGAATTATTTCTCGGATAAATTCCCGCAGACTAACGACATCCCTTGTCGTTGTGTATAGAATATTCCCCCGAAGTTTTAGGTTGGCACCGACAGGTTGCCACGGCACACGAAACAGCGTTGGTTTGTATATAAAAGCATGCAGGCGAAGCCAGATGGCTCCGCAAAGTGCGTATATCAGGTCTGTTTCGTGTGCTGAATTGTTGACGCATTCATTTATTGGTATCGCATGAACCCCATCGTAATTAATCGGCTTCAACGGAAGCTGGGCTACACTTTTAATCATCAGGAGCTGTTGCAGCAGGCATTAACTCACCGGAGCGCCAGCAGCAAACATAACGAGCGTTTAGAATTTCTGGGCGACTCTATTTTGAGCTTTGTTATCGCTAATGCGCTGTATCACCGTTTCCCTCGAGTGGACGAAGGTGACATGAGCCGCATGCGCGCAACGCTGGTTCGCGGCAATACGCTGGCTGAATTAGCCCGTGAGTTTGACCTCGGTGAATGTTTACGTTTGGGGCCTGGTGAGCTGAAAAGCGGCGGCTTCCGTCGTGAATCGATCCTGGCCGATACCGTTGAAGCGTTGATCGGCGGCGTCTTCCTCGACAGCGATATTCAAACCGTTGAGCAATTAATCCTGAACTGGTATCAAACTCGTCTGGATGAAATTAGCCCAGGCGACAAACAAAAAGATCCGAAAACGCGCCTGCAGGAATATTTGCAGGGTCGCCACCTGCCTCTGCCGTCTTATTTGGTGGTGCAGGTCCGTGGTGAAGCACACGATCAAGAATTTACTATCCACTGCCAGGTCAGCGGCCTGAGTGAACCGGTGGTTGGCACGGGTTCGAGCCGTCGTAAGGCTGAGCAGGCTGCCGCCGAACAGGCGTTAAAAAAACTGGAGCTGGAATGAGCGAAGAGAAAACTTACTGCGGATTTATTGCCATCGTCGGTCGCCCGAACGTCGGCAAATCCACCCTGTTGAATAATCTGCTTGGGCAGAAGATTTCTATTACCTCACGTAAGGCTCAGACAACACGTCACCGTATTGTTGGCATCCATACCGAAGGCGCGTATCAGGCGATTTATGTCGATACCCCGGGCCTGCATATGGAAGAAAAACGAGCGATCAACCGCCTGATGAATAAAGCGGCGAGCAGCTCGATCGGTGATGTTGAACTGGTTATTTTCGTTGTGGAAGGCACCCGCTGGACGCCGGACGACGAAATGGTGCTCAACAAGCTGCGTGATGGCAAAGCCCCGGTTATTCTGGCTGTGAACAAAGTAGACAACGTTCAGGAAAAAGCCGATCTGCTGCCGCACCTGCAGTTCCTGGCAAGCCAGATGAACTTCCTTGATATCGTGCCGATTTCTGCCGAAACCGGCTTGAATGTCGATACCGTTGCGGGCATCGTGCGTAAGCATTTGCCGGAAGCTATTCATCACTTCCCGGAAGATTACATCACCGATCGTTCTCAGCGCTTTATGGCCTCAGAAATCATCCGTGAAAAGCTGATGCGTTTTCTGGGTGCTGAATTGCCGTACTCCGTTACCGTGGAAATTGAGCGATTTATCTCCAATGAGCGCGGTGGTTACGATATTAACGGTCTGATCCTCGTTGAACGTGAAGGGCAGAAGAAGATGGTTATTGGCAACAAAGGGGCCAAAATTAAAACCATCGGCATCGAAGCGCGTAAAGACATGCAGGAGATGTTCGAAGCGCCGGTTCACCTCGAACTGTGGGTGAAGGTGAAATCCGGCTGGGCCGATGACGAACGCGCGCTGCGTAGCCTCGGTTACGGCGACGACGTCTAAACCCATCTTCTGAAAAACGGCGAGTATATGGAAGGATGGCAACGAGCCTTTGTCTTGCATAGTCGCCCCTGGAGCGAAACCAGTCTCGTGCTGGACGTCTTCACGGAAGAGTCGGGTCGCGTGCGTCTGGTGGCTAAAGGCGCACGTTCCAAACGTTCTAATCTCAAAGGCGCGCTCCAGCCTTTTACCCCGTTGTTGCTTCGCTTTGGTGGGCGTGGAGAGGTCAAAACCCTACGTAGTGCTGAAGCCGTTTCTCTGGCACTCCCTCTTAGCGGTATCACGCTGTACAGCGGCTTGTATATCAACGAGCTTGTCTCGCGCGTACTCGAGTACGAAACCCGCTTTTCTGAACTCTTTTTCGATTACCTGAACTGTATTCAGGCGCTGGCTGGCGCGACGGGTTCGCCAGAACCTGCATTGCGTCGCTTTGAGCTGGCCTTACTTGGACATCTGGGGTATGGCGTCGATTTTACCCACTGTGCGGGCAGCGGCGAGCCGGTAGACGACACTATGACCTATCGTTACCGGGAAGAAAAAGGGTTTATTGCCAGCGTCGTTATTGATAACAACACCTTTACCGGACGCCATCTCAAAGCACTTGAGTCGCGTGAATTTCCTGATGTCGATACGTTACGCGCCGCGAAACGCTTTACCCGCATGGCGTTAAAGCCGTATCTTGGTGGTAAGCCGTTAAAAAGCCGGGAACTGTTCCGGCAATTTATGCCAAAACGCGCAGTAAAAACAAATAATGATTAACGAGGATTGTCATGGCTGAATTACTGTTAGGCGTCAATATTGACCACATTGCCACGTTACGTAATGCACGCGGTACCGCATATCCGGACCCGGTTCAGGCAGCATTTATCGTTGAACAGGCGGGCGCGGACGGTATTACCGTACATCTGCGTGAAGACCGTCGCCATATCACCGACCGTGACGTGCGCATTTTGCGCCAGACGCTGGATACGCGCATGAATCTGGAAATGGCAGTCACCGAAGAGATGCTGGCGATTGCCGTTGAGACTAAGCCGCATTTTTGCTGTCTGGTGCCGGAAAAACGTCAGGAAGTTACCACTGAAGGTGGTCTGGACGTCGCCGGTCAGCGTGACAAGATGCGCGATGCCTGCAAACGCCTGGCGGACGCAGGCATTCTGGTTTCGCTGTTTATCGATGCCGACGAAGAACAGATTAAGGCCGCTGCGGAAGTTGGCGCGCCGTTTATTGAAATTCACACCGGCTGTTACGCCGATGCGAAAACTGACGCAGAGCAGGCCAGCGAACTGGCGCGTATCGCCAAAGCGGCGACCTATGCTGCAAGCCTTGGCCTGAAGGTGAATGCGGGTCACGGTCTGACGTATCACAACGTTAAAGCTATCGCACGGATCCCGGAAATGCACGAGCTGAACATTGGCCATGCCATTATCGGGCGCGCGGTGATGAGCGGTCTGAAAGATGCCGTAGTCGAAATGAAGCGCCTGATGCTGGAAGCGCGTGGCTAATGGCGATTTTGGGATTAGGTACGGATATCGTGGAGATTGCCCGCATCGAAGCGGTAATTTCCCGTTCCGGCGACCGCCTGGCAAGACGTGTGCTCAGCGACAACGAATGGGCAATCTGGGAAACGCATCAGCAGCCGGTGCGTTTTCTGGCGAAGCGTTTTGCAGTCAAAGAAGCGGCAGCAAAAGCCTTTGGCACGGGTATTCGCAATGGGCTGGCGTTTAATCAGTTTGAAGTCTTTAACGACGAACTCGGTAAGCCGCGTCTGCGATTATGGGGAGAGGCGTTAAAACTGGCGGAAAAACTCGGCGTCGCGCATATGCATGTGACGCTGGCCGATGAGCGTCACTACGCCTGCGCCACGGTGATTATCGAGAGTTAGATTCTGCACGTTGCCGGATGGCGACGCGGTTAAAGTTTATCGGCGTGGTGCATCAGCACAAACTTATCCCACAACTGCTCTTCTGTTTCGACATGTGCCGGATCTTTCAAAATAGTATTGGGGATCGGGCACACCTTCTGGCAGGTTGGCGTGTCGTAATGGCCTACGCATTCCGTACACTTGTCGCTGTTAATCTCGTAAATGCTATCACCCATCGAAATCGCCTCATTCGGGCATTCGGGCTCGCACATATCGCAATTGATACACTTTTTAGTGATTAACAGGGCCATCAGGAAACTCTCAAAACATCACAAATCGGGCGGGCATTATACGCGCATTCTTTGTTCAAACCAGTTTTTTTACCAGAGCTTCGCTGTGGCGAATACGTTCCGGAGCATGCTCCAGATCCTGCTGCACCAGCGCCATAAACAGTAAATCAGTGAGCATCATTTGCGCATGAGTGGAGGAAATCGCTGCGCTGCGCGTGGCCTGCTCCTCGGCAATCGTGTACAGACAATGACTTGCCCGTTGCTGCAGGGCGTTCGGTGTAAATCCAGTGATGGCGAGGATTTTCGCGCCGGTGCGCAACGTTTCATCTGCAGCCAGGTTGAGCTCGCGGCGCTCTCCGGTATACGAAATGGCCAGCAGCAGATCGTTGGGCGAAAGGGCTTGCACCGTCGCCAGCAGGGCGTGCATATCGCGTTCCACCACCGCGTTAAAACCAATCTTCAGCAACTTCCAGGCAAAATTCTGTGCCACCAGACCCGATGCGCCAATCCCGGTCACGATAATGCGCCGGGCTGAGCGCAACATTGTGACGCTCTCCATCAGTTTCTCTTCGCTGTTGACGTCCAGCGTCGCATGCATCGCCGCCACGTTCTCCTGAATCAACTTTTCCCCCACCAGACGCATAGGATCGTCACCGCGAATCTGATTATGTACCGGAATGGAATGGGGGTTGGGATTGCTGGCCAGCGCTTCGCTGATCGCCAGTTTGAGTGCAGGAAATCCTTTAAAACCCATCTTTTGCGCGAACTTCACCACGCTGGACTGGCTGACGCCCGCCTCCGCGGCCAACTGCTGCGAACTGAGATGACGCGCAGTATCCGGCTGGGAAAGGAGATAATCCGCCAATTTTTTATCGCTTTGCGCGAGGTCTGGGTAACGCTGACGAATGCGAATTAAACAGTTCATGCTGTCTCCTGGCGAAAACGTGATGGCGATTACAAAACAAAATTTCATTCGCCTGGATGAATATAATATTCCATTATGGCAGATTATTATGAATTAAAAATTCCTAAGGAACAAAAAATGAATCTCGGTGCATTAGTTTCAGAAACCCGCAATCCACAGACCATGGACCTGGATGCGCTCTCCACGCTGGAGTTGGTTCATCGTTTTAATCAACAGGATACGCTGGTAGCCGAAGCAGTAAAAGCAACTCTGCCTCAAGTTGCGTGTGCGGTTGATGCGGCAGCTAACGCACTAAAAGCAGGTGGTCGCATTATTTACATGGGAGCGGGGACCAGCGGGCGTCTCGGGGTACTGGATGCGTCTGAATGCCCACCGACCTTCGGCGTTCCACACGGTCTGGTGGTTGGATTGATTGCCGGGGGGCCGGGCGCGCTGCTGAAGGCGGTTGAGGGTGCGGAAGATAACCCACAGTTAGGTGAAGACGATCTGTGTGCGCTCAATCTTACCGCGCAGGATCTGGTGGTGGGGCTGGCAGCATCTGGTCGCACGCCGTATGTAATTGGTGGGCTGAAATATGCGCGTTCGGTGGGCTGTACGACGGTGGCTATTTCTTGCAATCCGGATTCCCCTATCGCGCATGAAGCGGATATTGCCATTTCTCCTGTAGTGGGGCCAGAGGCGCTGACCGGGTCAACACGACTGAAATCCGGCACCGCGCAGAAGCTGGTGCTCAATATGATCTCCACCGGAGCGATGGTGAAGTTCGGTAAGGTTTATCAGAACCTGATGGTGGACATGCAGGCAACCAACGTCAAACTGGTCGATCGGGCGTGCCGTATGGTGGTTGAAGCCACGGGAATTGCGCGTGAACAGGCGCAAGCGCTGCTAAAGCAGACTGATTTTGACGTTAAGCCAGCTATTTTAATGGCGCTCACCGGCCTTGACGCCGCTGCCGCCCGCGAAAAGCTTGCCGCTCACCAGGGTTTTTTACGCGCGGCGTTAGAACACTAAGAGGTGTATATGGATAAGACGGTGGTGCTGGCCAGCGATATTCTACTGGGCGTTGGCGGAGAGAAAAATATTCTGCGCCTGGAAAACTGTATGACCCGCGTCAGGGTTGAAGTTCAGGATGATGGACAGCTCGATATCCCTCGTCTCAGGCAACTGCCCGGTGTCAGCGGCTACGTGAAGCAGGGCGCGCAACACCAAATTATTGTCGGCCCCGGTAAAGCGGCCAAAGTGGTGGATGCCATGCGTTCCCTGATTGCCGATGGCGGCGAGCGAGCTGGTTCCAATGATATCGAGCGCACAAAGTCAGATGCCAAAGCGAAGTACAAAGCGCCGATGAGCGATGCGCTGCGCAAGCTGGCGAACGTCTTTATCCCTCTTATTCCGGCGTTTATCGCCTCTGGTTTGATTACCGGCATTATTAACATCCTTAAGCGCCCGGACATCGTGGGGGATTTTGCGACCCACTATCCGAATATGCTGGGGTTGATGGGCATATTTGGCAGCGCCGTGTTTGCCATTATGAATATTCTGGTCGGGGTGAATACCGCCAAAGTTTTCGGTGGTTCCCTGGCGATGGGCGGGGTGATGGCGGGGATTCTCTCCAGCCCGCAACTGGCACAAATCACGCTGTTTGGCGAAGCGTTGCAGCCGGGGCGCGGCGGAGTGATCGCGGTACTGCTGGTGGTGGCGTTGATGTGTTGGATCGAACGCAAATTCCGCGAGCTGTTGCCAGAATCACTGGAGCTTATCCTTAATCCGCTGCTGACTACCATCATTACCGGCGTAATCGCGATTGTGGCGCTGCAACCGCTTGGCGGCTGGATTTCTGAGTCTATTGCTCACGGCGCATCCTGGGCTATCGATCGCGGCGGTTTTCTGGTCGGTGCCGTGCTGGCAGGAACCTTCCTGCCGTTGGTGCTCACTGGACTTCATCAGGGATTGGTGCCCATCCATGTTGAGCTGGTTCAGGCACACGGTTATAACGCGCTCTTTCCGATCCTGGCGATGGCGGGCGTTGGGCAAATAGGTGCTGCGATCGCGGTTCTGATGAAAACCCGAAATGCGCGGTTAAAAAAAGTAATCAAAGGTGCACTGCCTGTCGGACTGCTGGGTATAGGCGAGCCGCTGATTTTTGGCGTAACGCTGCCGTTGGGTAAGCCGTTTATCGGTGCATGTCTTGGCGGCGCGGTAGGTGGAGCGCTGATTAGCTACTGGAAGGTGGCGACGGTCATCACGTTTGGCATCTCCGGATTACCGCTGGCACTGACGATTGTTGCCGGAAAAGTGATGTTCTATCTGTTAGGCTATCTGGTAGCAGTTATCGCCGGGTTCCTGTTTACCTGGCTATTGGGATTCACTGATCCAGAGGAATAAGGTTTGACCAATCACCAGCGCCGCGTTGTCTTTTTTGATTTGGATGGCACGTTACACCAGCAGGATATGTTCGGTAGTTTTATACGTTATCTGCTACGTCGTCAGCCGCTGAACGCGTTGCTGGTGCTGCCTCTGCTACCGGTGATTGCGCTGGCATTGCTAATACAAGGGCGCGCCGCCCGCTGGCCAATGAGCCTGCTGTTATGGGGATGCACTTTTGGTCGCAGCGAGGCGCGTCTGAAAGCGCATCAGGCCGACTTTGTGCGCTGGTTTCGCAGTAACGTGACGGCGTTTCCGCTCGTTCAGCAGCGCCTGACAACCTACCTGTTAAGCTCTGACGCTGACATCTGGCTTATCACCGGCTCTCCGCAGTCGTTGGTCGAGCAGGTTTACTTTGATACTCCGTGGCTACCGCGAGTCAATCTGATCGCCAGCAAAATGGCGCGGGGATACGGCGGCTGGGTGCTGACTCTGCGCTGTCTGGGCCATGAGAAAGTGACGCAACTGGAGCGGCAGATTGGCGCACCGTTGTCTCTCTACAGCGGCTACAGCGACAGTAAGCAGGATAATCCGTTACTCTCTTTTTGCCAGCATCGCTGGCGCGTCACGCCGCGCGGAGAGCTGCAACAACTCGAATAGAGTAAACGATAGCGTCTGTGTATAATGCGCCCGCTTTTATTGGTGGAGTAACCCCTTTGTCAGATGTTGAATTTAGCCACGAATACTGGATGCGTCATGCTTTAACGCTGGCTAAGCGCGCCTGGGATGAGCGTGAAGTCCCGGTGGGTGCGGTATTGGTACATAACAACCGAGTGATTGGCGAAGGCTGGAACCGCCCGATAGGTCATCATGATCCGACTGCCCACGCTGAGATTATGGCGCTGCGTCAGGGCGGCCTGGTGCTGCAAAACTACCGTCTGTTAGATGCCACGCTGTACGTCACTCTGGAGCCGTGCGTGATGTGCGCAGGCGCGATGGTGCACAGCCGTATCGGTCGGGTCGTTTTTGGTGCACGCGATGCGAAAACGGGCGCTGCCGGGTCATTAATGGATGTGCTGCATCACCCAGGGATGAATCATCGGGTTGAAGTGACAGAGGGGGTACTGCGGGATGAATGTGCCACGTTGCTCAGTGATTTCTTTCGCATGCGTCGGCAGGAAATCAAGGCCCTGAAAAAATCCGCTAATCAGTAAATACCAATCAGACTACTGGCCTTCTTTCTTCTGTGCCGAAAATAGCAGGGAAGGGGAGTGCGACAGGTAGTTTGACGACGTCTGAGTCAGAAAGGCTGAAAGCGGAAATTTATCTTTACCCAACAGCTCAGCCGGCGACACCGCCGGGTAATCCTGAGCCAGTTGCTGCGTTTCCTGCGCCTGTTTTTCTTTCTCCTGCAGATACCCCACCAGGCTAATCTGGTACTTACGGATATTTTCCACATAGGCGTAAGCTTCGTGGCCACGCGCATAGCCATAGGTCAGCTTGTTGTAATACGGCTTTTGGCTGAGCAGCGGTAGCCGCTGTTTTACGTCGGACCAACTGTTTGGATTGCCTTTGGTTTTCACCGTTAGCGCCCGCGCATCAAGCATGTGCGCATAACCCATGTTATAGGCTGCAAGGGCAAACCAGATGCGTTCTCCTTCGGGGACGGTATCCGGTACTTTACTCATCATATCCTGCAAGTATCGCGCGCCGCCGCTGATACTCTGTTCGGCATCGGTACGGTCGGTCAGCCCGAGACTTTGAGCAGTATTTTTGGTCAACATCATCAGCCCGCGTACGCCGGTTGGAGAGGTGGCCTGCGCGTCCCAGTGTGATTCCTGATATGAGATAGCAGCCAGCAGTCGCCAGTCTATCTCCTGCGCATACTTCTCAAACAGCGGCTTAAGGTCCGGCAACACGCTGTCTACGGCGCGCAAAAAGGTGCGGGTATCGACATAGTCAAAATCATCGCCATGCCCGAGATATTTCTCTTCCAGCCGTGCCAGAGAACCGTCTTCATTCATGGTGTTAAAGAAATCCAACAAGGCGGCAGACAGCGTGTTGTCATCGTCCAGACGACTAAACCAGGTCACCGGCTGTTCGTCAGAGACGTCCAGCGCCACGGCAAGCTCAGGATGCACGCGTTGGTATAAGCTGATGGCGACAGAATCTGCAATGGTGTAATCCAGCTTTCCGGCGATTACATCATCGAGCAATTCGGTGGTGCCCTTTTTGTCATCAACTTTCCAGCTCAGATCGGGAAATTTTTTCTCTTTTAGCTGCTGGAGGTCGTTAACCACCACGTGCCCCGGGGCGATAGTCAGTTGGCTTTCGTTCACGGTGGCAAGCGTGCGCGGGCGATATTGCCCAACCCGGTACACCAGCTGTTGTGAAACCGAATAATAGGTCGGGCCTGGCTGGTAATTTTTCACCCGCTCGCTGTTATAGACCAGGCCTGCGGCTAACAGGTCGGCATTGCCGTTATCCAGGTCGTCAAAAAGCTGGCTGATGTTCTGGCGTACGGTAACTTTTAACTTCACGCCTAAGTAGTCGGCAAATTCCTGGGCCAGTTCATAATCCAGGCCGAATTTTTTGCCGTTGAGGGTCGCGTAAGTTAACGGCGAGTCGATGGTACTGACGCGCAGCTCTCCCCGCGACTGAATGGCGGCGATACGATTTTCGGCTTTACCGAACCAGGGAATAGATGGCCAAAGGGCCGCTGCCAACAACAGCGTCAATATGCCGATGAACAGATAATTAATCTTTAATTTTTTCAATTAGTTAATTCTCTGAACCGTACGTTTTCTCTGCCTGCTGTGGTGCTGATTAAGAAGTGAAGTCGTCATTAATGAACGGCATTTTGCTTAAACTTGCGTCAGTTGGCAACTTATTCAGAAATCTGACCGCATTTGATGATAAGTGACGGTCGTGATTTTATTTCGACGCAAACGGTTTCGTCGGCGCGGTAGATTCTTTATAATGACGCCCGTTTCCCCACTTGGGCACACCGAAAGCTTAGAAGACGAGAGACTTATGATGGAAATTCTGCGTGGTTCACCTGCACTGTCTGCATTCCGTATTAACAAACTGCTGGCACGTTTTCAGGCTGCCAACCTCCAGGTCCACAATATTTACGCCGAGTACGTCCATTTTGCCGATCTGAATGCACCGTTAAATGAAGATGAGCACGCGCAGCTTGCACGCCTGCTGAAATATGGTCCTGCTCTGCAAAGCCACGCCCCGGAAGGAAAACTACTGCTGGTTACGCCTCGCCCTGGCACCATCTCCCCGTGGTCTTCTAAAGCGACTGATATTGCCCACAACTGCGGTCTGCATCAGATTAGCCGCCTGGAACGTGGCATTGCCTGGTATGTAGAAGCCTCTACGCTGACCGCTGAGCAATGGCAGATGGTGGCCGACGAACTGCACGACCGCATGATGGAAACGGTTTTCTCTGCGCTGAACGATGCCGAAAAACTGTTTGTCCATCACCAACCGGCGCCGGTCTCCAGCGTTGATCTACTGGGTGAGGGACGTCAGGCGCTGATCGACGCTAACCTGCGTCTGGGTCTGGCGCTGGCGGAAGACGAAATTGACTATCTGCAGGATGCGTTCACCAAACTGGGGCGCAACCCGAACGACATTGAACTGTACATGTTTGCGCAGGCCAACTCCGAGCACTGCCGCCACAAGATTTTTAACGCCGACTGGGTTATCGACGGTAAACAACAGCCTAAGTCGCTGTTCAAGATGATCAAGAATACCTTCGAAACCACGCCGGACCACGTGCTGTCTGCCTATAAAGACAACGCCGCGGTAATGGAAGGTTCTGAAGTGGGCCGCTATTTTGCCGATCACAAAACCGGCCGCTACGATTTCCATCAGGAACCAGCCCACATCCTGATGAAGGTAGAAACTCATAACCACCCGACGGCTATCTCTCCGTGGCCAGGTGCGGCAACCGGCTCCGGCGGAGAAATCCGCGATGAGGGTGCAACCGGTCGTGGTGCAAAACCGAAAGCCGGGCTGGTAGGCTTCTCCGTCTCCAACCTGCGTATTCCTGGCTTTGAACAGCCTTGGGAAGAGGACTTTGGTAAGCCGGATCGTATTGTCACCGCGCTCGACATCATGACCGAAGGCCCGCTGGGCGGCGCGGCGTTTAACAACGAATTTGGTCGCCCGGCGCTGACCGGCTACTTCCGTACCTATGAAGAAAAGGTCAACAGCCATAACGGCGAAGAGCTGCGCGGTTACCATAAACCGATCATGCTGGCAGGCGGGATCGGTAACATCCGTGCCGATCACGTGCAGAAAGGCGAGATCGTCGTTGGCGCCAAGCTGATCGTCCTCGGCGGCCCGGCGATGAACATTGGCCTTGGCGGCGGGGCAGCCTCCTCTATGGCTTCCGGTCAGTCTGATGCCGATCTTGATTTCGCTTCTGTACAGCGTGATAACCCGGAAATGGAACGTCGTTGCCAGGAAGTTATCGACCGTTGCTGGCAGATGGGTGATGCGAACCCAATTCTGTTTATCCATGACGTTGGCGCGGGTGGTCTGTCTAACGCCATGCCGGAGCTGGTAAGCGATGGCGGTCGCGGTGGTAAGTTCCAGCTGCGCGATATCCTCAGCGATGAGCCGGGTATGAGCCCGCTGGAAATCTGGTGTAACGAGTCCCAGGAGCGCTACGTGCTGGCGGTTGCTGCCGATCAATTGCCGCTGTTTGACGAACTGTGTAAGCGCGAGCGCGCGCCGTACGCGGTCATCGGTGAAGCAACCGAAGAACAGCATCTGACCTTGAGCGACAGCCACTTCGACAACCAGCCGATCGACATGCCACTCGATGTGCTGCTGGGTAAAACACCGAAAATGACCCGCGATGTGCAGACGCTGAAAGCCAAAGGCGATGCACTGAATCGTAGTGAAATCTCGATTGCAGATGCGGTTAACCGCGTGCTGCATCTGCCGACTGTCGCGGAAAAAACGTTCCTCGTGACTATCGGTGACCGTACCGTTACCGGTATGGTGGCGCGTGACCAGATGGTTGGTCCATGGCAGATCCCGGTCGCCAACTGCGCGGTCACTACCGCAAGCCTCGATAGCTACTACGGCGAAGCGATGTCTCTCGGCGAGCGCGCGCCAGTCGCATTGCTCGACTTCTCAGCCTCTGCGCGTCTGGCTGTCGGTGAGGCGCTGACCAACATTGCGGCAACGCAGATTGGCGATATCAAACGCATTAAACTGTCGGCCAACTGGATGGCGGCTGCGGGTCACCCTGGCGAAGACGCCGGACTGTACGAAGCGGTAAAAGCCGTTGGGGAAGAATTATGTCCGGCGCTTGGCCTGACCATTCCGGTGGGCAAAGACTCTATGTCGATGAAAACCCGCTGGCAGGAAGGTAACGAGCAGCGTGAAATGACCTCGCCGCTGTCGCTGGTGATCACCGCCTTTGCCCGCGTGGAAGATGTGCGCCACACCATTACCCCGCAGCTTTCTACTGAAGACAACGCCCTGTTGCTGATTGACCTTGGTCTGGGTCACAACGCGCTTGGTGCGACGGCGCTGGCGCAGGTTTACCGTCAACTGGGGGATAAGCCTGCCGATGTGCGTAACGTAGAGCAACTGAAAGGCTTCTACGACGCCATTCAGGCACTGGTCGCACAGCGTAAGCTGCTGGCCTACCACGATCGCTCCGACGGTGGCTTGCTGGTGACGCTGGCGGAAATGGCCTTCACTGGTCACTGCGGTATTGAAGCTGATATCCACTCTCTGGGTGAAGATCGTCTGGCGGCGCTGTTTAACGAAGAGCTGGGCGCGGTGATTCAGGTTCGCGCAGGTGATCGTGAAGCGGTTGAGGCGTTGCTGGCTCAACATGGCCTGGCCGATTGCGTGCACTATCTGGGGAAAGCCGTGCAGGGCGACCGCTTCGTGGTCGAAGCAGATGGTCATGCGGTGTTCAGCGAAAGACGCACCACGATGCGTATGTGGTGGGCGGAAACCACCTGGCAGATGCAGCGTCTGCGCGATAACCCGGAATGCGCCGATCAGGAACACGACGCTAAAACCAACGATACCGATCCGGGTCTCAACGTCAAACTGACGTTCGATATTAACGACGATGTTGCCGCGCCGTATATCGCCACCGGTGCGCGTCCGAAAGTGGCCGTGCTGCGCGAGCAGGGCGTTAACTCCCACGTCGAAATGGCGGCAGCTTTCCACCGTGCGGGCTTTGACGCCATCGATGTACACATGAGCGATCTGCTGGGGGGACGCATCGGCCTGGGTAACTTCCAGGCGCTGGTAGCCTGCGGCGGCTTCTCTTACGGCGATGTACTCGGCGCAGGGGAAGGTTGGGCGAAGTCAATTTTGTTCAACAACCGCGTGCGTGATGAGTTCGAAACCTTCTTCCATCGCCCGCAAACCTTGGCGCTCGGAGTGTGTAACGGTTGCCAGATGATGTCTAACCTGCGTGAGCTAATCCCAGGAAGCGACCTGTGGCCGCGCTTTGTGCGTAACCACTCCGACCGCTTTGAAGCCCGCTTCAGCCTGGTCGAAGTGACGCAAAGCCCGTCCTTACTGCTTGCCGATATGGTGGGGTCGATGATGCCGATTGCCGTTTCTCACGGTGAAGGTCGTGTGGAAGTGCGTGACGGTGCGCATCTGGCTCAGCTTGAGAGCAAAGGTCTGGTGGCACTGCGCTACGTCGATAACTTCGGTAAGGTGACCGAGGCTTACCCGGCTAACCCGAACGGTTCGCCGAACGGTATTACTGCTGTGACCACTGAAAATGGTCGCGTCACCATTATGATGCCGCACCCGGAACGCGTGTTCCGTACCGTGAGCAACTCCTGGCACCCGGAAAATTGGGGCGAGGACAGCCCGTGGATGCGTATCTTCCGCAACGCGCGTAAACAGCTTGGATAATTAGTCTATGATCATCAAGCCCCTCTTCGTGAGGGGCTTTTTTTTGTCTGCCGCCTGATGACGCTACGCTTATCAGGCTTTCGGGGAAATGCGGTTGTAGGCCGGATAAGGCGTTCACGCCGCTATCCGGCAATAAACTCAGCGCTTGCACCTAAAAGTAAAGTGTCGGGAAATGCCGACATAGGTAAGGTTACATTGTCGCCAAAAAGAGACATTTAATTATTTGATTTAAAACGAATTTATTTTTAAGTGTTACGGGTGTTGCTGATTGGCGACGGTGTGGGTGAAAAATAGACAATATCATTTCTCATATAAATAATCATATTTTCTATATTTATCATTGTGTTAACAAAGTGTTTTGAATATTGGCACAGATGCTGCATAATATTAACCAGTGGCTCATTCACCTTCTTATGTCAGCCCCTTCGGGACGTGCTACATAAACTTCGAATGACGCACAACAAGGTGCCTGCCGTCCAACATCTGATATTAGCGAAGCTCATATCAACCTCCGGGCGAAACGTCGAGTTAGGCACCGCCTTATTCCACAACAAAGCCGGGTTAATCCCGGCTTTGTTGTATCTGGCGTTCCCCTCAGTTAGCATCAACCTATTCCTGTCCATTGAGAGTAACGCCTTGAAGCGCTGGTCAGTTTTCCCCCGATCTTTACGTCAATTGGTGATGTTGGCATTTTTGCTGATCCTGTTGCCGTTGTTAGTTTTGGCCTGGCAGGCATGGCAAAGTCTGAATGCCCTGAGCGCGCAGGCTGCGCTGACGAACCGCACCACGCTGATTGACGCCAGACGCAGTGAAGCGATGACCAATGCTGCGCTGGAGATGGAGCGCAGCTATCGGCAATACTGTGTGCTTGATGACTCAACGTTGGCCAAGGTCTACCAAAGTCAGCGTAAACGCTACAGTGATATGCTGGATGCGCATGCGGGGGTGTTGCCAGATACCAAGCTCTACCAGGCGTTGCGTCAGGATCTTAACGATCTCGCGCAGTTGCAGTGTAAAAACAGCGGCCCTGACAGTGTGTCGGCTGCACGGCTGGAAGCGTTCGCTAATGCCAATACCGAGATGGTGCAAGCGACGCGTACCGTCGTCTTTTCTCGTGGCCAGCAGTTACAGCAGGAAATAGCCGAACGCGGGCAGTTTTTTGGCTGGCAGGCACTGGTGCTGTTTCTCCTTAGCCTGGCGATGGTGCTGTTGTTTACCCGTATGATTATCGGTCCGGTGAAGGGCATCGAACGGATGATCAATCGTCTGGGAGAAGGGCGCTCGCTGGGCGATAGCGTATTATTAACTGGGCCCCGTGAGCTGCGATCCGTGGGGCAGCGTATTATTTGGTTAAGCGAACGCCTCTCCTGGCTTGAGTCGCAGCGGCATCAGTTTTTACGCCATCTTTCTCATGAGCTGAAAACACCGCTGGCGAGTATGCGTGAAGGTACTGAATTGCTGGCCGATCAGGTAGTGGGCCCGTTAACACCGGAGCAAAAAGAGGTGGTCGGCATCCTCGATGACAGCAGCCGCAACTTGCAAAAACTGATTGAGCAGCTTCTCGATTACAACCGCAAGCTGGCGGATGACGAGGCTGAGCTTGAAAGTGTGGAAATCGCGCCGCTGGTGGAAAGCGTTGTTTCTGCGCATAGCCTGCCCGCTCGCGCCAAAATGATACATACTGATGTTGCGCTTGCGGTGAACGCCTGCCTGGCAGAACCGATGCTGTTGATGAGCGTGCTGGACAATCTTTATTCCAATGCGGTGCACTACGGCGCTGAATCCGGTAACATTTGGATCCGCAGCAGTTTGCATGGATCAATGGTATACATCGATGTAATGAATACCGGCACACCGATCCCAGAAGCAGAACAGACCATGATCTTCGAGCCTTTTTTCCAGGGTAGCCATCAGCGAAAAGGGGCGGTAAAAGGAAGCGGGTTGGGGCTAAGCATTGCCAGAGATTGCATTCGCCGTATGCGGGGCAAACTGTATCTGGTTGATGACCATGCGCAAAACGTTTGTTTTCGCATAGAACTGCCGCTAGCTGCTGCGAAAAATCACTAAAATAAACCTAAGTCTGGTGAGTATGCCATACGTTGTTGCCCGAATGCTTAAACGACATTTTCTTCATCGCGTCATCCTTGCAAGCCTGCCGTGCCTGGCACTGGTTGGTTGCGTCCCGAACGCGGTGAATCATATTATCGGCGATCCTTCGCAGGAGAAAATTCCGCCTAATCAACTGGCGGACTACCTTGCAACCGACTGTACGGATATCTGGTCGCTGTCTGGCCAGTCCACAGAAACCAACCCGTTGTACTGGCTGCGGGCGATGGACTGTGCCGATCGCATGATGCCGGTACAGGCGCGCAGTGAAGCCAGTGCTCAGCTCACGGATACCTGGCAGGGCGCTTTCAAACGCGGGATCCTGCTTGATAACGCCCGCATTACCCCGCCTGAACGGCGAGAGGCAGTTACGCGTCTCGACGCGTTAAGCCCACAAATTCCGAGTCAGGTTCGACCGCTTTATCAGGCCTGGTTCCGTAATCAAATGTTGCAGTTACAGCTTGCCGAAGAGCGCCTGCGCTACAGTAAGCTCCAGCAGTCGTCAGACAGCGATCTCGATACGCTGCGTCAACAGCAACAGCATTTGCAGTCCCAGCTCGATCTCACGACCCGCAAGCTGGAGAATCTGACCGATATTGAGCGCCAGCTTTCAACGCGCAAACCCGCCGGTAACTACAATCCTGATGCGCCGCACGGGAACGATAAACTCACTATGCCTGATAACGAAGAAGGCGCAGCGCCGTCTGCCGATGAGGTTACGCCATGATAAGCCGTAAGCCCGCGCATCTGCTGTTGGTGGATGACGATCCGGGCCTGTTGAAATTACTTGGAATGCGACTGACCAGCGAAGGCTACAGCGTCGTGACCGCGGAAAGTGGGCAGGAAGGGTTACGGGTACTGAACCGTGAAAAAGTGGATCTGGTTATCAGCGATCTGCGCATGGATGAAATGGACGGCATGCAGCTGTTTACTGAAATCCAGAAAGTGCAGCCGGGCATGCCAGTGATTATCCTGACCGCTCACGGCTCCATCCCGGACGCCGTTGCGGCGACCCAGCAAGGGGTGTTCAGTTTTCTCACTAAGCCAGTCGACAAGGATGCGTTATATCACGCGATTGACGGGGCGCTGGAACAGTTTGCGCCTGCTACTGATGACAGTTGGCGTGAGTCCATTGTCACCCGCAGCCCGCTGATGCTACGTCTGCTGGAACAGGCGCGAATGGTGGCGCAATCGGATGTTAGTGTCTTGATCAACGGCCAAAGCGGAACCGGGAAAGAAGTTTTCGCCCAGGCTATTCACAACGCCAGCCCGCGCAGCCACAAGCCCTTTATTGCCATTAACTGTGGCGCGTTGCCGGAACAACTGCTGGAGTCTGAACTGTTTGGTCATGCGCGCGGCGCTTTTACCGGCGCGGTGAGTAATCGTGAAGGGTTGTTTCAGGCCGCGGAAGGCGGCACGCTTTTTCTCGATGAGATTGGCGATATGCCTGCACCGTTACAGGTGAAACTGCTGCGCGTATTGCAGGAACGAAAAGTCAGACCGTTGGGCAGTAACCGCGATATCGACATTGATGTGCGGATCGTTTCTGCGACCCACCGCGATTTACCCAAAGCGATGGCTCGGGGCGAATTTCGCGAGGATTTGTACTATCGCCTCAACGTGGTGAGCCTGAAGATCCCTGCGCTGGCCGAGCGTACGGAAGATATTCCGCTGCTGGCGAACCATCTGCTACGCCAGTCTGCTGAACGGCACAAACCGTTCGTACGCGCCTTTTCAACCGATGCCATGAAGCGGTTAATGACCGCCAGCTGGCCGGGCAACGTGCGTCAACTGGTCAACGTAATTGAGCAGTGCGTGGCGTTGACCTCTTCGCCAGTGATCAGCGACGCGCTGGTGGAGCAGGCGCTGGAAGGGGAAAACACCGCGCTGCCGACATTTGTTGAGGCGCGTAACCAGTTTGAGCTCAACTATCTGCGTAAGCTGCTGCAAATCACCAAGGGCAATGTGACTCACGCGGCAAGAATGGCGGGGCGCAACCGCACCGAATTCTATAAGTTGCTTTCTCGACACGAGCTGGATGCAAACGATTTCAAAGAATAAATCTGCGGATTATGTTAGCTTTATTCGATCAAAAGACAGGCGACCTTTTCAAGGAATAGCATGAAAAAGATTGATGCGATTATTAAACCCTTCAAGCTGGACGACGTCCGCGAAGCGCTGGCAGAAGTCGGTATCACCGGGATGACGGTAACGGAAGTGAAAGGCTTTGGCCGTCAGAAAGGCCATACCGAGCTGTACCGTGGCGCGGAATATATGGTGGATTTTCTGCCGAAGGTAAAAATTGAAATTGTGGTTACCGACGACATCGTCGATACCTGCGTCGACACCATTATCCGTACTGCCCAGACCGGCAAGATCGGCGACGGTAAGATTTTTGTCTTCGACGTGGCTCGCGTTATTCGTATTCGTACCGGTGAAGAAGACGACGCGGCAATCTAAGCCGCGCCGTTAATTTGTCGGCCTGACAAGCGTAGCGCATCAGGCCGAGTGATTGCCGGATGGCGGCGTAAACGCCTTATCCGGCCTACTCGCGTAATACATTACAAGACTTTATGCGGACCGAAGCATTCGTAATGAATGTTCTCGTTTTTCACGCCCAGGCCGACCAGCTGCTTCGCGGCGAACTGCATGAAACCAACCGGACCGCACAGATAAAACTGCATCGCCGGATCGCTGATTGCGCTTTCCAGCTTGTTCAAATCCATCAGACCTACGCTATCAAACGCACCTTTCGCGCGATCGGCTTCGGTTGGCTCACGATACCAGGTGTGCGCACTAAAGCGTGGCAGCGTTTTGCCGAGTTCATTTACTTCATCAGCGAAGGCATGTACATCGCCATTTTCTGCCGCGTGGAACCAGTTAACCTGCGCCGTATGCTTCGCTTTCGCCAACGTGTCCAGCATCGCCAGCATTGGGGTTTGTCCCACTCCTGCGGAGATCAGAGATACCGGGGTGTCGGTCGCGACGTCCATAAAGAAATCGCCCGCAGGTGCGGCCAGGTGAACAACGTCGCCAACATTCGCATAGTTGTGCAGCCAGGTGGAAACCTGACCACCGTCTTCACGCTTAACGGCAATACGATAGCCTTTGCCATCAGGTTTACGGGTCAGTGAGTACTGACGAATTTCCTGATGCGGGAAACCTTCCGGCTTCAGCCAGACGCCCAGGTATTGTCCCGGATGATATTCAGCTACTGCGCCACCATCGACAGGTTCAAACTCAAAGCTGGTGATCAGTGCACTGCGTGGGGTTTTTGCCACGATGCGGAAAGGACGGGTACCTTCCCAGCCGCCATTTTTATTGGCATTTTCGCTATAGATTTGCGCTTCACGGTTGATGAAAACGTTCGCCAGTACGCCATACGCTTTACCCCACGCATCCAGAACTTCCTGGCCTGGGCTGAACATTTCGTCCAGCGTTGCCAGCAAATGACCACCCACGATGTTGTACTGCTCTGGTTTAATCTGGAAACTGGTATGCTTTTGCGCGATTTTCTCAACCGCTGGCAACAGCGCCGCCAGGTTTTCGATATTGCTGGCATACGCGGCAATCGCGTTAAACAGCGCCTCGCGCTGATCGCCATTACGCTGGTTACTCATGTTGAAAATTTCTTTCAGCTCTGGGTTATGCGTAAACATGCGATCATAGAAATGTGCGGTCAGCTTCGGACCTGTTTCAACCAGCAGGGGAATGGTGGCTTTCACTGTAGCGATGGTTTGTGCGTCAAGCATACGGTCTTCCTTTATCTGAGACTTTAATGATGTATGTCAAATACATCTTATAAAAAATACCCCTGCATTGTAAATGGTTCTTTGTAACTTTGCGTTGTAAAGGTTACATCGTGAAAAATCTGCATCACAAACCTGAAAAGAAATCCGTTGAAATTCAGCAGACCTTTGTTCTCCAAAGCCTTGCGTGCCGTGAAGGTAATCGTTTGCGTAAAATCCTTTGTCAAGACCTGTTATCGAAGAATGATTCGGTTATACTGTTGGCCGAAGTCCTAGGGACTGCCTTTTTAGGCCGAAATTCTATTGTTAGCTGAGTCAGGAGATGCGGATGTTAAAGCGTGAAATGAACATTGCCGATTATGATGCCGAACTGTGGCAGGCTATGGAGCAGGAAAAAGTACGTCAGGAAGAGCACATCGAACTGATCGCCTCCGAAAACTACACCAGCCCGCGTGTTATGCAGGCGCAGGGTTCTCAGCTGACCAACAAATATGCTGAAGGTTATCCGGGCAAACGCTACTATGGCGGTTGCGAGTACGTTGATATCGTTGAGCAACTGGCTATCGATCGTGCAAAAGAGCTGTTTGGCGCTGACTACGCTAACGTACAGCCGCACTCTGGTTCTCAGGCTAACTTCGCTGTTTACACCGCTCTGCTGCAACCGGGTGATACCGTTCTGGGTATGAACCTGGCACAAGGCGGCCACCTGACTCACGGCTCCCCGGTTAACTTCTCCGGCAAACTGTACAACATCATCCCTTACGGTATTGATGAGTCCGGCAAAATTGACTACGAAGACATGGCGAAGCAGGCCAAAGAGCACAAACCGAAGATGATCATCGGTGGCTTCTCTGCTTACTCCGGCGTTGTTGACTGGGCAAAAATGCGTGAAATCGCTGACAGCATCGGTGCATACCTGTTCGTCGATATGGCGCACGTTGCGGGGCTGATTGCCGCAGGCGTTTATCCGAACCCGGTTCCACATGCACACGTTGTGACCACCACCACCCACAAAACCCTGGCGGGTCCACGCGGTGGCCTGATCCTGGCGAAAGGCGGTGACGAAGAGCTGTACAAAAAACTGAACTCTGCTGTGTTCCCAAGCGCGCAGGGCGGCCCGCTGATGCACGTGATCGCAGCGAAAGCCGTGGCGCTGAAAGAAGCGATGGAGCCTGAGTTCAAGGTTTACCAGCAGCAGGTTGCTAAAAACGCTAAAGCGATGGTGGAAGTGTTCCTGAACCGTGGCTACAAAGTGGTTTCTGGCGGTACTGAAAACCACCTGTTCCTGCTGGATCTGGTTGATAAAAACCTGACCGGTAAAGAAGCTGATGCCGCGCTGGGCCGCGCTAACATCACCGTTAACAAAAACAGCGTACCGAACGATCCGAAGAGCCCGTTTGTGACTTCCGGTATCCGTATCGGTTCTCCGGCAATCACTCGCCGTGGCTTCAAAGAAGCGGAAGCGAAAGAGCTGGCTGGCTGGATGTGTGATGTGCTGGACAACATCAATGACGAAGCCGTAATCGAGCGCGTCAAAGGTAAAGTTCTGGATATCTGCGCACGCTTCCCGGTTTACGCGTAAGCCATACTGATTGCTGGATGGCGGTGTAAACACCTTATCCGGCCTACAGGTAACTCACATGTAGGCCGGGTAAACGAAGTGCCATCCGGCAGTTATATTGACTTAAGCAAGATTGTTTCATCGACTAAAGCCGCCATTGGTGGCTTTTTCTTTGCCTGAATCCATTTTCTCAATAAACGTATTTCTCGGCCCTGATTCAACGTTACTGCGCCGACAATCACGCCATCCTGCAGGTTAAACCATATTGCTTTATGCGCATCTGAATTGCCGCGTATGAACCAGCTTTCTCCCTGCATTTCGCCAACAAATTGTAGGTTGTCATTAAATTGGTCGGTCCAGAACCAGCCAGGTGTCTTCTCCGGCAACGGCAGATTTAGCATTGCGGCGGCGGCAATCTGTGCCTGAAAATTGGCATTTTCCCAGCTTTCTACCCGGCGCAGTGAACCGTCCGGTTGGCGAGTGAGCGCTACGTCACCGGCGGCGAAAATGTCCGGATCGGAGGTGGTGCAGGCGCTATCAACGATAATGCCGTTCGCCGTCTCCAGCCCCGCTTCGCGGGCCAGCGCATCATTGGCCACGATACCGATGCCGTAAACCATTGCATCGGCCAGTAGCGTCTCGCCGTTTTGCAGCGTCAGCGAGAGAAACTCTCCCGCTTCGGCGTGTTCAATGGCGCTGTTGAGTAACACCCGCACGCCCGCCTGCTGGTGGCGGGCAAGCAGGTAGTCGCGCACCGGAGCAGGCGCGTTACGGCCCATGACCGTTGGTGCCAGCTCCACCACTGTCACCTGACAGCCTCGTTGAGTCGCGCTGGCCGCCAGTTCCAGACCAATGGTGCCCGCACCGACAATGACAATCGACTTACCCGGCAACAAAGTGTCGCGCAGGCGCTCGGCATCAGCGGCATGACGCAGAGTAAAGCATCGATCGCCCAGCTTATCCAACAGCGGAAGGGGGCGTGCCGCAGCGCCCGTCGCAATCAGTAACCGATCCCATGGATAACTCTGCCCATCAGCCAGCACCAACTGATGCGTTTGGCGGCCGAGCGTCTGTACAGTAACACCCAGATGCAGCTGTACGTTGTGTTCCCGCCACCAGTCAGCGGGGAGTATCGGCTGAAGTTGCGGATTGTCGTCCAGCAGCATCGCTTTGGAGAGCGGTGGACGTTCATAGGGCTGATGCTGCTCATCGGAAAACAGGTGTAATTCGCCGTCAAATCCCTGCTGGCGCAGTGCGGCAGCAGCCATAGCAGCAGCCTGGCCGCCGCCGACGATAGCGATAGTTTTTTGGTTCATAACGCCTCCTCAGAGATCCAGTCCGGCGGCAACGTGACGAATACCGCGAATACCCAGACCGGCGTCGGCATTGATCATTACGCCACTTAATGTGCGGTTGTTGCGTTTTGACGCCAGCATCACATACGGGCCGGTAAAATCCGCAGGTTCAGGGAAGAACTGTAGCGGCAAAATAGCGGCGATTTTTTCCGGTGTCAGCGACTGCATAATCGATGTATCGTTTTGTCCCAACGCCTGCGGGCCGCGTAGATCTGTCGCCATACCGCACGGACCGACACCGTTAACACGTACCTTTGGCGCCAGCTCGTAGGCCAACTGGCGAATCAGCCCGGTAGCTGCATGTTTAGAGGCGGTATACAACGGCCCGCCGCCGCCGGGATACCACGACGCATTGGACAGGGTAAAGATGATGCTGCCTTCGCTGGCGATAAGTGCCGGGGCGCAGGCTTTCGCCCCCAGCAGATAACCCAGCACGTTGACGTTAAACAGCTCATGAAAGCCGCTCTCCAGTGCGTCTGCAGGCGTATTGACCAGCGAGGCGTTGTGATCCCATATGCCCGCATTACCGATAAAACAGTCCAACGTACCGTAATTCATCAGGATTTGATCCACCGTGCGCTGATAGTCGGCGTAGCAGGTGACGTTGCCTTCCACAGCCAGCACATGTTCGCCAAAGCGCTGACGCAGACTGGCAACTTTAGCTGGCGACAGTTCCAGCGTGGCGACCCGCGCACCTTCTTCGATGAAACGCTCGACCAGCGCCAGGCCAAGACCGGAGCCGCCGCCAGTGATAAAGACCACGTTATCGCGTAAATCGCTCATCTGGCGTCCTCCGGAATATCAACAAACACATCGCTACCGTCCACATATACTGCGTAGGTGGTTAGCGGATCGGTGGCGGGTAAACACAACGCCTTGCCGGTTTTCAGGCAGAAGCTGGCGGCATGCAGTGGGCATTCCACCGTAGCGTCTTCTTCCAGATAGCCTTCCGACATCGAGGCGTTACCGTGGCTACAGCGATCGTTAATGGCATAGAACTCGCCGCCAACATTGAACAGCGCGATGACGGGCGAGGTATCAAGCCGGAGCGCTTCACCCTCCGGCAAATCCCCTACAGGGCAGGCAAATACACGGCTCATCAGAACAGTACACTCAGGTTATGGGAGGTGATCACCGCTTGATCCAGCACGATCTCACGCGCCAGTAAGCGCCACTCATCGCCGGGCAAACGACGGACTTTGTCCACGCGCGTGCCGACGTAAAACGTCTCGTCCCGCTCTTTTTGCGCGCGATACAGCAGATAGTTGAGGCGCACGGCGAACACGTCGGGCACGTCGGTTTCGCTGATTTGTAAGTTGCTAATCAGATGACGGGTACGCGACGGCGGTTCTTCCGCCCAGGCCATGCCGGTTTCCAGCCGCGCGATACGACGTTCGAGCTGGTCTTTGTTGTCGTTGAAAATCCAGGTGGTCGGCGGCTGCACGCCTTTGCGACGGTCGCGCGTCTGGGCGTTCACCGTGGTACGCATGGTGTAGCGAATGTCGTCATCCAGCTGCGCCAGCCAGTCGCGAAACTGCCAGTCGTCGAGCATACGCGCTTCTTCATACAGAAACTGGCTGATGCGATGATGCAGTTCAAGAGAAACTAAAGCGCTCATTTCATCACCTCCTGCTGGTAGGCGGCGGTTTTCTTGTGCACTTCCTGCCAGCTTTCGCTGCTGAGCAAATCGGCCCAGCGTTGGTACATGCCACGCGCGGCGGTTTCCGAAAAGATGTAGTTGGTGATCCCCGGAATGCCGTCTTCACGACGTTTCTCCTGGCCAAGCCCCATTTCCAGACACAATTTCGTGTTGCGTGCGCGATGACCTTTCAGCAGTTTTTGAATTTCACACCAGTTTTCCGAGTCGTCCTGCTCCAGGAACCCGGCGGGGCCAAAAGCCCGCGTGGCGCTGTTTTCAAACGCGGCTTTCACTTCATCAGAGGCGGCTTTATCGGTAATACAGAACGCCCACACCTCAACCTGATCCGGCCCACGCGGGTGCCAGACGCGCAGCGTGGCGGTACCGTTGAGCCAGGAAAGCGTTGGGAAAATGTTGTTGTGACCGGCCAGACGCAGGGCGCGAACTTTACCCAGACGCTGCTCGGCTTCCGCGTAGGTGTCGCGGTAGTAGCTGGAGACCTCACCGTCGACCCAGACGTTGGCATCGGGATTCTCAGTAAAGAAAAATCCGCTGCCGTGCCCATCCTGACCGAACTGTAGCGCGTCTTTGGCGGTTTCCCACACCGGGCGGGCGGTCTGACCATCGCCGAGGCGCTTATCGCTACCGTCGTCTTTCGCTCCCAGCACCTGCACCGCAGAGGCATGGCTGAACAGCGCGTGATACTGGTCGCTGGCAAACTGTTCGGCGGGGAATTTCCAGTTACAATCGATGGTCCACTTTTGTACGCCACCGACGATTTCGGTGCCGCCTTCACGACGATCGAGTACGCCGTCGAGATACCAGGCGATATCGCCGAGATAATCGCCAAGCGCAGGCGCGGAGGTATCCCAGTTACCGAAAATCAGTCCCTTGTAGCTCTCTACGCCAGGCACTTCGTTCAGCCCCCAGTGCGATTTGCATAAACCTTGCGGATAAGCGCGGCTCCAGCGGGACGTCGATCAGCTCGCCGTTAATACCGTACGACCAGCCGTGATACGGGCAGGTAAAGGCGCGGGTATTGCCGCAGTCGGCGTAGCTGACGCGCATCGCACGGTGGCGACACTGGTTGAGAAACGCTTTGATGCTGCCGTCTTTCTGGCGAACCACCACCACCGCATCCTCGCCCATGTAGGTGTTAAAAAAATCACCGGGTTTAGGGATTTGGCTTTCGTGGGCGAGAAATAGCCAGCAGCGTCCGAAGATGCGTTCCAGCTCCAGTTGGTAAATTTCAGGGTCGGTATAAATTCGTGGGGTTACGCGACCGTTTTGCGTGTCGATCAGTTGGTAGATGTCTAAATTTGAGGGTGTGGTCATATTTTTTAATCCTGAAAGCTAAGATGTATTGACCTTCTTTTTTTGTACCCTAAGGATGTTGCTGGTTAGTTATCAATCTGTGAAATAGTTAATTTCTACCAGTTGAGACATTTTTTCGATAACAAGGAGAAGGGCATGGAACTGAGGCACTTACGCTATTTCGTAGCAGTGGCGCAGGCGCTGAATTTCACCCGAGCGGCAGAAAAGCTGCATACCTCTCAGCCGTCATTAAGCAGCCAGATCCGCGATCTTGAAACCTGCGTGGGCGTTCCGTTGCTGGTGCGGGATAAACGAAAAGTTGCGCTGACGGCGGCCGGTGAGTGCTTTTTACAGGATGCGCTGGCGATCCTCGAACAGGCGGAAAACGCCAAAGTTCGTGCCCGTAGAACGGTGCAGGAAGATAATCATTTCTCCATTGGCTTTGTTCCTTCCGCAGAGGTCAATCTGTTGCCGAAGGTGCTGCCTTTGTTTCGTTTAAAACAACCGGATACGCACATTGAACTGGTGAGTCTGATCACCACCGAGCAGGAAGAGAAAATCCTCAGCGGAGAGCTGGACGTTGGCTTAATGCGCCACCCGGTGTACAGCCCGGATCTCGATTATCTGGAGCTGATTCATGAGCCGTTGGTAGTTGTGTTACCGGTGAATCATCCGTTAGCTGATGAGCAGGCAATCTCCGCAGAACAACTACACGGCGTGAATTTTGTCAGCACCGATCCGGCCTATTCCGGCGCGTTAGCGATGATTGTCAAAAACTGGTTTCAGCAGCAAAAAAGCCAGCCTAACATTGTGCAAGTGGCAACCAACATTCTGGTGACCATGAACCTGGTCGGCATGGGGTTGGGGGTGACTTTGATACCCGGTTATATGAATAATTTTAATACCGGACAGGTGGTTTTTCGGCCAATTATTGGTGATGTCCCAACCATCGCGTTGCTGATGGCGTGGAAAAAAGGATCGCTCAAACCGGCACTGACCGATTTTATCGCCACGGTACATGAACGTTTGGCCGTGAGTCTGACGGTGTAATGGTTACAACTCGCTGAGCTGTGACTCGACATACAGATAGCCAATTCCCATGAGTTGCTGGGCACGATTGAGCTGGCCGAAGCTTATCTGAGTCGCTCTGGCGCGCGGGTTATCACCGTGATCAAACGGGTTAAACCCAGTTTGCTGCACCAAGGTATTGAGCCAGCTATCGCCAAAAGCACAGCTACGACCGTATAACCATATCTGATTAATATTCAGTATATTCAGAAAGTTATATAAACTAAGCCCAATGGCGCTGGCGGCATGCTCGGCCCAGGCCTGAATACGAACATCACCGTTCTGCCAGGCAGTAATAAGCTGGTCGGTGGTGAGTGTTTCCGGATCGTAAAGGGACGTCGGCTGCGATTTCATCCACACGCGGGCCTGTTTTTTCAACGCGCTCAATGATGCCACCGTTTCCAGACAGCCATAGCGACCGCAGTCACAGGCAATTCCATCGGGATGAACGATGGTGTGTCCAATCTGGCCGCTGCCATACAGACTACCGCGCCAGATATTGTCGTTAATCACAAACGATGAGCCGATACCGTAATCAACGTTAATCACGCAAAAATCACCGTTAGCCGCTGGGTTTTGCCATTTTTCGGCCAGCGCCAGCATCACGCAGTCATTGTCCAGGCGGACCTGTACGCCAAGCATCTCTTCCAGCAGATATTTTATTTCCACCGGTGTTTTCCACGGGGCCTGGGGCATGGTTTTTGATGCGCCGGTGATCGGATCAACCTGGCCGTGAACGCCGAGTGCCAGATTAATCGTGACCTCGGGAAATTGTCGACGGTATTCCCGCCAGTGTGCAGCCAGGGCTGACAGCAGCGCTTTGGGGGTTTCCGGCTTAATGACCTCATGACGCCAGTCGCCGATGGCAACCAGCCGTGCGTCCGCCAGTTGGCTGGTGATACTGGTAGGGGTGACGTTGATACATAGCGTCCATGCGCCTTTTTCTGGCAAATGATAGCTGCCGCTGCTCAAACCGCGCTGGCTTAAGGTTTTTCGCGAATGACTGATCCTCCCCTCATCCATTAGCTCTTCGAGGATATTGCTGACCGCCGGGATCGACAGGCTGGTGAGCTGCGCCAGCTGTGACTTGCTGAGCTGCTTTTCCCGCCACAGGTGCGACAAAAAGATCTGCTTATTCGCCTGACGAACCCTGGCGTTGTTGAACCCCGAACGCTGCATTCACTTAACTCCCTTAACTATATTGCGTGAGCATTGCGCATTTTAGCGCCACTTAACTGCCGCAGAATAGCATCAAGTTGAATTTTTACTTTTGCTTATTGAGTGGAGAGCGGCATGTACGGTTCAGTTAAAGTCTGGCAAGAAACGATAACCCTCCCAACGTGGACGGCGGGTGAAGAAGATGTCAACCCAATGTTTCTGGAAAAGCGGGTTTACCAGGGATCTTCTGGCGCGGTGTATCCGTATGGCGTGATTGATACGCTGACCGGCAAACGTGAAATGCGCGACTATCAGGCGGTGTGGATGGAGAATGACTTCATTCGCGTCATGCTGTTGCCGGAGTTAGGCGGGCGTATTCATCGAGCGTATGACAAAGTACAGCAACGCGATTTTGTCTACTACAACGAAGTGGTGAAGCCCGCTCTGGTTGGTTTGCTTGGGCCGTGGATCTCTGGTGGCATTGAATTTAACTGGCCGCAGCATCATCGCCCAACCACTTTTATGCCAGTCGATTTTACGCAGCAGCAGGGTGAGCATGGCGAATATACCGTATGGATGGGTGAGGTAGAACCTATGCGCGGTTTACAGGTGATGACCGGATTTACGCTGTATCCGGATCGCGCCCTGATCGAGATAACCGGGAAGGTGTTTAACGGTAACGCTACGCCGCGCCATTTTTTATGGTGGGCGAATCCAGCGGTGAAGGGCGGCGACGATCACCAGAGCGTGTTTCCGCCGGATGTGACCGCAGTATTTGACCACGGTAAGCGTGATGTTTCTGCGTTTCCTATCGCCACCGGCACATACTATAAAGTGGACTACTCGGCTGGCGTGGATATCTCGCGCTACAAAAACGTGCCGGTACCGACCTCCTACATGGCTGAAAAATCAGATTATGATTTTGTTGGCGCATGGCATCACGGTGAGCGAGGCGGGCTGCTACATGTGGCTGACCACCACGTTTCGCCAGGGAAAAAACAGTGGACCTGGGGCTATGGCGACTTTGGCGTTGCCTGGGATCGTAACCTTACCGATGACAACGGTCCTTATATTGAACTGATGACCGGGGTCTTTACTGACAACCAGCCGGATTTCACCTGGCTTGCGCCGTACGAAGAGAAAGTCTTCGTACAAAACTTCCTGCCCTACAGCGAACTGGGCATGGTGCAAAACGCCAGTACGCAGTTGGCGCTTCGTCTGGTACGTGAGAGTAACCAGCTTTCTGTGGGCGTTTATGCCATTGCGCCGCTGCACGACGTGCAGATTACCCTTTCTGCCGATGGACAACCGTTCTATGAGCATACGCTGACCCTGGAGCCCGGACAAAGCTGGCTGGCTGATGTGTCTGATGATAATCATGCGCGGGTAACGATAACTGTCACTGGCGCCGATGGCACTACGCTTTTGCAGTACGAAGAGCACATCGCGCAAGAGTTACCACTGCCATCGGCGGCCGTCGCGCCAGCGCTGCCAGAAGCGCTTTCTAATACCGATGAACTCTATTTTATTGGTCAGCATCTGGAGCAGTACAACCATGCCAGCCGCTATGCCGAAGATTATTATCGCCGCGCGCTGGACGTTGATCCGCTGGACTACCGCAATAATGTGGCCCTGGGGACGCTGGCGCTAAACCGCGCGGACTGGGCGCTGGCGGCACAATGTGCCGGCAAGGCGCTGGAGCGGGCGCATAAGCTCAATAAAAATCCGCGTGATGGCGAGGCGAGTATGCTGCTGGCCGCCGCACAGGAACGTCAGGGCGATGATGACAGCGCGTGGGATAATTATTATAAGGCCAGCTGGAGCGGCAACTGCCGGGATGCGGCTTTCTGGTCGTTAGCGCGTCTGGCGATGAAGCGTCAGGACTACGCTGGCGCATTGGAAAAGGTGGAGCAGAGCCTGCGCTTTAACGGCAGTAATAACCTGGCGATGGGATTGAAAGCGCTGGCGCTGGCAAAGCTTGATCGCAATGCGCAAGCGCTGGACTACATTCGCCAACAGCTGGTGGATTATCCGCTGAGCTATACCCTGCACTATGCGCGCTGGGCTATCTGCCAGGACGAGGCGACAGCGCTTGCGCTGATCTCGATTACCGGGCGTCGCGGGACCAACGCGTGTGAACTGGCAGGCTGGCTGACCTCTTTGGGGCAAAAGGATGCTGCCCGTGGCGTGCTGGAACTGCTCGACAGCCAGGAAACGCTGCCGATGCTGTGGCGCGCCTCGCTGAGCGATAATCCACAACCCTTCATTGAACGTGCTCGTGAGTGTCTGCAAAACCGCGTGCGTTTCCCCAATACGCTGGATGAAGTGCAGATGCTGCAAACTCTTGAGCAAAGCGCTTTTGCCCGCTATTTACTCGGCTGTTTCTGGTACAGCAAACGGCGTTATGCCGAGGCGGTTTCCTGCTGGCAGTTCACGCTTGCGCAGGAAGCGGATTTCGCTCCGGCGCATCGTTTACTGGGGATTTACGCCTGGAACAAACTGCACGATGCGCAGCAGGCGAAACAGTATCTGTCGCAAGCCGTGGCGCTGGAGCCGCAAAATGCCCGCTTCCTGTTTGAACTCGACTATCTCAACAAGCTGATGGCACAACCGGCTGAACAGCGCCTGCAGCGGCTGGAAGCCAGTAAAGAGATTGTCTTCCTGCGTGATGATCTGACGGTGGAACTGCTCAGCTTGTGGAATGGGTTGGGGCGCTATGACGATGCCGCCGCAGTATTACGTGAGCGGGTGTTCCATCCGTGGGAAGGCGGTGAAGGTAAAGCCACCGGGCAATATCTGCTTAATCAATTACATCGCGCGCTGGCTGCCGTGCAGTCCGGCGACCCGCAAACTGCTATTACGCAACTGCAACAGGCGCTGCACTATCCGCAAAACCTCGGGGAAGGCCGTTTGCCAGGGCAAACGGATAACGACATCTGGTATTTGCTGGGGTATTGCGCGCAGCTGCAAGGCCATTTCGAAGAATCTCAGCGCTACTTCTCCCGTGCGACGCGCGGCGGAAGCTCACTGGATGCCGGACGTTACTATAACGACCAGCCAGTGGACTATCTCTTCTGGCAGGGTATGGCGCAGAGAAAACTTGGCGATGATGCAGAGGCGGACGCTCTGTTCAATAGCTTCCTGCAATGGGTTGAGTCGCATCACGACAACGTGCCGGATGTCGATTTCTTTGCCGTATCGCTACCCGACCTGGTGGTGCTGGATACCTCAGCACAAGCAAAACACCAGCAACACTGCCTGTTTATCAATGCGCTCGGGCATCTGGGGCTAGGAAATAGCGCCGCCTGTCAGCGTGAACTTGATGAACTCCTGCAACTCAATCCGGCACATGACAAGGCATTACTGCTGCGTCACGCCATTAACGTAAGGCTTTTCCAGTAACACTCGAAACGGGTGGGGGATAACCTCACCCGAAACCTACTGTACCCTGCGTTTCCCTGAAAGAGGAATCATAATGAATAACGCGCAGACACATTTAAAGATTGGTTACGTCTGGACTATCTGCCTGGTTGCGGCCTGCGGAGGTTTACTGTTTGGCTATGACTGGGTGGTGATCGGCGGGGCAAAACCCTTCTATGAAGCATATTTCTCGATTACCGATCCGGCGCAATCCGGCTGGGCGATGAGTTCCGCGCTGGTTGGTTGTATCTTTGGCGCACTGATTTCCGGCTGGTGCGCCGATAAATTTGGCCGAAAAATGCCGCTGATTCTTTCAGCGATCCTGTTTAGCGCTTCTGCTTGGGGAACTGCCGTCGCCAGCAATTTCGACATGTTTATTGTCTATCGCATTGTGGGTGGCGTGGGGATTGGTCTGGCGTCTGCGCTAAGTCCGCTGTATATCGCCGAGGTCAGCCCCGCTGAAAAGCGTGGTCGCTTTGTTGCCGTTAACCAGCTCACCATCGTCATTGGCGTGCTGGCGGCGCAGCTTATCAACCTGATGATTGCCGAACCTGTTGCCACAGGCGCTACGCAGCAGGCAATTGTTGAAAGCTGGAACGGTCAGACAGGCTGGCGCTGGATGTTTGGTGCTGAATTAGTGCCTGCGGTAATTTTCCTGGTGCTGATGTTCTTTGTACCTGAATCGCCGCGCTGGCTGGTGAAAGCGGGCAAAGCCGATCGTGCGCGTGCCATGCTGCAGCGCATTGGTTCGGCGGAATATGCCGGGCAAACGCTGAAAGAGATTGAACATACGCTGCAAAAAGATAATCACAAGGTCGCGTGGTCAACGCTGTTACAACCGCAGATCAAACCGATCGTGATTATTGGCATGGTGCTGGCAGTGTTCCAGCAGTGGTGTGGGATCAACGTTATTTTCAACTATGCGCAGGAGATCTTCGCCTCTGCCGGATTCGACATCAACGGTACGTTAAAATCGATCGTGGCGACAGGGATCATCAATCTGGTCTTTACCCTTGCCGCTCTGCCGTTAGTGGACAAAATTGGCCGTCGTAAATTGATGCTGTTCGGCGCGTCAGGATTGACGGTTATCTACGTACTGATTGCCGGGGCGTACGGGTTGGGCATTATGGGCTGGCCGGTTCTGGTTCTGGTGCTGGCGGCAATCGCGATTTATGCTCTGACGCTGGCGCCGGTGACCTGGGTGCTGCTATCAGAAATTTTTCCCAACCGCGTGCGCGGGCTGGCAATGTCGCTGGGGACGTTGGCGCTGTGGATTGCTTGTTTCCTGCTGACCTATACCTTCCCGCTGCTCAATGCGAGTCTGGGCGCGTCGGGAAGCTTCCTGCTGTACGGTGTGATTTGCGCGATGGGCTTCATCTATGTTCTGCGTAATGTACCGGAAACCAAAGGCGTGACGCTGGAAGCGCTGGAAGAACAGCTGGCGGCGCAGCATACAAAAGTTGGTGCATCAACCCAACCGCGAAGCGCCCGCTAATGGATGGTCTGCTGACGCTACAAAACGCACATCTGCGGATGTGCGTCGATCCGCAGGGCGGTTCTCTATTAAGCCTGGTTTCGTTACAACATCAACAGGCCATTTTACGCGAAGGTCATGGTCAGCGGCCTGGTGATTGCGGCCTGTTCCCGATGCTGCCGGTCGCGAATCGGGTGGCGGGAAATCGTTTTATGCTGCGCGGTGAAGAGGTGGTTTTACCTCAGCATGGCGCAGACGACACTTTCTTCCTGCACGGTGACGGCTGGCTGCAACGCTGGCAGATTATTACCGCTACCCAAAGCGGCTGTTTGCTGCAGTTGCGCAGTTGGCACCCCTGCGGCTACGACTATACGGCGCAGCTTTGCTATCAACTGGAAACCTCAAGCCTGCACGCCTCGTTGACGCTCACTCATTGCGGTGAACAGCCAATGATTTACGGCTGTGGGTTCCATCCGTTTTTCGCCTTTGATAAGCGCAGCACGGCGCAGTTCACTGCCAGCGGTTACTGGCCGGAGGGGGAACAGCATCTGCCGCTGGAATGGCAATGCGATATCCCTTCAGCGGCGGATTTCATGCATGCGCAATACGGTGAGAATAGCTGGCTGAATGTCGGATATTCTGGCTGGAGCGGGCGGGCCGTTATTCAGCGGGATGTGATGAAAGTCACGATTTTAGCGCAAACTCCGTGGTTGATGCTGTTCAGAATGTCGGGTGAGGAGTTCCTGTGCCTGGAGCCGCAAACGCATCCGGTGAATGCCCACAACATGCAGGGGCAGCCGGGATTGCAGGTTTTAGCGCAGGGAGAACGCTGCCATTTTGCGATGCAAATTAGCGTCGAATAGGGCAAAAATCATGTTATCTGCCTGTTAATGCTCTCTTGCGCCAGCCTGCGTTTGTCGCCAGACTATCGCCTCCAAACGGGAGGGATTCATGGCTTTGCATTCCACGCGCTGGCTGGCGCTCGGTTATTTCACCTACTTCTTTAGCTACGGTATCTTTCTGCCTTTCTGGAGCGTCTGGCTCGAAGGGTTAGGGCTGACGCCGGAAACCATCGGTTTACTGCTGGGCGCGGGGCTGATTGCCCGTTTTCTCGGTAGCTTGCTGATTGCACCGCGTGTGAGCGATCCCTCTCGGCTGATCTCAGCGTTACGTATTCTGGCCTTATTGACGTTGGTGTTTGCGCTGGCCTTCTGGGCGGGGACCAACGTGGCGTGGCTGATGGTGGTGATGGTCGGCTTTAACCTGTTTTTCTCGCCGCTGGTGCCGCTGACCGACGCACTGGCCAACACCTGGCAAAAACAGATAACCATGGATTACGGTCGGGTGCGACTGTGGGGATCCGTGGCCTTTGTGATCGGCTCTGCGTTGACCGGCAAACTGGTGAGCCTGTTCGACTATCGGGTGATCCTGGTCCTGTTATCGCTTGGCGCCGCCTCAATGCTGCTGGGCATGATGATTCGCCCGAGCGTGCAGCCAGCGGGTGAAAACCGTCAGCAGGAGAGCGCAGGATGGCCCGCCTGGCGCGCGCTAATAACCCAAAGCTGGCGCTTTCTGGCCTGCGTGAGTCTGCTGCAGGGCGCGCATGCAGCTTATTACGGTTTCAGCGCCATTTACTGGCAGTCTGCCGGGTATTCCGCTTCGGCGGTGGGCTATTTATGGTCATTAGGCGTGGTGGCGGAAGTGATTATTTTTGCGCTCAGCCACAAGCTGTTCCGCCGCTTTAGCGCTCGCGATCTTCTGCTGCTTTCCGCCGTTTGCGGCGTGGCGCGTTGGGGTCTGATGGGCTGGAGCACAGAGCTGCCATGGCTGATTGTGGTGCAAATCCTGCATTGCGGAACGTTTACCGTCTGCCACCTGGCGGCGATGCGTTACATTGCTGCGCGACAGGGCAGTGAAGTGATTCGTCTCCAGGCGGTATATTCTGCGGTGGCGATGGGCGGCAGTATCGCCATCATGACCGTTTTCGCCGGCTATCTATACCAGAACCTGGGCAGCGGCGTATTCTGGGTGATGGCGCTGGTGGCGCTACCAGCTATCGTTCTGCGCCCGAAAGTGGTGGCGCAGCCTGCGACGTTATGATTCAAGGATTTTGCGGATTTGCTGCTGCTGGTGAGACGTAAGCGCCAGATCCGCATGAATCAGCGGGGGAGAAAACAGCGGTAGCGGCGTGGTGTACGGTGTAATAATCAGCGTTACGCCACGCGGCGCTCCCTCTTTTTGAAAGTCCTGCATCGGCATATGCTTTACGTTGAGCGGCAGCAGCGTCAGTTCGCGCAGCTGTTGCTCTATATGCGCTTCAAGTTGTTCGTTACTACCGGTCAGCAGGATAATCTGCTTTTCGTGCAAATCCTTCTCCTGCATCAGTCAGGCGCCGAAAATAACGGCGACCAGGCCGATCTCTTCTTCTGAAAACTGGACATCGTATTCCGCTTCAAAGCCGTGAATCGCCTCGCGGGTAGTTCGAACCAGCCGGGGATAAAGTCGGCTGAACTCCTCCGGTAGCGTGTTATCAATGCCGATGGCAAACACGCTGCGGTTCAGTGCCTGGGCCAGGTGGATATACAACTGGTCATTCAGCCCTTGCTCGTCGCTGAAGCGCACGTTGCCATACTCGCGAAAACGCAACACCAGCCGCGCAATAGCAAGGCGCAAGCGGCGATCCTGCTGGTGATTATCGCGGATCGGGTCGGGGATGCGGATCATTGAGAATAACAACGCCATAAACAGCGATTCGCCCAGCGGCGCACTTTGCATGACGTGGCGCTGCCAGTGGCGGCCAATTTCCTCGGCGAGCGGATACTCCGCGCAGGATTGCGCCCACCGTTGCTGGAGTGGATTAAACTCCGGGGTGATCCCCGCGTGGTGCTGTAGCAGACAATATTGTAAATACAAGCGCAGGAACTGGATGTCACGACACTCAAACGGCTTCTGTAAGCGCCGGGAGCACAGATTGATGAGCGCATGCAGATTGGTGTCGTCATACAGAGTACGTGCGATACCTTGTTGTTTAAGAGCAATTTTTAAAGTGGGCGTGAAATGCTGAGCGATAAAAGTAGGGCAAATCCGCAGGCCACGGCGCAGCCACTGCAACAGACACAGACGCTGATTTAGCGGGGTTCCTTCGATCGCATAGCCACCATTCTGCGCGGTGGCTATCGTGAGCCGGTGATAGCGCTGGATTTCGAGCCCTGCGCCAATAATATCTTCCTGAACCGTGGCATCATCGACACCGTTGAGGCTGCTGAAGGTTTGTGTAGTCGCGATTTGCCCCGGCAGGAAAAGCGTCAGCAGAACCTGGCAACGGCGCTGGGGAGCGGAAAGTACAGATGGCGGAGCAAGCGTTGACATCATCTGTAGGGTCTCCCGTAAGTATGTTTGATAAGAATAGCTAAAGTTTGCTCATAGATTTGAGGAATGGAATGCTTTCCACCAGGAATGCTGGAGAGCGTCACAGAATTTTTAACGTGCGGAACAGATAGCGGGAGTGGAACGCAGCGCGTTAATCCGTTTTTTCACTGTTTTATCTTTTTGTTGAGATATAAAAAATGCCAGAGGGGGAATGCTGGCGGAGGGAGGTATGAACATGCTATCTCAGAGAAGTGAAAAACCTAAAGTGAACGTAGCAATACGACGGAGGCAACAGATTCATTACCTCCGTAACAGCTGTCTGGCGTTACTTCTCACGACTCAGCGTTAATCCCACATCGCCGCCCGGATGTACCGCCAGCAGCGTTTCCTTTGAGTATCCGCTCTCGCTCATCAGACAGGCACAGGCGGCGTCAAAGATAGCCAGCACCAGTAAAATAGAGGTGGTAGCCAACATGTTCAGCGGATCGGCCTCGCGCTGTACACCGGTGGAAATCACTAGCCTCGAGGCTTTAGCAATGGCCGAATCGGCGTTTTCAGTCACGCTCAGGATGGGCACATTCCTCGCAGCCAACCCGGGCAGCAGCCGGGTGAGCTCGTCCGAATTCCCCCCGCGTGACAGCATAATCACCAGGTCGTCGGCGCGTAAAAAACCGAGATCGCCATGCGCTGCGTCCGTCGCGTTGAGGTAAATCGCCGGACGTTCCACGCAAGCCAGCATATGTGCGACTTTACGCGCTGCAATGCCAGAGGTACCGACGCCGGTGACGACGATTTTGCCCTGACAACCGCGCAGCTCCGCCATCAGCGACTGCCAGACAGGTTCAGTCAGATGCTGCCCCAGACCCGCCAGGGCATCGCTATAGAGCTGGAATACGCCGCTGGCCTGAGACCAGGAGTTACTCATGCGTCCTCCTGCATCAACTGGCGGTATTTCATATGATCCTGATACATCTCGTGGAATACCCGATATTTGCGATCGTAGTACTGCTTAATGCGATTAGTCTGCGGGGTAACCGTTTTACCAATCCGGCTCATCGCTGACATTGCTTCCGGGAAGGTATCGAACACGCCTGCGGCGATAGTTCCCATCATGGCGCCACCCAGCAGCATGGCTTCGCTCTCTTCAGGCAGCAGCATCGCACAGCCGGTGGCGTTGGCATGCTCCTGAACGAAGATCGGGTTTTTCGTCCCGCCGCCGCTGGCCATAATGGTATCGATCGTGTAGCCGCTTTGATTCATCGTTTCAATGATATGACGGGTTCCCAGCGCAATGGCCTGAATGGTCGCGAGGTACTGTAACGCCATATCTTCCGGCGTGCGCGACAGCTTCAGTCCAGTGATAGCGCCTGTGAGCGTTGGGTTGGCGCGCGGTGAACGGTTGCCGTGGAAATAGGGCAGGATGTGCATGTCACGGGTTAAAAATGCGATATCTTCCGGCTCACCGGCCATTTTACGCAGCAGCGCATTCAACACTTCATAAATGGTCTGCCCTTGAGATTTCGCCTGGGTCAACAAGGTTTCGTAACAAGGATGCGACTGAATAACGTGGTCGATTAACGCCCCGGTTGCCGACTGTCCACCTTCGTTAAGCCAGTATTCTGGCAGCACTGCTGAGTAGTAAGGCCCCCAAACACCGCCGATAAAACGCGGCTCTTTGGAAATCGCCATGTGTCCGGTAGAGGTGCCGCCAATCAGCGCGACGCGGCGATCGAAATCCGCTACCTCGCCGGAAACACCGCTCGCGCCGAGCGTACCGAGCGTACCGGCGTGGGCATCGATGATCGAGACGCTGACAGCGGTCCCCGGAATCAGCCCCATTTCGCTGGCGGCGCGCGCAGAAAGACCATGACCAAGCGGTTCGCCCATAGTTTTCACGTAACGGCCAATTTTGGCGGCATCATGTTCCAGCAAGTCTTCCAGCCCAATCTGGCGGAAATAGCTGGCATCCCATTTGTCTTCATGGCCCATATAGGTCCATTTACACACCGTCGAGCACAGTGAGCGCGTGTCATCGCCCGTTGCGCGCCAGGTCAGGAAATCGGGCAGGTCAAAGTAGTATCCCGCATTGGCCCAGGTGTTGGGCATATGTTGCTTCAACCACAGCAGTTTGGGCGTTTGCATTTCCGGGGAGATAATACCGCCAACGTAGTCCAGCACCCGATGATGCAGGGCGTTAATGCGCTCAGCCTGAGTAATGGCGCGGTGATCCATCCACACAATGATATTCTGTTCGCTGCGCCCGGACGGACTAATGGTCAGTGGTTTACCTTCTTTGTCCAACACCACCAGTGAACAGGTCGCGTCAAAGCCCAGACCTTTCACCTGGATAGGGTTGATATCCGACTGGTTAATCGCATCGCGAACTGCGTTACACACCGCCTGCCAGATGTTATCGGAAGACTGCTCAACAAAATCGGCCTGCGGACGGTAAATCTCGATGGCCCGACTGGCCTGGCCGACCATTCTGCCGTTGAGATCAAACACGCCAGCACGGGCGCTTCCGGTTCCGACATCCACACCAATAAAGTAACTTGCCATAATTTTTTCTCCTGAAATCAGGCTTTACGATTCTGTAATGCGATAAAGAGGATCAGCACCGCGCCCCACAGCGCCATCGTCAGATAGCTGCTGACCCCCAGCAAGTTAAGGCCGCTTTCCAGCATTTGCAGCACAATCAGCGCCAGGACCAGGCCGATAATGCGTCCGAAGCCGCCATCCGGATTGATGCCACCGAGTACGGAGGCAAGGATGGTGACCAGCAGGTAGGACTCACCGTATCCGGCTTTTGCCGAGTTGAATTTCGCCATCATCAGAATGGCGGCGACCCAGCCGAGCAGGGCTGAAATCACGTACACGGAAATTTGTACCCGTACGGTATTCACACCACTATAGCGGGTAGCCTGTTCATTGGAGCCGACGAGATAAAGACTGCGCCCCAGCGTGGTGTGCTCCAGCAGTACCCATAGCAGGATTGCCACCAGGAAAAAGAGCAACAGCGCCACCGGAATACCCGCAATCGTGGCGTTGCCAAGGTACTGAATGGCGGTCGGGAAACCCGAAATCACCGTCCCGTTGGAGAGCAGAATATTCAGCCCGGAGATAAGTGTCATCGTGCCGAGGGTGGCGAGAATCGGTGAGACGCCGACCCAGGCAATCAGCGCGCCGTTGAGCGTACCGATAGCCACCGCCACGGCTGCGCCTGCCAGCAGCGCCAGCACCAGAAACAGCGGGTTATCCGGATGGGTAACGATAATCGCTGCCATTACCAGCGAGCAGGCGTTCGCCCCGGCAATAATTGACAGGTTAATGCCGCCGGTCAGCATGGTCATACCCATCCCGAGGGCCAGCATGCCGAGGATCGGTAACTGTGAGCCTATCGACTGGAAGTTAGCGACGCTAAAAAAACGGCTGCCGAGCAGGGCTGAGAAAACCAGGGCGACGACCACAATAATGACGCATTGCAGACGAATGATGGCATCACCGGGTAAAAATCTGGCGATTGTTTTCATCTCAAAGCTCCCTTGCCAGTTTGCGTTTTTCGTTCCAGGCCGTGGCACTGATGCTGACCAGGATAATGGCGCCGCTGAATACGGTGTGCCAGTAAGAGGAGACGCTGAGTAGCGTCAGACCATTTTGTAAGAAGGCGAGCAAGACAACGCCGAGCAGGGTTCCGGTCAACGTACCGCGCCCGCCGCTCATGCTGGTTCCGCCGAGCACGACCGCCGCCAGCACCGTCAGCTCAAAGCCGAGCAGCGAATTGGGTGCAACTGACTGGGTGATTTGCGCCTGAACCACGGCGGCAACACCTGCCAGAATGCCCATATAGCCATAGACGTAGAAATGCAGTTTCAGCAGATTCAGCCCCAGGCGTGAGGCCGCGTCGCGGTTGCCGCCCATGGCGTAAACCTGACGGCCAAGACGGGTATAGTTCATCAGCACTGCGGTAAAGACGATCACCGCCGCCAGGCACAGCAGGGGCAGGGTCAGGCCGTAGTCGTAGCCATCTGCCGCGGTGAAGGAGAACCAGTTAATGCCGTTCATAAACCAGTCAGGGAAACCGTACAGCCAGGTGCCTTTGGTGGCGTAAACCAGAAGGCCGTAGTAGACGTTCAGCGTGGCGATGGTAATGATGATTGCCGGAACGCGCAGCCAGTAGACCAGGAAGCCATTAATGAGCCCAAGCAGCAGGCCCACCGCAATCGCAATGGTTAACGCCAGAGCGAAGTTGCCGCCGTGGCCGATCACCCAACTGGCCATCGCATACTGGGCAATCGCGGTCATCGCCGGAAAGGAGATATCGATCCCACCGGAAATCAGCACCACAAACAACCCGCAGGCAAGAATGCCGAGAATCGCGTAGCTGGTGGCCACATCTGTCAGATTGCCGAGCGAGAGGAACTCATCGGTGCTGACACTTAGCCCAACCGCGAGCGCTACGACCAGCAGGCCCAGCCAGAATTCATGTTGCCCGATTAAACGGGACAGATGCATCTTATTCATTGATTACCTCGACCACTTCAGCAATCTCCTCTTCACGGCAGTGATGAGGATTAAATTCCGCCACCAGTCTGCCGCGACGCATCACCAGCACGCGGTGGCTGTTGTAATATGCTTCCGGAATTTCATCGCAAATCATCAGCACCGCCATACCTTGTTCCGCCAAATCGCGGGCTATCTGGTAAATGCCCTCTTTGTTGGCGATATCCACGCCGACGGTAGGCGAGTCGAGGATCAGGATGCGGGGATTGGTCGCCACCCATTTGGCAATGGCGATACGCTGGGCATTGCCGCCGGAAAGCGTTTTGACCGGCAGGTGCGGATCGGACACTTTGATATTCAGTTCGCGGATTAAATCGGCGACCAGCTTTTGCGCTTTACGATGATCGAGCAAGCCGCTACCGGTGTGCAGTTGATCAAACACCGTGACGATGGTGTTGTCGTAAATCGACTGCTCCATGATCAGCCCCTGCGTCAGGCGATCTTCTGAGACGTAGCCGATCCCGTGCTTAATGGCGTCGTGGTTATTACGAAGCGTGACCGGCTGACCGTTAATACGCATCTCGCCGCTTTCCGGGGGCGTCATGCCAAACAGGCTCAAACAAAGCTCGGTACGCCCGGCGCCCAACAGGCCGACAATCGAGACAATCTCGCCGCCATGCAGCGACAGATTAATGTTCTGGTATTTGCCTCTGCGGCTGAGGTTGCGCAGCTCCAGCAGGGGTTCTCGATCGTCGAATGATTTCTCCGGCAGCGGGCTGTAGTGGAAGCGTTGTCCGGTCATCAGGAAAGCCAGCTCGTGGCTGTCGAGTTCGCTGGCAGGATATGTGCCCACCAGTTTGCCGTCGCGCATGACGCTGATACGGTCTGCCACTTCCATTACTTCATCCAGACGATGGCTGACAAACACCACGCAAATGCCGGCCGCTTTAAGTTCGTTAACCACCTTCAGCAGTCCATTGACCTCCTGGCGGGTTAGCGAGGCGGTGGGCTCGTCCATAATAACCAGACGCGCATCTGCGGCAATTGCCCGGCAAATAGCGACCAACTGTCGGTCGGCAATCGAGAGTTTTTCTACTTTTTTATCGGGATCGATATTCACTCCGATACGTTTCATGGCTGCCAGCGCCTGCTGTTTCATAGCACCACGACGCACCCAGATATCACCGCCCGGCAGATAGCGGTTGACCGCGATATTTTCTGCGACGCTAAAGTTGGGGAACAACGACAGGTCCTGATAAATAACTTGAATGCCATAATGGGAGGAGAGCTGCGGCGTCAGGTGATGGAACAATTTTCCGTCGAGTAAAATCTGCGCGCCTTTTTCCGGGTGATAAACCCCGGAGATCACTTTAATAATGGTACTTTTACCACAGCCGTTTTGACCCGCCAGACAGTGAACTTCGCCTTTTCTCAGCGTCAGATTCACGTTATCCAGCGCCAGCACGCCCGGGAATTGTTTGCTGATATTCTCAAGAGTGATAAATGCGGTGGTGTCTGCCATGGACAATACCCCTGCGAGCGCCCTGACGGACGCTGAGTGTTAGTTTGGTTGATAGCGCCGACCAGACGGTCGGCGTTAAGGTTCCCTGGTGTTGGCTAAAGCCTTAGAAACCAAGTGATTGTGCGTTGTCTTTGGTGACTTCGAGGATCTTGTTAAAGCGGATCACTTTCTTCTCCGTGTCGATATCGGCTTTCCCTAAACCGTCGATACTCAGATCTGCATTGACTTCTTTGCCCTGCAACAGCTGATCGGCAACCGTTACCAGCGCATAGCCCGCATCTTTTGGATCCCACAGCAGCGCTTTTTTGATATCTCCACGCATCAGGTAAGGCGCAGCCTGCGCTGGCATGGCGATCCCGACAACGGCAATTTTATCTTTGGCGCGTTTTTTCTGCACAGCCTGACCCGCACCAATTGGACCCAGTGAGCCGAAGCCGATAATGCCCTTCATCTGCGGATAGGTTTTCATCAGATCCAGCGTTGTGGCGTAAGATTTATCAATGCTTTCCGCGACCGGCAGGCGTGAAGTGACCTCGAACATTTCCGGATATTTTTCTTTCTGGTACTTAATTGCATAATCAGCCCACGCGTTATGCAGTGGGACCGTCAGCGAACCAACATAGATTGCATACCCGCCTTTGCCGCCCATATTTTTCGCTAACTCATCGACGTTGGCTTGTGCGTATTTTTCACTATCGATGGTTTCGATATCCCACTGACCGATTTGCTCGTCCGGGGATTCGTGCGTCAGGACCACAATGCCTTTATCGCGCGCTTTTTTCAGTACTGGCTCAAGAACCTTGGCATCGTTTGGTACCACGATGATCGCGTTGACGTTTTTGGCGATCAGATCCTCAATCACTTTGACCTGCTGTGCCGGGTCCGGCGTAGATGGACCGGTCTGGTAAGCGTTCACATCCAGTTTTTTTGCTGCTTCGTTAACACCGGTTTCCATGCGGTTAAACCAGGGAATACCAGTGACTTTGGCAACCACAGCAATTTCATATTTTTCCGCCGCAAAGGACGTGCCGGACAACATGCATGCAGAAACCAGGGTTGCACTGAGTAATGCGAGTTTGAATTTCATAGTTGTACCTTTCGTAGGGGGCAGGACATGTCACGGCGTGAAGTTAACAACGAATGGAAGAGGGAATGAATCATAAGTTTGGAGAATGTGATGTATGCCCATTATTGTTAATTTATGGAAATAAAATGATTAATAATTGGTTAAATTTACATGATTTTAGATTCAGGTGTTCAAATTAAGTGTTAATAAAACATTAAAATGAAACTATTAATTAACATTTTGTTATCATTTAACTTAAGATTTGACGCCGAAAAGGTGTTTGGGTGGAATTTCCCGAAGAAGAAATTATCGAAATTGAGAACTGAATCGATACCGGAAAAGGGTGCTCAACTTTTTTTCGTTCAATGATATCCTCGGCACACTTGCGCCAAATACGGCATCATTATTTGTGGCGGTGTTGATTTTTATCGTGGAGAACTCATGCAAGGCGTTAAACGTATCTTTATGACGTTGTTTCTCGCTGTCCTGTCTTTTGGCGCAGGTGCGCATCCCCACAGCTTTATTCATCTGAAAACCGAAGTTGTGAGCGAAAATGATCGGTTCGTCGCGCTAAAAATGCGCTGGACGATGGATGAAATCACGTCGGCGGATCTGCTTTACGACGCGGGGAATGCTAAACCTGGTGATGAAATTTGGAAAAAACTGGCGGCGGAAGTGATGGCCAACGTTCTCGGGCAGCACTATTTCACCGAAGTGTGGCACGATGGGAAAAAGGTAAAGTTTAAAAACAGACCGACGGAATATGGCATGGAGCGTGAAGAACACCAGGCGGTGCTGACGTTCGTTCTGCCGCTGGCCGAAGCTCAACCACTGAGCGGTCAAAAATATACTATTTCAACCTTCGATCCGACCTACTACGTCGATATGAGCTATGACAAAGACAGCGACGCCCGGCTTTCGCAGACCATAAGCCAGCAATGCCATATTTCAATGCATACGCCGACACCGAATGAACACATGTTGAGTTTTGCGCAGTCGCTGGATAAAGAAGACGCACCGCCGGAGGATATGGAGTTGGGTAAACAGTTTGCACAGACGGTGACGCTGCAATGTCAGTAGTTTATCAACAACGCGCAGCCAGACGCCGTTGGCTCACGCTATGGCCACTGGCGGTCTTTTTGTTGCTGGCGACAGGCGGGGTGCTGTGGTTGTGGCAAGCCTGGCCTCAGGTAATGATGCAAAGTGTCGTCTGGCAGCGTGACGTTAACCAGCAGATGAGCGGGTTGCTGAAAGCGGTTGCCGCGAACCCCACACGTGCGGGCGGATCTCTGCTGTTGTTTAGCTTTATATATGGGGTATTGCACGCATTGGGGCCGGGGCACGGCAAAATCGTCATCACGACCTGGCTTGCGACGCATCCGTCGAAGCTCAAGTCGAGCATTGGGCTGACGCTGGCGTCTTCCCTATTGCAGGGGCTGGTGGCAATAGGACTGGTGGTTGTAGTGCTCACGGTGCTGCAACTGCCTGCCCGACAGCTGCATATGAGCAGTTTCTGGCTGGAGAAAGGAAGTTATGCGCTGGTTGGCGTGTTGGGCGTTTTATTGTGTGTCCGTGCACTAAAGAAATTGCGCCAGCTGCTGATGCGCCCGAAATTCACCGCCTTTACGCCGCACCATGTGCATCACGAGGGCTGCGGCTGCGGGCATCAGCATTTGCCCAAGCCGGAACAACTGCAAAGCGGCGATGACTGGCGCGCCCGGTTGATGATTATTCTCTCTATGGGCATGCGTCCCTGCTCTGGCGCAATTATGGTGCTGCTGTTCAGTAAAGTGGTTGGCGTCTTTAGCTGGGGTATGGCGTCGGCGTTGGCGATGGCGGCAGGAACCTCTTTGACGATTACGTCACTGGCTTTGCTGGTACATAGCTTTCGCTCATTGGCGGTGAAAATTAGCGGGCATAAAGCGCCGGTGCTGTGGCGACAGATTGGCTGGACGACGCTGGCGTTAGCCGGTGGTGCGGTGCTTATTGTTGCTGCGGTAGTGATGTGGATGAGCGCGGTGCCGGTAGGGCGAGGGATAAGACCATTTTAGGTTAGTGAGCGGAATGGTATGACTTGTAGGCCGGATAAGACGCGAAAGCGTCGCATCCGGCACCACAGCAGATTAACGCTTCAGCGCATCACTCAGTTCGTCACGCATGTTAGCCAGCATGGCTTTAACAACGCGCGGGTTACCTGCAACGATGTTGCCGGTTGCCAGGTAGTTATGACCACCGGTGAAGTCGCAAACCAGTGCGCCAGCTTCACGCGCAATCAGCTCACCTGCTGCGAAATCCCATGGTTTCAGACCGATTTCGAAGTAACCGTCAACGCGCGCAGCGGCAACGTAAGCCAGATCCAGCGCAGCAGAACCTGTGCGGCGGAAGTCAGCGCACTCGGTAAACATTTTGCCAAGAATTTTCATGTAAGAAGCGGCGTGCTGCTTCGCTTTGAACGGGAAACCGGTGGCGATGATGGTGCCGTCCAGATCGCGGGCGGTGCTGCCACGCAGACGATAGCCGTTCAGCTGTGCGCCCTGGCCGCGAGTGGCGGTGAACAGTTCGTTACGCATTGGATCGTAAACAACGGCGACTTCAGTACGGCCTTTAATGCGTACTGCGATAGATACCGCGAAGTGCGGCAGACGTTTTACGAAGTTGGTAGTACCATCCAGTGGATCGATAACCCATTGAACATCCTGATCTTCACCTGCGTGCTCACCGCTTTCTTCGGTGATGATGGTGTGCTGTGGGTAAGATTTGCGAATAGTTTCGATAATAATCGCTTCGGCGGCTTTATCGACGTTAGTCACGAAATCATTGCTGCCTTTCTGGCTGGTTTCTACAGAGTCTGGGGTTTCGTAGTGTTTGGCAATTACATTACCCGCCTTGCGCGCTGCGCGCACGGCGATGGTCAGCATCGGATGCATCGGTCTCTCTCACTGGATGTTAAAGAACGGGAAAACGGCGCAGAGTATAGCAGCGAGTTCGGAATATGTCTTCGTTTTATGATAATATGCCCGAATAATCTTTAGCCGAAGAAATACAATGCTGCAAAATATTCGAATCGTGCTGGTGGAAACCTCTCACACTGGCAACATGGGCTCTGTAGCCCGCGCAATGAAAACCATGGGTTTAACCAATCTGTGGCTGGTAAATCCACTGGTTAAACCGGACTCTCAGGCCATCGCTCTGGCGGCAGGTGCCAGTGATGTAATCGGCAGCGCGCAGATCGTCGATACTCTTGATGAAGCGCTGGCAGGTTGCAGCCTGGTAGTAGGCACCAGTGCGCGCTCCCGTACACTACCGTGGCCGATGCTGGATCCGCGTGAATGCGGTTTAAAAAGCGTCTCTGAAGCGACGAATTCGCCCGTAGCGCTGGTGTTTGGTCGTGAACGTGTTGGCCTGACGAATGAAGAACTGCAGAAGTGCCATTACCACGTCGCTATTGCCGCGAACCCGGATTACAGTTCGCTGAACCTGGCGATGGCGGTGCAGGTCATCTCTTATGAAGTGCGCATGGCCTGGCTGGCAACGCAGGAAAGCGAGAAGACCGCAGAATACGAAGAAGCTGAGTATCCGCTGGTCGATGATTTAGAGCGTTTTTACGGTCATCTGGAACAAACGCTGCTGTCGACCGGGTTTATCCGCGAAGGGCATCCGGGACAGGTGATGAATAAGCTGCGCCGTCTGTTTACGCGTGCGCGTCCTGAGAGCCAGGAGCTGAACATTTTGCGCGGAATTTTAGCTTCAATTGAGCAACAGAATAAAGGCAAGTAAACGTAACGCCTCCGGCAAGTAAAAATGGCACTGAAGGTTAAATACCTGACTAAATTAGTCAAGTAAATAGTTGACTGATTTAGTCGGGAATGTCAGACTTGCCCCTGCTATGCAATACCCCCATTTTACAATAAAAAACCCCGGGCAGGGGCGAGTTTGAGGCTAAGTAAGACATGAGACTGACATCAAAAGGGCGTTATGCCGTGACCGCAATGTTGGACGTTGCGCTCAACTCCGAAACGGGCCCGGTACCGTTGGCTGATATTTCTGAACGTCAGGGAATCTCCCTGTCATATCTGGAGCAGCTGTTTTCCCGTTTGCGTAAAAACGGTCTGGTTTCCAGCGTACGTGGACCAGGCGGCGGGTATCTGCTGGGTAAAGATGCCGGCAGCATCGCAGTAGGTGAAGTAATCAGCGCTGTGGACGAGTCTGTAGATGCGACCCGTTGCCAGGGCAAGGGCGGTTGTCAGGGCGGCGATAAATGCCTGACCCACGCGCTGTGGCGCGATCTGAGCGATCGTCTGACCGGTTTCCTCAACAACATTACGTTGGGCGAACTGGTGAATAATCAGGAAGTCCTGGATGTGTCTGGTCGCCAGCACACGCATGACGCTCCACGCACTAATCGTGCACAAGACGCGATCGACGTTAAGTTACGCGCATAATAAAAGTATTTTAGAATCAGGCCGGGGTGCTACACACCCCGTTAACTCGGTCGTACATCCAGCCGGTTGCCTGATTCCTTGCATTGAAGCGATGTACGGAGTTTATAGAGCAATGAAATTACCGATCTATCTCGACTACTCCGCAACCACGCCGGTGGACCCGCGTGTTGCCGAGAAAATGATGCAGTGTCTGACCCTGGACGGAAACTTTGGTAACCCAGCGTCTCGTTCACACCGTTTCGGCTGGCAGGCTGAAGAGGCGGTAGATATCGCCCGTAACCAGATTGCTGACCTCGTGGGCGCTGACCCGCGTGAAATCGTCTTTACTTCCGGTGCGACTGAATCCGATAACCTGGCGATTAAAGGTGCAGCCAACTTTTATCAGAAAAAAGGCAAGCACATCATCACCAGCAAAACCGAACACAAAGCCGTGCTGGACACCTGTCGTCAGCTGGAGCGCGAAGGGTTTGAAGTCACCTACCTCGCCCCGCAGCGTAACGGCATTATCGACCTGAAAGAACTTGAAGCGGCAATGCGTGACGACACTATCCTCGTGTCCATCATGCACGTGAATAACGAAATCGGCGTGGTGCAGGATATCGCGACTATCGGCGAAATGTGCCGTGCGCGCGGCATCATCTATCACGTTGATGCGACCCAGAGCGTGGGCAAACTGCCTATCGATCTGAGCCAACTGAAAGTTGATCTGATGTCCTTCTCCGGCCACAAAATCTATGGTCCGAAAGGTATCGGTGCGCTGTACGTGCGTCGTAAACCGCGTATTCGTATTGAAGCGCAGATGCATGGTGGCGGTCACGAGCGCGGTATGCGTTCCGGTACGCTGCCTGTGCACCAGATCGTCGGCATGGGTGAAGCCTACCGCATTGCCAAAGAAGAGATGGAAACCGAGATGGCGCGCCTGCGCAGTCTGCGTAACCGTCTGTGGGACGGCGTGAAAGATATGGAAGAAGTGTATCTTAACGGCGATCTCGAGCAGGGTGCACCGAACATTCTCAACGTTAGCTTCAACTATGTTGAAGGCGAATCGCTGATTATGGCGCTGAAAGATCTGGCTGTATCCTCCGGTTCTGCATGTACTTCTGCAAGCCTGGAGCCATCCTACGTGCTGCGCGCGCTGGGGATGACCGACGAGCTGGCACATAGCTCAATTCGTTTCTCTTTAGGTCGTTTCACTACCGAAGAAGAGATTGACTACGCCATTAATCTGGTTCGCAACTCCATCGGCCGCCTGCGTGACCTTTCTCCGCTGTGGGAAATGTTCAAACAGGGCGTGGATCTGAACAGCATTGAATGGTCACATCACTAATCGGTACCGATAAGGAGAATTCAGCATGGCTTACAGCGAAAAAGTAATCGATCATTACGAGAATCCACGTAACGTGGGTTCTTTTGACAACAGCGACGAGAACGTGGGCAGCGGCATGGTGGGTGCACCAGCCTGTGGCGACGTGATGAAGTTGCAGATCAAAGTCAACAATGAGGGTATCATTGAAGACGCGCGTTTCAAGACTTACGGCTGCGGTTCCGCTATTGCTTCCAGCTCTCTGGTTACCGAATGGGTAAAAGGGAAATCTCTGGACGAAGCACAGGCGATTAAAAACACCGATATCGCCGACGAGCTTGAACTGCCACCGGTGAAAATTCACTGCTCTATTCTGGCTGAAGACGCGATTAAAGCCGCGATTGCGGATTACAAAAGCAAACGTGAAGCAAAATAATTAAGAGTTGAGGTTTTATTATGTCGATTACCTTAAGCGACAGTGCAGCAGCGCGTGTAAATACCTTCCTGGCAAACCGCGGTAAAGGGTTTGGTCTGCGTCTGGGCGTGAGAACCTCCGGCTGCTCAGGTATGGCCTATGTACTGGAATTTGTTGACGAGCCGGCGGCTGAAGATACCGTGTTTGAAGACAAAGGCGTTAAAGTTGTGGTCGACGGTAAGAGCCTGCAATTCCTCGACGGTACGCAGTTAGACTTCGTCAAAGAAGGTCTGAACGAAGGGTTTAAGTTTACTAACCCGAACGTGAAAGACGAATGTGGATGCGGCGAAAGCTTCCACGTGTAACGCGCTTACCGATAACCCCACCGTGGTCGCCTGCGCGTGGGGTTTGTTTTACCTGACTCTCTGGTTTTGCTCCCGTGAACAACAGAGAATCGATGCCCTGAGAATGTTATGGACTACTTCACCCTCTTTGGCTTACCGGCCCGTTATCAGCTCGATACTCAGGCGCTGAGCCTACGTTTTCAGGATCTACAACGTCAGTATCATCCTGATAAATTTGCCAGCAGTTCCCAGGCGGAACAACTTGCTGCGGTTTCGCAGTCCGCCACTATCAACCAGGCCTGGCAAACGCTGCGTCATCCTTTGATGCGCGCCGAATACTTATTGTCTTTACACGGCTTTGACATCCGTAGCGAGCAGCACACGGTGCGCGATACCGCGTTTCTGATGGAACAACTGGAGCTGCGGGAAGAGCTGGACGAAATTGAACAGGCAAAAGACAGTCAACGTTTAGATGCGTTTATGCAACGCGTCAGCGAAATGTATAACGTTCGTCATCAACTGATGGTGGAACAGCTGGATAGCGAGACGTGGGACGCAGCGGCAGATACCGTGCGTAAGCTGCGTTTTCTCGATAAACTGCGAAGCAGTGCAGAACAACTCGAAGAAAAACTGCTCGATTTTTAATTTCCGGAAGCGAAAATGGCCTTATTACAAATTAGTGAGCCTGGTCTGAGCGCCGCGCCGCACCAGCGTCGTCTGGCGGTAGGTATCGATTTAGGCACCACCAACTCCCTGGTTGCGACTGTACGCAGCGGCCAGGCCGAAACGTTGGCAGACCATGAAGGTCGCCACCTGTTGCCGTCAGTGGTTCACTATCAGCAGCAGGGTTATTCTGTCGGTTACGATGCCCGCGCCAATGCTGCGCTGGATACGGCAAACACCGTCAGTTCGGTAAAACGCATGATGGGCCGCTCTCTGGCGGATATCCAGGCGCGTTACCCGCATCTGCCATATACGTTCCAGGCAAGCGAAAACGGCTTGCCGATGATTGAAACCGCTGCCGGATTGCTTAATCCGGTGCGTGTCTCCGCGGATATTCTGAAAGCGCTGGCCGCGCGGGCAACCGAATCACTGTCCGGCGAACTGGACGGCGTGGTAATCACCGTTCCGGCTTACTTTGACGATGCACAGCGTCAGGGGACCAAAGACGCCGCGCGTCTGGCGGGCCTGCACGTATTGCGTCTGTTGAACGAACCGACCGCAGCTGCGATTGCCTATGGTCTGGACTCCGGTCAGGAAGGCGTGATTGCGGTCTACGATCTTGGCGGCGGTACTTTTGATATTTCTATTCTGCGCCTGAGCCGCGGCGTGTTTGAAGTGCTGGCGACCGGCGGTGATTCCGCGCTCGGCGGCGACGATTTTGACCATCTGCTGGCCGATTATATTCGCGAGCAGGCTGGCGTGGCCGATCGTAGTGATAACCGCGTACAGCGTGAACTGCTGGATGCCGCGATTGCCGCGAAAATCGCGCTTAGCGACGCTGATTCTGTAACGGTTAACGTGGCGGGATGGCAGGGTGAAATCACCCGTGAAACCTTTAATGAACTCATTTCCGCACTGGTCAAGCGTACGCTGCTGGCCTGCCGTCGCGCGCTGAAAGATGCGGGCGTGGAGCCGCAGGATGTGCTGGAAGTGGTGATGGTCGGTGGTTCAACTCGCGTGCCATTGGTGCGTGAACGCGTCGGTGAATTTTTTGGCCGTACGCCGCTGACTTCTATTGACCCGGACAAAGTGGTCGCTATTGGTGCGGCAATCCAGGCAGATATTCTGGTCGGAAATAAACCAGACAGCGAAATGCTGCTGCTGGACGTTATCCCGCTGTCCCTGGGACTGGAAACCATGGGCGGTCTGGTGGAGAAAGTGATCCCACGTAACACCACGATTCCGGTGGCGCGCGCGCAGGACTTTACCACCTTTAAAGATGGCCAAACCGCGATGTCCATTCACGTAATGCAAGGCGAGCGTGAGCTGGTGCAGGACTGCCGTTCACTGGCGCGTTTTGCGCTGCGCGGCATCCCGGCATTGCCAGCTGGCGGCGCACACATCCGCGTGACCTTCCAGGTGGACGCGGATGGCCTGCTGAGCGTCACCGCCATGGAAAAATCCACCGGCGTAGAGTCCTCAATTCAGGTCAAACCGTCCTACGGTCTGACCGACAGTGAAATCGCCTCCATGATTCAGGATTCGATGAGTTTTGCCGAGCAGGACGTTAAAGCCCGTATGCTGGCAGAACAGAAAGTCGAAGCGGCACGCGTACTGGAAAGTTTATCCGGTGCGTTGAACGCTGATGCCGCGCTGTTAAGCGCCGCAGAACGTCAGGCTATCGACACCGCCGCCGCGCATTTGAGCGAGGTTGCACTGGGTGACGATGTTGACGCGATAGAACAAGCCATTAAAAACGTAGACAAACAAACCCAGGAATTCGCCGCTCGCCGCATGGACAAATCCGTCCGTAGCGCGCTGAAAGGCCATTCCGTGGACGAGGTTTAATATGCCAAAGATTGTTATTTTGCCTCATCAGGATCTCTGTCCCGATGGCGCAGTTCTGGAAGCTGAGACCGGCGAAACCATTCTTGACGTTGCCCTGCGTAACGGTATCGAGATTGAACACGCCTGTGAAAAATCCTGTGCCTGCACAACCTGCCACTGCATCGTACGTGAAGGTTTTGATTCTTTGCCGGAAAGCACAGAAGAAGAAGACGACATGCTGGATAAAGCCTGGGGACTGGAGCCGGAGAGCCGTTTAAGCTGTCAGGCACGTGTCACCGAGGACGATTTAGTGGTCGAAATCCCACGTTACACAATCAATCATGCACGTGAGCATTAACAGAGGGTAGTATGGGACTGAAGTGGACCGATAGCCGTGAAATCGGCGAGGCGCTGTACGACGCGTTCCCCGATCTCGACCCCAAGACCGTTCGTTTCACCGATCTGCACCAGTGGATCTGTGACCTGGAAGAGTTCGATGATGATCCACAGGCATCGAACGAAAAAATCCTTGAGGCCATTTTGCTGGTCTGGCTGGACGAAGCCGAATAAGTCAACGGGCTGCCCACGGGTGGCCCGTTTTCCTGTATGCGCGAAAATAAGGATAAATAAAATGACAGAAGCCATGAAAATTACGCTTTCCACGCAACCCGCTGATGCCCGCTGGGGTGAAAAGGCGACATACAGCATTAATAATGATGGCATTACCCTGCACCTGAACGGAAAAGATGACCTCGGTCTTATCCAGCGCGCCGCCCGTAAAATTGACGGCCTGGGTATTAAACATGTCCAACTGGATGGTGAAGGCTGGGATACTGAACGTAGCTGGGCGTTCTGGCAGGGCTACAAAGGACCAAAAGGCACCCGCAAAGTTGAGTGGGCCGCTCTGGATGAGGCGCAGCGCAAAGAGCTGGGTAACCGCCTGAAAATTATTGACTGGGTGCGCGATACCATTAACGCTCCGGCAGAAGAGCTGGGCCCGGAACAGCTGGCGCAACGCGCAGTAGACCTGCTGTGCTCTGTTGCCTGCGATAACGTCTCTTACCGCATCACTAAAGGCGAAGATCTGCGCGAGCAGAACTACATGGGACTGCATACCGTAGGTCGTGGCTCCGAACGTCCTCCGGTGCTGCTGGCGCTGGATTACAATCCAACTGGCGATAAAGAAGCCCCGGTTTATGCCTGCCTGGTGGGTAAGGGAATTACTTTTGACTCCGGCGGTTACAGCATCAAGCAAAGCGCATTTATGGACTCGATGAAGTCTGATATGGGCGGCGCGGCAACGGTGACCGGCGCGCTGGCGTTCGCCATCACCCGTGGTCTGAACAAGCGCGTGAAGCTGTATCTGTGCTGCGCGGATAACCTGATTAGCGGCAACGCCTTTAAACTCGGCGATATTATTCACTATCGCAACGGTAAAAAAGTTGAAGTGATGAATACTGATGCCGAAGGGCGTCTGGTACTAGCCGATGGCCTGATCGACGCCAGCGCGCAAAAACCAGAATTGATCATTGATGCCGCCACGCTGACCGGCGCGGCGAAAACTGCGCTGGGCAACGATTACCATGCGCTGTTTAGCTTTGACGATCAACTGGCTGCCCGTCTGCTGGCAAGCGCGGCGCAAGAAAACGAGCCGTTCTGGCGTCTGCCGTTGGCAGAGTTCCACCGTAGCCAGCTGCCGTCTAACTTTGCCGAGCTGAATAATACCGGCAGTGCGGCCTATCCGGCGGGTGCTAGCACCGCGGCGGGTTTCCTGTCCCATTTCGTGGAAAACTATCAGCAAGGCTGGCTGCACATCGACTGCTCTGCAACCTATCGCAAAGCGCCGGTTGAGCAGTGGTCTGCGGGCGCAACTGGTCTGGGTGTGCGCACGATTGCAAATCTGCTGATTGCCTGAACGGTGTTTTTGTAGGCCGGGTAAGCGAAGTGCCACCCGGCATTTTGCCTGATGGCGACGCCGTGCGTCTTATCAGGCCTACAACCCATATACATAATTTGTGATCTCTATGTCCGAAACGAAAAACGAATTAGAAACCCTGCTGGAGCAAGCGGCGACAGAGCCTGCGCATCGTCCGGCATTTTTCCGTACTTTACTGGAGTCTACCGTCTGGGTGCCGGGTACTGCCGCAGAAGGCGAGGCGGTGGTTGAAGACAGCGCCCTCGACCTTCAGCACTGGGAAAAAGAAGACGGCACAACCGTGATCCCGTTCTTCACCTCCCTGGAAGCTCTGCAGCAGGCGGTTGAAGATGAGCAGGCATTTGTCGTCATGCCGGTGCGTACATTGTTTGAAATGACGCTCGGCGAAACGCTGTTTCTCAACGCGAAATTGCCGACCGGCAAAGAATTTATGCCGCGTGAAATCAGCCTGCTGATGGGGGAAGAGGGGAATCCGCTCAGCACCCAGGAAGTACTGGAAGGCGGTGAATCGCTGATCCTCTCTGAAGTCGCTGAACCTCCGGCGCAGATGATTGACTCGCTGACTACGCTGTTTAAAACCATTAAGCCGGTAAAACGCGCGTTTCTCTGCTCAATCAAAGAAAGCGCGGAAGCCCAGCCGAATCTGCTGATTGGTATTGAAGCGGAAGGGGATATTGAAGAGATCATCCACGCTGCGGGCAGCGTCGCGACCGATACACTGCTGGGTGATGAACCCATTGACATCTGCCAGGTGAGGAAAGGTGAGAAGGGCGTGAGCCACTTTATCACTGAGCACATCGCACCGTTCTATGAACGTCGCTGGGGCGGTTTCCTGCGCGACTTTAAACAGAATCGGATTATCTGAGTGAAGGAAAGCCGCCCCGAAAGGCGGCTACCTGGCTTACTTGCTCTGGGCGCTGAACATCACGCGTGCAGAATTACCTGAGTAACTCCGATCACCGTGAAGACACAATGCACCAGATACAACAAGCACGATACAGAAGTATCGTATCTTCATTGCGCGGTCCATGCGAAGACCGCATCACGACAGCACCACTGGCGATAATGCCGTGATAGCAAGCACTGATGTACGCTTGCATATACGGCCATGGGACATCCTTTCCTGAAACCAGTGCCCGCTTGCGAGACGGCGAAAAGGGCCGGAAAAGATAATACCTCAAATAGTGAATAGTTTCGCAGCTAATTAACTTGACATTCACTCCCTTAAAAGGGACTATTTGCCCACTGATGTACGCTTGCATTGCTATGGTGACATAGCCTGCTGGAAAGGCCGCGAACCGGACCAGCACAAAAAAACCGCTCATTTGAGCGGTTTTTTTGTGGACGAAAAAGATGAATAAATCAGATTTTATTTAGCCTCAGATGGTTCTACCGGTAAATCGTTGCGAGCACCCCACTCGCTCCATGCGCCGTCATACAATGCGAGGTTAGAAACGCCCAGCGTGGCAAGTGCCAGTACCACCACGGCAGCCGTTACGCCGGAGCCACAGCTGGCGATAATCGGGCGGTCAAAGCTCACGCCGTGACTGAAGAAAATAGCATCCAGTTCGTCGGTAGTTTTCAGCTCGCCGTCACGAACCAATTCTGTCCACGGCACATTAAGCGCACCGGGCACATGACCACGCTTCAGGCCAGGGCGAGGTTCGTCAACTTCTGCGTTAAAACGCGCAGCCGGTCGCGCATCGACAATCTGTGCGGTTTTTTCATGACTGGCCAGCAGTACATCGGTAACACGCACAACAGCGCCAGGCGTAAAGGCCACGTTAAATTCACCTTCAGGTAAATCCTCATCGCCTTCCTTGAGCATTAGATCATCGCGCTTCCAGCCTGCCAGACCGCCCGCCAGAATGGAGACATTTTCGACGCCAAATGTCCGCAGCATCCACCATGCGCGTGGCGCGGAAAACAGATTACCGTCATCGTAGATAACCAGATGCTTATCTTGATCAACGCCCAGTTCGCGCATCGCAACGGCAAAAGCTTCCGGGCGCGGCATCATATGCGGTAGCGGTGAGGTATGATCGGAAAGCGCTTCAATATCAAAAAAGACTGCGCCAGGAATATGGCCCGCACGATACTCCTCGCCAACATCGCGATCTTCCTGTCCTGGAGGTGCCATTCGGGCATCAAGAATTTGTATTTCCGGGTCGTCAATGTGTTCGGCAAGCCAGTCGGCAGCGACAAAGAAGGCGGTGGTCATAGGCATCTCCATTTTTACCAGGTTTTGGCAAATTGTCGGATGTTTACCGTAAAGCGACAAGTAAAACAGGCTGATTTGTCAGGTGAATCCACATTAATCACTAAAATTAAGACAACGTTGTTCAGTTACTGACTTCCACCGCCGGAAATCTGACGCATAATAGTTGTTCTACGTAGCTAACGGGCCACTACGGCCAGGGATGAAAAATGAAACATTTACGCGTAGCGGCCTGCATGCTGATGCTGGCACTGGTCGGGTGCGATAATAATAACGAAAAATCACCGACGGCTGCGAAGCCTGATGCGCCTGCGCCACAGACAGCGCCAGCAAAAGATAAGGCTCAATTACAAAAACTGATGCAGCAAAGCCAGGGCAAGTCGCTGACGCTGCTGGATGCCTCAGAGGTCCAGCTCGACGGTGCGGCAACGCTCGTGTTGACCTTCTCCATTCCCCTCGATCCGGAACAAGATTTTTCCCGCGTCGTGCACGTTGTTGATAAAAAAAGCGGCAAAGTGGATGGTGCCTGGGAGCTGGCGCCAAATCTAAAAGAGCTACGCTTACGCCATCTGGAACCTAACCGGGAACTGGTCGTTACCATTGAGCGTGATTTGCTGGCGCTGAATAAAGCGACGTTCGCTATTGATTATGAAAAAAACATTACCACTCGCGACGTCCATCCAAGCGTAGGGTTTGCCAGTCGCGGCTCGCTGCTGCCGGGAAAAGTGATTGAAGGGCTGCCGGTGATGGCCCTTAACGTTAATAGCGTAGATGTGAACTTCTTTCGCGTGAAGCCTGAGTCACTCGGTGCGTTCGTCAGCCAGTGGGAATACCGCAATTCGTTGACTAACTGGGAATCTGACAATCTGCTGAAAATGGCGGAACTGGTGTATACCGGACGCTTTGACCTCAATCCTGCGCGCAACACCCGTGAGAAGCTGCTATTGCCGCTGAGCGATATCAAGCCGTTGCAGCAAGCTGGTGTTTACATCGCGGTGATGAATCAGGCTGGACAATACAACTACAGTAATGCCGCTACGCTGTTCACGCTCAGCGATATTGGTGTGTCTGTACACCGTTACCATAATCAACTGGATGTCTTTACGCAGAGTCTGGAAAACGGCGCCGCGCAGCAGGGGATTGAGGTCACGTTACTCAATGAAAAAGGACAGACGTTGGCGCAGGCTACCAGCGACGCTCAGGGTCATGTCAAACTGGAGACTGATAAAGACGCGGCTTTATTGCTGGCCCGCAAAGACGGGCAAACCACGCTGCTGGATCTGAAGCTCCCGGCGTTGGATCTGGCGGAATTTGATATTGCCGGTGCGCCGGGATACAGCAAGCAGTTCTTTATGTTCGGCCCACGCGATCTCTATCGTCCTGGCGAAACGGTGATTCTCAACGGATTACTGCGTGACAGCGATGGCAAAACGTTGCCCGACCAGCCGGTGAAGCTGGAGGTCGTGAAGCCCGACGGACAAGTGTTACGCTCGGTGGTTAGCCAACCGGAAAACAGCTTGTACCGCTTTAGCTGGCCGCTGGACACCAACGCGCCAACGGGTATGTGGCATATTCGGGCTAATACCGGTGATAACCAGTCGCGGATGTGGGATTTCCACGTCGAAGATTTTATGCCTGAGCGGATGGCGCTCAATCTCTCCGCCAATAAGATCCCGGTGGCACCAACTGATGAAGTGAAGTTCTCGGTGGTGGGCTACTACCTGTACGGCGCGCCCGCTAGCGGTAATGCTCTGCAAGGGCAGCTTTATCTGCGTCCATTACGAGATGCCGTTCAGGCATTGCCGGGCTTCCAGTTTGGGAATATCGCCGAAGAAAACCTTTCCCGCAGCCTCGATGAAGTTCAGCTCACGCTGGATGACCACGGACGCGGCGAAGTGACCACCAACAGCCAGTGGCAGGAGACGCATTCCCCGTTACAGGTGGTTTTGCAAGCCAGTCTGCTGGAGTCGGGGGGGCGCCCGGTGACGCGTCGGGTTGAGCAAGCCATCTGGCCTGCGGATACGCTGCCGGGCATTCGTCCGCAGTTTGCGGCGAAAGCCGTCTATGACTACCGCACCGATACCACCGTGAATCAGCCTATCGTTGATGAAAACAGCAACGCCGCTTTCGACATTGTGTATGCCGATGCGCAAGGCGAGAAAAAAGCGGTGTCCGGTTTGCAGGTGCGTTTGATCCGCGAGCGACGAGATTATTACTGGAACTGGTCTGAAGGCGAGGGCTGGCAATCACAGTTCGATCAAAAGGATCTGGTTGAAGGTGAGCAGACTCTGGATCTTAAGGCCGATGAAACCGGTAAAGTCAGCTTCCCGGTTGAGTGGGGCGCCTATCGTCTGGAAGTGAAAGCTCCGAATGATGCGGTGAGCAGCGTACGCTTCTGGGCCGGTTATAGCTGGCAGGATAACAGCGACGGCAGTGGGGCTGTGCGTCCCGATCGCGTGACGCTGAAACTGGACAAACCCAGCTATCGTCCCGGTGATACCATGAAGCTGCACGTTGCCGCTCCCGCTGCTGGCAAAGGTTATGCGATGGTGGAATCCAGCGAAGGCCCGCTGTGGTGGCAAGAAATAGACGTACCGGCGGATGGTCTTGATATCTCCATCCCAATCGATAAAACCTGGAATCGCCACGATTTGTATCTTAGTGCGCTGGTGGTTCGTCCTGGCGACAAGTCCCGTTCGGCAACGCCAAAACGGGCGGTCGGTTTACTGCATTTGCCGTTAGGTGACGAAAACCGTCGTCTGGCGCTGGCGCTGGAAAACCCGGCGAAAATACGTCCAAACCAGCCGTTGACCGTCAAGATTAAAGCCAGCGTCAAAAATGGCGACGTACCAAAACAGATTAACGTGCTGGTCTCTGCCGTTGATAGCGGGGTGCTGAACATTACCGATTACGCCACGCCGGATCCGTGGCAGGCGTTTTTCGGGCAAAAACGCTATGGCGCAGATATTTATGATATTTACGGCCAGGTGATCGAAGGGCAAGGACGCCTGGCGGCGCTGCGCTTTGGTGGTGATGGCGATGAATTAAAACGCGGCGGTAAGCCACCGGTTAATCACGTCAATATCGTGGCGCAACAGGCGCTGCCGGTCACGCTTAACGAGCAGGGCGAAGGTACGGTGACGTTACCTATTGGTGATTTCAACGGCGAGCTGCGGGTAATGGCGCAGGCCTGGACGACGGATGACTTTGGCAGCAGCGAAAGCAAAGTGATTGTTGCGGCGCCGGTGATTGCTGAACTGAATATGCCGCGTTTTCTGGCGGGAGGCGATACCTCGCGCCTGACGCTGGACGTGACTAACCTGACTGACAAACCGCAAACGCTGAATATTAAGCTCGCGGCCAATGGTTTACTGGAGCTGATGGGGCAAGATCCCGCGCCGGTAAATCTGGCGCCAGGCGTAAGGACTACGCTGTTTATTCCGGTGCGCGCGCGGGAGGGGTTTGGCGATGGCGAAATTCAGGCAGAAATTAGCGGTCTGACTTTACCGGGTGAAACGCTGCCTGTTCAGCATAAACAGTGGAAGATTGGCGTGCGTCCGGCGTTCCCGGCGCAAACCGTTAATAACGGTGTCGCACTTCAGCCGGGCGCGACCTGGCAGCTTCCGGGCGAAGAACTGACCAATTTCTCCCCTGTGACGATGCAGGGGCAACTGCTGTTCAGCGGTAAGCCGCCGCTAAATCTGGCGCGCTATATCCGCGAACTGAAAGCGTACCCTTACGGTTGTCTGGAGCAAACGGCGAGCGGGTTGTTCCCATCCTTATACACCAACGCTGCGCAATTGAAGGCGTTAGGTATTGTGGGCGACAGCGATGAAAAACGTCGCGCGGCAGTTGATATTGGGATTTCCCGTTTAGTGCAGATGCAGCGTGATAACGGCGGTTTTGCGCTGTGGGATAAAAACGGGTCGGAAGAGTACTGGCTGACCGCGTATGTCATGGATTTCCTCGTCCGGGCAAATGAACAGGGCTACAGTGTCCCGGTAGAGGTGATTAACCGGGGCAACGAGCGGCTACTGCGCTATTTGCAGGATCCGGGCATGATGTCGATTCGCTATACCGACGACTCTTCAGCAAGCCGGTTTGCCGTACAAGCCTACGCCGCGTTGGTTCTGGCACATCAGCAAAAAGCTCCGCTCGGCGCATTGCGTGAGATCTGGGAGCGTCGTGCGCAAGCAGCCTCTGGTTTACCGCTGTTACAACTGGGGATCGCGCTGAAAAATATGGGCGATGCCAATCGCAGTGAACAGGCGTTGACGCTGGCCCTGAATACACCGCGCCGCGATACGCAACAGTGGATGGCGGATTACGGCAGTGCCTTACGGGATAACGCGTTGATGCTGGCCTTGCTCGAAGAGAACAAGATCAAACCTGACGTGCAGAATACGCTGCTGAACACGTTGTCAGAACAGGCCTTTGGACAGCGCTGGCTCTCGACTCAGGAAAATAATGCGTTGTTCCTTGCCGCGCGTACGTTACAGGATTTGCCTGGTACGTGGCAGGCGCAAACGTCACTCTCGGAACAACCATTAGCAGGGGATAAATCGCTAACCCGCAATCTGGATGCCGATGCGCTGTCTACGCTGAGCGTCACCAATACCGGTAATCTACCGCTGTGGTTGCGTCTGGATGTGAGTGGTTATCCACAAACCGCACCGACGCCTGCCAGCAACGTTCTGCATATTGAGCGGCAAATCCTGGGAATTGACGGAAATAGCAAATCGCTGGATTCGCTGCGTAGCGGCGAACTGGTGCTGGTCTGGCTGGAGGTAAAAGCCAGCCAGAACGTGCCGGATGCGCTGGTGGTCGATTTACTGCCAGCAGGACTGGAACTGGAAAACCAGAATCTGGCCAACGGCAGCGCCAGCCTGCAGGATAGCGGCAGCGAAGTGGCGAATCTGCTCAATCAGATGCAGCAGGCAGATATCCAGCACGTTGAGTTCCGTGACGATCGCTTTGTCGCCGCGGTGGCGGTCAACGAAGGACAGCCAGTTACGCTGGTGTATCTGGCGCGGGCTGTAACGCCGGGGACCTACCGGGTTCCTGTCCCGCAGGTGGAATCAATGTATATTCCGCAGTGGCGCGCGACCGGTGCGACAGAGGGACTTTTGATTGTCAGACCGTAAATGATACGCGGGTTGGGTAAACGCGGCTGCTGGCTCTGGCTGGCAGCCGTTGCACTATTGTTTGTGGCGGCGGTTTGGGCGGCAGATAAAATCTGGCCGCTGCCGCTGCACGAAGTCGATCCGGCGCGGGTCGTGGTGGCTCATGATGGTACGCCGCTGTGGCGCTTCGCCGATGCGGATGGTATCTGGCGGTATCCGGTAACGATTGATGAGGTGTCGCCCCGCTACCTTGAGGCGTTAATTAACTACGAAGACCGTTGGTTCTGGAAGCATCCCGGCGTCAATCCGTTTTCAGTACTGCGCGCGGCATGGCAAGACCTCTCCTCTGGGCGTGTGGTTTCTGGCGGCAGTACGCTCACCATGCAGGTCGCACGATTACTCGATCCCCATCCGCGAACCTTTGGCGGCAAGTTTCGCCAACTCTGGCGCGCATTGCAGCTGGAATGGCATCTCTCCAAACGCGACATACTGACACTGTATCTCAACCGCGCGCCGTTTGGCGGTACACTGCAGGGCGTGGGGGCGGCAAGCTGGGCTTATCTTGGTAAATCACCCGCGCAATTGAGTTACTCCGATGCCGCGCTGCTGGCTGTTTTGCCACAGGCGCCGAGCCGTCTGCGTCCGGATCGCTGGCCGGACCGTGCTGAAGCGGCGCGTAATAAAGTGCTCGAACGTATGGCGACCCAGGGCATTTGGCCTGCCAGACAGGTGCAGGAGTCGAGTGAAGAACCGGTCTGGCTGGCGCCCCGGCAAATGCCGCAGTTAGCACCGTTATTCTCGCGCATGATGCTGGGAAAAAGCCGAAGCGATAAAATCGTGACTACCCTTGATGCCGGATTGCAGCGTCAACTGGAAGAGCTGGCGCAAAACTGGAAGGGGCGCTTACCTGCGCGCAGTTCGCTGGCGATGATCGTGGTCGATCACACCGATATGAGCGTGCGTGGCTGGGTGGGGTCGGTAGATATGAATGACGACTCCCGTTTTGGTCATGTGGATATGGTGAATGCGATCCGTTCGCCTGGCTCGGTGCTGAAGCCGTTTGTTTATGGCCTGGCGCTGGATGACGGACTCATTCATCCCGCTTCGTTATTGCAGGATGTCCCGCGGCGAACCGGGGACTATCGACCGGGGAATTTTGACAGCGGTTTTCATGGCCCGGTGAGCATGAGCGAAGCGCTGGTGCGCTCGCTGAATTTACCCGCCGTGCAGGTACTCGAAGCCTATGGCCCGAAGCGTTTTGCCGCATCGTTACGTAACGTCGGCTTACCGCTGTATCTGCCCGCAGGGGCTGCGCCGAATCTGTCGCTGATTTTAGGTGGCGCGGGGGCAAGGCTGGAAGATATGGCCGCAGCGTACAGCGCCTTTGCCCGCCAGGGAAAAGCGGGAAAACTGCGTCTGCAGCCGGGTGATCCACTACTGGAACGTCCGTTGATGTCGGCGGGCGCGGCGTGGATTATTCGCCGCATTATGGCTGACGAAGCGCAACCGCTGCCGGATAACGCGCTGAGCAGAGTGGTCCCTCTGGCGTGGAAAACGGGCACCAGCTATGGCTATCGCGATGCCTGGGCGATTGGCGTTAATGCGCGTTATGTGATCGGTATTTGGACCGGCAGGCCCGACGGTACGCCAGTGGTGGGGCAGTTTGGTTTCGCCAGCGCCGTACCGTTGCTCAATCAGGTCAACAATCTTTTGCTCTCTCGCGGGACAAATCAGCCGGAAGATCCACGCCCTGAATCCGTGAGTCGCGGTGTGGTGTGCTGGCCGGGCGGGCAATCTCTTGCCCCCGGTGACAGCAACTGCCGTCGCCGTCTGGCAACCTGGTTACTGGATGGCAGTCAGCCGCCAACGTTATTATTGCCCGAGCAGGAAGGGGTTAATGGCATTCGTTTTCCTGTCTGGCTGGATGATGAAGGCAAACGTGTGGCGGCGGATTGCCCGCAGGCGCACGAGCAAACGTTAATCGTTTGGCCGTTGCCGCTGGAGCCATGGCTACCGGAATCAGAACGTCGTGGGGCGAGATTACCGCCAGTTTCTGCCACATGTCCACCGCTGGGACAAGACGCTTCGCAGCCGTTGCAGTTGACAGGCATTCGTGATGGCGCGATTGTGAAGCGTTTACCCGGTTCTGCTCAAGCCTCATTGCCGGTGCAAACCAGCGGTGGGAGCGGTGAACGCTGGTGGTTTCTTAACGGTGAAAGGCTGGATGAACGCGGACGTCGTCTTACGCTACTGCTGGCGACTAAAGGGGATTATCAACTGCTGGTGATGGATGATGCAGGCCAGGTAGCGACGGTGAGATTTTCGATGCAGTAGACCAGTTGGTGACTGTTTGTTGCTAAAATTCATCTTATTTTAAAGAAATGTTACCTTCATCAATAGTCAATTGCCGGGATGCTCTTTATAATCCGCGCCAGGTCGTACATCTATATAGACAACAACAGAACACATTACAGAGGTTATCATGGCTATTGAACGTACTTTTTCCATCATCAAACCAAACGCGGTGGCAAAAAACGTTATTGGGAGCATCTTTGCGCGCTTTGAAGCAGCAGGGTTCAAAATCGTCGGGACTAAAATGCTGCACCTGACCGTTGAGCAGGCGCGTGGTTTCTATGCTGAGCACGATGGCAAACCGTTCTTTGACGGTCTGGTTGAATTCATGACCTCCGGTCCGATCGTTGTTTCTGTTCTGGAAAGCGAAAATGCCGTACAGCGTCATCGCGATCTGCTGGGCGCAACCAACCCGGCGAATGCGCTGGCCGGTACTCTGCGTGCAGACTATGCTGACAGCTTCACCGAGAACGGTACTCACGGTTCCGACTCCGTTGAGTCAGCGGCGCGCGAAATCGCCTATTTCTTTGGTGAAGGTGAGGTTTGCCCGCGCACTCGCTAATCTCCCGCGTCTTTCACGTCGTAGATGCGTTGGCTGCATTCGTTTACCCCGGTCACATAGTTTTCTATGCTCCCGGGGATGCTTGAACTTGCCGCCTTCCTGCGACGCGAAATCCTTTGGAGATGAATTAGCGATTTACATATTATTTTCGCTAATGCTTCGTGCAAACGTGGCATCCCTGCGCCAGACTTTGTACAATGCAACGCCCCGGAAGAGCAGATCGCTTGCCGGGGCGTTTCTTTTTAACCCTCCACGGGCCACAACGTGTAACAACGAGGCCGGAAAAAATTATGTCTGAATTAGTTAACACCTCTGAAGTCGTCATTCCTGCGGTTCCAAATAAAAATGGAAAAATTAACCTGCTGGATCTGAACCGTCAGCAAATGCGCGAATTCTTCAAAGAGATGGGCGAAAAACCGTTTCGTGCCGATCAGGTCATGAAGTGGATGTACCACTATTGCAGCGACAACTTTGATGACATGACTGACATCAATAAGGTGCTGCGTAACAAGCTGAAAGAAGTGGCTGAAATTCGCGCCCCGGAAGTGGTGGAAGAGCAGCGTTCTTCTGACGGTACGATCAAATGGGCTATCGCGGTTGGCGATCAGCGCGTTGAAACGGTGTATATCCCGGAAGACGATCGTGCGACCCTGTGTGTTTCTTCACAGGTCGGTTGCGCATTAGAGTGTAAATTCTGCTCTACGGCGCAACAGGGCTTTAACCGTAACCTGCGGGTATCGGAGATCATTGGTCAGGTCTGGCGCGCGGCGAAAATCGTCGGCGCGGTCAAAGCAACGGGCGTGCGTCCTATCACCAACGTGGTGATGATGGGGATGGGTGAGCCGCTGCTCAACCTGACCAACGTAGTGCCGGCGATGGAAATCATGCTGGATGACTTCGGTTTTGGGTTGTCCAAGCGTCGCGTCACGCTCTCCACCTCGGGCGTTGTCCCTGCGCTGGATAAGCTGGGTGATATGATTGACGTCGCGCTGGCGATTTCTCTGCATGCGCCGAACGATGAAATTCGTGACGAAATTGTACCGATCAACAAAAAGTACAATATCGAAACATTCCTTGGCGCGGTTCGTCGTTATCTGGAGAAATCCAACGCTAACCAGGGCCGTGTGACCATTGAGTATGTGATGTTAGATCACATCAATGATGGCACTGAACACGCGCATCAGTTGGCAGAACTGCTGAAAGATACGCCGTGTAAGATCAACCTGATCCCGTGGAACCCGTTCCCGGGCGCGCCGTATGGCCGTAGTTCTAACAGCCGTATCGATCGTTTCTCCAAAGTGTTGATGAGCTATGGTTTCACCACCATTGTGCGTAAAACACGTGGCGATGACATCGATGCAGCCTGTGGTCAGTTGGCGGGCGACGTTATCGACCGTACCAAGCGTACTTTGCGTAAGCGTATGCAGGGCGACGCTATCGACATTAAGACCGTTTGATGTTGGCGCACTACGGTATAATTCCTGTACCGTAGTGCAACGTAAGCCATATGAGGTTTTTTGTTGTCGTCGTCAGGTCAATAATAACGGTGCGTTTTTGTCGACTTTAAGGCAGTATGTAACGGCGTAACAAGTGTTTAGCCCTCAGGTTTACGCCGTTTTGTCATTGATAGTCTGACCGTTTTATACTGTCTGACGAAGGTTAACTGACCAGATGTTTCGCGGTGTGGGTGAGCATTGTGGCTCGCCGGCATCAGAACCCAAATATTACGCAGCTGTAGCGAATGAATACTGAAGCCACGCACGACAAAAATGAAACACTATCCACCGGCATTCGTCTGCGCAATGCCCGTGAACAACTCGGATTCAGCCAGCAGGCAGTCGCGGAGCGACTTTGCCTGAAGGTCTCCACGGTACGCGATATTGAAGAAGATAAGGCGCCAGCCGATCTCGCTTCAACATTCCTGCGCGGGTATATCCGTTCTTATGCGCGTCTGGTGCATATTCCTGAAGAAGAACTGTTGCCAGGGCTGGAAAAACAGGCTCCGATTCGTCCTGCCAAAGTCGCACCGATGCAGAGCTTCTCGCTCGGTAAGCGTCGTAAGAAACGCGACGGCTGGTTAATGACTTTTACCTGGCTGGTACTGTTTGTCGTTGTCGGACTGACTGGCGCCTGGTGGTGGCAGAACCATAAAGCGCAGCAGGAAGAGATCACCACCATGGCCGATCAATCCTCCGCTGAGTTGAATGCCGGTAAAGAGGGTGCGCAGAATGTACCGTTAGATACCAGCGCTGCAGCAAGCCCGGATACCACGTCGGCTGCTGAAAATGGCGCGGTAACGGATTCAGCGCCAGTGCAACAAGATACCGCAGCGGCTCAGGCCCCGGCTGCTGATGCGCAACAAAACGCCGTCGTTGCCCCTTCTCAGGCTAACGTCGATACTGCAACCGCAGCGCCAGCTACCGCGGCACCGTTGCCGACCGATCAGGCAGGTGTGACTACACCTGCAGCCGATCCTAACGCGCTGGTGATGAACTTTACCGCCGATTGCTGGCTGGAAGTCACCGATGCGACCGGTAAAAAACTGTTCAGCGGGATGCAGCGTAAAGATGGCAATCTGAATTTGACCGGTCAGGCACCGTACAAACTGAAGATTGGTGCTCCGGCGGCAGTGCAGATTCAGTTCCAGGGTAAACCTGTCGATCTGAGTCGTTTTATCAGAACTAACCAGGTTGCGCGTCTGACCGTTAATGCCGAACAATCACCGGCTCAGTAACAGACGGCAATGCGGGAGATTTTTTAATGCATAACCAGGCTCCAATTCAACGTAGAAAATCGACACGCATTTACGTTGGGAACGTGCCGATCGGCGATGGTGCGCCCATCGCCGTACAGTCTATGACTAATACGCGTACCACGGACGTGGAAGCGACGGTTAATCAGATTAAAGCGCTGGAACGCGTAGGCGCAGACATTGTTCGTGTCTCTGTACCGACAATGGATGCCGCAGAAGCCTTCAAGCTTATCAAACAGCAGGTTAACGTCCCGCTGGTTGCCGATATACACTTCGACTATCGTATCGCACTGAAGGTGGCGGAATACGGCGTTGATTGCCTGCGTATTAACCCAGGTAATATCGGCAGTGAAGAGCGTATTCGCATGGTGGTGGATTGCGCTCGTGATAAAAATATTCCTATCCGTATCGGCGTCAACGCCGGATCGCTGGAAAAAGATCTGCAGGAAAAATACGGTGAACCGACGCCTCAGGCGCTGCTGGAATCCGCTATGCGCCACGTGGATCACCTCGATCGTCTGAACTTCGATCAATTCAAAGTTAGTGTTAAAGCGTCTGACGTTTTCCTCGCCGTAGAATCCTATCGCCTGCTGGCGAAACAGATCGATCAACCGCTGCATCTGGGGATCACCGAAGCTGGTGGCCTGCGTAGTGGTTCGGTGAAGTCCGCGATCGGCCTTGGCCTGCTGTTATCTGAAGGGATCGGCGATACGCTGCGTGTTTCTCTTGCGGCCGATCCGGTGGAAGAGATCAAAGTTGGTTTCGATATCCTGAAATCGTTGCGCATTCGCGCGCGCGGGATCAACTTCATCGCTTGCCCAACCTGTTCGCGTCAGGAGTTTGACGTTATCGGTACGGTTAACGCGCTGGAGCAACGCCTGGAGGATATCATTACGCCAATGGACGTTTCGATCATCGGCTGCGTAGTAAACGGCCCTGGTGAAGCGCTGGTTTCTACGCTGGGCGTGACGGGCGGTAACAAGAAAAGCGGCCTGTATGAAGACGGCGTGCGTAAGGACAGACTCGATAACGACGACATGATTACGCAGCTTGAAGCCCGCATTCGTGCCAAAGCAAGTATTCTGGACGAAGCGCGTCGTATCGACGTGCAGCAGCTTGAAAAATAACAACGTGATGGGAAGCGGCATGCTTCCCGTGTATGATTGAACCCGCATGGCGCCCGCATTGTTCGGGTTAGCGCTGAGGGTTCATTTTTATATTCATAAAGAGAATAAACGTGGCAAAAAACATTCAAGCCATTCGCGGCATGAACGATTATCTGCCTGGCGAAACCGCCATCTGGCAGCGCATTGAAGGCACTCTTAAAAACGTGCTCGGCAGCTACGGTTACAGTGAAATCCGCTTGCCGATTGTAGAGCAGACCCCGTTATTCAAACGCGCGATCGGTGAAGTCACCGACGTGGTTGAAAAAGAGATGTATACCTTTGAGGACCGTAATGGCGACAGCCTGACGTTGCGTCCTGAAGGGACTGCGGGCTGCGTACGCGCCGGCATCGAACATGGTCTCCTGTACAATCAGGAACAGCGTCTGTGGTATATCGGGCCGATGTTCCGCCACGAACGTCCGCAGAAAGGACGCTATCGTCAATTCCATCAGCTGGGTGTCGAAGTGTTTGGCCTGCAAGGCCCGGACATCGATGCGGAACTGATTATGCTGACCGCTCGCTGGTGGCGCGCGCTGGGTATTTCTCAGCATGTCAGCCTGGAGCTGAACTCAATCGGTTCGCTTGAAGCCCGCGCTAACTACCGTGATGCGCTGGTTGCCTACCTGGAACTGCACAAAGAGAAACTGGACGAAGACTGCAAGCGCCGTATGTACACCAACCCGCTGCGCGTTCTCGACTCCAAAAACCCGGAAGTACAGGCGCTGCTCAACGACGCGCCTGCACTGGGCGACTATCTGGATGACGACTCGCGCGAGCACTTCGCGGGTTTGTGCAAACTGCTGGAGTCCGCAGGCATTGCTTACACCGTCAATCAGCGTCTGGTTCGTGGTCTTGATTACTACAACCGCACCGTATTTGAGTGGGTCACCAGCAGCCTGGGCTCTCAGGGTACCGTGTGTGCCGGTGGTCGTTACGACGGTCTGGTAGAGCAACTTGGCGGTCGTGCAACGCCTGCCGTGGGCTTTGCTATGGGTCTGGAACGACTTGTTTTGTTAGTTCAGGCAGTTAATCCGGAATTTAACGCAGATCCTGTTGTCGATATATACCTGGTCGCTTCAGGGGCGGACACGCAGTCGGCAGCAATGACGCTTGCAGAACGTCTGCGCGATGAAGTTCCTGGTGTGAAACTGATGACAAACCACGGTGGCGGCAACTTTAAGAAACAGTTTGCCCGTGCCGATAAGTGGGGCGCCCGCGTTGCACTGGTACTGGGCGAGTCCGAAGTGGCTGACGGTACTGTTGTAGTGAAGGATTTGCGCTCTGGTGAGCAAACGGCAGTAGCGCAGGATAGCGTTGCCGCGCATTTGCGCACTTTACTGGGCTAAGGAGAAGGACAGCGTGGAAATTTACGAGAACGAACACGACCAGGTTGATGCGGTAAAACGCTTCTTTGCTGAAAACGGCAAGGCGCTGGCTGTTGGGATCATTTTAGGGGTTGGCGCGCTGGTTGGTTGGCGTTACTGGACCAGCCATCAGACGGAGTCCGCACGCTCTGCTTCTCTGGCGTATCAAAATACGGTGACTGCGGTTAGCGCGGGTAAACCGGACAGCATTCCTGCCGCTGAGAAATTTGCTGCAGAGAATAAAAATACCTATGGCGCGCTGGCTTCACTGGAACTGGCGCAGCAGTTTGTTGACCAAAATGAACTTGAGAAAGCCGCAAGCCAGCTGCAACAAGGCTTGGCTGCGACCAGCGATGAAAATCTCAAAGCAGTGATAAACCTGCGTCTGGCTCGTGTTCAGGTTCAGCTTAAACAGGCTGATACCGCGCTGAAAACACTCGAAACCATTAAAGGTGAAGGGTGGGCGGCCATTGTTGCCGATCTGCGTGGTGAAGCGTTGCTGAGTAAAGGCGACAAACAAGGTGCGCGTAGCGCATGGGAAGCGGGTGTGAAAAGCGATGCCTCTCCTGCTCTGAGCGAAATGATGCAGATGAAAATCAATAATTTGTCCATCTGAGAGGGACCCGATGCAATTGCGTAAATTACTTCTGCCAGGGCTGCTTTCCGTTACCCTATTGAGCGGCTGTTCACTGTTTAGTGGCGAAGAAGATGTCGTTAAGATGTCCCCATTACCGGTGGTTGAAAACCAGTTTACTCCGTCTACGGAATGGAGCACCTCTGTAGGAAACGGTATTGGTGATTTCTATTCCAATCTTCATCCTGCGCTGGCGGATAACGTTGTCTATGCTGCCTCTCGCGCTGGTGTAGTGAAAGCGTTGAACGCAGGCGACGGCAAAGAAGTCTGGTCTGTGAATCTGGGTGAGAAAGATGGCTGGTTCTCCCGTGCATCTGCACAGCTTTCTGGCGGTGTCACCGTGGCCGGCGGTCATGTTTATATCGGCAGTGAAAAAGCACAGGTTTATGCGCTGAACACCAGTGACGGTACTACCGCATGGCAGACGAAAGTCGCTGGTGAAGCGCTGTCTCGTCCTGTTGTGAGCGATGGCGTGGTATTGATCCACACCAGCAACGGTCAGTTGCAGGCCTTAAACGAAGCCGACGGCGCCATCAAATGGACCGTTAACCTCGACATGCCTTCTCTTTCTCTGCGTGGCGAATCCGCTCCGGCAACCGCCTTTGGCGCAGCTATTGTTGGCGGTGATAACGGTCGCGTAAGCGCCGTGCTTATGCAGCAGGGCCAGATGATTTGGCAGCAGCGTATCTCTCAGGCGACAGGCCCAACGGAAATCGATCGTCTGAGCGACGTTGATACCACGCCGGTTATCGTCAATGGCGTTGTTTACGCGCTGGCTTATAATGGTAACCTGACAGCGTTGGATCTGCGCAGTGGTCAGATCATGTGGAAACGCGAACTGGGCTCGGTGAATGATTTCATCGTCGACGGTAACCGTATCTACCTGGTTGATCAGAACGACCGCGTGCTGGCACTGACCACCGATGGCGGCGTGACGCTGTGGACGCAAAGCGATCTGCTGCACCGTCTGCTGACGTCCCCGGTATTGTATAACGGCAATCTGGTCGTCGGTGATAGCGAAGGCTACCTGCACTGGATTAACGTTGACGATGGCCGTTTTGTTGCCCAGCAGAAAGTTGACAGCTCAGGTTTCCTGACCGAGCCGGTCTCTGCTGATGGTAAACTGCTGATCCAGGCGAAAGACGGTACGCTGTACTCTATTACGCGTTAATCGTCGCGGCCGCTCGCTTTGAAAAACGGCTCCTGGTGCAGGGGCCGTTTTACTGTTTTTAACAACGGAGCAAAAATGTGCCCGTTGTCTGATGATTTTTTAAATGAGGCTTTAAACATGGTACCTGTGGTCGCGCTTGTCGGGCGCCCTAACGTTGGCAAATCCACGTTATTTAACCGTCTAACTCGCACCCGAGATGCGCTGGTTGCGGATTTCCCGGGTCTGACTCGTGACCGTAAGTACGGTCGTGCGGAAATTGAAGGCCGCGAGTTTATCTGTATTGATACCGGCGGTATTGATGGCACCGAAGACGGTGTTGAAACTCGTATGGCGGAACAGTCGCTGTTGGCTATCGAAGAAGCGGACGTTGTGCTGTTCATGGTGGACGCGCGTGCTGGCCTGATGCCAGCGGATGCAGCTATTGCGAAACATCTGCGCTCGCGCCAGAAACCGACGTTCCTGGTAGCCAACAAAACTGACGGACTCGATCCTGACCAGGCGGTTGTTGATTTCTACTCTCTGGGTCTGGGTGAAATTTATCCGATCGCGGCGTCCCATGGCCGTGGAGTTCTCAGCCTGCTGGAGCATGTACTGCTGCCGTGGATGGACGACGTTGCTCCGCAGGAAGAAGTCGACGAAGACGCGGAATACTGGGCGCAGCTGGAAGCCAAAGAAAATGGCGAAGAAGAGCCTGAAGATGATTTCAATCCGCAGGATTTGCCGATCAAACTGGCGATCGTGGGTCGCCCGAACGTAGGTAAGTCCACACTTACTAACCGTATTCTTGGCGAAGATCGTGTGGTGGTTTACGACATGCCGGGGACCACGCGTGACAGTATTTATATTCCGATGCAGCGCGATGAGCGCGAATATGTGCTTATCGATACCGCGGGCGTGCGTAAGCGCGGCAAAATTACCGAAGCGGTAGAAAAATTCTCAGTTATCAAAACGCTGCAGGCGATTGAAGATGCCAACGTGGTGATGTTGGTGATTGACGCACGCGAAGGGATTTCCGATCAGGACCTGTCGCTGCTGGGCTTTATCCTCAACAGTGGGCGCTCACTTGTTATCGTTGTGAACAAGTGGGATGGTCTGACGCAGGAAGTAAAAGAGCAGGTCAAAGAGACGCTGGACTTCCGTCTGGGCTTTATTGATTTTGCACGCGTACACTTTATCTCTGCGCTGCACGGCAGCGGTGTGGGTAATCTGTTTGAATCGGTCCGTGAAGCGTATGACAGCTCCACCCGTCGCGTGAGCACCGCGATGCTGACGCGCATCATGACCATGGCAGTAGAAGATCATCAGCCGCCACTGGTGCGTGGTCGTCGTGTGAAGCTGAAATACGCCCACGCGGGTGGTTATAACCCGCCAATCGTGGTGATTCACGGCAACCAGGTCAAAGACCTGCCGGATTCCTACAAGCGTTATCTGATGAACTATTTCCGCAAATCTCTGGACGTAATGGGGACGCCGATCCGTATTCAGTTCAAAGAAGGGGAAAACCCGTTTGCAAACAAACGCAATACGCTGACTCCGACTCAGATGCGTAAACGTAAGCGTTTGATTAAACACATTAAAAAAAGCAAGTAATCGTTGCTGATGCAGATGAAAACCCGCGCTTGTCGCGGGTTTTTTTTCGTTATTCCAACGTCAACCTCAGCCCGCGCAATGTCAATCACTATTCGTTTTTTACCAAGTTTAAATCTAAGAAAGTAGACAATTGTCGAGTTTTCATCTTAAAGTCCCCCGGTTGGTACTAGACAAAACTACTGCCAGGTTATCAAATGGTTAAATAAATCTTCGCCGCATGTAAAAAATCGACCAGCTACGTAACTGGTCGGCGTACATCGCGGTGTTTACACGCACGACGACATAACTTTCGGGAGAATTATGCAATCCTCTGTTAATCAAAAAGAAAGCCGAACTTTCTTCGGTCATCCTTATCCGCTCGGCTCATTGTTCTTTACTGAGATGTGGGAGCGTTTTTCGTTTTATGGCATTCGTCCGTTACTGATCCTGTTTATGGCGGCTACCGTTTATGACGGCGGCATGGGACTGGCGCGTGAAAATGCCTCGGCGATTGTCGGTATCTTTGCCGGTACCATGTATCTTGCTGCGCTGCCAGGTGGCTGGCTGGCGGATAACTGGCTTGGTCAACAAAAAGCGGTATGGTATGGCTCCATCCTGATAGCACTTGGTCACCTGTCGATTGCACTCTCGGCCATCATGGGTGACAACCTGTTTTTTATTGGCCTGATGTTCATTGTGCTCGGTTCTGGCCTGTTCAAAACCTGTATCTCGGTGATGGTGGGTACGCTGTATAAAAAAGGCGATGCGCGCCGTGACGGCGGTTTCTCACTGTTCTACATGGGTATCAACCTGGGTTCCTTCATCGCGCCATTGATCTCCGGTTGGCTGATTAAAACTCACGGATGGCACTGGGGTTTTGGTATCGGTGGTATCGGAATGTTGGTGGCGTTGCTCATCTTCCGTATCTTTGCCGTTCCGGCGATGAAACGCTACGATAGCGAAGTGGGCCTGGACTCGACCTGGAACAGCCCGGTTGTGAAACGTAATGGTGTGGGCGCGTGGCTGCTGGCGCTGGCAGTTGGTGTAGCAATTGTTGTTACCCTGATTGCGCAGGGAGTGATTGTGATTAACCCGGTCGCGGTTGCCAGCATGCTGGTGTACGTGATTGCCGCGTCAGTTGCGCTTTACTTTATCTATCTGTTCGTCTTTGCGGGGCTGAACCGTAAAGAACGCGCCAGGCTGCTGGTTTGCTTTATCCTGCTGGTTTCCGCTGCGTTCTTCTGGTCTGCCTTTGAGCAGAAACCTACCTCGTTCAACCTGTTCGCCAACGACTACACTAACCGTATGATCGGCGATTTTGAAATCCCGGCAGTATGGTTCCAGTCGATTAACGCTTTGTTCATCATTCTGCTGGCCCCGGTATTCAGCTGGGCGTGGCCAAAACTGGCGAGCATGAATATTCGCCCAAGCAGTATCACCAAGTTTGTCATCGGCATTCTCTGCGCAGCGGCGGGCTTTGGCGTGATGATGCTCGCGGCGCAAGACGTGCTGGCAAATGGCGGCGCGGGTGTTTCTCCATTCTGGCTGGTAGGCAGTATCCTGATGCTTACGCTCGGCGAGCTGTGTCTGAGCCCAATTGGTCTGGCGACCATGACGCTGTTGGCACCGGAAAGAATGCGTGGACAGATGATGGGTCTGTGGTTCTGCGCCAGTGCGCTGGGTAACCTGGCAGCGGGTCTGATTGGTGGTCATGTGAAGGCCGACCAGCTTGATATGCTGCCAGATCTCTTTGCGCGCTGCTCGATTGCGCTGCTTATCTGCGCCGCGGTACTGATCGTTCTCATTGTTCCGATTCGTCGCATGCTGGAGAATACACAGACTAAACCGGCAACTAGCGCCTGATAGCACCTCGATGATGCCGGGGCAGACGTTATGCCCCGGTAATTCAACTTTTGAGGTGAGAACATGCTGTTAGGGTTTGTTGGGCTGGGCGCAGTCGTTGAAACGGCATACTTGCCCGCATTACGTAGCCTCTTCGGTGATTCATTACGCTGTGTGGGGTTTGATGTTCAACCCACAAAACAGCCAGCAGGTGTGACGCGTTGTACGTCGCTCGAAGAGCTGCTTACTCAGCCTCTTGATACCCTGTTCATCACGACCGCATCCTTGCATCACCTTGAGGTGCTTGAACAGGCCCTGGCCTCTCCCATCGCACGTATCGTGGTTGAAAAACCTATTGTCGCCACGCTCTCCCAAATTGAAAAACTGAAAATGCTGCTGGCTCAACCAGGAGCCGCCGACTGTGTACTGGCACTCGACCACTGGATGGCGCGCATCGAAACGGTGAAACGAGGGTTGGTCAGCACTTTTGCCGAGATTGTGAAAATCGAAGGTTTCTTGCAAGAGCCAAGTGGATTTAACGCCGCAGGGGAGCCGATAGCGCTTAACTTTGCCACCGGTGAACCGGACAAGCGTGAACTTCGCCACCCGGATGGCGTGATTCTGGATATCGGTACGCACGTGTTAGCAATGCTGCGGGAAACGGTAAGGTATCTGGGAGGGAATAATGAGATGGTGCTGCGGTTAGTGAGTGCTAAAGACCGTCTGGGACGTGATATCCCCCAGGGAGACCTGACCACGGCAGAAGGCGAGGCGCATTTGCAAGGGCTGATAAGCGGTATTCCACTGGAAATCTGGCTCAACAAATATGCGGGACCAAGTGGTGGACAAAAAGGTCTGCGGCTTTATCTTCGCGACGGGAGCATCATCAGCCATGACCGACGCGGTACAGAAGATGTACTGGAAGTGATTGACGGCGAGGCGGTACAACGCTGGAGCATTACCGGTACGATTTACGCCCATTGTCTTGCTGAGCAAATTCTGGGAGCGCAAAGTTTGTTTGAACGTTGTCCGCAGGAGGTGAGCCAAACGACACAGCGCAGGCTGGAAGAAGTGGAATACCTGTTAACATTACAGCAGCAGTTACGTGGGCCACATTAAGCGCATGGTGTTAGAATAAAAGCAGCCATACATTTTCTGTACAAGGATACGATATGTCGATTACCTGCCCGGATTGTCATGCAGAGCTGGAGCCACAAAACGGTGTGGCGCACTGCGAGCATTGTCACAAAGATATTCAACTGGAAGCGCGTTGTCCGGAATGCCATCTGCCACTGCAAGTGTTAAAAGCCTGCGGCGCGGTGGATTATTTCTGTCAGAACGGACATGGTCTTATCTCGAAAAAACGTGTGGAATATAATGTTGTAATATAAATTATATTATAATAATTAATGTTTTCTGCTGGTTAATATTTTCAATGAATATCAATCAGCTTTAACTATTATTATTACAAATATTTTATCTTGCTTTTATAATTAGGCTGATTTTTTAGGATTATATTTAGGTTATAAAGGCATTCATTAGGGTGAATCATAAATATAATGTTCCTGTTGTACCGCAACTTTGTTAATACAGGAACATGTTATGTCCCGAAGGGCACGCTTTGTTATCTTGCTTGTGCTATTCGTTTCTGGCTCAGTTATTGCCGGGGACAATGTTGTTGCACCTGCAGCAACCAATAACATAAGCGAGTCTACGTTGCCCGATCTCGGCAGTGAGTCGGTACAAAAGGAACAGCATAATAGCGAAGATCAATCCATCAAAGAGAAAGGTGCCGACTATTTTATTAACTCTGCGACACAAGGCTTTGAAAACCTAACGCCTGACGCGTTGAAATCACAGGCGCAAAGCTATTTGCAAAATCAAATTACCTCCTCCACGCAATCGTATATAGAAGGGTTAATGTCACCGTACGGAAAAGTACGGACCAGTTTAACCGTTGGCGAAGGTGGCGATCTTGATGGTAGCTCCCTCGACTATTTTGTTCCCTTATACGACAACCAAAATACATTGATTTTTAGCCAAATCTCCGCGCAGCGTAAAGAGGATCGGACCATTGGAAATATCGGTTTTGGCTTGCGTCAAAATGTGGGGGATTGGTTACTCGGCGGCAACGCTTTTTATGACTACGATTTTAGCCGTGGGCACCGTCGCTTAGGTTTGGGCACTGAGGCATGGACGGATTATCTGAAGCTCTCTGGCAACTATTACCATCCACTTTCTGACTGGAAAGAGTCTGAGGATTTCGAGTTTTATGAAGAGCGCCCCGCCCGGGGATGGGATATTCGGGCTGAAAGCTGGCTGTCATTTTATCCACAGATCGGTGGGAAATTAGTCTACGAGCAGTACTATGGCGATGAAGTGGCATTATTTGGTACCGACAATTTACAAAAAAATCCCCATGCGGTAACCGTTGGTCTCAATTATATGCCTGTGCCGATGGTCACGTTGGGTGCAGATTACAAAGCCGGTACCGGAGATAATGCCGACCTTAGCATCAACGCAACCGTCACTTATCAGTTAGGTACGCCCCTGGCGGCTCAGCTTGATCCGGAAAACGTAAAAATTCAGCGCTCTTTAATGGGCAGTCGTACCGATTTTGTCGAGCGTAATAATTTTATCGTTCTTGAATACCGTGAAAAAGATCCCCTTGATGTTGCGTTATGGCTCAAAGCCGATGCGACCAATGTCCATCCTAAATGCGTAATTGAAGACACGCCTGAGTCTGCGGTGGGACTGGAGAAATGTAAGTGGACGATCAATGCGCTTGTCTCTCATCACTACAAAATCATCTCCGCCTCCTGGCAGGCAAAAAATAATGCCAATCGCACATTAGTGATGCCAGTAGTAAAAGCTGATGCCCTCACTGAAGGGAATAATAACCGCTGGAATCTGGTCCTCCCTGCGTGGGTCAATGCGGATACAGAAGCACAGCGTACAGAGTTAAATACCTGGAAAGTGCGCATGACCCTGGAAGATGAAAAGGGGAATAAGCAAAACTCGGGTGCTGTGGAAATTACCGTCCAGCAGGATCGTAAAATCGAATTGATTGTCGATAACGTCGCCGACGCCGATCGTACCGATCATAGCCATGAGGCCAGCGCTTTGGCGGATGGCGTCGATGGTGTTGTGATGGACCTGGTGCTGACCGATTCATTTGGGGATACGACCGATCGTAACGGTAAAGTGCTGGTGGATGAGGCTATGGCGCCTGAACTCTATGACAGCAATGACAAAAAGGTGTCGCTTTCCTCCACAGCTTGTACCGCCGAATTGCCCTGCGTCTTCATTGCCAGCCGTGACAAAAAGGCGGGAACCGTCACGCTCTCCAGTACGCTTCCTGGTACGTTTCGCTGGAAAGCGAAGGAAGACGTCTACGGCGACAGTAACTATGTTGACGTGACGTTTACCGGTGATGCGTTTGATGCGTTGAATGCGCTCATTTATCAAATGAAAACATCTTCTCCCGTTAATTTGAGCGGCAAACAAGATAGGCATCCTGTCGTTAATAATACCTATCGATTTGTACTGTGGCGTGATGCCAATAAAGACGGCGTTTTCCAGATGTCAGAACAACTGGCAGAAGATGAAATGGCGCTTTATGACTATCAATGGGAATTTACCGGGCAAAGCGTGACGGGAAATACCGGAGCACAAGCCAATACCCGCAATGAAGATCTGGTGTTGCCAGCAACAAATAGAGAGGCTGCGCAAAAATTCGCTGCTCATGAGCAGGATGGTATTCAGGGCTATGGCATACGCGTGGTGTATAGCCAGAAATAGTGTCAGCGTAGTGGCTGACCAGCCAGTCGCTGAATGTTGAAGAAAAAGGAGAGTCTTGATGCAATTAGTATTAAAACGGCGGCTGACGAAGGTCGCACTGGCGTTGGCTGTGGCAGGGTATTGTGCTGTGCCTGCAGTCGCGGCTAATGGGAATCTGAAAGCCGGTCAGTGGCAAAGCGCGACAGAAAGTACCGGTACTATTCAAGGGACTATCCCGTGGATTACACGGGCTGCAGATAAAACGGCGGAAACGGATAAAGCACATGTCACGGTGACGATTGACCGTGGTAGTCGAACCGTGGCAACTGAAGGTGACCGGCAGTTTCACGCGGGCGACAAAGTGAAGGTCAACTGGGCTATCGGCGATACGGAAGGTGACCTGGATGCGGATAACACGGCGACCAAAGCGACTGTGCAGTGGATGAGCTATAGCGATCAGAATGGCGGCGATGCACAAGAGATAGGTACAAAAGGCAGCGACACCTATGAAATTCAGGCTGCGGATGCCGATCGCTACATTGGTATTAAAATTACGCCTACCACAACTACCGGCGATCCGAATGTTGCCACAGAATTGCTGCTAAACGATCTGTCGACCAACGCTGGCGGTGGTTCTGACGATGATGACATTCCGGAAGGTCCGGTGGTCGATGAAAATGTCCACGTCGTCATCTACGAGGCGGGTACAACAACCAATCTGTTGGGCACGAGCACCAAACTTAAAACCAACACCACCTATAAAGTGCTGCTGTGGAAAGATAAAAACGCCAGTCGCTCTTACGATGCAGGTGAAGAAGTTACCAGTGATTACAACTACCGCTGGAAATTCACCGGTAACAGTCTGCAGTTGGGCACTGTGGGTGGGATTGTCAACGCTACCTACAACAATAGCGATCTGGTTATTCCGCTTACCAACGCCGAAGCGAAGGCTGCCTTCGATAATGCCGATGGCGTTACCCTCGGCAACGATGGCGTCCAGGGCTATGGCTTGTCTATCGACTATCAACGTAAATAAAACCGTGCAAGACCGCTTCCTTGGGGAGCGGTTTTTCCGCGCCCTTTGTTTAGCTTGGGGTTAAGCAAAGTGTGTTGAAACGCGAACACAAAATAAATGGGTAGTGACTGCTCAAGGATGGGGGATCTGGCAGGTGAATAAAGTTTATCGCTCTTTACTGGCGTTAGCTCTGTTAATGGGTGCAGTGCCGGTACTTTCTGCACTAAAAAGTGGGGCATGGCAGGAGTTGCGCACAGCTACGGATGCGATAAACGGCACCCCGCCGACGGCGGACAGCGCGTTCGTTCCGGTTTATCAGGGCAGCGTTGTGCTCTCTCCCGGTGAAGCGCACGCTGTGGCCTTCAGCGCGATGCCCCGCGACTTCAGCGTTGACGATTCAGCCAGCGCACTGCAGTTGGCTAATCCGCTCGATACCGAGGGCGATCTGTTTGCCATACCGCCGCTGCGCTGGGAAAGCGAACAGGCGCCCGTTATCAGTTTAGTCTGGGCAGATGCCGCCACACCGGATGAACCGCTTAACCCGCAGCCGGTCGCCAATAAAACGTTCTGTGCGCAGAATATGGCCGGCGGGCATTACGTGGTCTGGCCGCAGCTGGAAGATAGCAGTGCGCTACCCGCGCTTTACCTAATTACGTCGACGGGAACACCGAACAGCAATACGGTTGCTTTAACCGAACAAAAAGTGGCGATTGACGTAGCTACCGCCGTGGGTGAGCCACTGTCACTCAGCGCCGTACCGATGGACGACACGTTAAAAGCAGCCAAGGTCAAAGCAGGGGAAAGTATCACGCTGACCGTTACCACCCGCGATTGCGCCAGTAACGTGGTGGGCAATACCGCATTTATTATTACCCGCAGCGATGCGCTTAACCGCCAGAACATCGTCAACAATAATGCACCGGTACACGTTGGTGATACCGAACTGACCACCACGGCGACGGAATATCACGGTGTTACGGGCGCTGACGGCAAAGCGACAGTGACCGTCACCCAGGCAAACGGCCCCGGCGTAAAAACTACCCTGACGGTGATGCCGGCAAACAATACGGTGCTAAAAGACAGCGTCGATGTCATTTTCACCACCCTGACCAGCCCGGACAGCGACAAAGCGGCGATGTGGGGGCATATGGAAGAAAGCGCTACGGCAAACGTCGATGGCGTCACCTATACCTTCACTCGTCCAAAACTGGCGGCGGAAACCAGTGGCACTAGTGCTACTTTTGCTGCCAACAATGAAATCTGGGCGCAGTTTACCTGGGATAGCGCGGATAACCACTGTGCCATTTTGCCGGATGCCGAACAGCTGGTGGCGCTGCGGGCCGCCCACAGCACCGCGGCGGCCTATCCCGGTTGGCCAATTGATACCTACTGGTCGTCCACGAAAGATCAGCTCGATATTTATCACTACGCCACCAGTATGGGGAGCGGGGCGGTGATACGAGAAAGCAACAGTACGGCTTTACTGGTGAGTTGCGTGGATAAAGCGCTGCCTTTAGCCTTTCCAAAAATCACCCTTTCTCCCGATGCGCCATACAAGGCGCAGGTCGGCGAGATGATTGATGTGATAGCCAGCGTGGTTGACCGGAATAACAACAAACCGTTGCCTTATCGTTACCTGGAACTGTTTGTCGACCCTGCGTCTAACCGCAAAGGGGAGCACAAAGATGAGTGGGATAATCAGCGGGTGGTTATCCGCAGCAATGATATGCGCGCGTCGTCCCCGGAGCATTATACCGGGGTGACAGACGCCAACGGGCAGGTGCATCTGTCATTGAGCCACGACAGCGGGGTGGGGGTGGACACGCCGATCCGCATTGTGATGAACGATGATGAAGGCGAACGAGTCACTCTGCCGTTTAACGTGATTTTCACCGTGATAACCAGCCCGGACGTTGACGGGGCGAATATGTATGGCCATATGCAACGGGGTATTGTGGAGAAGGGTAATCTCTACAAGCGTCCGCTATTGGCGTCCGAAACAAGTCATAAAACCGGTCAGCAAAGTGAAAATAGCGAAGAATGGGCCACCTTCGATTCTCTGATCTCTGCCACGAATCAGTGCGGCGCAGGGCAGGTACCTGATACGGGGTCGCTTGCAACGCTCTACGGCGAGCATCCTGATAATAAGCTCCTGACCGAATACGGCTGGCCGACGGCATCGGGGACCTATATTGCCGATGATGCCGCGCAGATGGCGTATTTCAATCTGGGCGATGGCAGTAAAGGTATCGGCGGAGTGGCCCATTATCTGACCTGTTCAGCCAATGAAATGGTGGCTCAACTGAGCGTCTATTTCAATGACGATGCCTCGTTACGCCTGCCCGTCGCCAAAGTTGGCGAGCAAATCAAAATGAACGTCCATTCACAAAATGCGCTGAATGGAGCAACGATAGCGAATGTGAAGTTTTCAGTCACCATGGGGCTCGGCAAAAATCGCAACGGGATGACCACCGGCTTTACTGACCCAAGTCAGGGGGAACTGCTATTTGACAGCGTTGCCTATGGCGCGGGTACATCTTCAATGACGTATGAGGGGACTACGGATGCTAACGGTGACGCGCAAATTATTCTTGAGCAGCCACGCGGCGTGGGGGTAATCACACCGCTAAGCGTAGTACCGATTGATTCACTGCTGAACTCGCCTATCTCGCGTAGCGTGAAGTTTACCGTTCCGACAAGCCCGGATACGCCAAAAGCCCATATGTGGGGGCATATGGTGGACGTCATAACCGTGGATAATCTCACGTTTGAACGCCCGAAACTGGCGGTAGAGGTGGGGGCGACCCGAACCCAGGATGAAGTGAATGAAACCTGGGCCCGCGTGATGCATGCCGATGCGCTGGGAAATACCGCCGCCGGGGGATGTGCGCTTAATCGTCTGCCGCGTATCGACCAGCTTACCACTTTGTACAATGCCAACAATGACGGCGAGATACATACGGTTGCCGGATGGCCTGTGGGGCTTGACTACTGGTCCGTCACGTACGCCAGCCAGTCCAGCTGGCAGCAGATATCGTTGTCGGGTGGTGAAGTGACGGCGGGGGGAGATGTTTCGGATTACGTCAGTTGCCTGACCAGCGATAACCCGGCGGCGGCGTCCATCACCATTGAACCGGTGGATGCGTCGCAGTGGTATGACAACAACGTTAATAGCGTACATGCGGTAAGAGTGAAGAAAGGTGAGACGCTACAACTGAAGGTCACGGTGAAAGACGCCAATGGAAACCCTGTGCCGCAAGCGCCTTTTGTCATGAGCCGTGGTGATGGTTTTACCCGACAGAATGTTAAACATGCCGCTGGCAGCGGTGATGGTATTGTATCGCCGGTGGTCATTGACGGCGAATCTGTTAACGACACGGCGACGAAAATCGGCGGCCTGACGGGCGTGGACGGCAGCAAAATCGTCAATGTGACCCGCCCGGATACGCACGGCACTAAAGTGGCGATAACGGCGGCGCTGTACGGCAATGCCAGCGTGAGTGCCAGTCTCGACACCATCTTTACGGTGGTCACCAGCCCCGACTCGGACAAGGCGACGCTGTGGGGGCATATGACGGACACGCTGACGGCGGCAGACGGTACGAGCTACCACCGGCCGCTGCTGTACGCGGAGCTGAGTAATACTCTCAATGTGATGAGCTATACGGAAGATAACGAGGCGTGGTCCCGTTTTTACGGCCCTGATGGCCGCAAGAACAATGCGGAGATGTGCGCGGCCGGGTATTACCCTACCATCGACGCTCTGGACGCGCTTTATCGCCAATACCCGGACAGAAGCATCAAGACGGCACAGGGCTGGCCGATAGACTACTCCTACTGGAGTGGTAGCTATGTGAGTAAGTTTTCTTCTGAAGCGCCCATCGATTTTTATGTCGTTGATCTGGATGATGGCAGTCATCATTCGGTGTCGGCGACGGATACCAGCGCCATGCAGTACCAGATTTGTACGAGTACGGGGGCTACACAGGCCACGACGATCGCGCTGACCTCGACGGTGGCAATAGACGAAACCGCGCAAGCGGTGAAAGTGAAGACGGGTGAAAGAGTGCCGTTAACGATCACCACCACGGATGCTGTCGGTAACCCGGTAGGGAACGCTGCGTTTACCCTGACGCGTGACCGAGGTTCGATACGCGGCAACAGTGCGCTTACTTCCTGGACCATACCAACCATGGAGCTGGTGCTGACCGGACAGGCGCCGCAGACCTGGCTTTATAACGGCACCTATTATGGGGTCACCGGCCCGGACGGCACGCTGTCTCTTGATGTAGGTGAAGATACTGGGCCGGGGTTGAAAACGGTGTTGAACGCCAGCTTGTATAAAACCCCAGCGGCAACCTCGTCGCTGTCGACAGTGTTTACCGTACTTACCAGTCCAGACAGCAGTAAAGCCCAGATGTGGGGGCATATGCCGGAGACCTTCACCGCCAGCAACGGCGCGGAATTTATGCGCCCAAGGCTGAGGTATGAGCTGAATTCAACCACGGATACGGAGGGGGTCATACAAAACAATGAAATGTGGTATACGGTGAAAAATGTAAATAGCGGGCGCGGGGCCTGCACTATGAGCCAAATGCCGACGGCGGCCGATTTAACGTCGCTGTATAACGATCACCCGGATAGTGCATTAACCGCTGATTACGGTCTTCCGATGATCGCCTCGTATGGATGGTGGGCAGGTGATAAGACGCTAAGCGGGCAAACGTCATTATATCAATACATTAATTTTCGTAATGGTGTCATGAACACAACGGCATCTTCGTCCCCGACCAACGTAACGCAGCTGTGTCTGACGGCACAACGTGAGTATGCTATTACGCTTGACTCTTCCATGCCATGGAATGAGACGTACGCAAGCTTCATGGGTAAGAAAGGCGAAACGTTACCGCTAACGGTTAGCGTAAAAAATGCTGCCGGCATCCCACAGGCCAATACCGTGGTGGTGCTGGGGCGTTCTTCATCGACCACGCGAGCCAGTACGGTGATATCAAACAACCAGGCTTACATGACCTTGACGCCCGTTACGCCTGAGGGGAGTGCGACGAGTTTCAATTCCGGTTCGTCGAAATGGTATGGAATGACGGATGCTGATGGTAAAGCGCAATTGGCGTTAGCGCAGGACAATTCGAGCGGCCTGAAAACGACTGTAACCGCCACGGTGGAGGGAGACAGTTTAGCCACGGTGAGTAAAAACGTAATCTTTTCCGTTCTCACCAGCCCGGACAGCGATAAGGCCGCCATGTGGGGCCATATGCCGGAAACGGTGACTAACAGCGCTGGCGTTACATTCCATCGCCCTTATCTTGCTGCGGAGACGTCGGGTTACGCTTCCAGCGTCAACAGCGGCAATGAACGCTGGCCGTTGAGGTTGCAATCCACCACGCTGACGGCCGGGAAGTCCGACTGTGATGAGGCGTATCAGCCTTTATTAAGCGATCTACAAACATTGTATGCAGATAATCCCAGCGGCGCATTGTTTGAACGTTATGGTTGGCCGGTGAATGAAAAATGGTTCTGGTTTGCGGTAGATCGCGCGGCGAATACCGGGAACTATCAGTCTATGCGGCTGGATGTGGGGAACGTATCGTCATCAAGTAGTTCAGGGAGTGTAACAGGGGCGCAGGTTTGCCTGGTCGACCCGCATTCACCGGTACCGGCGACGATTGAACTGACTTCCAGTATTGCCCTCGATACGGTAAGCGATGCGGTGAAAGTCAAAAAAGGAGAAGAGATCCCGCTCACCGTCACCATGAAAGACAGCAGCGGCAATCCGTCTGCGAATGCGGCATTTACGATTTCGCGTAGTCAAGGTCTGTCTCGCCGGGGGGAAGCGAAAACTACCGGGAACGGCGGCGTGACGGACGATCTTTTTCTGCAGGAACTGACGCCAGTGGCGACAACGGTGCTACTGGATGATCATATTGATGTCTATCACGGCGTGACGGGGGCGGGCGGTAAGGCGACGTTTAGCCTGCGTCAGGACACTGCGATGGGGCTGAAAACGGCGATTTCGGCGAAGATGGACGATTATCCTAATTTGACCTCTTCGCTTAACGTGATCTTTACCGTAATTTCCAGCCCCGATAGTGACAAGGCTCAATACTGGGGGCATATGCCGGAAACGGTGACCAGCAGCGATGGCGTAGTCTTTAAGCGACCACTATTGATGAATGAAGCGCCGTCGCATGATAACACCTTTGGTTCTTACAGCATTGGCAATGAAACTTGGTCATTGTTTAACCATGGTGGCGCAGGGTTGGCAAGTAAATCTGGCTGTTCCGATGATCATCAGCCGACGCTGAAAGAAATGCAAAGACTTTACAGTGATTACCCGGGCGGTCAATTAGGTGAACGTTTTGGCTGGCCGATCGATCGCTCAAATATTGCCTGGTGGGTATTCGACAGAGTGGGCCAGAACTACCAGACCATCGATCTTACCAGCGGCTATGTGAATGCAACGAAAACGGCAAACGATAATCAGGCACTGGTTTGCCTGATGAATCCACACGCTCAGAGTGTCTCAACTTTACGTGATAAGCATAAGCGGCAATAAGAGAGAGTAAAAGAACGCGCGTACTAGCGGGTTTTCAGTGCGCGCGTTATTTTCTGGGGAGTGACTGCCATCACTTCACTCTCCACCCAGCCGTCTTCGAGTCGGGTCGTTATTTGTTGACCCTTTTTCACCTGTTTTACTTTCTTCAGCACCTCTCCATTCTGTGCGGTGGAGACGCTATAGCCGCGCGCTAATGTTGCCAGCGGGCTGACGGCTTCCAGATGGGTGACCGCGTTGCCGAAACGCTCGCGCTGCTCGCTTAGCCGCGCGCGGATATTTTCCGCCAGTCGATATTCCAGTTGCTGCACCCGTGACTGCGCGCGATGAATGCGCGGCTGTGGGTTCTGCTGGTTCAGCCGCTGCAGCATGCGCTGCTGACGCTGATTGGCCTGTTTAATTTTATTCTCAAGTGCGAAGTTCATTCTCTGACGCAGTCGTTCCAGCACGGTCTGCTGGCGGGCCAGACGCAGCTGCGGATGCTGCTGTTGCAAGCGGTGATTAAGCTGGGTAAATCGGCGAGTTCGGTTGGCGAGATAGTAATCCATCGCCATTTCCAGACGTTGCTGACCATGCTGAATTTGACGCAGCAGTTCAAGCTGATTGCGGCTGACAATTTCTGCGGCCGCCGACGGCGTTGGCGCGCGCAGGTCGCCGACAAAATCGGCAATGGTCACATCGGTTTCATGGCCGACGGCACTCACCACCGGAATTCTGCTCGCAAATATCGCCCGTGCTACGCGCTCGTCGTTAAAGCTCCACAAATCTTCCAGCGAGCCGCCGCCGCGCCCGACGATTAATACGTCACACTCGCCACGGGCGTTTGCCAGCTCAATTGCGCGAACGATCTGCCCCGGTGCATCGTCGCCCTGGACAGCGGTTGGATAGATAATAACGGGCAGGGAAGGGTCGCGGCGTTTCAATACATGGAGAATATCGTGTAGCGCTGCCCCGGTTTTCGAGGTGATCACCCCGACGCAGTGGGCCGGTGAGGGCAGCGGTTTTTTGTGCTGCTGGTCGAACAGCCCTTCAGCCTGCAGTTTGGCCTTCAGTTGCTCATACTTCTGTTGCAACAGACCTTCACCCGCAGGCTGCATACTCTCAACAATTATCTGGTAGTCCCCACGCGGCTCATACAATGTAATGTTGGCGCGCACCAGCACCTGTTGCCCGTGCTGCGGGCGGAACGTTACCCGGCGGTTGCTGTTGCGAAACATCGCGCAGCGAACCTGAGCGGTGTCATCTTTGAGCGTGAAGTACCAATGACCCGAGGACGGCTGAGTGAAATTGGAGATTTCACCGCTGATCCACACTTGCCCCATTTCCTGCTCAAGCAGCAAACGAACCGTCTGATTCAGGCGGCTTACGGTAAAAATTGAGGTGGTCTGAGAGGATAACATGTGAGCGGGATCAAATTCTAAATCAGCAGGTTATTCAGTCGAAAGTAACATGCTCACAGAGGAGCGCAAGGTTTTTTTGCAAAAAAGTGTGGATGCAATCGGTTACGCTCTGTATAATGCCGCGGCAATATTTAATAACCTCCCAGGTGAGATATTGCCCATGCTACGTATCGCAAAAGAAGCCCTGACGTTTGACGACGTCCTCCTCGTTCCCGCTCATTCTACCGTTCTGCCGAATACTGCTGACCTCAGCACCCAGTTGACGAAAACCATTCGCCTGAACATTCCTATGCTCTCCGCAGCAATGGACACCGTGACGGAAGCGCGCCTGGCAATTGCTCTGGCCCAGGAAGGCGGCATCGGTTTTATCCACAAAAACATGTCCATCGAGCGCCAGGCTGAAGAAGTTCGCCGCGTGAAAAAACACGAATCTGGCGTGGTGACTGATCCACAGACCGTTCTGCCAACCACCACGCTGCGCGAAGTGAAAGAACTGACCGAGCGTAACGGCTTTGCAGGCTACCCGGTGGTGACTGAAGATAACGAACTGGTCGGTATCATCACCGGCCGTGACGTGCGTTTTGTGACTGACCTGAACCAGCCGGTTAGCGTATATATGACGCCAAAAGAGCGTCTGGTGACCGTTCGTGAAGGCGAAGCGCGCGATGTCGTTTTTGCCAAAATGCACGAAAAACGCGTTGAGAAAGCGCTGGTTGTTGATGACAGCTTCCATCTGCTCGGTATGATCACCGTAAAAGATTTCCAGAAAGCTGAACGTAAACCTAACGCCTGTAAAGACGAGCATGGTCGTCTGCGCGTTGGTGCAGCTGTAGGCGCAGGTGCTGGTAACGAAGAGCGTGTTGACGCGCTGGTTGCCGCGGGCGTTGACGTACTGCTGATTGACTCCTCTCACGGCCACTCTGAAGGCGTACTGCAGCGTATTCGTGAAACTCGCGCTAAATATCCTGATCTGCAGATTATCGGCGGTAACGTTGCTACGGGCGCAGGTGCTCGCGCTTTGGCTGAAGCTGGCTGCAGCGCTGTTAAAGTGGGTATCGGCCCTGGCTCCATCTGTACTACCCGTATCGTGACCGGCGTCGGTGTTCCGCAGATCACCGCCGTTTCTGATGCCGTTGAAGCGCTGGAAGGCACCGGTATTCCGGTTATCGCCGATGGCGGTATTCGTTTCTCCGGCGACATCGCTAAAGCGATTGCCGCTGGTGCTGCCGCAGTGATGGTTGGTTCCATGCTGGCGGGTACTGAAGAATCCCCGGGCGAAATCGAACTGTACCAGGGCCGTTCTTACAAATCTTACCGCGGTATGGGTTCTCTGGGCGCGATGTCCAAAGGGTCTTCTGACCGTTACTTCCAGAGCGATAACGCCGCTGACAAACTGGTCCCGGAAGGTATTGAAGGCCGCGTAGCCTATAAAGGCCGCCTGAAAGAGATCATTCACCAGCAGATGGGCGGCCTGCGCTCCTGTATGGGGCTGACCGGCTGTGGTACTATCGACGCGCTGCGAACGAAAGCAGAGTTTGTACGCATCAGCGGTGCGGGTATTCAGGAAAGTCACGTTCACGATGTGACCATCACCAAAGAGTCCCCTAACTACCGCATGGGCTCCTGATAAGTTTCCGCGCCCGGCTATATGCCGGGCGAATTTGTTTCACTTGCCTCGGAATTAGCGTCAATGACAGACAATATTCATAAACATCGCATTCTCATCCTCGATTTCGGCTCGCAGTACACTCAGTTGGTTGCACGTCGCGTACGTGAACTGGGCGTCTACTGTGAACTGTGGGCATGGGATGTTACGGAAGCACAAATTCGCGAATTCAACCCAAGCGGCATTATCCTTTCCGGTGGCCCGGAAAGTACCACCGAAGAAAACAGCCCGCGTGCGCCGGAATACGTTTTCAATGCGGGCGTGCCGGTGTTCGGCGTGTGCTACGGCATGCAGACCATGGCAATGCAGCTCGGTGGTCATGTTGAAGGTTCTAACGAACGTGAATTCGGCTATGCGCAGGTTGAAGTGCAGACCGACAGCGCGCTTGTCCGCGGTATTGAAGACTCCCTGACCGCAGACGGCAAACCGTTGCTGGATGTGTGGATGAGCCACGGCGACAAAGTGACTGCCATTCCGGAAGGTTTCGTGACTGTTGCCAGCACCGACAGCTGCCCGTTTGCTATCATGGCGCACGAAGAAAAACGCTTCTACGGCGTGCAGTTCCACCCGGAAGTTACCCACACCCGTCAGGGCATGCGCATGCTGGAGCGTTTTGTGCGCGATATCTGCCAGTGTGAAGCGCTGTGGACGCCGGCAAAAATTATCGATGACGCCGTTGCCCGCATTCGTGAGCAGGTTGGCAATGACAAAGTTATCCTCGGTCTGTCCGGTGGCGTTGACTCCTCTGTGACTGCGATGCTGCTGCACCGTGCAATCGGAAAAAACCTGACCTGCGTGTTCGTCGACAACGGTCTGCTGCGCCTGAACGAAGCCCAGCAGGTAATGGATATGTTTGGTGACCATTTCGGCCTGAACATCGTTCACGTTGAAGGCGAACAGCGTTTCCTCGACGCGCTGAAAGGCGAGAACGATCCTGAAGCGAAACGTAAGATCATCGGCCGCGTATTCGTTGAAGTGTTCGACGAAGAAGCGCTGAAGCTGGAAGACGTTAAGTGGCTGGCACAGGGCACCATCTACCCTGACGTGATCGAATCTGCCGCTTCCGCCACCGGTAAAGCGCACGTTATCAAATCTCACCACAACGTGGGCGGTTTGCCGAAAGAGATGAAGATGGGTCTGGTTGAGCCGCTGCGTGAGCTGTTCAAAGACGAAGTGCGTAAGATTGGTCTGGAGCTGGGCCTGCCGTACGACATGCTGTACCGTCACCCGTTCCCGGGACCGGGGCTGGGTGTACGTGTGCTTGGCGAAGTGAAGAAAGAGTACTGCGACCTGCTGCGTCGCGCGGATGCTATCTTCATTGAAGAACTGCACAAAGCTGACCTGTACAACAAAGTCAGCCAGGCGTTCACCGTGTTCCTGCCGGTACGTTCCGTTGGCGTCATGGGCGATGGCCGTAAGTACGACTGGGTTGTTTCCCTGCGTGCAGTAGAAACCATCGACTTTATGACCGCGCACTGGGCGCACCTGCCGTATGATTTCTTAGGCCGTGTCTCTAACCGCATCATTAACGAAGTGAACGGCATTTCCCGCGTCGTTTATGATATCAGCGGTAAGCCACCGGCTACCATTGAGTGGGAATGATGTACAGCTAACTCACAGCTAATCATTTCTATTCAGTTATGCAATCAACCCTCTGTTTTTACAGGGGGTTTTTCTTTATATCACATCATATCTATTCACTCTATCTCACATTTTTCATCGGTACAGGTGACGGTATTACCTTAAAGGTATACTCTTCATACCGTCAAACCATGGATGCTTTACGGGTGAATTGTGCTTACTGATACCAAACTGAAAAACCTCAAGCCGCAGGACAAACTGTATAAGGTTTCGGATCGTGACGGGCTGTATGTTGCGGTTCTTACCTCCGGATCTGTCTCTTTCCGGTACGACTACCGCATTAACGGACGCCGGGAAACGCTGGTCATCGGTCAGTACGGGCGTGACGGTATCAGCTTGGCAGAAGCGCGTGAAGAACTCATTGCTGCCAAAAAACTGTTAAAGTCAGGCCAGTCGCCAACTGCGGCGAAACGTGACGGTATCAAAAAGATCCGCGGGGCTGAGACATTCGCGGTACATACCGACAGCTATATGAAGCACGTCATTCTGGCTGACAGTACCCGGGCGATGAAACAGGCCGTTATCGATCGCGACATCATGCCGGTGCTGGGTAACAAAATGATGGCTGAGATAACCACCGGCATGGTGCGTGACCTGTGCGATCGCATTGTTGAACGTGGCGGACGGGCTACGGCAGTGCAAGCCAGAGAGATAATCAGCAGTGTATATCGTCACGCTAATGATCGCGGGCATGGTCTGTTTAATCCGGCTGCTGACATCAAGCCTTCATCAATAGCCATGTTCAAGCCGCGCGACCGCACGCTGCAACCTGAAGAGATAGGAGTATTCTTCCGGGCGCTGGATAATGTCGGGGCTATGGCCACAATGAAACTGGCATTAAAACTGGTGCTGCTTACCCTGGTTCGCAAAAGTGAGTTCACCCACGCCACATGGTCAGAAATCGATTTCAAAAAATGGACATGGACGATACCGGCGGAACGAATGAAGGGAAGCCGGTCACACGTTATCTATCTGCCAAAGCAGGCGCAGGATCTCATTGTTGGCCTGCAGATGTGCGCTGGTGGAAGTGAATACCTTTTGCCCGGGCGCTATTCGGTTAGCAAGCCGTTATCCAATGGCGCACTGAACAGGCTGATCAATACCACCGTCGAAGCGGTGAACGAGGCTGGCGGGCATCTTGATGAATTCTCTGTGCACGACCTGCGCCGCACAGCCAGTACGCTGTTGCATGAGGCTGGTTATCCGTCTGACTGGATAGAAAAGGCGCTGGCGCATGAGCAAAAGGGAGTGCGTGCGGTATACAACAAAGCGGAGTACGCCAGGCAGCGTGCCTACATGTTGCAGCAGTGGGCGGATATGGTTGATGACTGGATTAGCGGGGAGCACAACGATCTGGTGCCGTTCTCCCCGTCGAAGTTTGAGCGATGGATGAGTGAAGGTGATTAATTTCTGGATTGTATAAATTCTCGCTGTAGATCAACTGTCATTTGCAGCTCTTTGCATTTCTTATGCAAGACACTGTTTTCCGTTTGCAACCAGTTAACTTGAGCACTTTTCTGCACAATCACAGCGCGCTGCTCTTCCAGTTGGCGGATTAACTCCGCCTCATTGAACATTGTCATGCTGCCTCCGTTGTCTTTTTGAAAGAGTGAGCAATTCGCGCAGAAGCAATGGTTACGTAATCCGGGTTCAGGTCGATGCCTATGAAGTTAAAGCCTTCCTCGATAGATGCCCGTCCAGTGCTACCACTCCCCATCCACGGATCAAGCACGGTACCGCCAGGCGGAGTAATCAGCCTGCATAGATAGCTCATCAGGGCGATCGGCTTAACGGTAGGGTGATTGTTCTTAGCGCCATTGGTGCGCCCGGCTCCGGCGCGCGGATCGTTAATGCCGACACTTCCTTCTTTGCGGCCGCCGGTCATGTCGCTGGCTGACGTCGCAATGAATCTCTCGAGTCCTTCGTCGCGCTCTTTTGGTTTTACTTTGGCGCAGTAGAAGAAGCGGGCGGCGCTTTTTTCACTTTCCACTCTGGCAGCATGTGCCTTTGGCGCTGCCATATCCCCATATCGACCCTGTGATGGTCGTGCTCGTCCGGTTTCCTTTAAATCCCCTTGCTGTCCTTTCGCATCCGGAAATGCCGACACGACTACTTCGCTACCGTCATGAATGATGTTTGCTGGCCAGCGCCCCTCTGGTGCTTGCTCATAATCAGCAACTGGTTCGGTACCGTCTCTCTGATGCGAAAGCAGGCCGCCAGCACCGCCATTTAGTGCCTCGTCGGTAGGGATGCGGCAGACATTGATATTTATAGCCCCGGTACCGTGCTCAGCCATGTTCGCCGACACCGTTTTTTTGAAAGGTTTGCGAGCCATGACGATCGGCTCATGGGCTGGTTTTAACGCGGTACCCCATCCATCAAAATCACCATCAAGGTTATGGGACTTGGGAAAGCCGCTGCCATAAATCCAGAGGATTTGGTCCCTAATTTCGAAACCAGCATCCTCAACGTTAACGACAAGGCGGTGATAGGTCCGGGAACCACCAAACGCAAGCAGATGTCCACCTGGTTTAAGAACACGCAGGCATTCCTGCCACTGCTCAACAGTCGGGACGTCGTAATCCCATTTGTGGTTCATGAAACTAAGCCCGTACGGCGGATCCGTCACGATGGCGTCAACGGAGTTATCAGGCATCGCTTTAAGAACATCCTCGCAGCGCCCGACGTGAAGTTGATAGGTCATGCCGCCACCTTCTTGCTGTTCATCAGCTCAGCAATGCGCTGAGCCTTTAATGGGTTTTTGATAACCTTTCTGCCTGGCACAATCCATCCGCAACGAAGAGATGAATAAACCAGCGTGATGCTACCGACTCGGATGTTGTCGTGCGGGTTAGTCATACACCACCCCGCGACATCCGATCCCTGCGTATTCCCCGCGGCGAAGGCCGTTACCTTTCGATATACACTGATCGCGGCGTATCGCTATTCTGGCGCGTTCAACCTCACCGACTGCTGCATCCATGCACAGCAACCAGAGCCTGGCTGCAATGCGGAACTGGCCTTTCGATTCACGCTCAACGGCGCGTTTTTCTACCTCCATCGCCGCTGGCGTTACAGCGACAACCTTTGAAGCTTGACGCTGAGATACATAGTTCAGGTGATACTTTTCAAGACGGGTTAATTTGCTCATCGGATCCAGCCTTCTCTGAAAATTACCGCCAGCAGATACAGCCAGGCGGAAACGGCGGTCAGGAATAAGTACCATCCTGACCATTTTTCCCAGTGCCTGATCAGTGCTGTCATGCGGCGTTACTTACTGGGCGGTAAACGCGCTGATCAACCGGCGGCTTTTTCCCTTCGAATTCCTCTGGGCTCTCGTCCCTTCTCTTATCGAGCCACATTTCAACCTCTTCCTGAGTCCAGGTTGCACGCTTGTCAGTGATATACCAGCGCTTTGGAAACAGACCTTTCTTTTCAAGACGATCGATAGTGCTCATTGATAATGGCACCACCGCCAGAAGTTCCTTCTTGCCTAATGCACCTTTCATAAATACCTCTCTTGCATTTGCGACGCGCGCGGCGCCGCAGTGGTGGTTACATCGGTACTTCGTTCAGCTCGTCGCAGCGGATGGTGTAAACGTCGGTTGCTTTTGCCAGCAGGTCATCATCTCCTGCCAGTTTCTGAGCAACGTATTTGTACGCTTTGTCCAGGTCGGCCTGAGTGTTGTAGTTCATCGCCGCGCCGGAAAATGCGTGCAGAATCTCTTCAGGACCGCGATCGTCTTTATGCTGCTGACGATCTTCCTGCTTCTGCTCTGGTTTTGAGTTGATCAGGCTGTTCATGCCCTGAGCCGTTGCTGCAGGTGGCGTGATATCGCGCTCAACGCGAGGTGTTGCCTCCTGCAATTCGTCAGGGGTGTAGACGCCCATGATTACGTCAGGGCAGTGCAAGCGTGACCAGCGCTTGGTTGCCAGGTATGCAAGCTGCTGTTTAGGATCGCTCGCCCAAAGAGTAGAGTTGCGAACTTGAGCCTGAGACAGGAGCAATTCCAGAACGCGTGGTTCATCTTCACCCTTCATCGTTGCCCATACACGTACGCCACATCCCGCTTCATCTTTCAATGTCCACGCAGGCGCAATGTAGGTATTTCCCTTCTGGGATGTTTTCTCTACAAACTTGCCGATCACGTTTTCCCACGGTCCAAACCACTCATAGTTGATACGGTCTTTTGTTGGCGACATCGTGGTGATAACCGCATTTACCAACTGTGCCTCATAACCGAGGGTGCCGCTGACGACATGAGTTTTCTGCGCGACGGCAAATGGGTTCATGCCCCACTGAGCAGCCTGCATTGCCACAGCCATGCAATCAGCAGGCTTTCCGACGAGGTGAGCCGGTACCGTTACGAGGCTTTGCGCCATCACTTCGGCAAACTTCATCAACTGGTTCAACCCTTCAGGGCTAAAAATGGTGGCAGCAGTTCCAGCGATAGCGGTATCTGCTGGTGCATTCATGGTTGCGATTTCGTTGCTCATACGTACATATCCTGTTTGCGTGCCCACTCAGGGCGTTTAATAATTTCCACGCCGCCCCATTCGTCGCTGATGCGGCATTCGTGATAGGTATTCAGATCCCGGCGGAATAACTGGTGCCCGGCGTCAACATCCGGCGCATCCAGTTCGAATACGCGGACCGGATATCGACCGCAGTCGATGGTTTCGCTCACAGCCAGGAAGAAGAATCCGTGTGGCTGCCCAGTTACTTTCAGTGCGCCTTCGCGGTACATGGCGTCCTGGACGTGGTAGCGGAATTCCTCGATGTGACGTGCAAAGCGATCCATGTCTGCAACTTTTTTCACATCTACGATCACGTTGTGCTCATTCAGCCACTTATCCGGACGGATCCGGCACAGTTCGGCAGTCTCTTCGTCATTCCAGTACATCGATGCTTCACAGTGGCCTGGTGCTTCCAGCATCCAGCGCGCCGCCGGGTGGGCCATTGCGCTGTCGCGCATAAGTTTCAGTTTCCGGCCCTGCTCGGCATCCATCACCGTCATACCCATGCCGGCAACGTCTTTCATGAATGCGGCTTCATCCGCTTTGCCTTGATTGGTTCGGCGGTTAAATTCCGGCGCCACGATGAAACGCTTATCGAATTCATCCGGCTCAAGCAGCAGACAGTGCAGAGCAGTACCCATATCCAGCGCGGACTTCTTCTCTTCGTCTTCCGGCGCTGCCTTGACCCATTTCAGAAGTGCAGGGTTCTTGGCCACCATATCCAGTTGTGACTTACTCACGCCGTCACCGGCGTGGTAGTCCTCGTTGCTGATATCGAAATAGATACCGGTATTCATGCTGCATTCCTTTTGCTGTCGATCTGGTCAGCAAGGTCAAGACGTGCGATGACGCCAGTAAATTCACGTTTGAATGACGACATCAGTTCTTCGAAATCATCACTTTCAAGTGCCGCCTCGAGAACTTCATAACGAACACCGGCACGGAGAATGGCGCGTTTGAATGACTCTTCCATTTCGCAACCAGCGACTGCTTCGATCAGCTCAACGTGGCGGTCATACAGTTCAGATGACAGCTGGTAGTCATTGCTGAACTGAGTTGCTATTTTTTTCAGGTTATTGAATTGCTGAATGTGCATAGCCACCTCAGTAGTTGATGGTTGTTGCTGGGATTTTCCCGCGAGCGATGGCGACAACACATGCCTTTGCCCAGTCTTCAGGAATGCCCTGGTCAATTAGCGCCTGGACCACAGCAGCATTAATGGCCCGACGGTGCTCTACATCAGCAGCGCGTGATGCCGCTTCATCAGCGATGCGCTTCTCTTCCGCCAGACGGGCCGCTTCTTTCGCTTCGGCTTCACGTTTGATGCGCTCGGCTTCTTCCTGCGCCTTGCGTTGCTCAGCTGCGATAGCTTCCTGTTTTTCGCGCTCGGCACGATCTGTGGCTTCCTTCTTCTCTGCTTCAGCTTTTTGCTCTGCGGCAATACGTTCACGCTCTGCCTGCTCAGCCTTGAACTTTAATTCAGCCTCGCGACGGGCAGATTCGGCGCGTTCACGCTCGATTTTCTCTTCGGCTTCGCGCTTGGCCTGTTCTGCTGCCTGGCGCTTTAACTCTTCTTCATGAGCAATGCGCTGGCGTTCGGATTCTTCAGCTTTCTCTTTGGCTTCACGGTCATGTTTTTCGTTCATGAGCAGGGCAATCTCGTGATCTGATTCGAACTGCTTACGGTCGTTTTCAGCTTTAACTCGAGCAGCTTCTTCAGCTTTGATGCGCTCCTGTTCAGCTTCCCATTCGGTAGCCGGTCGGCGTATTTCTACCGCCAGTTCATCCAGCGCATCGCGTACTTTTTTGCGGCTTGCATCGACAAGAGCAGGGCGCTTTTTCATTTCAGCAACCAGATTTTTTCCAGCGTCGTCGATGGCTGTTTTAGTGCGACGCACGGTAGATGCCATGCTGATATAAACGCCGCGCCCCTTAACCGTGTTGACGTCACCAACTACCGATAACGCTTTCTGGCGAATATCAGCAATCAGGTTTGAGATGTACTCATCACTGATGAATGCCGCTTCCAGATCTGCAGGTGCCGGAAGTTGTACCAGCACCAGTTCTTTTGATTCGCTCACTTGCTCACCCCCATATCCATTTCCGTTTTTACCGCCAGCTTGCTGACGAATACCCAGATCATTGCTTCACCCAGCGTGCGGAATTTCCAGCTCATCAGCCCGCAAGCTGTAACGCAGTACCAACCGTTGATGACTTTCCACTGCATATGAACCTCACTATTACCAATTTGGTAATACATAAAGATGCAGGAAAGCCACGAAGTGGTGGTTTCTGCCTGAGCGATGTGCTCTTGTATTACCTTTTGGGTAATAATCAGATCAAAAAGTGATTATGTCAATAGGTATGACGAGAAAAAATTACCATTTTGGTAATTATGTGAGGCGCGAGCTTACCGCCATCGGGCAGGTAAAGCGTCAGAATGGCGGGGGATTACTTACTTTTGTTCTGCTCAAACACGAAGTTGATGAATGAGGTGATCTTGTTCTTTTCTTCCTGTGGCAGAGCCGCATACAACCGGTGGTCGTAGTCGATAACACCAGGAGCGCCGGCGGGAATAATCATCTCGTATGCTTCATGACCGAACGCGCGCGCCAGGGAGGAAAGAACGCCGATGGTTGTGCTGACTTCCGCTTTCATAATCCGGTTAACTGTGGCCGGGCCAATACCAGCTGCAACTGCAACTTTCTTTTCGGATGTCATTTCCGGGTTCTTTCTCATCCAGGCGTTGAGCGTGGCTGCGGCCTGCTTCTCTACAGTCCATTCGCCATCTTCGGTGGACGGAACAAAGTTATCTGCTGGAATAAATGCCAGGTCGTGATCAACATCAAGCCAGAACTTTTCTTTGCGTGCTGCTTCTTCAATGATACGCGCGGCATTCGGCCCGATGTTTTTGATACCAGTACACCACCGGTTGACCAGGTTCTGCGAACGCTTCACCCGTTCTGCAAAGCGCAACTGGGTGTCATCGAAATCCCGGCGAATGATTTCGTTAAGGTTTTTGCGTCTTATGTCATAAATACTTTTCATAGCTATTGTATTTGTCCATTTAATGTTACCTAACTGACTAAATTTAAATGAATATTACCATAAAGGTAAAGTTACCATAACGGTAATAATCATTGATTTTTTCACCAGAAAGGTAATAATTCAGATATGAATAGACAGGCTGAGATAAGCAAAATATGAGTGACGAAAAAAAATTTGATTTCAAAAAGCACTGGCTGGGACTGTCTCCTGATGAGCGTGAAGCATTTGCAGATGAAGCCGGAACCACCAGTCATTACATCCAGACACACCTTACCGGTCGCCGCAAGATGCCGGGTAAGCGACTGATGGACGGACTGTTTAAAGCATGTCGTTCTCGCGAATGGACAAAGTCTAAACCTGAATTAGTGCTCTTCTTCTACGACCGATAACCCTATCCGAACCCATCAATGCCGTCATTACCTGGCGGCCCCTTCCCGCACAAAACACCCTTTTGGTAATAAAAATCCATATACGGTTGATCTTTTTTTCTTCCTGCATCAAAATCATCGTAATAGTAAACGTTAATGAGGTTGTGCAATGGAGATTATTACTCGCCTTGACGCTGCAAAGGCAGGTCTTAAGCGTTATTACACCGGAAAACAGTGTAAGCATGGTCATGACAGTGAGCGTTACGTTTACAACGGGCACTGCGTTACATGCGCCATCAACACAAGCCTGCGCCGCCAGGCAGAAATAAAGCAGCTCATGGCCGAAGCCAGCCTGCAACACTCAAGCTGACGACAGGTATTTACCATGAGCAGACACGCAACAGAGTGGGCATGGAAAACAAATCCGGGCAGCTCATCACTGAAACTCATCCTGCTCTCGATGGCTGATCGAGCCGATGAATACAACCTGTGCTATCCAAGCATCGAACGCCTGGTTACCGACACAAGCCTGAATAAAAAAACAGTTCAGGCTGGTCTTATTTCACTCATCGGAATGGGGCTAATTTCAGATACAGGAGAAAGAAAAGGGGCAACAAGAAGGGTCCGGGTTTTCTCTTTAAACATACCCAAAAACGGTAATGTTACCAATATTGGGAATATACCCAAAAACGGGAAGTTGAATGATCCCAAAAACGGGAAGTTGAATGATCCCAAAAACGGGATGCAGAACCTATCAGTTAACCAGTCATATAACCAAGAGAAGGAGAGGGGCGATAAAACTGGTGGTTTATTGACTCAGAAGACTGACGCCAACAACGCCGTGATTAACAACTTTGTCCCTCCTGGTGGACTGGGGAAATTCGGGAAATTTGTCATGCATGAGCACTGGTCACCATCGGATGATTTCCTCCGGGTGTCTTCATTGCAGGGTATTAACCTGGATTGCCAGCCAACACCACAGGAGCTTGCAGAGTTCAGGGTTTACTGGATGGCCGAGGGTAAGGCTTTCCACCATGCGCAATGGGAGCAAAAACTTGCCAGACGTCTGCAGATCAGCAGACAGAACAAACTGACCTCACCTGAAAACAACGTACCGCACTGGAACAGTCCAGAGGCGTGGGAGGATTTCCTGTGAATAACGTATTTACCGCCATCCAGAACCGAGACGGTGAGGCTATGGCCAGCTTAACCGGTTCAGACCGTCAATATGCAGGTAGCGACAACGTGGTGAACATCACAGCAGAGCGCCTTGTAGATGCCCTGTTTAAACAGCTTAAGCAGCTATTCCCGGCAGCTGAGCAGACCAACCTGAAGACTCCAGCGCAGGAGACAGCAGCAAAGCAACAGTGGATCGCCGCATTCGCTGAGAGCGGTATTCGCACCCGTGAGCAGGTATCGGCAGGGATGCGACATGCCCGCGCCAGTGAATCACCATTCTGGCCTTCGCCTGGGCAATTCATCAAGTGGTGCAAGGACAGCAAGATGGTGCTGGGGATCAGCATCGAGGACGTGATGGGGGAGTTTCACCGTTACGCCAAAGAGAAAAGCCTCCAGCCTGGTGGCCCCGAGAGATTCCCGTGGCGTCACCCGGTCATGTACTGGATTGTGTGTGATACCCGTAGGGCGATGTATCAGCGACAACTAAGTGAGGCTGAAGTTGAGAAGCATGCTCGCAAGCTGCTGGATGAATGGTCGGCAAAAGTGGCATCCGGTCACCAGATTCCTGATCCAATACTCAGCATACAGGCCAAGCCAGAACCAATGAGCACACCACCGACAGGCTCAGGTAACGCCTACCATCCACCAGGGCGAAGTTTCGGGTGTATGCCTAACGCAGCCACCCTGGGAGGGATAACACCGGCACAGTGGCTCATGGAGGAATACAGGCGATGGAAGGCAGCAGGACTCATCAAGTAAAACCAGCGCAGTAGCGCATTTTTTTACATCTGATGAATTACCAAAAGGGTAATAAAATATGCGCATTGCTATTGAAATTAACTCATTTGTGGTTTTAAATTACCTGAGGGGTAAATCATGAAAAGGAAGTTGCAGGCACTCGGAAGGCTCAAGACTGGCCAGATGAATAAAACCGAATCGGCTTACTGGCAGCACCTTGAGTTACGCAAGCATGCCGGGGAAATAGCCTGGTATCGGTTCGAAGGTATCAAGCTTCGGCTGGCTGATAACACGTTCTACACGCCTGATTTCGCAGTGATGCTCACCACTGGTGAGATGGAACTGCACGAGGTGAAAGGTTTCTGGACCGACGACGCCAGGGTGAAAACCAAAGTCGCAGCAGACCAGTACCCGTTTCGCATCATCGGGGTAACGGTTAAGCCGAAGAAAGCTGGTGGCGGGTGGAGCGTCGAAGAGTTCTAAATCGACGATCCTTTTAGTTATCAAACTAATCAATAACTTATACGGGTAAGCGAGGGTAATAATGGGAAGTAATATCATTGAGTTAGCGAAGTTAGGACATGAGCGCGCGGCTGAACTGAAAGCATCATGTGGTGCTGTCGACGTGCGCAGCCTGGCGCAACTGATTAGCGATCTGGCCACGCAGCTTGAAGTGCAACTGGTGCGAGGTAACGAGCAGGCAGTACAGCTCGCTAACGCCGAGAGCAAGTGCAGGGAACTGGCGGTGGAGAATGCGGGGATGAAATCGGCATTTGATAAGCCTCAAGCCTATCTATCCTGGCACGCTATTCCACCAACATGGGAAGACCCTTTGCCGTGTGGTGAGTATCTTGATGTTCACGATGAGGCAGGCCACAAAAATTCCGATGGCACTGATTGCTGGCCGGTATTCGCCAAGCCTGAAATAAAAACCCCGGCAACCGACGCGTACCTGGCTGAAGTGCGGGCGCAGGAATCAGCGCCATTAGTCCGAGCTTTAACGGTTATCGCTAACTCCGAACAGCATGATGGTGAAACAGTAGTGTGTGATTTTGACACGCTAATCTCTGTTGCTGCCGGAGCGCTTAGTGAACACTACGCAGCCCAACTTCGCAAAGGAGCCGCGCTATGAGCATTGATTATTTCGAAGTGGAAGAATTACTGAGTGCCATTTACGGAATCACCGACGAAAAGCGCAATGACGGTTTTGATTTTGATGAGCTTCTCTATGAGAAATTCGAAATCGGCTTTGACGAATTCATGAAGGTAATTGGCATCTTACTTCCCCTAACTCCTCTGGTTGAGTCAGCGATAACTGGCAAGAAGTATCACGCATTTATCAAAGATGGCTTAGCGCTCGTTAAGCAGGAGGCAGCCAAATGACAGCACTCAACAAACATGCGCTACGTGAAGAACTGGAAATATGCAGCAAGGACCGCATGAGAAAGATTGCTTTGGCGATGCTGGATGAGCTGGAAACCAAAGAAGAACAACGCGCCAATTGGTTTCAGATGGCGCAGAAGTTAGGTGATGACTTGGAATCCGCAGAGAAGCGCATAGCAGAACTGGAGGCGAATAAGGGTAAGCCAGTGATGTTTATTGATGGCGATATCTCCGCATCTGACGCCGAGAAACTTGCAGAAGTTATTCGTGAAATGGGACGACGCACCAGCGACTGTAGCAAAGCGCGCACTGTAACACTTCCAGATGTGGAGAAATGGCGCTCCGTTGATGCTGTACGTGCTCAGAATGCTTATAAGGTTCTTGTTAGCAAAGTGCTTGCCGCCGCTGGCATTGGCGTGAAGGGGGAGTGAGCATGGAGCGTGAATATTTCATTCTAAGCACAGCACACACCCAGCGAGGTGACCCGTATATCACGCTGTGGGCAGAAAACGATAGCGGATACCGGTGCCGTTGCCACACGGCAGGTCGTTACGCTGAAAGTAATGTGCTATCTAACCTCGGATACTACAACAATGGCGTACAGACGATGGCGGTTCCGTGTGATGTAGCAGAGCCATTATCTCACTCTGTCGCTAAAGGATTCTTTGACGATAACGATGGTAGATGGCTTCGCAATAACGCAGCGACCTGGAAAGAACTTATGAAGCATGCCATTGCCGTTCCGAAGCATACTCCAGCACCACAATATCGCGGAGCACCGCGTAAGCTTGAGGACTAACCCATGACAACTAACAACCACCCGGCGCACGGTCCTGTATCACTCGATCGCCTGCACCAGATACGCGAAATACTCAGCAGAGCAGCATCTGAATACGCTGAAGCCCTTCGAGAGGATGCCGCCCAACTTCGCAAAGGAGCCGCGCTATGAGCAAACCAACCGATGAAGAAATTATCCAGGTGCTGACTGAGCGCGGTAACTGCATGACCTACTTTGTTACTAACGTTCTCCGCCGCCAATTCTGGCCACTCGATACCGCCTACGTGTTGCGCAGACTGAAGAAGTTGGAAGAAGCCGGAAAAGTAAAGCGCGTTAAGAGCGCATACAAAACTCAACTTTGCTGGGAGGCAGCCCAATGACAGCACTCAACAAACAGGCTCTGCGTGTTCCTGAGCGCAAAATACACAACTGGAATAAGGCTGTGATGTGTGATTGCGAATTCTGTAGCCAATGGTCGCTCACTGTTAAGCACGAAGATGGCGGATGCATATGCGCCAGTTGCTGCGATGCGGAATACACATCTGAACTGAAGGACGCACTTGAATCGGCGATAGACCGCGCTGAAGCCGCAGAGAAGCGCAACGCTGAATTACAAAGCGAGAATGCATACATCCGCAACCGGTACAAAGAACTGGACCTGATAATCGGGAAGAACATTCTGGTTATGCAGGCTGCGATTATCGAATGGCAGGCAACTGGCGACGCGAAGAACGGTCTGGCCTGGATTTATAACACACTGTTTGGCCCTGGCGAATTGCCGGACGAAGCAGAGAAAGACGCTCAGGCCTACTTTGACCGCAAGTTTGCACCGATTGACGAAGAGCTTATGGCGCTTCACAAGTGGTTTTGGGAGCAAAGTGAGGCCGAACGTGCCGCCGCTGGCATTAGCGTGAAGGGGGAGTGAGCATGAAAATGGGCGAACATATGGAGCCAGTTATTGAGCTTCTTGAAGAGTTGAACGGTAACAATACAGACGCAAAACTAAAACTTCTTGCTCTGGTTATCTCTGAGTACATGCTTAATGCGGATGTCACCGGTTTTGAAGTTTCTGCCGGGAAAATAAAAGTAGCCGTTGATATCAGCGTAGAGGGCTAACCCATGACAACTAACAACCACCCGGCGCACGGCCCTGTATCACTCGATCGCCTGCACCAGATAAGCGAAATACTCAGTAAAGCAGCAGCACAAAGCGACGGCGGTAATCTCGGCTACGCAATGGCTGATGCTGTGAAGGTGATTGATGAAGTGTTGGAAGCGAGGAACTCAGAACCAGTAGGCGCACCAGACGCATGGCTATGGGTGAAAAGCACTGGCTACATCACGGCAGGAATTAACAGGCCAATGTATGAGCCTCAACACTCTGCGGCAATACCACTCTACGCTGCACCGCCAGCTACGGTAGTGCCAGAACCAGCTACGGTCGAAACAACATACCCTGACGTGCAGACAAACTGGCAGGACGCCAAAATGTACGCGGAGGGGTGGAATGCCTGCCGCGCCACCATGCTTCAGGCTGACAACCATCCCGAGCAACACCTCGACATGGTAGATTGCAGGTTGCCATTCGATCAATGGCTATCACAGCAAAATGATACTATAGACGTCGATTGTGGCTGTGTAACCACTGAGGCATTTTACCACTGGATGCGCGTTGCTTATGAGGCCGGCAACTCTCCGGTTATTCCGGATGGTTGGATTCCGGTAAGTGAACGGATGCCGGAAGCAGAATGCCGTTATTGGTGCTATGTGGAAGAACAGAATTGTCTTGGTAAAAGCCACTATCAGTGGAACTGCTCATGGAATGGTGAGCGGTGGTGGGTTGAAAATGATAATGGCGGGCGCGTAACTCACTGGATGGAACTGCCAGCAGCACCGCAGCAAGATGTGAAGTCCGCGCTTGAACATGGAATGCAGCGTTACGCCGGTGCTATGCAAAAACTGTCAGAAGGGGATAAGTGATGCCGCCAGTTAAAGTGGTTGTTATTACGCTGGCTATGTGCGCTATCTGCCAGTTAATTGCTGCCTCTGGAATGGGGATTTGGTGATGGCTAAATCCGCAGCAGAACGCAAAGCAGCGCAGCGTGTCCGCCTGGCTGAATCCGGTAACCGCAAACTTGAATTGCAACTCGACGAGCAGGAACTGGAGATGCTGGCGCGAAACTGCGCCGCCCGTCGCCCTGGTCGTGCGCCGTATGACATGAACGAGTACATTGCGTTGCTGATTCGCCAGGATGATGCCCGCGTTCGTGGTCGTATCAAGTCAATCAGCGTTAATCGTTGCGGTAAGTGCGGCGATGCGCTGCCGGTTAAGTCGTGTCCGTGCGACGGTGATTCGAAATGCTGGGTTACGCGTGGCTGGCATGAGACTAAATTATCAGTGTGACATGTCACGATAGTGACAATAAATTGCAACGGCCGCCGACTATGGCGGCTTTGTTTTGCGTGTTACTATTACCAAAACGGTAATTATTACTTCGGTGGTAACAATGCCCGCAGAACCTAAAGCACCAAAACGCAAATCAACGCAGTATAAGCCACTCACAGCGATGCAGGAGGCTTATGCGCAGGAATATACCAAATGCCCTGAGAATCAGACTCAGGCGGCGATTAACGCAGGATTCTCGCCTAATACGGCAGCGGTTAAAGCCAGTGTCATGATGCGTGATGAGCGTATCCAGAAACGGATCGCCGAGTTGATGGAGGAACGCAATAAGCGCCTGCGCGTCAGTGCTGATTATGTGCTGCTTCGCCTGGTGGAAATTGACCAGATGGATGTGATCGACATCCTGAACGATGACGGCACGCTGAAGCCGATCCGCGAGTGGCCGAAGATATGGCGCACTACACTGAGTGGTTTCGACCTGTCATCGACCATCATGAATATGGATGAGACATCAATCGAGACGATCCTCAAAAAAATAAAATGGCCTGACAAGGTGAAGAACCTCGAGCTGATTGGTAAGCACGTCGACGTCAATGCGTTCAAAGAGCGCCTGGAGGTTTCCGGCACTGTCACCATTGCCGACCGCATGGCCGCCGCGCGCCGCCGCGTCAAAGAGCAGGCTGGTGGTGAAGAATGACAACCGCAGCCATGTCGCCGGAAGAGCAGCTCGTAGAGGATATCGCCTCGTTCACGTATGACCCGCTGGGCTACGCACTGTACGCGTTCCCATGGGGTGAGGATGGCACAGAACTGGCGCACGCCACTGGTCCCCGCAAATGGCAGGCTGATGCATTCCGTGAGATACGCGATCACCTCCAGAATCCTGCTACCCGTCACCAGCCGCTGATGCTGGCCAGGGCATCCGGCCACGGTATCGGCAAATCCGCGTTCATCTCAATGCTGATTAACTGGGGCATGTCTACCTGTGAAGACTGCAAGGTGGTGGTGACCGCCAACACCGACAACCAGTTGCGCACCAAGACCTGGCCGGAAATCATCAAATGGTCCAACCTGGCTATCACGAAAGAGTGGTTCACCTGCACCGCCACGGCGATGTACAGCAACGATCCCGGTCACGACAAACGCTGGCGCGCTGATGCCATTCCGTGGTCTGAACACAACACCGAGGCGTTCGCCGGGCTGCACAACGAGCGCAAGCGCATCATCGTCGTATTCGACGAAGCGTCCAACATTGCCGATCTGGTGTGGGAAGTTGCCGAGGGTGCGCTTACGGACGAAGACACGGAAATCATCTGGGTGGCATTCGGGAACCCGACGCGTAACACCGGGCGTTTCCGTGAATGCTTCCGCAAGTACAAACACCGCTGGAAGTGCGCGCAGATAGACAGCCGCACCGTGGAAGGCACAAACAAGCAGCAGTTGCAGAAATGGGTGGACGACTACGGTGAAGACAGCGACTTCGTGAAAGTCCGTGTGCGCGGGATCTTCCCTGACGCTTCTGAAAACCAGTTCATTCCATCCGGCCTGACGCAACCAGCTGTCGGCAGGGTTATTACTCCGGCACAGGTCCAGCACGCTGCTGTAATTCTTGGCGTCGACCCGTCTCACCAGGGGAAAGACCCCGCAGTTATCTACCTGCGGCAGGGGCTGCACTGCAAGAAACTCGGGGAGTGGCAGCGTACTACTGACGATGTACTGTTTGCGAAAGTGATTGCCGACTTTGAGGACCAGTACCAGGCTGATGCTGTATTTATCGACTACGGCTATGGCACAGGCCTTAAATCTGTCGGTGATAACTGGGGGAGAAACTGGACGCTGATAATGTTCGGAAGCGGTACAGCAGATCCTGAAATGGGTAACAAGCGCGGCGAGATGTACAAATCAGCCCGTGACGCGCTGAAGCTTGGCGCCCAACTTGACAGCCAGGACCTTGCAGATGAGTTGAGTGCACCTGAATACAAAGTCAGGCTGAAGGACAGCAGGAAGATTTTACAGGACAAGGACGAGGTGAAAGAATTGCTTGGCCGATCACCGAACAATGCTGACGCCTACGTGCTGACTTATGCCGCTCCTGTTACCAAAAAACAGTTCAACTATGGGCAGCAGCAAAGCCAGCAGGGTAAGGCTCTCACAGAGTACGATCCCTATGCATGAAAAAGCCCGCGAATCGGCGGGCTAGTTGTGACATGTCACGGCTTTAGTCCTGTAAATATTCTTCGGTGCTCACAGCCAGCCGGCCTTCTAACAGTTCAGCGTGAGTGCTATCAATGATAACCGAATGATGCGGGTGAACATTTTGAGCCAGCCATTTAATTACTGGTCTTGTCACTTCTTCGAATGAGTCAGCTAAGGCTTTGTTTGTGTCTGTGATATTGCAATCACCAAGATTAATGGCATCAAATCCAGCGTTGATGGCTTCCGCAATATTGGTGGCATTGGTTTTATCGAATTGCCCATTCTGAATAAGCGCCGCATGCAGACATTGTAACTTAATGTTGTATAAGTGTTCTCGCATGTAATCATCATAACTTTTTTCTTTATTGACGTAGGCACGAGAAATATCAGGCACATCACCCTTTTCCATTGCCGACATACGTGCAGCAACCCACTCCTGACAGGTGATGCACGTTCCAGCATCTTCACTCAGCATTAACCCTGCCAGTTGTTCACCGGGTATTGCCTTAGTTATTACAAAATCACTTTCGCCGATTGGTTCTTCACCATAAAAAATGGAGTCACTACCCTGAAAGATTCTGATGTATTTGCTTGGCCATGCGTCTAAATACGTAGCCAACATATTAACTGTTTTCATAATCTCACCTTAAAAAAATGCCCACCGAAGTGGGCGAACTGGAAGCAAGGGTGCCTTCCATGGCTTACGGGTTTACAGCGCAACGTCATCGCAATGGCGTTCTGGTGTAAAAGTGACGGTGGTCAGCATCAAGGGAAACTGCCACCGCCAAAGGCTACACAGCATCGTTTTTATAGGCGCTTCATCACGGTCCTAAGGCGTGATTGGGTTGTGGTACGCAGTCTATTCGGCATAGCAACTCTGCGCAGATGCTTCTAACAATCACCGGTGGTAACCGGCTTAATGCCTTATTCACCACAACGAAGAGAACACTGCGCCTGTATCGGTTAGCGTCATGGGATTAACCGGTCACCCCAATGCTCTCATCGTTGCATCCTCGTCTCTTCCGAGGTTTCACACCGTATCGCCACGATGGTGAATCGTCATGTCCATGCTTACCTAACACTGGCTTGCACATTCCGGCTACCCGGATGGGGAAGTAGCATCAAGGGAACCCATCCGGACCGCTGCGGCACATGTGCCATATGCCGTACTGCTACACACCTGAAAGCGCACTCCACCGTTTGGATTTAACGACCAGGCTCAAAGGTCATTCACTGAAGCGCGCTTTTAGTTATGTGCGGAGATGATGCTCCGCTTATCCACCGCCTTTACTTTTAAGCCCAATTTATTGCTGCGGTACTCCGGGCTACTGCACAAGCGGTTACATAACCACCTCCGCAATTCATCAATTCAACACACTACCCAATTACCTAAAAGGTAATATCTGATGTTATAAGTGTCAATATCCTACGCTAAATAAATCATATGTGGTTAAATTGGTAATAATTTAATTGCGTACGGAGCTATTGCTATGTGTATCGGCAGCAAGCCATCAGTGCCAGCAGCACCAGAAGTACAGGCCGCGCCTCAGGAGCAGGACGCCGCTGTGGTCAGTGCCCGAGATGACGAAGAGCGCCGACGCCGTGCAGCAGCTGGTCGCAGTTCTACACTGCTGACTGGTGCGCAGGGTGACACCTCAACTGCAAACACCAGCGGTAAAACGCTGCTTGGTCAGTAACGGAGTAGGCAGAGATGGCGGAAACCGAAAAAGAGCGCCTGCTGAAGCAACTCGCACAGCTGAAGAATGAGCGCACATCGTTCGAATCGCACTGGCGTGATCTGAGTGACTTCATCAATCCGCGTGGTTCCCGCTTTCTGACATCTGATGTAAACCGTGATGATCGTCGTAATACCAAGATTGTTGATCCCACTGGCTCAATGGCTCAGCGCATTCTGTCCAGCGGCATGATGTCAGGCATCACCAGCCCGGCACGTCCGTGGTTCAAACTGGCAACGCCTGACCCTGACATGATGGACTATGGCCCGGTGAAAATCTGGCTGGAAGTCGTGCAGCGCCGCATGAACGAAGTGTTCAACAAATCGAATCTGTATCAGTCACTGCCTGTTATGTACGCAAGCCTGGGTACTTTCGGCACCGGCGCTATGGCTGTTCTGGAAGATGACCAGGACGTGATTCGCACAATGCCTTTCCCTATTGGCAGTTACTATCTGGCTAACAGTCCGCGCGGTAGCGTTGACACCTGCATTCGACAGTTCTCCATGACCGTGCGCCAGATGGTGCAGGAATTCGGTCTGGATAACGTCAGTACATCCGTAAAAGGCATGTGGGAAAACGGCACGTATGAAACGTGGGTGGAGGTTAACCACTGCATCACGCCTAACGTCAACCGCGACAGCGGTAAGATGGACAGCAAGAACAAGCCTTACCGCTCTGTCTATTTCGAGTCTGGCGGCGATTACGACAAGTTGCTGCGTGAGTCCGGCTTCGATGAATTCCCGATCCTGGCGCCACGCTGGGAAGTTAACGGCGAAGACGTTTACGCATCTTCATGCCCTGGCATGCTGGCACTCGGTCAGGTTAAAGCCCTTCAGGTTGAGCAGAAGCGCAAAGCTCAGTTGATCGATAAAGCCACTAACCCGCCGATGGTTGCCCCGACATCCCTCAAGAATCAGCGTGTTTCCCTGTTGCCTGGCGATGTGACATATCTCGACGTGTTGACCGGTCAGGACGGTTTCAAACCTGCATACCTGGTAAACCCGAATACTGCAGATCTGCTGGCTGATATTCAGGACACCCGCCAGACCATCAATAGCGCCTACTTCGTCGACCTCTTCATGATGCTGCAAAACATCAACACTCGCTCAATGCCGGTGGAAGCTGTGATCGAGATGAAAGAAGAGAAGCTGCTGATGCTTGGCCCGGTGCTTGAGCGTCTGAATGACGAAGCGCTTAACCCGCTTATCGATCGCGTGTTCTCAATCATGGCCCGCAAGAACATGTTGCCCGAACCTCCGGACGTTCTTCAAGGTATGCCGCTGCGCATAGAGTACATCTCTGTGATGGCTCAGGCTCAGAAATCTATCGGCCTCACCAGCCTGTCGCAGACAGTTGGCTTTATCGGGCAACTGGCACAGTTCAAACCTGAAGCGCTCGACAAGCTCGACGTGGATCAGGCTATCGACGCGTTCTCTGAAATGTCAGGCGTATCGCCAACCGTCATCGTTCCGCAGGAGCAGGTACAGGGTATTCGCGAAGAGCGCGCGAAACAGGCTCAGGCAGCACAGGCAATGGCTATGGGTCAGGCGGCAGCGCAGGGAGCCAAGACTCTCAGCGAAACGCAGACCACTGACCCGAGCGCATTAACCGCTATCGCTAATGCAGCAGGAGCGCCACAGCAATGATGGATATCGACGACGAAGGCCGTAAAGCAGAGCTTGACGCTAAACAGCAACTTCTTGCGCAGCGAGATATCGACGACATCCAGTTCGTTATGGGGAGCGAGCATGGCCGCCGCGTGATCTGGTCACTGCTTGAGAAAGGTCAGGTGTTTGGAGCTTGCTTCAACGTAGATCCGCACATCACAGCATTCAACGAAGGGCAGCGCAACCTGGCTCTGGTTCTGTTTCAACGCGTCATGGCGCACTGCCCCGATCAGTATCTGAAGATGGCCGCAGAGGCCAGTGAACAGGAGTGACCATGAATTTATTTGAACGTTTGCTGCATCGCCGTCTTTGCAATGAGCAACCAGCTGATGGTGGCGCAGCTCCTGCTGCATCTGAACCTGCTGCATCAACTGGGGATAATCCGGCACCAGCTGGCGATCCGGCTAAACCGGAAGGCGATAAGCAGCAGCCAGGCACTGAAGGTGACAAACCTCAGGAAGAAAAACCTGCTGATGGTGATAAGCCTGAAGAGAAAAAGCCTGGTGAAGACAAAGAGCAGAAGCAGGAAGGCGCGCCGGAGAAATACGAGTTCAAACCAGCTGAGGGCCAGGAGCTTGATGCTGCTGCCCTGGAACAATTCGAGCCTATCGCCCGTGAACTGAACCTGACCAATGATCAGGCGCAGAAGATGGTCGACCTGTATGGCACCAAGATCATGCCAATGGTCCAGCAGCAGCAGGCGGAAGCCTGGCAGAAAACCACTGAGCAGTGGGCTGCAGATGTTAAGGCAGACAAGGAGATCGGCGGCGACAACCTGACCGCAAACCTCAGCGCTGCGCAGCGTGCACTGGAACAATTTGGTGATCAAGAACTGAAAGAATACCTGGATTCAACCGGTCTGGGTAATCACCCGGCGCTTGTTAAAGCGTTTATCAAAGTCGGCAAGGCAATGTCAGAAGACAAGGTTGTCACCGGCGGTCATGAAAGCGGCGGCAGTGACCTTATCTCCGCCTTCTATCCCAAAAAGTGAGGTATGAAAAATGGCTTTAATCGGTCAAACTCTGCCATCGTTGCTTGACATCTACAATCGTACTGACAAGAACGGGCGAATCGCGCGCATCGTGGAGCAGTTGGCGAAAACCAACGACATCCTGACCGATGCGATCTATGTGCCGTGTAACGACGGCTCTAAGCATAAAACCACCATCCGCGCAGGTATTCCTGAGCCGGTATGGCGCCGCTATAACCAGGGCGTTCAGCCAACCAAAACCCAGACCGTGCCAGTGACCGATACAACCGGTATGTTGTACGACCTGGGCTTCGTTGATAAGGCTCTGGCGGACCGCTCCAACAACGCCGCCGCGTTCCGTGTTTCCGAAAACATGGGCAAGCTGCAGGGCTTCAACAACAAAGTCTCCCGCTATGCCATCTACGGCAACACTGATGCTGAGCCTGAAGCTTTCATGGGCCTGGCGCCGCGCTTCAACACGCTTAGCACCAGTAAAGCCGCAAGCGCAGAAAACGTATTCAGCGCCGGTGGTAGCGGCTCTACCAATACCTCTATCTGGTTTATGTCATGGGGTGAGAACACTGCTCACATGATCTATCCGGAAGGCATGGTCGCTGGTTTCCAGCATGAAGACCTCGGCGATGATCTGGTAAGTGACGGTAACGGCGGACAGTTCCGTGCGTATCGTGACGAATTCAAGTGGGATCTTGGTCTGAGCGTGCGTGACTGGCGTTCAATTTCTCGCATCTGCAACATCGATGTGACCACGCTGACCAAAGACGCATCAACTGGTGCTGACCTGATCAGCATGATGGTGGATGCATATTATGCCCGCGACGTGGCAATGCTTGGTGATGGCAAAGAAGTTATCTATGCCAACAAAACCATCCACGCATGGCTGCACAAACAGGCTATGAATGCCAAAAACGTAAACCTTACCATCGAAGAGTACGGCGGTAAGAAGATCGTTTCCTTCCTGGGCATTCCTATCCGTCGTGTGGATGCAATCCTCAACACTGAATCTGCCGTAACGGCGTAAGGAGAGAGAATCATGTTGCTTGATCAACAGGCTTTGTTCTCCGCGGCTCAGGACATTACGGCCACCGCGGCATCAACCAACGTCATTGACACCGGCTCCAGTAAGGATGTCGGTAAAAATGGCGATATCCCGCTGCTGATTCAGGTTGTTGAGGCATTCAACACCCTGACCAGCCTGACCGTAACGGTGCAGACTGATGACAACTCGTCTTTCAGCTCTGCAACAGATGTGATCTCCATGGTCATTCCTCTGGCATCCCTGACCGTTGGTTACAAAACGCCGGTCATCACGCTGCCGATGAAACTGGAGCGCTATATCCGCCTTAACTACACCGTCACCGGTACCGCGCCGACCACTGGCAAAGTAACCGCTGGCATTGTTGGCGGGGTGCAGACCAATGTCTAAATATCGCGTCAAAGAACGCTCCTTCATTAACGGCAAGCTCTGCGAGCCTGGCGATATTGTGGAGTTTTCCGGGGAGGCTGGCAAAAACCTTATCCCTCATAACGACGGTGATGTCGTGGTGAAGGAAGAGGTTCTGCCAACCAATGAAGAGCTTCAGGAACTGGACCAGCTTCGTACCATTTACGAAGAGATGTTCGGCGAAGCTCCGCATAAAAACACCAGCGCAAAAACTCTCAAAGGGAAGATTGACGACCGGCGTAAAGAACTGGGCGTGTAAGCGCTCAATAAAGTGCTAAAAGCCGGGGCCATTCGGCCCCGCTTTTCTATGCGGAGACCTGAGAATGAAAACTGTAAACATGAAAACAGGCACCGACTCATTCGTTGGTGAAGATGGAAAACCAGAAACCAAAGATCAGTATCCGTGGGGTCTGCGCATCACGCTGGATAACGAATCTCTGCAACGTCTCGGCCTGAATGCAAAATCACTGCCAGCGGTAGGTGATAGCGTTTCAGTTATTGCAATGGCTAACGTATGTTCTGTGTCTACCCGCACCACAGATCATGGTGAAGACAACTATGTTGAGCTGCAGATCACCGATATTGGCATGGCTCCACAGAAACGTGATGATGCCAAAGAGCTGAAAGATGCGTTCTACCCAGGCGGGGAGGATGATTAATGGCCTCCGTTATCGAGATCTGCAACCGCGCGCTGAGCAATATCGGTAACAGCCGCAGCATTAACAGTCTGAATGAAGCCAGTAAAGAGGCAGGGCAGTGCTCCCTGCATTTTGATGCGTGTCGCGATGCTGCTCTTGCTGACTTCGACTGGAACTTTGCTACCAAACGCGTTGCGCTGGCTGATACCAATAACCCGCCTCCTGACTGGCAGTATGCTTACCAGTACCCATCTGATTGCGTGCGCATAACAGAGATCATGCCTCCCGGCCTACGCAATCCTACGGCTGCGCAGCGCATTGAATATGTTGTCGGTTCCAATGATGACCTGACAGGTAAGCTCATTTACACCGATCAGCCGAAAGCGTGGTTGAAGTACGTGGCGCGGGTTACTGACGTCAATATGTATGACGCCATTTTTATGGAGGCGCTTTCATGGCGTCTGGCTGCAGCCATCAATATGGCGCTGACCGGTAGCGCAGATCTCGGTAACAACGCACTGACTATGTACAACCGCGTTATCCTGAGCGCTGGCTCACACAGCCAGAACGAATCACAGGAGCCACAACCACCGGTAGATGAGTTCACAGCAGCGAGGTTGTCATAATGGCTTTTAGCTGGATTCAACCGAGCTTTGCCGGTGGTGAAATTGGTCCGTCACTGTACGGCCGCATTGATATGTCAAAGTATCAGGTGGCGCTTCGCAAGTGCGATAACTTCATTGTTCGTCAGTATGGCGGCGTAGAGAACCGACCCGGTACGCGCTTTGTTGGCCCAGCTAAATATCCAGATCGCAAGTGCCGGTTAATCCCGTTTCAGTTCTCGACCGTCCAGACCTACGCGCTTGAGTTCGGTCATAACTATATGCGCGTCATTAAAGACGGCGCTTATGTTCAGACGACCAGCAATGTGATTTATGAGCTGGCGATGCCATATGCTGATACCGACCTTTTCCGCATAAAATTCACGCAGAGCGCTGACGTTCTGACGCTGGTGCATCCTGCATACCCGCCGAAAGAACTGCGCCGCTACGCGCACGACAACTGGCAGATCGTCGACGTCACCACCAAAAACGGACCGTTCGAAGATATTAACGTTGACGAAACAGTGAAGGTATACGCCAGCGCCAGCACCGGAACCATTACGTTGACGGCAAGTTCTGCCATCTTCGGTGCTGAGCAGGTCGGAAAACTGTTCTATCTCGAGCAGCCTGCTATTGATTCCGTACCGGTATGGGAAACCAGCAAGACCACAGCAATCAACGATGTCCGCCGTGCAGACAGCAACTACTACCGAGCAAATACTGCGGGCAAGACCGGAACACTTCGACCATCTCACACTGAAGGTATGTCGTGGGATGGCTGGGGCGGAACGGGAGATGATGATACCGGTATCCAGTGGGAGTACCTGCACAGCGGTTTTGGCATTGCCAGAATCACAGCAGTGGCAGGTGGTGGGCTGACAGCAACTGCCGATGTGGTTTCATTCATTCCGTCTCAGGTGGTTGGCTCCACTAACGCAAGCTATAAGTGGGCGAAATACGCATGGAACAGCGTTAACGGCTACCCGAGCACCGTTGTTTACTATCAGCAGCGCCTGTACTTTGCCGCTTCTACAGCATACCCGCAAACTATTTGGGCGAGTCGTACCGGCGACTATAAAGATTTTGGAAAGAACAACCCTATTCAGGATGACGATCGGATTATCTACACTTACGCCGGTCGGCAGGTGAATGAGATCCGTCACCTGATTGACGTTGGTAACCTGGTTGCTCTGACATCTGGCGGGGAATATACGATATCCGGGGACCAGAATAAGGTCCTCACTCCGGCGGCGTTCTCGTTCAGCTCCCAGGGGAACAACGGTTCCAGCAACGTACCACCTATCGCCGTGGCAAACATCGCGTTGTTCATCCAGGAGAAGGGAAGCGTGGTCCGTGATCTGGCGTATTCGTTTGATGTTGACGGGTACCAGGGTACGGACCTGACCATACTGGCAAACCACCTTTTCCAGAAGCATAGTATTGTCGACTGGTCATTCTGCATCGTGCCGTACAGCAGCGCGTTCTGCATTCGTGATGACGGTAAATTGCTGGTGCTGACCTATTTACGCGATCAACAAGTTTTCGCATGGGCACCGCAGTCCAGCGCCGGTAAGTACGAAAGCACCTGCTCCATCAGTGAAGGCAGCGAGGATGCTGTTTACTTCGTGGTTAACCGTACCATCAATGGGCAGACAGTTCGTTACATCGAGCGTCTTTCCAGTCGTCTGTTCACCAATGATGAGGACGCGTTCTTTGTCGACTGCGGTCTGAGCTACGACGGGCGCAATACATCATCACGCACAATGACCATCAGCGGTGGCACAGGTGACTGGAGCTATCAGGTTGATTATCCGGTTACTGTCAGTGGTGGAGCGTATTTCGTTAATACCGATGTTGGTGCTCAGATTCAGTTCCCATATACCGGCATGGATCCAGACACCAACGAACCGGTGGCTAAAGAGCTGCGCGGCGATATCATCTCCGTAACCAGCAATACCGCGGTTACCGTCAGATTCAATCGCAACGTTCCGGCGATACTTCGCAATGTGGCCACAACTAACTGGCAAATGGCTCGACAGACGTTCGGTGGCCTGTCGCACCTCGAAGGGCAGACGGTAAACATTCTGTCAGATGCCAGCGTTGAACCACAGAAAACAGTAACTGGTGGTTCCGTCACGCTGGAATCACCAGGCGCAGTGGTGCACATCGGTCTTCCTATCACCGCTGAATTCGAAACGCTGGACATCAATATCAACGGGCAGGAAACGCTGCTGGATAAAAAGCAGGTCATTCCTACTGTAACGATGGTCGTCAATGCCAGCCGTGGAATATGGGCAACAACTCCGGGCGGAACCTGGTATGAATACCCGCAGCGTGAATTTGAGTTCTACGACGATCCTGTTGATGACGCTACCGGAAAGGTTGAAGTAAAACTCGACAGTAACTGGGATAAAAACGGACGCGTTAAGGTTCGCCAGCTCGACCCGCTTCCGCTTTCTGTTCTTGCTGTATTACCTCGCCTTACCGTCGGAGACTTCTGATGATTAACGCTCAGATCGTACCGGCCACCGCAGAGCATATCGAATCAATACTTCCGCATGTCCGCCAGGCTGATATCGATGAGTTTCTGGCAACCAATGGATGGAGTCCGCGGCGCGTGCTGGAAACCGGTCTGCGCACGTCAACATTCTGCTGCGCCGGGCTGATAAACGGTGAGGTGGTGACTGTTTTCGGCGTAGCGCCAGCATCGATGATCGGCGGCAGCGGCATACCATGGCTTGTTGGCACTGACGCGCTGGAGAAATACCAGCGCACCTTCCTTCGCCGCTGTGGAAAAGTGGTCAATGCAATGCTGACTGTTTACCCGTATCTTGAAAATTATGTTGATGCACGTAACCACACTGCACGCATCTGGCTTCACTGGTTGGGATTCACCATCGATGATCCTCAGTTATACGGCATTAAAAACCTACCGTTTCACCGATTCCACATGGAGAGAAAATAATGTGTAGCCCGGCTATCGCTCTCGCTGGCGCCAGTGTCGCATTAAGTGGCGTTTCAGCATACAACCAGTACCAGCAAGGTAAGTATTCGTCTGCTGTAGCCGAGCAAAATGCAGAAGTGGCCACGGCACAGGCACAGGATTCTATCAACCGTGGTAATGCTCAGGCTGATGAGGTTCGTCGTCGTAACCGCCAGGCTGCTGGCACCCAGGCGGCAACCATGGGCGCAACTGGCGCAGATCTTTCCACTGGTGGAGCGCTTGATATCTTTGGCGATACAGCTCAGTTTGGCGCGCTTGATGCGCTGACTACGGTTAATAACGCTCAGCGTGAAGCATATGGCTTTCAGGTTCAGGCTGAAAACTACAAAGCTCAGGCCAACTCAGCACGCAAGCAGGGGAATATGGGGGCATTCACTACACTGCTGACTGCTCCACTTCAGGCATACGGCGCTTACCAGATGGGCGGCGGAACGTGGAATCCATTCAAAACGTCAGTAACCTCTGGGGGCGGAAGTACCCCAATGCTTTCCAATAAAGGTTTCGTTAATAGTAACTCGCAATTTAAATTAGGGGGCTACTGATGCCAGTCGTACCTACAGTCACTGGAAAGGGGGTTCAGTCCCAGGGATTTTCCTCTCCCGGATTCCAGACATTTGAACAACCTAATATTGGCGATGCTCTCGTTGATGCTGGAAGTAAAGCTATCAACGTTTTAGGTCAGGCTAAACAGCGGGCCAATATCGCTCTTTCTCAGGAGGCGAGCTTAAAGCTCAGCCAGGCTGAAGAAGATTTAAAGACCAAGCTATACAGCCTGAAGGGGCAGAATGCTCTTGGTAAAGGACTCGAGTTTACGCAGCAATACGATGAGCAGATCCAATCGCTGTCTGCATCTTTACCTGATGACGCATCTCGCCAGATGTTCATGCAGCAGGCTCAGCAGCAACGCATCCAGTTTCAGGGTAATGTAGGTCGCTATGAGCAGGGGCAGGTTAACGAGTTTGAGAGTAATCAATACGATGCCACCAGACAGCTACAGATTCAGAAAGAGGCTGACTCATGGAACAACCCGCAGGAGGCGGTACTCGCAAAAAATATCCGCACAGTAGCAACAGCAAGATATGGCGCTTCAAGAGGGTGGTCGCAGGAACAGATTCTGGCTGCTATTGAAAAAGATAACCTTGCCGCTACGGAGATGAGAGCGAAGAACTATGCAGTTGATAATCCGCTCGGGTGGATGAATGGCGAATTTTCGGCAGATGATACCGGTGGCCTGGATATGCGCGCTGTCGGTATTGTCGAATCGGGTGGGAAACACCTTGATTCAGATGGTTCGATCATTACATCCTCAGCAGGCGCTCAGGGCCGTTTCCAGTTGATGCCAGAAACAGGTAAAGAATTGGCTGCACGGCGTGGGGTTCAATACAACCCGGCAGATGAAGAGCAGCACACCATGCTGGCATCAGATTACGCTCAGGAGCTGTCAAACAAATATGGTTCTGAATTACTGGCTGGGGCTGCATATAACTGGGGGCAGGGCAATGTTGACAAGCTTATTGAAAAGGTTGGTGATCCAAGAAAAGGCGAGATATCTCAGGCCGACTTCATAAAACAACTACCATCTGAAACGCAGGGATGGATTTCACGGTACCGTAAAAATAAAACCGGTATGGACCCTGTTACAGTTTATCAGATTGATAACCTTGCAAACGCTCAGATTGAGAAGCAGAGAAAGCTGGTTCTTAATGAACTTGAACCACTGCTCAACAACACAATGGCGCAACTCAACAATGGCGAGGTTCCTGATGCAGTTCCTTCGATCCCAGCCATTATGTTTAGTTATGGCGATCAGGGAAAGAAAATGGTATCGCAGCTTGATATTGCCATGGACAATGCAAAAACATTCCAGGCCATTCAGTACCTTTCACCAGAGCAGCAGCAACAGGAACTACTCAAAAAGAAACCTGAGGTTAACGATCCTGATTACGCTTTGAAGCTGGAAGCGTATGGAAAGTTATCTTCTTTGGTTAGCCGGTCAAATGAAACCATACAGGCTCAGCGGGACTCTCGTAGATTCAACGAGGCGCTTTCAATGGGTGAAAAGCTGGACCCTGCAAATAAGTCCATGCAGAAAGCTGCCGACTATACGCAGACAGCTCAGAATTTCAGAATTAACGACGGTTCTACGCATGACGGAGTCGTCCAGATAGTAGCCCAAACCGGCATTATTCCATCGCAGGTTACATCACAGTTGTCTGCTATATCTCGATCTCGTAGTCCTGATGTTGTTAAGCAGGGGGCTGATCTGTTTAACCGCCTGTATGACGCAGATCCTGCTTCTGTCGGTGATATGCCTAAGGATATGCAGGGATTCTATCTTACCGTTAAGCAGCTTACAGATTCTGGTATGGCTCCTGAATCAGCCATTGAACAGGCACAAAACCTGACTTACAACCAGACAGATGCGCTTAAGGCTCAGTTGGCATCTACTCAAAGCACTAAGGAGTATAAAAAAGACCGGGTTAAGGCGATGGACTCCGCCGTCAGCAATATGGCGCAATGGTTCCGCTTGGATCCATCAGCGGATGACCAGACGCCGGAAGCGGCCAGATTCCGTAATGATTATCAGGCGCTGTACGACATTAACTATCGCACCACCGGCGGCAATGCTGATGCGGCGAAGAGTATGACCAACCAGCAGATCGCCAGGACATGGAGCATCAGCGAAGTTAATGGCAGCGCGAAGCTGATGAAGTATGCACCAGAGGCTCTTTACAATTATGGTCCTTCTGGATGGCAGGCTGAGCAATGGAAGTCCGAGAAAGAGCAACTGATGTATGGCGATCGCAAAGACCAGATCGTAACTAGCCCAACACAGTTGGGTATTACTTCTGGTTCCGCTGGGCCCGTAACTACTAAAACTCCGGAGTCGCGCATTGGTGGTGAGCTTGAGATCACCCCAGATGTGCTGACGCCACAAGGGTTAGGCTACGCAATAATGGTCCGCACGAAAGATAAAGACGGCATTGAGACTGTCCAGCCACTATACGATAAATATGGTCAGGTTAGCCGATGGACGCCATCACTTGAGGACTGGGAACCGTATAAAAAATCTCAAATAGAGAGAGAGCAAAAAAACCAAGAGGAAATGCTTCGAGGTCAAGAAATTCGCGGATTTAAAGACAAACACCGTGCGATTGATGAACAGTATCGCAGGTTCCACGATGACCGTGTTAATCGCTTCAAAAACTACTTCTCATGGAGTAACGACTAATGCCAGTTTTCTCTTTGCCAGAAAAGTACTCCAATGGTTACACGCCTGGCGGTTCGATCCTACCTCCACCAACTGGGTTTGATGTCCCGTTGCCTGAAGGAACCAACCCTGAGCCGCAACAGCCAGAGCCATCTGTATGGGGCGCGGCATTCCGACAAAATAACTTGCTGGCCGAGATGTTCCGACCAGTGAAACAGTTTGAGCCAGTCGAGGGATATAACCCATACACAGACAAAAGCGAGATTCATGGATATGAGCAATGGGGATCTGCTTTTGCTGATTCCCGCTCGCCGGAAGAAACTGCCTGGCTGAAACAGCAGATTGACGACGAAAACGAAGACCGACGGGTACTTTCAGAAGCTGGTGGTGAAGGTGTTCTTGCCAGTATTGCAGCAGGAGTGGTCGATCCTGTCACTGTCGCTTCGATGTTTATCCCTGGCGCACAGGGCGGCGCAGTGGCCCGCATAGCATCACAGGCAGCAATCGGCGCGGCAGCAACAGCGGCCAGCGAGATTGCGCTGAATAATCAGCAGATAACCCGAACTTGGGGGGAAAGCGCGGCACACGTCGCCGCCGGTGCGTTGATGAGCGGCGTATTTGCAGCAGCAGGCTCCGCGCTCTCACCATCTGTTCGCACTTCTGCAACGCGCGAAGTGGCTGATGCACTCGATAACATGAGCGTTACAAACCCAGTAGACGTGGCAGCATCATCTGCACATCCTGACGGTGGGAGTGTGGGGGCGGCGCGGATCAATGAAGCGACACTAGAAGATTTAACACCAGCAGGCGGAGCTGTCAGTAATGTAGCGCGCAAGGCTGGCAGTTATCTGACTCCGTTTACCCGCCTGATGGAGTCACCGTCGAAAACATCCCGCCGAACTGCTCTGGAGTTGGCTGAGAATAACTACACCTTGCAGGGTAACGCCCGCGGCATTGAGACGCCTATTGCAGCGGAAACCCGCGTTCGCGGATGGCGACGGGAAGAGGCTGCGGTCGTAGTAGCGAATAAGCAGGCTTACGGCCAGTATAAAGCCGCTGGTGGCGATCTGAGCTTTTCACAGTTCCGTGAGGAAGTGGGCAACGCAATGCGCAGCGGTGATGTGCATGCCAACCCGGTTGTACAGGAGACAGCGCAGGCAATGCGTTCCGTTGTGAACAGGGTGAAAGTGGCGCAGCAAAAGCTGGGCCTGCTACCATCTGACGATGAGCTTAAAGCCATCGGACAGGAGAGTTATTTCCCTCGCGTTTACAAGGTAGGAAAGATCGCCAACGAACGAGATAAATTTCGTGACATGCTGGTCGACTGGTGGTCACGTGGTGAAAAAACAATGTCCCGAGAAGAGGCAGAGATCGCTGCTGATACCACGATCAATAGAATTACCGGTGCAAAAATACCTCAGGATTTTGCAAACGTCTTTATGGTGAAAGCGGCCGGAAGCACCAGGGCGCGTACATTGAGCGTTCCAGATCGCCTGATGAAAGATTATCTGGAGAGCGACGCTAATTATGTGCTTCAGCGTCATATCCGCGAGGCATCGGCAGAGGTTGAGTTGACGCGCGCATTTGGCAATAAATCACTGGAGAAGCAGCTTAAGGATATTCAGGACGAATATGATGCGTTGATGCGTGAACGTCCTGCTGAACAGGCAAAGCTGGCGAAAGCGCGTGAGAACGATATCCGTGATATCACAGCGCTTCGCGACCGCTTGGCTGGTACCTATGGTATGCCTGACGACCCGTCATCATTTTTCGTGCGCGCCGGCGCGTTCCTGCGTAGCGCTAACTTTGTTACTAAGCTCGGCGGCATGACTGTTTCGGCAATTCCAGATCTAGCGCGTGGTGTGATGGTTAACGGATTTAGTAATACCATGCGCGGTTACTCTTCACTGATTACCAGATCTCCTGCATTCAAGGCCAGCCGATCCGAACAGTTAAAAATGGCCGTCGGGCTGGAAACCATCCTGCACACCCGCGCACGCACAATGGGCGACCTGGTGGATAGTTCTGCACGTACTACGGCAGTGGAAGCTGGCATGGAGCGTGTTACCGATGCGTTCGGAAAGCTCACTATGATGGGCCACTTCGATGATATGAACAAATCAGTAAACGGCATGATCACGTCAGACGGTATTCTCTCCGGTGCTTTTGCAGGTCGTCGTCTGGCGAAGCTCGGAATTAACGACAATATGGCCGCACGTATCCGCAGTGAGTTCGAAAAGCATGGCGAGGTTATCGACGGCTGGCATATTGGTAATTTTGAAAAATGGGACGATCAATACGTTGCTGGTGTCTTCCAGTCGGCGGTACTGAAGGACGTTAACAACACCGTTATCACACCAGGTATCGGTGATACCCCCCTGTGGGCCAGTACGCCGCTGGGTAAGACGATCTTTCAGTTTAAATCTTTCGCTACGGCGTCTTATAACCGCGCAACGCTGGGTGGTCTGCAGGAAGGTACTGGGCAGTTTTATTACGGTACCGCATTTCAGATTGCATTAGGAGCGCTTACATATGCGCTTAAGCAGTCTGCGAATGGTAAAGATGTCGACTGGACACCGCAAAAACTGGTGATTGAAGGCATTGATCGCTCCGGTATTCTCGGTCCGCTGATGGAATACAACAACATGGCGGAGAAGGCCACGGGCGGGATGATTGGACTTGGCGCGCTGCTCGGTACTGGTACACAGTCGAGATACGCCAGCCGTGGATTTATCGGCTCGGCTTTAGGTCCGACGTTTGGCCTGCTCGACACTATTACAGATGTTACCGCTGGTGTGTTAAACGGCGATGCTGGTGACCGGGTGCTGCATAATGTGCGTACACTTCTTCCTGGCAACAATCTGTTCTGGATCGCGCCGTTGATAAACCAAGTAGATCCAGGCATGAAGTAGCGTGACATGTCACAAAGGCCGCCGAAGCGGCCTTAATTTTTTAACGCCCGCCAGGACGAGAATCGGCAGAACGACCACCGCAGCGTGATCCATCCGAAGCTGTATCGCTGTCATGCTGGCAGTTTCCAGCAAAAGCTTGTGTAGCAGAACCCAAAGACAACAGAACAAACAGAACCGCTAATGCTTTTTTCATTTTTTCTTTCCATGTGTAGGCCACTTATACGTGGCCTGAAGATTGTATCTCTGCGCTCAGATTTCAGCCACAAAAAAGCCCGCTATGCGGGCTTAATATGTTGTAATCGATACTGTTTAGCTTGCTCAGTCCATATGGATACCTGTTGCTTGTCTTCAATCAGGTCGTGAGCTTTATCCTTACAATAATCAATTATATAGATATGATGATCATCATCAATATCAACAAAATAGGAATACACAACGTAACTATTACTTGTGCAGGCCCATTGAATTAGTAAATCGTCACCCTCTCCCCAGCAACAACCCTCTTGCCACACATGAGCATGAAAAAGTTCCTCAGCTCTCGCTTCGGTTGGTTTCCTGAAGTACTTATCCCTTCCGATTGTGTCTATGTAAGAAACGTACTCATGCTGTTCAGGTTCAGGAGGGGCAGGTATTTTTCCCTCATCCAAGCAGATGAGTTTGTATTCTTCAAACTCATCTATGGGAAGGCGTACCAAAGGATCTTCAATAATTGCTTCTTTAATCAATTCGGAGCGAACTATTTTATTTCCCATGCTAAACGCTTCTCTTCCATTTTTGCAGCGAGAAGATCGGAAGCAGCGCTCAGTTTCGCCTTATACTCAGGAGAACGACGGATCGATGGTCGACCCGGTCTTTCTTTACCTTTTCTTTTATCAGCTATCTGGACCATACTCACCTCCCTAACCGACTGACTTTTTACCTTTAAGGTAATCTTACGCGAATCTACGTCACATCGCCAATGATTATTTTATAGGCGCGTCCCTGTGCCATCGTCATCAGAACTTACCAGCCATGCTGTTGATGTACTGCGCGTGAGTCTTGAAGCATGGAGCGTTATGTGCACGAGGTTATGTTTATGGTGGTGTATTCGCTTCCTGAAGGATAGAAATATGTATATTGCATTTCTCCACCCAGCCTTACGAAAGAGCGTAATGGGTTGTTTTTAGTGCAAACCGACATCTTGACTTGATCTGACATCCGATCTTTAGCAACACCCTGGGTGATATGATTCTTCTTGGCGTAATAATCCATTTGCTCTTCCGTCATCGAGATTCTGACTTTGGCAACGATTTTGTTAACTGATGAGTCAATAGCATACATGCTCACCCCTTCAGATAACTCCATTGGAAGCATAGGGCCAACCTCTTTCACTATCTGACTTGCCTTTTCGCAAACATTAAAATTAGTTATGTTAGGTGTGCATCTAACATCTGCGAAAGAAAACCCTGAAATCAAAAGCAATATAAATGTTAAATACCTCATGGATCCCCCATGGAACTAACTTTTTCCGCGTTTTTCTAATAGCTTCACAAGCTCTGATCTTAAGAGCACCAATGGTGTCATCGCATCCACGATCGCGATAGTAAGTTTATCAAATTCCTTCTGCCACTCCTCACTGCAGCCATCATCAGGGAGTGATTTCGCCAGCTCCCGGTAACGCTCAACCAGTTCTTTGTGGCTGCCAATGGCGACAGCCGGGGCACCAGAAAGCGCATCCTCAATTATCTGCACGATCTCTGAGTTCATAGATCGCCCGTTGCTTTTGGCTCGCTCAGCGACGGCGTCACGCATACCATCAGGGAAACGTACAGTGAATCGCTCTATAAAAGCATGGTTATCTTTTTCTGTCATTTTCATGCGCCACAAATTTTAATAAAAATACAGTAGCATCATATTGACATCACCAACAATGGCATCATAATGATGTCATGACATCAAAGTGATGCTATCAACCAAAGAGGAAATATCGAAATGCATAAGAACGACGCAAAACTGACCCTTCGTTACCCGCAGCAGGTAAAAGAAGCGTTTAAGAAAATAGCAAAAGAAGAGGGGTTATCGGAGAACTCAGCCTTAGTACAGGCTCTTGTGTGGGCTTTGAAGTTCAGAGAGAAGATGGGTCATGCTCAGTAAAAATAGTGAAGCCCAACGGTGGTCAGACCGTCAGGCTCCGAATTTGTCAGCAACTATCAGGTAAACCGACATGAATACTTTAGCACTGAAGCAAAATCATTGCACCATCAGCGTACCATTCCACGGTACAGATCTGTTTGTTGTAAATCATAACGGCGAACCTTACACCCCGATGAAGCCGATCGTTGAGGGTATGGGAATGGACTGGATGGGGCAGTACACAAAGCTCAAACAGCGATTTGCTAAAGGTATAGAGGAAATCTCTATACCCACCGCAGGAGGCATGCAGAAGATGATTTGCCTCGCCCTCCGTAAACTGAACGGCTGGCTCAATACCATTAGCCCAAACAAGGTTAAGCCAGAAATCCGTGACCGCGTGATCCAGTATCAGGAAGAGTGTGACGATGTGCTCTATGAATACTGGACGAAAGGCCAAGTGGTTAACCCGCGCAAAGCTGTGAAGACTCAACCGGGTAAAATCACCGCCGATCAGCAGTTCGCCATTAAAGAAATGGTTATGTCTCGCGGTCAGGCTCTTCCAAAAGATAAGCAGGCAAAGGCCATTATTACTATGTGGTCTGCGCTAAAATCACACTTCGGAGTTTCATATAAAAATATTGATGCCGGGCAGTTCAATGAAGCCGTTTCCCTCGTAGCCCGAATTCCTCTGGAAGGTGAGTTGATCACTGCAAGAGAATCCCTTCTTGTGGAAGAAAAATTGAGCGCAGAGGTAGTTGCTGCAATCCGTGGCGTAGTAAAAAATAATACGAAGCGGTATGAGGTCGCGCTTAAGCCTGGCTATCATGAACTGATTCATTCACCTGAAGGCGTTGCTGGTCTGACAGAGCATTCACTGTTGATGAACTTGCTTCGCCAAATGGACAAGGATGGGCATGATGTTGAAGGTGCATTCGCGGAACTGACAACTCTCTTTTGTTATGTGAAAGGTGTAAGGCGCTGTATTGGCGACATTACAACGAGTACGCAGTACATTCTTAAACAGGTAAATGAGTTTTAATATTAATAAGGCCGAGAGATCGGCCTTAATTCTGAGGGGAATAAGGTGATGAACGGAAACAATGACCTTTGCTTTAAAGATAATGAGTCAGCATTTGATTATGCATGTAAGTATTGCACAACTGATATTGCTGAAAGACAGGGGCTTATTGCTCTTGTTATTACGGATCAGGAACCAGATGAAGATGGTAACGCAATTTATGCTGTGAAGATTTCTTCTGATGATGGCGGGTTTATAGTGCCAGCTATTTTCATGAAAAATAAATCAGATGTAGGTACATCTCCTTTGATTAAAGGAGACCTTGTTATCTGGGTTCCGTCTCAGTACTCAGACGAAATGGCAAATACTTTAGGCGATAAACGTAAGGGATGGATGGGATATTTAGCCGCAAAGGCGGAGCCTAAATTGAGCCTGTCAGAAGGCTGGTGCATTAAAGAACGTTACATCTAATAAAATGGCCGCTTACGCGGCCTTTTCTTTATGTGGTTTGTTTCCGTAACTGTTCCGCACAGTAATCGAGATGCGTTTGCAGATCCTGCATAGTCATTTGAGAACTTGTGACGTAATTCACAAGCGCAACCAGTTCAGCAAGTGGCCCATCAACATTGAAGCCATCTTTATCGAGTTCCCGCAGCAACTTCATAAGATGCGAGTCCTCCACCAGGGATCTAACGCCTACCGGCGTGTGTATTCTTTCTTCAAATCCTTCTTCCAGCGGATGGTGATACTGCCGTTGCATCTCTTCTTCTCCATGCAATCACTGTATAAACATACAGTAGCAGAAGATATCAGGACTATCCAGCATGAAATGCAAATTACCTGTAAGGTAATAAAATAACTGATTAACACCTAAACGATTCATATAGGGTTTGTTGGGTAATAGAATGATCCAGAGTGCATGCGCGCCGGGCGCAAAAGCAATCTGGAGAAAATAACATGACGGTTTCAACCGAAGTTGACCATAACGACTACATTGGGAACGGGGTCACGACATCATTCCCCTATACCTTCCGAATTTTTCATAAGTCTGATCTGGTGGTGCAGGTTGTTGACCTGAACGAGAACATCACAGAGCTGATTCTTGACACTGATTACACCGTTACGGGTGCTGGTGGGTATTCTGGCGGAAATGTAATGCTGATGACGGCACTTACAAACGGATACCAAATTTCCATTTCGCGTGAGTTGCCAGTGACGCAGGAAACCGATCTCCGCAATCAGGGTAAGTTCTTCGCTGAAGTGCATGAGGATGCTTTTGATAAGTTGACTATGCTGATTCAGCAGGTTCGTAGTTCGTTTAGCCTGTCACTGCGTAAGCCATCATTTGTGGCCAACTATTATGATGCTCTTAACAACTACATCAGAAACCTTAGAGATCCTTCACGGCCACAAGATGCGGCTACAAAGAACTATGTTGATAATGTCGCAAAGACTAACATCGATCGCACATTGCGTGTGCCTGATAACTTTGTCGAACCTCTTCCCCTGCTATCCCAGTTAGAGGGGAGTGTAATTGGTATCGTGAATGGCAGGCCAGTTGGGGTTCCAGTCCCTTCCGGTAGCGCAGCGGATGTCCTGCTGCAATTAGCCAGCGGAGAAGAAGGGAAGGGTGATTCATTAATTGGTGTTAAGCAGCCTTACACAGGTGGAGTATTAAGAAATCAGCACGAAAAAAATAAAGAAAATTTATCTGCATCTGATTTTGGCGCAGCGCTAAACGGTTCGAGTAATGACTCTTCTGCATTCTCATCGGCAAGCGCTACCGGGTTGCCAGTTTTAATTAATGGAGGGGCTAGTGTATATCTTGACGGATATCAAGAGGGTGAATTCCATTCAGACGGTGAAATCACATTTACGCACGGATCAGTATATACTGATTACAATGCAAAAATTACCACCGCCGCTATCGGGAAAATAAAATCAAAAATATGTCGCTCAGAGGCTGTGTCCATTGCCTGTTACGGCGATAGTACAACAGAGGGTGTTGGCAGTTCTAGGGAAGGTGCGAATAAGCAGGTCATTTCTTCCCAAGCTGACTCGCTGATTAAAATTTCGCGGATCTGGGCCGATTTTTTTCCCGCAAACACATCGAATCAGCCTATTTAGGCTATTTTTTCCACCATTTCTGGCGTTATTTCCGGTTTTTACTGAGATCTCTCCCACTGACGTATCATTTGGTCCACCCGAAACAGGTTGGCCAGGGTGAATAACATCGCCAGTTGGTTATCGTTTTTCAGCAGCCCCTTGTATCTGGCTTTCACGAAGCCGAACTGCCGCTTGATGATGCGAAACGGGTGCTCCACCCTGGCACGGATGCTGGCTTTCATGTATTCGATGTTGATGGCCGTTTTGTTCTTGCGCGGATGCTGCTTCAAGGTTTTTACCCTGCCGGGACGCTCGGCGATCAGCCAGTCCACATCCACCTCGGCCAGCTCCTCGCGCTGTGGCGCTCCTTGGTAGCCGGCATCGGCTGAGACAAATTGCTCCTCTCCATGAAGCAGATTACCCAGCTGATTGAGGTCATGCTCGTTGGCCGCGGTGGTGACCAGGCTGTGGGTCAGGCCACTCTTGGCATCGACACCAATGTGGGCCTTCATGCCAAAGTGCCACTGATTGCCTTTCTTGGTCTGATGCATCTCCGGATCGCGTTGCTGCTCTTTGTTCTTGGTCGAGCTGGGTGCCTCAATGATGGTGGCATCCACCAAAGTGCCTTGGGTCATCATGACGCCTGCTTCGGCCAGCCAGCGATTGATGGTCTTGAACAATTGACGGGCCAGTTGATGCTGCTCGAGCAGGTGGCGGAAATTCATGATGGTGGTGCGATCCGGCAGGGCGCTATCCAGGGATAATCGGGCAAACAGGCGCATGGAGGCGATTTCGTACAGGGCATCTTCCATGGCACCGTCGCTCAGGTTGTACCAATGCTGCATGCAGTGAATACGCAGCATGGTCTCCAGCGGATAGGGCCGTCGGCCATTGCCCGCCTTGGGATAAAACGGCTCGATGACAGCGGTCATATTCTGCCATGGCAGAATCTGCTCCATGCGGGAGAGGAAAATCTCTTTTCGGGTCTGACGGCGCTTAGTGCTGAATTCACTATCGGCGAAGGTGAGTTGATGGCTCATGATGTCCCTCTGGGATGCGCTCCGGATGAATATGATGATCTCATATCAGGAACTTGTTCGCACCTTCCCT
>NZ_JAOWFA010000038.1:0-120825 GCF_030333885.1 Citrobacter sp. Cf132
GCGGGAATAGCTCAGTTGGTAGAGCACGACCTTGCCAAGGTCGGGGTCGCGAGTTCGAGTCTCGTTTCCCGCTCCAAATTCTTACCCCAATAAAAATATCCACAACGAATAATCGCGTTGGGGACGTTTTGTTTCGTCATTGACATACTCTTGTAAACAGACTTATCCACAGGTTCGGGTATTATTCCTGGAATGCAAAAAACTTCGCCGGGTGAATAGTATCATTTTAACTGATTGAAATTATTGGTTTAATTATCATTTCAAATTGTTAATGCGATCACTTGACGATTTTTTCCCTCTTGAATATCAATGTATTTTTATTTTTATACACAAGCTGTGGATGACTTAAGCGTCGCGCGGCAGACCCTTCTCAATGACCCTGACCAAACGTTGTTTCTTCGGTAGCTGCACCTCAACTACGCAGGTATTTCGCTTCTCGATTTGCTGAGCAACCGCCCAGTCTATGTGTTCGTCGAGAAGTGGGTGCTCACCTCTGCGACTTTCCAGCGCGTGAATAACTGCGTTATCCCAGGGGGCATTACCCAACGCAACGGCGATATTTCGCAGCCAGCGCAGGTGGCCAATACGACGAATGGCAGACCCCTCCGTGACTTTTAAAAACCACGCTTCGCTCCAGCTAAACAGCTCTATTAACTCCGGAGCATGAAGCTGCTTGCGCGGGTTGAAGTCATCCTCTGTCGTCAACTGTGAATAGCGGTTCCACGGGCAAATGAGCTGGCAATCGTCGCAGCCGTAAATTCGATTCCCCAACAATGGACGAAACTCTTCCGGGATCGGGCCTTCCAGTTCGATAGTGAGATAAGAGATACAGCGGCGCGCATCTACGGTGTAGGGTTCAACGATGGCCCCGGTGGGACAGATGGTCATGCAGGCGACGCATTTCCCGCATCCTTCTTCTGCTGGTTGGTCGACCGGCAAGGGTAAATCGATTAGTAATTCCCCGAGGAAGAAAAATGAACCGGCTTCGCGATTGAGGATTAGTGAGTGCTTACCTGTCCAGCCAAGCCCGGCTTTTTCAGCCAAAGGACGCTCAAGAATGGGCGCAGAATCGACAAAAGGTCTAAAATTCAGCGAAGCGCAGTGCTGTTGAATCATCTCTCCCAGCTTTTTTAAGCGGTTACGTAACAGCTTATGGTAGTCGCGGCCAAGCGCGTAACGGCTGACGTAACCCAGAGAAGGGTTCTTCAACGTACTGGCAAAGGCCGCTTTGGCAGGAAGATAGTTCATACGTACGCTGATGACGCGTAGCGTACCGGGCAATAATTCGTGGGGGCGGGCGCGCATCATGCCGTGACGGGCCATCCAGTCCATCTCGCCGTGGTATTGTTTATCCAGCCAGGCCTGCAGTTTGGGCTCTGCTTCGCTGAGGTCGGTATCGGCAATACCGACCTGCTGAAAGCCAAGCTCCAGCCCCCACTGCTTAATATTTTGCGCTAACTGATTGAGATCGAGGGGCTCTGACATGACGGACCATACAATGAAGAAAAACCCCGCAAGTATACCACACTCCATCTGGCACGCCGATGACATCAGGCGTATGGAGCGAGAGGCGGCAGACAGTTTAGGGCTGACGTTGTATGAGCTGATGCAACGGGCGGGAGAGGCGGCGTTTCAGGTCACCCGCGAGGCCTATCCGAACGCCCAACACTGGCTGGTGCTATGTGGTCACGGCAACAACGGCGGTGATGGTTACGTGGTGGCAAGACTTGCCAAAGCGCAGGGTTTTAATGTTACGTTGCTGGCGCACGAGGGTGATAAACCGCTCCCCGAGGAAGCGCAGCAGGCGCACGACGCCTGGCTTAACGCCGGTGGCGTTATTCATGCTGCTGATATTAACTGGCCAGACAGCGTGGACGTCATTATCGACGCGCTGTCAGGTACTGGCTTAAAAAACGCGCCGCGTGAACCTCTCCCGGCGTTGATCGAACGTGCCAATAGCCACCCAGCCCCTACAATTGCAATCGACATTCCCTCCGGCCTGCTGGCGCAGACGGGGGCGACGCCGGGGGCAGTCATCAACGCTGCGCATACCGTTACCTTTATTGCGCTCAAGCCAGGTCTGCTCACCGGTAAAGCACGCGATGTCACCGGACGTCTGCATGTTAATGCTCTTGGGCTGGACGACTGGCTGGCGGGGCAGAACGCGCCGCTGCAACGTTTTGATGCTCAACAGCTTGCGCACTGGCTAACGCCGCGTCGGCCCACCTCACACAAAGGCTCCCACGGTCGGCTGGTGATTATCGGTGGCGACTACGGCACGGCAGGTGCAATACGTATGGCCGGTGAAGCGGCGTTGCGTGCGGGAGCCGGGCTGGTCAAAGTATTGACGCGCAGTGAGAACATTGCGCCTGTTCTGACTGCCAGACCAGAACTGATGGTCGATGCGCTGACGCCGCAGACTCTGGAAGAGAGCCTGGCATGGGCGGATGTTGTGGTGATAGGACCTGGTCTTGGTCAGCAGGAGTGGGGCAAAAAAGCGCTGCAAAAAGTGGAGAATTTTCGCAAACCGATGCTCTGGGATGCGGATGCGCTGAACCTGCTGGCAATCAACCCCGATAAACGTCACAATCGCGTGATCACGCCGCATCCAGGTGAAGCCGCGCGACTGCTGGGCTGTTCCATTGCAGAAATTGAAGACGATCGCTTACTTTGTGCACAACGTCTGGTAAAACGGTACGGAGGCGTGGTAGTGCTGAAAGGCGCGGGTACGGTTGTTGCAGCTGAACAGGCTGAGTTAGGTATTATTGATACCGGCAATGCAGGGATGGCCAGCGGCGGAATGGGAGATGTGCTTTCCGGTATTATTGGCGCATTGCTCGGACAGAAGCTTACCCCGTATGATGCAGCATGTGCGGGATGTGTTGCGCACGGAGCGGCGGCGGATGTGCTGGCGGCGCGTTTTGGTACGCGCGGCATGCTGGCGACAGATCTCTTTACCACGCTACAGCGTATTGTTAACCCTGATGTGATTGACGTTTATCATGATGAATCGAGTAATTCCACTACCTGATGAGCAGGCAACTTTAGACCTGGGACTGCGGGTAGCCAAAGCCTGTGACGGCGCGACGGTTATATATTTGTACGGCGACCTGGGGGCGGGTAAAACCACTTTCAGCCGGGGATTTCTGCAGGCGTTAGGTCATAAAGGTAATGTAAAAAGCCCCACCTACACGCTGGTTGAACCCTATTCACTCGATAACTTGATGGTTTATCACTTCGATTTATACCGACTTGCGGACCCGGAGGAGCTGGAATTTATGGGGATCCGCGATTATTTTGCCAATGATGCCATCTGCCTGGTGGAATGGCCGCAACAAGGTAAAGGTGTACTGCCAGACCCGGACGTCGAAATACACATTGAATATCAGGCGCAAGGTCGGGAGGCGCGCGTAAGCGCAGTCTCCTCATCGGGTGAATTATTGCTGGCGCGTTTAGCCGAATAACCTTAAGGGTGGCGGGATGATTTATCGCATCAGAAACTGGCTGATGGCAACCCTGGTCCTGCTGTGCGCGCAGGCAGGGGCCGCCAGCCTCTCCGATCTTCAGGTTTCCAATGGCAATCAACAGGCGCGGATTACGCTGAGCTTTATTGGCGAGCCTGAATACGCCGTGAGCCAGGACGGGAAACGCACCGTCGCGCTGGATATAAAACAAACCGGAGTGATTCAGGGATTACCGCTGCTGTTTAGCGGCAATAATCTGGTGAAATCTATCCGCTCCGGCACGCCAAAAGATGCGCAGTCCTTGCGTCTGGTGGTGGATTTAACCGAGAACGGCAAGGCCGAAGCCGTTAAACGACAGAACGGCGGCAATTATACAGTTGTGTTTACCATCAAAGCTGATGCGCCACCGCCACCGCCTCCACCTCCAGTGGTTGTTAAGCGTGTTGAAACGCCGGTTGTCGCCCCTCGTCCTGCCGAGCCTGCGCGTAACCCGTTTAAAGCAGAGAACGATCGCACCACGATGGTGACCAACAGTAATACCTCCACACGACCTGCGGCGCGCGCCAGCACCGGCAGCGGTGAAAAAGTGGTTATTGCCATTGATGCCGGACACGGCGGGCAGGATCCGGGGGCGATTGGCCCTGGAGGCACGCGTGAGAAAAACGTCACGATTGCCGTGGCGCGTAAACTGCGCAGCTTGCTCAATGATGACCCAATGTTTAAAGGCGTACTCACCCGTGATGGCGATTACTTTATCTCGGTGATGGGGCGTTCAGACGTCGCACGTAAACAAAACGCCAATTTCCTGGTTTCTATTCACGCGGATGCCGCGCCAAACCGTGATGCCACAGGTGCTTCCGTTTGGGTGCTGTCGAACCGTCGGGCGAACAGTGAGATGGCCGGCTGGCTGGAACAGCACGAAAAACAATCGGAGCTGTTGGGCGGCGCGGGCGATGTGCTGGCAAACAGCCAGTCCGATCCTTATCTCAGCCAGGCCGTACTGGATCTGCAGTTCGGTCATTCGCAGCGCGTCGGGTATGATGTGGCGACCAGCATGATCGGCCAGTTAGAACGTATTGGTTCGATGCATAAGCGCCGTCCGGAACACGCCAGTCTTGGCGTACTGCGTTCGCCTGATATCCCGTCTGTGCTGGTTGAAACCGGCTTTATCAGTAACAACAGCGAAGAACGTCTGTTGGCGAGCGATGATTACCAGCAGCAACTGGCTGAGGCGATATACAAAGGATTGCGTAACTATTTCCAGGCGCACCCGATGCAAACCGGACCGCAGGGCGCGCCGGCGCAAACCGCCAGCGCCATATCGCCGGGTAACACGTTAACAAATTAAGGATTAGCCATGCCGATTCAGGTTCTACCGCCACAGCTGGCGAACCAGATTGCCGCAGGCGAGGTGGTAGAACGGCCTGCGTCAGTGGTGAAAGAGCTGGTGGAAAACAGCATCGATGCCGGTGCGACGCGCATTGATATCGATATTGAGCGCGGCGGCGCGAAGCTTATCCGTATTCGTGACAACGGCTGCGGGATTAAAAAAGACGAGCTGGCGCTGGCGCTGGCGCGTCATGCCACCAGTAAAATAGCCTCGCTTGACGATCTTGAGGCCATCGTGAGCCTCGGATTTCGTGGCGAAGCGCTGGCAAGTATCAGCTCCGTGTCTCGTTTAACCCTGACGTCGCGCACACAAGAGCAGCCTGAGGCCTGGCAAGCCTATGCTGAAGGGCGCGACATGGATGTGACGGTAAAACCTGCTGCGCATCCAGTGGGAACCACACTGGAGGTGTTAGATCTGTTCTATAACACCCCGGCGCGGCGCAAATTTATGCGCACCGAGAAAACTGAATTTAATCATATCGACGAAATTATTCGCCGCATTGCGCTGGCGCGTTTTGATGTGACGATTAATTTGTCTCACAACGGCAAAGTGGTGCGTCAGTACCGGGCAGTGGCCGCGGATGGGCAGAAAGAGCGCCGGCTGGGCGCGATTTGCGGCACGCCGTTTCTGGAGCATGCGCTGGCGATTGAATGGCAGCATGGTGATTTAACGCTGCGCGGCTGGGTGGCCGATCCTAACCACACAACGGCGGCACTGGCAGAAATCCAGTACTGTTATGTGAATGGTCGGATGATGCGAGATCGGCTGATCAACCATGCTATCCGCCAGGCCTGTGAAGATAAGCTGGGAGCCGATCAACAACCCGCTTTTGTGTTGTATCTGGAAATCGATCCGCATCAAGTGGATGTCAACGTACACCCAGCTAAACATGAGGTCCGTTTCCATCAATCCCGCTTGGTGCACGATTTTATTTACCAGGGCGTGTTGAGCGTCCTGCAACAGCAGCTTGAAACGCCGCTGCTGTTGGCTGATGAGGACGAACCTGCTCCAAGGCACATCCCGGAAAACCGTGTTGCTGCCGGACGTAACCATTTTGCCGAGCCTGCCCCCGCGCGTGAACCTGCAACACCGCGGTACTCAGCATCCGCTGGCGCTGGAAACGGCAGTAGTGGCGCAGGCCGTCAGGCGGGGGCCAGTTGGCCTCATGCCCAACCCGGATATCAAAAGCAGCAGGGCGAAATTTATCAGAAACTGATGCAGACGCCGGCTCCAACGCGTAAAACGCCGGTCTCTGAAACATCATCGGCACCTCTGAGTGGCAGCAGTCAGGGCTTTGGCCGGGTGCTAACGATTGTCGGTGCAGACTGTGCGTTACTCGAGTGCGATGGCCATATTCGGTTGCTGGCATTACCGGTGGCTGAGCGTTGGCTGCGTCAGGCGCAATTAACGCCGGACCAGGGGACCGTTTGCGCCCAGCCGTTGCTGATCCCTTTACGGTTAAAAGTCAACGCCGATGAAAAAGCGGCGCTGCAAAAAGGACAGAGCCAACTGGCTGAGCTGGGCATTGAATTTCAACTGGATGCGCAGCATGTGACCATCCGGGCGGTGCCTTTACCCTTACGCCAACAAAATTTACAAATCTTGATTCCTGAACTGATAGGCTACCTGGCGCAGCAATCCGTATTCGAGCCGGGCAATATTGCGCAGTGGATCGCACGTAACCTGATTAGCGAGCATCCACAGTGGAGTATGGCACAGGCGATTACGCTGTTAGCGGATGTTGAGCGGCTCTGCCCACAACTCGTGAAGGCACCGCCGGGTGGTCTGTTACAACCTGTTGATTTACATTCGGTAATGAATGCCCTGAAACATGAGTGATACCCGTAAGGCGAGCCTGCCAAAGGCGATTTTTTTGATGGGGCCAACGGCCTCCGGTAAAACGGCACTCGCAATTGAATTGCGTAAAGTTTTGCCCATAGAGTTGATAAGCGTTGATTCCGCCCTTATTTACAAGGGGATGGATATCGGTACAGCCAAGCCCGATGCAGATGAATTACAGGCCGCGCCGCACCGATTACTGGATATTCGCGATCCGTCGCAAGCGTACTCCGCTGCGGATTTTCGTCGCGATGCGTTAGTCGAGATGGCCGACATCACCGCCGCGGGGCGTATCCCGTTGCTGGTGGGCGGCACAATGTTATATTTCAAAGCCTTGCTTGAAGGGCTGTCGCCGTTACCGTCGGCGGACCCGGAAGTCAGGGCCAGAATTGAGCAGCAGGCGGCAGAGCAGGGTTGGGACGCGTTACACCGACAGCTTCAGGACATCGATCCGGTGGCTGCGGCGCGTATTCATCCAAATGATCCGCAAAGACTTTCCCGGGCACTGGAAGTTTTTTTCATTTCGGGTAAAACTTTAACGGAGCTGACGCAAACGTCAGGAGATGCTTTGCCGTATCAGGTGCATCAGTTTGCAATCGCCCCGGCGAGCCGTGAACTGCTCCATCAGCGAATTGAGCAGCGTTTTCATCAGATGTTAGCTTCAGGTTTTGAAGCAGAAGTCCGGGCGCTTTTTGCCCGTGGAGATTTGCATACGGATTTGCCTTCCATTCGTTGTGTAGGGTATCGCCAGATGTGGTCATACATTGAAGGTGAAATTTCATACGATGAAATGGTTTATAGAGGTGTTTGCGCCACGAGGCAGTTGGCGAAGCGACAGGTAACCTGGTTGCGTGGTTGGGAAGGGGTGCACTGGCTTGACAGTGAAAAGCCTGACCAGGCGCGAAACGAAGTATTACAGGTTGTTGGTGCTATCGCGAACTGAATGTGTACAATTGAAACGTATCGTGCGCAATTTTTCAGAATCGAAAGGTTCAAAGTACAAATAAGCATATAAGGAAAAGAGAGAATGGCTAAGGGGCAATCTTTACAAGATCCGTTCCTGAACGCACTGCGTCGGGAACGTGTTCCAGTTTCTATTTATTTGGTGAATGGTATTAAGCTGCAAGGTCAAATCGAGTCTTTTGATCAGTTCGTGATCCTGTTGAAAAACACGGTCAGCCAGATGGTTTATAAGCACGCGATTTCTACTGTTGTCCCGTCTCGTCCGGTTTCTCATCACAGCAATAATGCCACCGGCGGCACTGGCAGCAACTACCATCACGGTAGCAACGCGCAAGGTTCATCTGCGCAACAGGACAGCGAAGAAACCGAATAAGGTTATTAGCTGTTTTACATACGGGGAGCCAGCGATCCTGCGTTCCCCGTTGATTTATATTAAGGGGTTGACGCTTGTTTGACCGTTATGATGCCGGTGAGCAGGCGGTACTGGTACACATCTATTTTTCGCAAGACAAAGATATGGAAGACCTCCAGGAGTTTGAATCTCTGGTTTCTTCCGCCGGTGTCGAAGCAATGCAGGTGATTACCGGGAGCCGTAAAGCACCGCACCCGAAGTATTTTGTTGGTGAAGGTAAGGCAATCGAAATTGCCGAAGCCGTAAAAGCGACTGGCGCTGCGGTGGTGATTTTTGATCATGCTCTGAGCCCCGCCCAGGAACGTAACCTGGAACAGTTGTGCCAGTGTCTTGTTATCGACAGGACCGGTCTTATTTTAGATATTTTTGCCCAGCGTGCGCGCACCCATGAGGGTAAGTTGCAGGTTGAGCTGGCGCAGTTGCGCCATATGGCTACGCGTCTGGTCCGTGGCTGGACCCACCTTGAAAGGCAAAAGGGCGGGATTGGTTTGCGTGGTCCGGGTGAAACCCAGCTCGAAACCGACCGTCGTTTGCTGCGTAATCGCATTTTGCAAATACAGTCGCGCCTGGAAAAAGTTGAAAAGCAACGTGAGCAGGGGCGGCAGTCGCGCAAGAAAGCGGATGTCCCAACCGTATCACTGGTGGGATATACCAACGCCGGAAAATCCACCCTGTTCAACCAGATCACCGAAGCCCGGGTTTATGCTGCGGACCAGCTGTTTGCGACCCTGGACCCAACGCTGCGCCGCATAGACGTGGCGGACGTGGGTGAGACCGTGCTGGCGGATACCGTAGGGTTTATCCGCCATTTGCCGCACGACCTGGTGGCGGCATTTAAAGCCACCTTGCAGGAAACACGTCAGGCGACATTGCTGCTGCACGTTATTGATGCTGCAGATTTTCGTGTGCAGGAAAACATCGAGGCAGTCGACACGGTGCTCGAAGAGATCGATGCACATGAGATCCCGACCCTGCTGGTGATGAATAAAATCGATATGTTGGATGACTTTGAGCCGCGTATCGATAGAGATGAAGAGAATAAACCCATTCGCGTTTGGGTATCAGCGCAAACGGGGATTGGTATACCACAACTTTTTCAGGCTTTGACTGAGCGACTTTCCGGTGAGGTGGCGCAGCATACGTTGCGTTTGCCGCCGCAGGAAGGGCGTTTGAGAAGCCGGTTTTATCAACTTCAGGCAATAGAAAAAGAGTGGATGGAGGAAGACGGCAGCGTAGGTCTGCAGGTTCGTATGCCGATCGTAGACTGGCGTCGCCTCTGTAAACAAGAACCGGCACTGGAAGACTATGTTGTCTGATCTGACGGATATGGCCTGAAGATTTTTTCGCCTCTATACCTTGTGGATTTTGTGCGGCAGGAAGGCGGCAAGTCCTGAAATCTCCAGGAGCATAGTCAACTATGTGACTGGAGTTGAGGGACGCAGCCAACGCATCGGCAGCGCAAAAGACGCAGGTATAGCATCGCATAACAAATATGGAGCACAAAAATGGCGTGGAATCAGCCCGGTAATAACGGACAAGACCGCGACCCCTGGGGAAGCAGCAAACCTGGCGGCAACCCTGAGGGAAATGGAAACAAAGGTGGTCGCGAGCAGGGACCTCCCGATCTGGACGATATCTTCCGCAAACTGAGTAAAAAGCTCGGTGGTCTGGGTGGCGGTAAAGGTACTGGTTCTGGCGGCGGTAGTTCATCGCAAGGCCCGCGTCCGCAACTGGGCGGGCGAGTCTTTACTATCGCAGCGGCCGCCATCGTCATTATCTGGGCGGCTAGCGGTTTCTATACCATTAAAGAAGCGGAACGTGGCGTGGTGACACGCTTCGGTAAATTCAGCCATTTGGTTGAACCGGGTCTGAACTGGAAACCGACCTTTATCGATGAAGTGACACCGGTCAACGTTGAAGCCGTGCGTGAACTTGCCGCATCCGGCGTTATGCTGACCTCTGACGAAAACGTCGTGCGCGTCGAAATGAACGTACAGTACCGCGTGACCGATCCGCAGCGTTACCTGTTTAGCGTAACCAGTGCGGATGACAGTCTGCGTCAGGCAACTGACAGCGCCCTGCGTGGGGTTATCGGTAAATACACCATGGACCGTATCCTGACCGAAGGGCGTACCGTTATTCGTAGCGATACCCAGCGGGAACTGGAAGAAACAATCCGTCCGTACAACATGGGTATCACCTTGCTGGACGTCAACTTCCAGGCAGCACGTCCGCCGGAAGAAGTAAAAGCCGCGTTTGACGATGCTATCGCAGCACGTGAAAACGAACAGCAGTACATTCGTGAAGCAGAAGCGTACACCAACGAAGTTCAGCCGCGTGCAAACGGTCAGGCTCAGCGTATTCTGGAAGAAGCGCGTGCGTATAAGACTCAGACCATCCTGGAAGCACAGGGTGAAGTGGCTCGCTTCGCAAAAATTCTGCCGGAATATAAAGCCGCACCGCAAATTACCCGCGAGCGTCTGTATATCGAAACCATGGAAAAAGTGCTGAGCAATACCCGCAAAGTCCTGGTTAACGATAAAGGCAGCAATCTGATGGTTCTGCCGCTGGATCAAATGCTGAAAGGTGGTAGTGCGCCAGCAGCAAAGACTGACAGCAGTTCAAACCTGTTGCGTCTGCCGCCAGCAACGACTTCCAGCACTGGAGCAAGCAATACATCGTCCACCAGTCAGGGCGATATTATGGACCAACGCCGCGCGAATGCGCAGCGTAACGACTACCAGCGTCAGGGGGAATAACGATGCGTAAGTCAGTTATTGCGATTATCATCATCGTTCTGGTAGTTCTGTTCATGTCTGTCTTTGTGGTCAAAGAAGGCGAGCGCGGTATTACTCTGCGCTTTGGTAAAGTTCTGCGTGACGATGAAAACAAGCCGCTGGTCGTTGCACCAGGCCTGCACTTCAAGATTCCGTTTATTGAATCTGTGAAGATGCTCGATGCGCGTATTCAGACCATGGACAACCAGGCCGATCGCTTTGTTACTAAAGAGAAGAAAGACCTGATTGTTGACTCCTACATCAAGTGGCGCATCAGTGACTTTAGCCGTTACTACCTGGCAACGGGCGGTGGCGATGTTTCTCAGGCGGAAGTCCTGCTGAAACGTAAGTTCTCTGACCGTCTGCGTTCTGAAATTGGTCGTCTGGACGTGAAGGACATCGTTACCGATTCCCGCGGTCGTCTGACCCTGGAAGTTCGTGACGCGCTGAACTCCGGGTCTGCTGGCACGGAAGATGAAGTGGCGACTCCGGCAGCAGATAGCGCGATTGCCGAAGCGGCTGAACGTGTTCAGGCTGAAACGAACGGTAAAGTACCGGTCATCAACCCGAACAGTATGGCGGCATTGGGCATCGAAGTGGTTGACGTGCGTATTAAGCAAATCAACCTGCCTGCTGAAGTGTCCGAGGCTATCTACAACCGTATGCGCGCTGAGCGTGAAGCGGTAGCGCGTCGCCATCGTTCACAAGGCCAGGAAGAGGCGGAAAAACTGCGTGCAACGGCGGACTATGAAGTCACTAAAACGCTGGCAGAATCTGAGCGTCAGGGCCGTATCATGCGCGGTGAAGGCGATGCAGAAGCCGCTAAGCTGTTTGCCGATGCGTTTAGTCAGGATCCTGACTTCTACGCCTTCATCCGTAGCCTGCGTGCTTACGAGAAGAGCTTCGAAGGCAACCAGGACGTGATGGTCATGAGTCCGGACAGCGATTTCTTCCGCTACATGAAGACACCGAGTTCCGCGACACGCTAATCGCGTTCCAGCGGTTTTAAAGCAGCAAAACCACCGGCATCTCCAGGGATGCGGTGGTTTTCTTTTTATATAAGGGCGATGGATGAATTCAACAATTTTGCTGGCGCTCGCGCTGGTTTTGGTGCTGGAAGGGCTGGGTCCGATGCTTTATCCCAGCGCATGGAAGAAAATGATCTCTGCAATGGCGCAACTTCCCGAAAATATTTTGCGTCGTTTTGGTGGAGGTCTTGTGGTTGCGGGCGTTGTGGTCTACTACATGTTGAGGAAAACGATTGGCTGATTAATAAGTAGACTAATTTGCGGATTTTCGCATGCAAAAAGTGCTGTATATCTGAAAAAGCGGTGGTAGAATCCATTTTTAAGCAAACGGTGATTTTGAAAAATGGGTAACAACGTCGTCGTACTGGGCACCCAATGGGGTGACGAAGGTAAAGGGAAGATCGTCGATCTTCTGACTGAACGGGCTAAATATGTTGTGCGCTACCAGGGTGGTCACAACGCAGGCCATACTCTCGTAATCAACGGTGAAAAAACCGTCCTCCATCTTATTCCATCAGGTATTCTTCGCGAGAATGTCATCAGCATCATCGGTAACGGTGTTGTTCTGTCTCCGTCCGCGCTGATGAAAGAAATGAAAGGACTGGAAGATCGTGGTATCCCGGTTCGCGAGCGCCTGCTGCTGTCTGAAGCTTGTCCGCTGATCCTTGATTATCACGTTGCGTTGGATAACGCTCGTGAGAAAGCGCGTGGCGAGAAAGCGATCGGTACTACCGGTCGTGGTATCGGTCCGGCTTATGAAGACAAAGTAGCTCGTCGCGGTCTGCGTGTTGGCGATCTGTTTGATAAAGCAACCTTCGCTGAAAAACTGAAAGAAGTGATGGAATATCACAACTTCCAGCTGGTGAATTTCTATAAAGTTGAAGCAGTTGACTACCAGAAAGTGCTGGATGATGTGATGGCTATCGCCGACATCCTGACCTCGATGGTTGTTGATGTTTCCGATCTGCTGGACCAGGCGCGTAAGCGTGGCGATTTCGTCATGTTTGAAGGTGCGCAGGGTACGCTGCTGGATATCGACCACGGTACCTATCCGTACGTAACGTCCTCCAACACCACCGCAGGTGGCGTGGCAACCGGCTCTGGCCTGGGCCCACGTTATGTGGACTACGTTCTGGGTATCATCAAAGCTTACTCTACTCGTGTAGGTGCGGGTCCGTTCCCGACTGAACTGTTTGATGACGTTGGCGAGTTCCTGTGCAAACAAGGTAACGAGTATGGTGCGACCACCGGTCGTCGTCGTCGTACCGGCTGGCTGGACTCCGTTGCTGTACGCCGTGCAGTACAGATTAACTCCCTGTCTGGCTTCTGCCTGACCAAACTGGACGTACTGGACGGTTTGAAAGAGGTGAAAATCTGTGTCGCTTACCGTATGCCGGATGGCCGTGAAGTAACGACTACTCCGCTGGCAGCAGACGACTGGAAAGGTATCGAGCCGATTTACGAAACCATGCCGGGCTGGTCTGAATCTACCTTCGGCGTGAAGGAACGTAGCGGTCTGCCGCAGGCTGCACTGAACTACATCAAGCGTATTGAAGAACTGACCGGTGTGCCGATTGATATTATCTCAACTGGCCCAGACCGTACTGAAACCATGATCCTGCGCGACCCGTTCGACGCATAATTCTGGTTATAGCGTGGCGTCGAATGGCGCTGCGCTTGCAATATCTCAAGCCGGATAAGGTGCTTTGCATCAGAATCCGGCTTAAAATCACGTAAGTTCCTCGCTTTTTTCCTTCCCGAACTGAAATAAATTAGCGACCTGGCTGGTGGCTGGTTTATCATCAATATAATTAATACCACCAGGTTTATCCGTTTTATCCCTTTTCCTGAGGTTGATGTGCAGTTAACAAGTTTCACCGATTACGGATTACGTGCGCTAATCTACATGGCGTCACTTCCCGAAGGACGTATGACCAGTATTTCTGAGGTGACAGAAGTCTACGGCGTGTCCCGTAATCATATGGTCAAAATAATCAATCAACTTAGCCGGGCGGGCTTTGTTACTGCTATTCGAGGAAAAAATGGCGGTATCCGCTTGGGTAAACCCGCTAAGGATATTGGTATTGGTGATGTGGTTCGCGAGCTGGAACCCTTATCGTTGGTCAATTGTAGCAGCGAGTTTTGCCACATTACCCCAGCCTGTCGACTCAAACAGGCGCTTTCTAAGGCAGTGCAAAGTTTTCTCACGGAGCTGGACAACTACACACTTGCTGATTTGGTTGAAGAGAATCAACCGCTTTATAAATTATTGCTGGTGGAGTAATGAAGTCCAAAGTATTTCGCGTCGCATCGCGGCGGCAACTGAGCGAGTCGCCAGGAGCTTACAAAAGTAAGTGACTGGTGGGAGCAAAGGCAGCCAACAAAGAGGCGTCGTGAAAGACGAAGGAATTCCATCAGAGCTGACAATGGAGGAACCTCAATGTCACAAGATCCTTTCCAGGAACGCGAAGCTGAAAAATACGCGAATCCTATCCCAAGCCGGGAATTTATCCTCGAACATTTAACTAAACGTGAAAAACCGGCCAACCGTGATGAGCTGGCCGCTGAACTCAACATTGAAGGTGAAGAGCAGCAGGAAGCACTGCGCCGCCGTCTGCGCGCGATGGAGCGTGACGGACAACTGGTCTTCACCCGTCGTCAGTGCTATGCGCTGCCGGAGCGTCTCGACCTGCTGAAAGGTACCGTTATTGGCCACCGTGATGGCTACGGCTTTCTGCGCGTTGAAGGCCGCAAAGATGACCTGTACCTGTCCAGCGAGCAGATGAAAACCTGCATTCATGGCGATCAGGTGCTGGCGCAGCCGCTGGGCGCGGACCGTAAAGGTCGTCGCGAAGCGCGTATTGTGCGCGTACTGGTGCCAAAAACCAGCCAAATTGTCGGTCGCTACTTCACCGATGCTGGCGTTGGGTTTGTCGTCCCTGACGACAGCCGTCTGAGTTTCGATATCCTGATCCCGCCGGAAGAGGTGATGGGCGCTCGTATGGGCTTTGTGGTCGTCGTTGAACTGACCCAACGTCCGACTCGCCGCACCAAAGCGGTGGGTAAAATTGTAGAAGTGCTGGGTGACAACATGGGAACCAGCATGGCCGTTGATATGGCCCTGCGTACTCATGAAATCCCATATATCTGGCCGCAGGCTGTTGAGAAACAGGTCGCCGGGCTGAAAGAAGAAGTGCCGGAAGAGGCGAAAATAGGACGTGTCGATCTGCGCGACCTGCCGTTGGTGACTATCGATGGCGAAGATGCGCGTGACTTCGACGATGCGGTTTACTGCGAGAAGAAACGCGGCGGCGGCTGGCGTTTATGGGTGGCAATTGCCGACGTAAGCTATTACGTTCGCCCGCCGACTCCGCTGGACCAGGAAGCCCGCAGCCGTGGCACATCCGTTTACTTCCCGTCGCAGGTTGTTCCGATGCTGCCGGAAGTGCTGTCTAACGGATTGTGTTCGCTCAACCCGCAGGTGGACAGGTTGTGTATGGTCTGTGAAATGACCATTTCGTCGAAAGGCCGTTTAACCGGCTTTAAATTCTACGAAGCGGTCATGAGTTCCCATGCACGTCTGACCTACACCAAGGTCTGGCACATGCTGCAGGGCGACCAGGAGCTGCGTGAGCAGTACGCACCGCTGGTCAAACACATTGAAGAGCTGCATAACCTCTACAAAGTGCTGGATAAAGCCCGCGAAGAGCGCGGCGGTATCTCGTTTGAAAGTGAAGAGGCGAAGTTTATCTTCAATGCTGAACGCCGTATTGAGCGTATTGAGCAGACGCAGCGTAACGACGCGCACAAGCTGATTGAAGAGTGCATGATCATGGCGAACATCTCAGCGGCGCGATTCGTTGAGAAAGCCAAAGAGCCAGCGCTGTTCCGTATTCACGATAAGCCGACGACCGAAGCGATTAACTCGTTCCGTTCCGTCCTGGCAGAGCTGGGACTGGAGCTGCCAGGTGGCAACAAACCTGAGCCGCGCGATTACGCTGAACTGCTGGAGTCGATTGCTGACCGTCCTGACGCAGAAATGCTGCAAACCATGCTGCTGCGTTCGATGAAGCAGGCGATTTACGATCCGGAAAACCGTGGTCACTTCGGCCTGGCGCTGCAATCTTATGCACACTTTACTTCACCGATCCGTCGTTACCCGGACCTCTCCTTGCACCGGGCGATTAAGTATCTGCTGGCGCAGGAGCAGGGTCATAAAGGCAACACCACGGAAACGGGTGGCTACCATTATTCGATGGAAGAGATGCTGCAACTGGGTCAGCACTGTTCGATGGCCGAGCGCCGTGCTGACGAAGCCACGCGCGATGTCTCTGACTGGTTGAAGTGCGACTTCATGCTGGATCAGGTGGGGAATGTCTTCAAAGGCGTGATTGCCAGCGTCACCGGATTTGGCTTCTTTGTCCGTCTTGATGAGTTGTTTATCGACGGTCTGGTGCATGTCTCCTCTCTGGATAACGACTACTATCGTTTCGACCAGGTTGGGCAGCGCCTGACGGGGGAATCCAGCGGTCAGATGTATCGCCTGGGCGATCGCGTGGAAGTTCGCGTGGAAGCAGTCAACATGGACGAGCGTAAGATCGACTTTAGCTTGATCTCCAGCGAACGTGCGCCGCGTAATGAAGGTAAAACTGCGCGCGAAAAAGCCAAAAAAAGCGATGCGGGTAAAAATACCGGTAAACGTCGTCAGATGGGCAAAAAGGTGAATTTCGAGCCGGACAGTGCTTTCCGCGGCGAGAAAAAAGGCAGAGCCAAACCTCAGGCGGAAAAGAATGCGGCTGAGAAGAAAGGCGACAAAAAAGCGAAAAAGCCATCGGCAAAAACGCTTAAAATCGCTGCCGCCACCAAAGCTAAACGTGCGGCGAAAAAGAAAGTCGCACAATAACTGCCATAAACAGTAAGTCGGGCAATCTCGTGTTGCCCGCGTTATGCATAAACTATTAACGAGTACATTCATGAGTGAAATGATTTACGGCATCCATGCGGTGCAGGCTCTGCTGGAACGTGCGCCTGAGCGCTTCCAGGACGTCTTTATTCTCAAAGGTCGTGAAGATAAACGCCTGCTGCCGCTGATCCACGCACTGGAAGCACAGGGTGTTGTCATTCAACTGGCTAACCGTCAGTTTCTGGATGAGAAAAGCGAGGGTGCGGTACATCAGGGGATTATTGCTCGCGTGAAGCCTGGGCGTCAGTATCAGGAAAACGATCTGCCGGATCTGATTGCTACGCTCGATCAGCCGTTCTTTTTGATCCTCGATGGCGTCACCGACCCGCATAACCTGGGGGCATGCCTGCGTAGCGCCGATGCCGCTGGCGTACATGCTGTAATCGTACCGAAGGATCGTTCCGCTCAGTTGAATGCAACGGCGAAAAAAGTGGCCTGCGGTGCGGCAGAAAGCGTACCGCTGATCCGCGTGACCAACCTGGCGCGCACCATGCGTATGCTGCAGGAAGAGAATATCTGGATCGTCGGAACCGCTGGTGAAGCCGACCATACTCTCTACCAGAGCAAAATGACCGGACGTCTGGCGTTGGTGATGGGCGCAGAAGGTGAAGGTATGCGCCGTTTGACCCGTGAACACTGTGACGAACTCATCAGCATCCCGATGGCAGGTAGCGTTTCGTCGCTGAACGTTTCAGTTGCGACGGGCATCTGCCTGTTTGAAGCAGTCCGTCAGCGCAGCTAAGCTTAATTTTCGGAAAAAGCCATCCTGATTCGGATGGCTTTTTTTTATCTTAAACAAGTATGATAAAGGCTGAAAAATGATATTTATTTCTAATTAACTAATATATGGGAAATATATGGCATGGAATCCGCAGGTGCTTGCTGAAGCACTACAAACTCTTCAAGAATTAAATATAGATATTGAAAATAATGAGCGGTCATTAATTATTAAAATGAATGATTATGGCGATTTGCCGCTCAGTGTGTTATTTACATCCCGCCAGATTATTATTGAAACCATTATTTGTCCTGTCAGCAGTATTCATCAGCAAGATGAGTTTAATGTTTTCTTATTGCGTAATCAGAAACTCCTTCCTCTGTCTTCCGTGGGGATTTCACGCGTTCAGCATGATGAATATTACGTCGCATTTGGGGCGCTTTCCCTGAACTCATCGTTGGATGATGTGGTCCTGGAGATGACGACGCTTGCGGATAACGCTCTGGATTTGGCTGAAATCACTGAAGAATACACTCACGAATAACAAGGAACGCTATTTATGGGAATTTTAAAAAGCCTGTTTACCCTCGGCAAGTCCGTACTTTCTCAGGCGGAAGAATCAATTGAAGAAGCGCAGGGTGTGCGGATGCTGGAACAGCATATTCGTGATGCGAAAGGTGAACTGGATAAAGCCGGAAAATCGCGGGTTGACCTGCTGGCACGCGTGAAGCTGAGTCATGACAAGTTGAGCGATCTGCAGGCACGCAAAAGTAGTCTGGAAACGCGAGCGCTGGAAGCTCTGAGTAAAAACGCTAACCCGTCTCTGATTAACGAGGTTGCAGAAGAAATTGCGCGTCTGGAGAATGCCATAAGTGCCGAGGAGCAAGTGCTCACTAACCTTGAGATCTCTCGTGATGGCGTCGAAAAAGCGGTTAGTGCAACCACACAACGGATTGCGCAGTTTGAGCAGCAGCTGGAGGTGGTAAAGGCGACAGAAGCGATGCAGCGCGCCCAACAGGCCGTGACCACATCAACTGTGGGCGCGTCTTCCAGCGTGTCTACCGCCGCGGAGTCGCTCAAGCGTTTGCAAATGCGCCAGGCAGAGCGTCAGGCGCGTCTGGATGCTGCCGCACAGCTGGAAAAAGTTGCGGATGGGCGTGACCTTGACGAGAAGCTGGCCGAAGCAGGTATTGGCGCAAGCAATAAAAGTTCTGCTCAGGATGTGCTGGCACGATTGCAGCGCCAGCAAGGCGAGTAATCATACGGCGATATATGCCAGCATCGACCGGAGGCTGGCACATCATTAAGGATAAATGATGACGAGTTTTTTCCAGCGTTTATTTGGTAAAGCGGATGTTGCTGCGCCAGTTCGCGGGCCGTTGGGGTTACATCTGAATGCCGGGTTTACGCTCAATACATTGGCATTTCGCCTGTTAGAAGAGGCTTTATTGATCGAATTGCCCGGTGAGGAGTACACCGTTGCTGCAGTCAGCCACATTGATTTAGGCGGCGGAAGTCAGATTTTCCGCTACTACACGTCCGGAGAAGAGTTTCTGCAAATCAATACCACGGGCGGCGCAGACATGGATGATATCGACGATATCAAATTCTTTGTTTATGAAGAAAGCTACGGGATTTCGCAGAAAAAACACTGGCAGTCTGCGATTAGTCCGGCCGCAATAGGCACACCGACGCTCGCCTGGCAGGAAGCGCGCTGGCAGCGCTTTTTTAACGACGAAGAGCCGGGGAATATAGAGCCAGTTTATATGCTGGAAAAAGTGGAAAACCAGCAGCACGCCACGTGGGAAGTGCATAATTTTACCATGGGCTATCAGCGACAGGTTGCTGATGATACCTGGGAATACCTGCTGTTAAACGGTGAAGAGTCGTTCAATGAGCAGGGCGAGCCTGAGTGGGTATTCTCACGGGCGCTGGGCGTGGATATCCCATTGACGTCACTTAATATTATTGGTTAATTTCAGGGAAGGTTTTAATGCACATACTGAGTTCATTACTGGCTTTTGGCGCCTATTTTTTTATTGGCGCAGCCATGGTGATTGTTTTTCTGGTCATCTACTCAAAAATTACGCCGCACAATGAATGGCAGCTGATTAAAAATAACAATATGGCGGCGTCGCTGGCGTTTAGCGGCACGTTGCTGGGTTACGTCATTCCGTTATCCAGCGCGGCAATTAACGCCGTCAGCATCCCGGATTATTTTGCCTGGGGCGGCATCGCGCTAGTGATACAACTGATCATTTACGGCGGCGTGCGTTTATATATGCCGGCACTGAGTGAAAAAATTATTAATCACAACACCGCAGCGGGACTATTTATGGGAACCGCCGCGCTGGCGGGAGGCATTTTTAACGCCGCCTGCATGACATGGTAATGGACGATCATGGCAAGAAAACGTAAATCCGGAAACAAAAACAGAACATCAGGGCATTCTGCTATCACGCGAATCGATCGCCCGGTTAACCCCTTTGTAAGAAAACGCAGTCGTTACAGCGGAAAGTATCTGACGCTGGCTATTATGGGCGGAGCGGCATTTTTTATCCTCAAGGGGTGTAGTGATGACGCAGGGGCAGACAACGATGGCGACGGTACCTTTTACTCCGCGGTGAGTGAATGTATTGACGATGGCAATAGCGCCGCCGTGTGTGCTGATGGCTGGAACAATGCGAAAACAGAGTTCTACTCCAACCTGCCAAAGCAGATGAATAAGCAAAGCTGTCAGACCCAGTTTGGCGACTGCTATCTCGACAGCACCGATCAAAGCTGGGTGCCTGTATTCACCGGTTTTTTACTCAGTCGCGTCATTCGTAAAAATCGCGACGAACAGTATGTCTACAGCAGCGGCGGTTCTTCTTATGCTTCGCGCCCGGTCTGGCGCACGACTTCTGGGGATTACAGCTGGCGTTCCGGTAGTGGAAAAAATGATACCGCGACCAGCCATAGCTATACGACAAAGAAAGTTTCGACGGTTTCACGCGGTGGCTACGGACGTTCGTCCAGCGCGCGTGGGCACTGGGGAGGTTAACGATGCTGCGACATGATGTTCCTGTTCGGCAAGATTTGGACAGGATCGCTTACGATCACGGTTTCGATTTTCATATTATCGATAACGAAATCTACTGGGATGAGAGTCGGGCTTACCGCTTTACGCTCAGACAAGTGGAAGAGCAGATCGAAAAACCTACTGCGGAACTGCACCAGATGTGTCTGGATGTCGTCGAACGAGCAGTTAACGACGAACAGATTATGCAGCAACTGGCGATCCCGCCGCTGTACTGGGACGTTATTGCCGAAAGCTGGCGCAATCGCGATCCCTCTCTGTACGGCCGTATGGATTTTGTCTGGTGCGGAAATAAATCGCCGGTCAAGCTGCTGGAGTACAACGCGGATACGCCAACGTCGCTCTATGAGTCAGCGTATTTCCAGTGGTTATGGCTGGAAGATGCGCGTCGCAACGGGGTGATTCCACGCGATGCCGATCAGTACAACGCTATTCAGGAGCGGTTGATCTCCCGTTTTGCTGAGCTTTATAGCCCGGATCCCTTCTATTTCTGCTGCTGTGAAGATACCGATGAAGACCGTACCACGGTGCTGTATTTACAGGATTGCGCACAGCAGGCCGGGCAAGAATCGCGATTTATTTACGTTGAGGATCTGGGGCTTGGCGTTGGCGGCGTTCTCACAGACCTTGACGATAACGTCATTCGTCGCGCCTTTAAGCTCTATCCCCTGGAGTGGATGATGCGAGATGAGAATGGCCCCTTGCTGCGCCATCGGCGTGAACAGTGGGTTGAACCGTTGTGGAAGAGCGTGCTCAGCAATAAAGGGTTGATGCCGTTACTGTGGCGTTTCTTTCCCAATCATCCCAACTTGCTACCCGCCTGGTTTGACGGTGAAACGCCACAAATTGCGCCAGGTGAAAGCTATGTGCGCAAACCGATATTCTCCCGCGAGGGAGGAAACGTCACCATTTTTGATGGTCAGCAGCAGGTCGTTGAGCATGCTGAGGGTGATTACGCGGAAGAACCGATGATCTATCAGGCATTTCAGCCATTACCGCGCTTTGGCGATAGCTACACGTTGATTGGCAGTTGGATCGTGGATGATGAAGCCTGTGGTATGGGGATCCGCGAGGATAATACTTTGATCACTAAAGATACTTCTCGTTTTATTCCTCATTATATTGCGGGCTAACCGTGCTTTTGTGATCTCCTTCCGTCGCGAATTCTGGGGTTCTGACCATACTTAAAGCGACGGCCATTGACGGAGGGAGACACAATGCACTGGCAAACGCATACCGTTTTTAACCAACCTGTACCGCTCAATAACAGTAACTTATATTTGTCCGACGGCGCGCTGTGCGAAGCGGTTATCCGTGAAGGCGCTGGCTGGGATAGCGATCTTCTCGCCAGTATTGGTCAGCAGCTAGGGACTGCCGAGTCGCTCGAACTTGGTCGTCTGGCCAATGCTTTTCCACCTGAACTATTGCGCTACGACCCGCAGGGGCAGCGGCTGGATGATGTGCGTTTTCATCCTGCCTGGCATTTGCTGATGCAGGGATTGTGCGCCAACCGCGTACATAATCTGGCCTGGGAAGAAGACGCGAGGCAGGGAACATTTGTTGCCCGGGCGGCGCGTTTCATGCTGCATGCGCAGGTTGAAGCAGGCACGTTGTGTCCGGTGACCATGACGTTTGCCGCTACGCCGCTGTTACTTCAAATGTTACCCGCCCCCTTTCACGACTGGCTGACGCCGCTGCTAAGCGACCGTTATGACTCGCATTTACTGCCCGCAGGGCAAAAGCGCGGACTACTGATTGGTATGGGTATGACCGAAAAACAGGGTGGTTCAGATGTGCTGAGCAATACCACTCAGGCAGAACGTCTTGTCGACGGCTCGTATCGGCTGGTGGGACATAAGTGGTTTTTCTCCGTACCGCAAAGCGATGCCCATTTGGTGCTGGCCCAGGCAAAGGGCGGCTTATCCTGCTTTTTTGTACCGCGATTTTTACCTGACGGGCAGCGTAATGCCATCCGTCTTGAACGACTGAAAGATAAGTTAGGCAACCGCTCCAACGCCAGCTGCGAGGTTGAATTCCACGATGCGATTGGCTGGCTATTGGGCGAAGAAGGGGAAGGTATCCGCCATATCCTGAAGATGGGCGGGATGACGCGTTTTGACTGCGCGCTCGGCAGTCACGGCATGATGCGACGTGCTTTTTCCATCGCGATTTATCATGCGCACCAGCGACAGGTTTTTGGCAAGCCATTGATTGAACAGCCGATGATGCGTCAGGTATTAGGCCGGATGGCGCTCCAACTGGAAGGTCAGACGGCGCTACTGTTTCGACTGGCGAGGGCCTGGGACCGTCGTGCTGATGCCAAAGAAGCGCTGTGGGCCAGGCTGTTCACGCCTGCGGTGAAATTCTCAGTTTGCAAGGTCGGTATGCCGTTTGTGGCTGAGGCGATGGAAGTGCTGGGCGGGATTGGCTATTGCGAGGAGAGTGAGCTGCCGCGCCTGTATCGTGAGATGCCGGTAAACAGTATCTGGGAAGGCTCCGGCAACATTATGTGCCTTGATGTATTGCGGGTACTGACAAAACAACCCGGCATCTACGATATGCTCAGCGAAGCCTTTGCGGAGGTAAAGGGGCAGGATCGGCATTACGATCGAATGGTGCGTCAGTTGCAGCAGCGTTTACGTAAACCCAGTGAGGCATTGGGACGGGAGATTACGCAGCAGCTTTTCCTGCTCGGTTGCGGGGCGCAGATGTTGCGTTATTCTTCTCCGCCAGTGGCGCAGGCCTGGTGCCAAATGATGCTTGATACGCGGGGTGGACTACGATTGTCTGAACAGGTGCTGAACGATTTGCTCCTGCGGGCAACGGGGGGGTTACGGTAATAACTTGCCTGATGGCGACGCGGGTGCGTCTTATCATGCCTACGCTCAGTCCAGGTCTGATAAGTTTACGCCATCCGGCAATCTGTTACGCATAAAGTATGGCCTGTACGCGCCAGTTGTCGGGCTGCTGGTCTTCGTACATCTGAATGATCCGATACCATGAGGCACCTTGTTCATCCGCTTTTAACGCGATTACACGTTCTACATCCTGCAGATTTCCTGCAATGTTACTGACAGAGATCAGGCCAATTTCGTTCAGGCCAGTAACGCAGTCAGCACTGGCGAATTCGGCAGACTGCGCCGTAGTGCCTGCCAGTCCGGCAGAAAGCAGCAGTGAGGATAAGGCAAGAGATTGTTTCATCGTCAGCTCCATTATTCGTACCCCTACACACGGCAGGGCATTCCATCGCGATAATAAACCTCAAGCTTCCTGCTGTTGGTTTATTGTGCACAGGTAAACGCATAGAGGCGCAAAGCAATGTAAAGCTGACTAAATTTCAACCCAATGTTATTTACGATACAAAATTGCCTGTGAATACCATTGGCCTGTCACGATGGTTTCATCTACTAATAAAACCACGTAGTAATCAGCTTTAGCCGCGACGGCTTTGGCACGGATCTCTGCCAGCGCATCATCCGGAGAGCCTCTAACCAGCGCGCTAACCGTCCCTAATCGCTGTAACCCATTACTCTGGTCACGGCGGATCTCCTGCGGGTGGTCGGCAACGGGCGGTGCGGGTTGCGGCGTTCCCTGTAGCACGCTACAGGCGCTTAAAAACATAACCAGCAACAAAGAGGCAAACCGACGCATAACTCTATCTCGTTTCCTGATAGCCATAGTGTAGTGCCTTATTAATTTCCCTTTAGGGGAATGTTCCCGAATTGTTATCTCTCACGCGATTTTCGAATGAAAATGTTGCGAAAGCGTAACCCAGTTCTCAACATTATGAATCATTACCGAACACATTCGCTTGCGTTAAGTATTGCTGCATGGCATACCAGAAAAAAAGGGGCAACAAATGATAGAAATTGAGACACGACAGTTAGCTGGTATCCCTGTCCTGCATGCCGTTCCGGCTGGTAAACGCGAATGTTCACTCCCTTGTATTCTCTTTTATCACGGGTTTACATCTTCAAGTCTGGTCTACAGTTATTTTGCCGTTGCGCTGGCTCAGGCCGGGTTTCGCGTCGTCATGCCAGATGCGCCCGAACATGGCGCCCGATTTAACGGTAATGCTCAGGAGCGAATGTTCCGCTTCTGGCATATATTGCAGCAAAACATGCAGGAGTTTACGACGTTACGTGCGGCTCTGGTGGCAGAAAATTGGCTTTCAGATGAGCGGCTTGCCGTCGGTGGGGCATCGATGGGAGGAATGACTGCATTGGGCATAATGGCGCGCCATCCTGAGGTTAAATGTGTAGCCAGCCTGATGGGCTCAGGATATTTTACCCGGCTTGCGCAGACGCTTTTTCCTCCTTTACTGGTTCAGACCCCAGAGCAACAGGTGGAATTTGATGCCGTTATCGCCCCGCTTGCCGAATGGGACGTTACGCATCAGTTGCCACGCCTCGCCGACAGGCCGTTGCTGCTGTGGCATGGACAGGATGATGATGTTGTACCGGCAGTTGAAACCTTCCGCTTACAGCAAGCGCTGATTCAGGCAGGTTTGGACAACAATCTGACCTGCCTGTGGGAAGCGGGCGTACGACATCGCATCACGCCAGAAGCGTTGGCCGCAACAGTGACGTTTTTCCGCCAGCACCTTTAAACACGCATAATGCTCACGCCCTGAGCTTCAAGCTGTTGCAGAATCTCAGGGTTTGCATTTTTGCCGGTAATGAGCATATCGATTTGATCGGCGCGACTGAACAGCATTCCCGCACGTTCACCGACTTTACTGCTATCGACCAGCACCACCAGCTTACCCACCACGTTAAGCATCTTCTGCTCGGCCATCGCGGTCAGCATATCGGTTTTATACAGTCCGTCCGCGGTCAACCCTTTGCCGCTGGTAAACATCCAGTGTCCGGCATACAGGCTATTTTCACTGCCTTGCGGGCTAAGCGTGATGGATTGGCTTTTGTTATATTGCCCTCCCATGATGATCACGCTGTCATGCTCCTGGTCGATCAGATAGTTCGCCAGCGGCAAATAATTGGTGATGATCTGCACCGGCTTGCCGCACATTTCGCGACCCAGCAGGAAAGCGGTCGATCCGCAGTTGATCACTACGCTTTCACCCGCATTCACAAGCTGGGATGCTGCCTTGGCAATGCGAACTTTTTCATCGTGGTTCTGCGCCTGGTGCAGATTCATTGGCGTCCAGCGCGGTCTCTGTTGGGTAATAGCTTCTGCGCCGTTGCGTACTTTCTTGAGTTTGCCGCTTTCGTCGAGCTTGTTGATGTCCCGGCGCGCTGTGGCGGGTGAAATCCCCAGACGCTCAATTACGTTCTCAACGGTAACAAAGCCCAACTGCGCCAGCATATCCAGCAATATTTGATGTCTTTGTGCTTCAGTCATGAGCTATTCCGATACAAATTGATTTGAAAAGATGATATTTGAAATAGCCTGGAAATACTAAAGTAAATGGGAAAAAATGCCGGGATGGCCCGGCATTTTGTGTGGATCACAAGAACGATTTAAACGGTAAATCCGGTTCAATGGTGAAGCAGTCATCAAAGCCGCGCGGATAGTGATATTCAAAGTTATCTTTGTCCAGCGGCCAGGTGAACTTGCCACCTACCTGCCAGATGAATGGCTTAAAGCCATACTTAAGGCGATCTTTTTTCATCTCCCACAGTACGCGGATCTCCTGTGGATCGGCCTGAAAGTTTGACCAGATATCATGATGGAAAGGGATCACCACTTTTGTATTCAGGGCCTCCGCCATACGCAGCATGTCAGAACTGGTCATTTTGTCCGTAATACCCCGTGGGTTCTCGCCGTAGGATCCGAGTGCGACGTCGATCTGGTGCTCGTTGCCATGCTTTGCATAGTAGTTGGAGTAGTGTGAGTCGCCGCTATGATAAAGCGTACCGCCCGGCGTTTTGAACAGATAGTTTACGGCGCGGGCATCCATACCATCCGGCAGCACGCCAGCGGCTTTTTGATCGGCGGGCAGGGTGATTAACGCAGTACGATCGAACGCATCAAGCGCATGAATTTCAATATCTTTCACTTTCACCACATCGCCTGGTTTTACCACGATGCAGCGCTCTTTTGGTACACCCCAACCGATCCACAGATCCACACAAGTCTGCGGTCCAATAAACGGCACGTCGTCGGCACAGTTCTGCATGACGGCTGCCGCAACATTTACGTCGATGTGATCGTTATGATCGTGTGTGGCCAGCACCGCATCGATCTGACGAATGGCAAACGGATCAAGAACAAACGGCGTGGTGCGCAGGTTTGGCTGCAGCTTCTTCACCCCTGCCATGCGTTGCATCTGGTGACCGGTTTTCATCAGCGGGTTACCGTGACTCTGTTTGCCCGTGCCGCACCAGAAATCGACGCAGACGTTAGTCCCGCCTTCCGACTTCAGCCAAATTCCGGTACAGCCGAGCCACCACATCGCGAAAGTACCTGGTGCGACCTGTTCCTGCTCGATCTCCTCATTCAGCCAGCTTCCCCACTCCGGGAATGTGCTCAGGATCCATGATTCACGCGTGATGCTTTTTACTTTACTCATCGCAATTACCTTCATGTTTGTTCAAGTTGAATCAAATTGTGATTTGTTTTGATTGATACTGACATCATTTTCTCAAGAAGGCAATGCGTTGATTTTTGGTGTTGATGAAAAATAGTTAACAAATTACAACATGACAAGATGGTTTATATGAAATGTATTTTTGTATTTTATTGTTTTAAATGGTTTTATTTTGAAGTGAATGAATTCGAAGTAAATCCACTCTGCAAGTAAGAGAATTATTTGCGTACTGCATCACATTTAATCAAATTCAATCTTGTTGTGATTACTTTTGAAAATTAGAGTGAGGGCACAACATCCTGGGCATCTGTAATGAATGTTCAGCAACTTCGTCTACTGGAGATCGTTATGGAGATCCTCTACAACATCTTTACCGTCTTTTTTAATCAGGTCATGACCAATGCACCGTTGCTGTTGGGTATTGTGACCTGCCTCGGCTACATCCTGTTGCGTAAAAGTGTCAGCGTTATTATCAAAGGCACGATCAAAACGATTATCGGTTTTATGTTATTGCAGGCAGGGTCGGGCATTCTGACCAGCACGTTTAAACCGGTAGTGGCGAAGATGTCCGAGGTTTACGGTATCAACGGTGCGATTTCCGATACCTATGCCTCCATGATGGCAACCATCGAACGTATGGGGGATGCCTATAGCTGGGTAGGGTACGCGGTACTGTTGGCGCTGGCGCTAAACATTTGTTACGTGCTGCTACGGCGGATTACCGGTATTCGTACCATCATGCTGACCGGGCACATCATGTTCCAGCAGGCGGGCCTGATCGCCGTCTCTTTCTACATCTTTGGCTATTCCATGTGGACCACCATCATCTGTACCGCGGTGCTGGTGTCGCTCTACTGGGGCATTACCTCCAATATGATGTACAAGCCGACCCAGGAAGTGACCGACGGCTGTGGTTTTTCCATCGGTCACCAGCAGCAGTTCGCCTCCTGGATTGCTTACAAAGTCGCGCCGTATCTGGGTAAGAAAGAGGAGAGCGTAGAAGATCTCAAGCTGCCAGGCTGGCTGAATATCTTCCATGACAACATCGTTTCTACCGCGATTGTGATGACCATCTTCTTCGGGGCGATCCTGCTCTCTTTCGGCATTGATGTGGTTCAGGCGATGGCGGGTAAAACCCACTGGACCGTGTATATCCTGCAAACCGGTTTTTCGTTTGCTGTCGCTATCTTCATCATCACCCAGGGCGTACGTATGTTCGTTGCTGAACTTTCAGAAGCGTTCAACGGTATCTCCCAACGTCTGATCCCGGGCGCGGTACTGGCCATCGACTGCGCGGCGATTTATAGCTTTGCTCCTAACGCGGTGGTCTGGGGCTTTATGTGGGGGACCATCGGACAACTGATTGCGGTGGGCATCCTTGTGGCCTGCGGCTCTTCCATTCTGATTATCCCAGGCTTTATCCCGATGTTCTTCTCGAACGCCACTATCGGCGTATTTGCTAACCACTTTGGCGGTTGGCGTGCAGCGCTCAAGATTTGCCTGGTGATGGGGATGATCGAAATCTTCGGCTGCGTCTGGGCGGTGAAGCTCACCGGTATGAGCGCCTGGATGGGCATGGCGGACTGGTCAATTCTGGCACCGCCGATGATGCAAGGCTTTGCCTCCATTGGCATCGTGTTTATGGCCGTCATTATTCTGATTGCACTGGCTTATATGTTTTTCGCAGGACGCACGTTGCGTGCTGAGGAAGACGCAGAAAAACAACTGGCAGAACACTCTGCTTAATAAGGAGTTCCGATTATGACCGTACGTATTCTGGCTGTGTGTGGCAATGGGCAGGGCAGTTCCATGATCATGAAAATGAAGGTGGACCAGTTTTTAACCCAGTCAAATATTGACCATACGGTAAACAGCTGCGCCGTGGGTGAATACAAAAGTGAACTGAGCGGAGCGGATATTATCATCGCCTCTACGCATATCGCCGGCGAGATTACCGTTTCTGGCAATAAATATGTCGTTGGCGTACGCAACATGCTGTCTCCTGCCGATTTTGGACCAAAACTGCTGGAAGTGATCAACGCGCATTTTCCGCAGGACGTGAAGTAAGGGGCGGCATATGAAATTACGTGACTCGCTGGCAGACAATAGTTCCATCCTTTTGCAAGCCGAGGCCAGTACCTGGCAGGAAGCGGTAAAGCTTGGCGTGGATCTGCTGGTTAAGGCTGATGTGGTTGAACCACGCTACTACCAGGCCATCCTTGATGGCGTTGAGCAGTTTGGCCCGTACTTTGTGATTGCGCCAGGCCTGGCGATGCCGCACGGCCGTCCGGAGGAAGGGGTCAAGAAAACCGGTTTTGCGCTGGTGACGCTGAAAACGCCGCTGGTGTTTAACCACGAAGATAACGACCCGGTCGATATTCTGATAACGATGGCGGCAGTTGATGCCAACACACATCAGGAAGTGGGCATCATGCAGATCGTGAATCTCTTTGATGACGAAGCCAATTTCGACCGTTTACGCGCCTGCCGCACCGCGCAGGAAGTGTTGGATTTAATTGATAACGCCACTGCGGCGGCTGTTTAAAAGGATACCAAAATGTCATTACCTATGTTGCAGGTTGCGCTGGATAACCAATCAATGTCTTCCGCGTATGAAACGACGCGTCTAATTGCCGAAGAGGTCGATATCATTGAGGTGGGCACTATTCTTTGTGTGGCAGAGGGCGTGCGCGCCGTTCGCGATCTGAAAGCGCTTTACCCACATAAAATTGTACTGGCGGATGCCAAAATTGCCGATGCGGGAAAAATCCTCTCCCGCATGTGTTTCGAAGCCAACGCTGACTGGGTTACCGTCATCTGCTGTGCCGATATCAACACCACCAAGGGTGCGCTGGAGGTGGCGAAAGAATTTAACGGTGATGTACAGATTGAACTGACTGGTTACTGGACCTGGGAGCAGGCGCAAGAGTGGCGTGACGCAGGGATTGGGCAAGTTGTATATCACCGCAGTCGTGATGCGCAGGCGGCGGGCGTGGCGTGGGGAGAAGCGGATATCAGCGCGATCAAGCGTCTGTCCGAGATGGGCTTTAAAGTCACCGTCACCGGCGGTCTGGCGCTGGAAGATCTGCCGCTGTTCCAGGGAATTCCGATTCACGTCTTTATTGCTGGCCGCAGTATTCGCGATGCCGCCTCTCCGGTGGAAGCGGCCCGTCAGTTCAAACGTTCTATCGCCCAACTGTGGGGATAAGGAGCGACTATGTTGTCGAAACAGGTCCCGCTCGGTATTTATGAAAAAGCACTCCCCGGCGGGGAGTGCTGGCTGGAACGCTTGCAACTGGCGAAGGAACTGGGCTTTGACTTTGTCGAAATGTCGGTTGATGAAACCGACACTCGCCTGGCGCGTCTTGACTGGAACCGGGAGCAGCGACTGGCGTTGGTGGCCGCTATCGCCGACACCGGGATACGGGTACCGTCCATGTGCCTGAGCGCTCATCGTCGTTTTCCGCTTGGTAGTGAAGATGATGCGGTACGCGAACAGGGGCTGGAGATCATGCGTAAAGCCATTCAGTTTGCGCAGGATATCGGTATTCGCGTTATTCAACTGGCGGGTTACGACGTTTATTACCAGCAGGCCAATAACGAAACGCGTCGTCGGTTTCGCGATGGGCTGAAAGAGAGCGTAGAGATGGCGAGCCGTGCACAGGTGACGCTGGCGATGGAAATCATGGATTATCCACTGATGAATTCGATCAGTAAGGCGCTGGGATACGCCCACTATCTCAACAATCCGTGGTTCCAGCTGTATCCCGATATTGGCAATTTATCGGCGTGGGATAACGACGTGCAGATGGAGCTGCAGGCGGGAATGGGCCATATAGTTGCCGTACACGTGAAAGATACCAAACCTGGCGTATTCAAAAATGTGCCGTTTGGTGAAGGGGTTGTCGATTTTGAACGTTGTTTTGCGACGCTCAAACAGAGTGGGTATTGCGGGCCATACTTGATTGAGATGTGGAGCGAAACGTCGGACGACCCGGCACGTGAAGTGGCGAAGGCGCGCGACTGGGTGAAAGCGCGTATGGCCAGCGCGGGCCTGGTGGAGGCAGTGTAATGCAAAAACGTAAACAGCAGGTTTTTGAGGCCAACATGGATCTGCCGCGCTACGGGCTGGTGACGTTTACCTGGGGTAACGTCAGCGCCATCGACCGCGAACGCGGGCTGGTGGTGATTAAGCCCAGCGGCGTCGACTACCAAACAATGACAGTGGATGACATGGTGGTTGTGGATCTGCACGGTAATGTGGTGGAGGGACGCTATCGTCCTTCTTCCGATACCGCCACCCATCTGGCGCTGTATCGCCGTTATTCCTCTCTCGGCGGCGTGGTGCATACCCACTCAACCCACGCGACGGCATGGGCGCAGGCAGGTCTGGCAATTCCTGCGCTCGGCACGACGCATGCTGACTACTTCTTTGGCGATATTCCCTGTACCCGGGCTTTAACTGAAGCTGAAGTTCAGGAGGAGTATGAACTTAATACCGGTAGGGTGATTATTGAAACGCTCGGGGAGGTGGAACCTTTACATACGCCTGGCGTAGTGGTGTACCAACATGGCCCGTTTGCCTGGGGCAAAGATGCTCACGACGCGGTACATAACGCTGTGGTGATGGAAGAGGTGGCAAAAATGGCATGGATTGCGCGTGGCATTAATCCGGCGCTCAGCACCATCGACAGTTACCTGATGAATAAGCACTTCATGCGTAAGCACGGCCCAAATGCCTATTACGGCCAGAAGTAAGAAAAAACGTTCCGGAGCCAACTCTTCATGGGGATGAGATCGGTCTGGCTTCGGGATTGTTTTGCAAAAAAAAGCCCCCAGTGAAGGGGGCAAGTCAAACTGTGGCAATGTTCTCGTTGGTTGTTTCTGGTGCTAGCGATAAATATCTGCACTGGCGTGCATATTTCCGTTACTACCGGGTTCCCTGGTGAGGATCACGTGATAGTAGGTTGCGCCTTGCGCATCGGTTTCTTCATTCAGGGCCTGAGTGGCTTCACTTTCAGTGGCGAAGTTATGATTTATGTAAATAACGCCTAAGCTCTGCACATCATCCATATTCCTGGCCTGATGATTGTCAATTTTGATGGCTGCCGTTGCATTTGCACTGAGCAAAAGTACAGCCAGAAGGGTCAAAACACGGGCTCGCATATGTACCTCCTCGACTGCGGTCTCTGGTTAGCTCTCTCCTGTGAGTGGATAACTTCTGATTTAATTTTAACCGCTGCCGGCGCAGTCGATAGCGACCATTTCTGATGCAGTTGTTCAAAAAATTACCGCAAAGCCATCTTTTCTTTAATTAACAATCAGCTGATGCCTTCCGCTACGGTTAAAAATACCTGCCTTACGCGCATAAGCTCTTACCAAATAGTCAATTTAATCGGGTGAGTACGCCGTTTATAGTGAGCCAGATAATTAATATAACTTTATGATAATTAGGCAAAAACTTATGGATACTTCATTCATGGATTTCAGCTATTTCGTGATTATGTTTATGGTCGCGCTGGTGGCTGGCTTTATTAACGTGGTGTCGGGCGGCGGTGGTTTTCTCTCTATTGGCGCTCTCTTAATTTCTGGTTTACCCCCGGCTAATGCGCTGGCAACCAATAAAATTCAGGCACTGGGTAGCTCGCTAACCTCCGGAATTTACTTTTTACGCCGGGGACATATTAATGTGCAGGAGCACAAATATGTCTTTTTATCTGCCTTTATCGGTTCTGCGATGGGCACAACGCTTATCCAGTTTATTGAACCGGACGTGTTGAAGAAACTGCTGCCGATCCTGATTATCGCGGTCGCTATCTACTTTATTTCTGCGCCTAATCTTAGCGAACCGAAAAGGAAGCAGCAGGTATCCCTGTTTCTCTTCTCGTTGATCTGCGGGGGAGGTATTGGGTTTTATGATGGTTTTCTCGGTGCCGGGGCCGGCTCCTTTTATACGCTCTGCTATATCCTGCTGTGGGGGTACAGTATCGATAAAGCGCAAATTCACTCGAATTTTATCAACCTGGCGTCGAATATTGCCTCGATTCTGTTCTTCATTTTCGGCGGTAAAATGATCTGGTCGCTGGGGCTGGTGATGTTTGCCGGGCAATCCCTTGGCGCACGTCTGGGTGCGACAGTCGTACTGACGCGCGGCAAGAAAGTCATCCGACCCATGATTGTCATCGTCTCTATTTGTATCAGCGTCAAAATGCTGCTGGATATGTATTAATGGCGACATGATAAATAATCGTACAAGCACCTTGAGTTTAACTGCTGACCCCAGTATTATGACGCGTCATTTTTCAGCCGACCTTTAACACGTTCCTTGCCTCCATGGGCCTCGGCTGACCCAGACAGGAGGCTGAATAATCCGTAAGGAGCAATTCGATGCGTCATTACGAAATCGTTTTTATGGTCCATCCTGACCAGAGCGAACAGGTTCCGGGTATGATCGAACGCTACACTGCTGCCATCACTGGTGCAGAAGGCACGATCCACCGTCTGGAAGACTGGGGCCGCCGTCAGCTGGCTTACCCGATCAACAAACTGCACAAAGCTCACTACGTTCTGATGAACGTTGAAGCGCCGCAGGAAGTGATCGATGAGCTGGAAACTACCTTCCGCTTCAACGATGCCGTTATCCGCAGCATGGTTATGCGTACTAAACACGCTGTTACCGAAGCATCTCCGATGGTTAAAGCGAAAGACGAGCGCCGTGAGCGTCGCGATGATTTCGCTAACGAAACCGCAGATGATGCTGAAGCTGGGGATTCTGAAGAGTAATTTCTGATGACCAACCGTCTGGCGTTGTCCGGCACCGTGTGCAGGGCTCCCCTTCGAAAGGTCAGTCCATCAGGAATTCCTCATTGCCAGTTCGTGCTTGAGCATCGTTCTGTGCAGGAGGAAGCCGGGTTTCACCGGCAGGCGTGGTGCCAAATGCCCGTTATTATTAGCGGACACGAAAACCAGGCCATTACTCACAGTATAACGGTCGGTAGCGCAGTGACCGTTCAGGGGTTCATCTCTTGCCACAAGGCAAAGAACGGCCTGAGCAAAATGGTTCTGCATGCCGAGCAGATTGAATTGATAGATTCTGGAGACTAGCCATATGGCACGTTATTTCCGTCGTCGCAAGTTCTGCCGTTTCACCGCGGAAGGCGTTCAAGAGATCGACTATAAAGATATCGCTACGCTGAAAAACTACATCACCGAAAGCGGTAAGATTGTCCCAAGCCGTATCACCGGTACCCGTGCAAAATACCAGCGTCAGCTGGCTCGCGCTATCAAACGCGCTCGCTACCTGTCTCTGCTGCCGTACACTGATCGTCATCAGTAATCGGTCACGGTCCATTAATACGACTTTGAGAGGATAAGGTAATGCAAGTTATTCTGCTTGATAAAGTAGCAAACCTGGGTAGCCTGGGTGATCAGGTTAACGTTAAAGCGGGCTATGCTCGTAACTTCCTGGTACCACAGGGTAAAGCTGTTCCTGCTACCAAGAAAAACGTTGAATTTTTCGAAGCGCGTCGCGCTGAGCTGGAAGCTAAACTGGCTGACGTTCTGTCCGCTGCTGAAGCTCGTGCTGAGAAAATCAACGCACTGGAAACCGTAACTATCGTGTCTAAAGCTGGCGACGAAGGTAAACTGTTCGGTTCCATCGGTACTCGCGACATCGCTGACGCTGTAACTGCAGCTGGCGTTGAAGTAGCTAAGAGCGAAGTTCGTCTGCCGAACGGCGTTCTGCGTACCACTGGTGAGCACGAAGTGAGCTTCCAGGTTCACAGCGAAGTGTTTGCTAAGCTGACTGTAAACGTAGTTGCAGAATAAGTTTTTATTCTGATGACCGCGTAAAAGCGCCGGCCCTGTGCCGGCGTTTTGCTTTTCTGTTCCCCCGCTTTTCTCTCTGGCTATTCTTTATCCTTTTCGGGATAATCACAAAAATAAAACATTATTTCAAAGTGGTGATGGAATGGAACCAACGCACCAACCTCTGTTTGCGCGTAAAAATGTTGTCTATCTGAGCGCGGCGTTCTGCTGCCTGCTGTGGGGGAGCGCCTATCCGGCGATCAAAAGCGGATATGAGATCTTCCAGATTGCCACGGATGACATTCCCTCAAAGATTGTCTTTGCCGGATATCGCTTTCTGTTTGCGGGAATATTGCTGCTAATGCTGGCGCTGGCACAGCGAAAACCGATTGGCCGGTTAAGCCCGCGTCAGTATGGGCAACTCACGCTGTTGGGGCTGACGCAAACCTCGCTGCAATACATCTTCTTCTATATCGGCCTGGCGTTCACGACGGGGGTGAAAGGGTCCATCATGAATGCGACCGGGACCTTCTTCAGCGTGCTGCTGGCCCATTTTATCTACCATAATGACAAATTGAGCTACAACAAAGCGCTGGGCTGTATCCTCGGCTTTGCTGGGGTGATGGTAGTGAACTTTAGCAGCGGAATGGATTTTAGTTTCAGCCTGTTAGGAGACGGTTCAGTAGTGATGGCGGCCTTTATTCTTTCTGCTGCCACGCTATATGGAAAACGTATTTCTCAGACGGTGGATCCGACGGTAATGACAGGGTACCAGTTGGGCGGTGGCGGTCTGGCGTTGGTTATCGGTGGTTACGCTTTTGGCGGCACGCTGACCGTACACGGCGCGTCTTCGGTGGCAATTCTGGGCTACCTGACGTTACTCTCTTCTGTCGCCTTTGCCTTGTGGAGTATTCTGCTCAAGCATAATCGTGTGGGAATGATTGCGCCGTTTAACTTCCTGATCCCGGTTTCGGGGGCGCTGCTGTCGGCGATATTCCTCGGCGAAAACATTCTCGAATGGAAATACGCACTGGCACTGGTGCTGGTCTGTTCGGGGATCTGGTGGGTGAATAAGGTGAAGCGCTGACGCTTCACCTTGATGCCTGATGGCGTCGCTTAACGGGCGCGAATAAAACTGCCGTTTGGCTGGCGGGTGAACAGAACCTGCTGGCCATTCCCGGTATCAATGGTTAATCCCGTCACCACGCCATTGGCATTCTGCCTGATCTGCACCATCTGACCGTCTTTCAGGTTGCTTAGCGGTTTTCCCGCGCCTTCAACCTGCGCCATTGCATACACATCGGTTGGCGGGAGGTTATGGTCACGGAAGACCTGGGCCAGCGTTTTGCCCGAGTCTACGCGATAAGAGCGCCACTGTTGCTCAATTCCGCTATCCTGTTGGAAAGGTTGCGTCTGCGGCTGAGATTGCTGAGCCTGCGGCTGCGCATCAGGTTCTCCTTCCTGGATTGGCTCTGGAGCAACCGGAGCGACCTGGCCGGGATCGTTTTGCGGGGCGACTAACTGTGCCTGTAGCTGAGCCTCGGTTGGTGGCTGCGACTGTGACTGTAAATCCAGCTGGGCAGTACGCGTCACCACAGGGGCATCGCTGGTGTCACTGGAAGGAAGCAGGAAACCTATCACCAGCACGATAGCAGCAATAATAATGCCGCGGCGGTGCATAGGCGGTAGCGGATCCATAATGCGAAAATTGTCCGGTGCATGCCAGATTTTCGCCAGGGTTGGTTTTAATTCAAAGCGCCCGGGCATGGCTTTCCTCCTGCTCCGCGTCTCGTTCCTCGATCATAGAGTATAGATGGCTAACGCTATGATGTTCGTCATATTACCCGCTTTCGTGACGTCAACGCGGGATATTCCTATTGTTTATGTTTCCTCGCGATTTGTCATCTGTTCCCGAGACAAAGTTTTACCGGATGCGGCATGGCTGATATGCTGCCCGCTACTTTACATCCGATGAAAGGAAATATGATGGCTAACCCGACTTTTGACACTATCGAAGCGCAAGCAAGCTACGGCATTGGTTTGCAGGTAGGACAACAGCTGAGCGAATCCGGACTGGAAGGACTGTTGCCTGAAGCGCTGGTAGCGGGTATCGCTGACGCGCTGGAAGGTAAGCACCCGGCAGTGCCGGTTGATGTTGTGCATCGCGCGCTGCGTGAAATCCATGAACGCGCTGATGCAGTACGTCGCGAACGCTTCCAGGCTATGGCGGCTGATGGCGTCAAATATCTGGAAGAAAACCGTGAGAAAGAGGGTGTGAACAGCACTGAATCCGGTTTGCAGTTCCGTGTTCTGACTCAGGGCGAAGGGGCTATTCCGGCGCGTACTGACCGCGTTCGCGTGCATTATACCGGTAAACTGATCGACGGTACCGTGTTTGACAGCTCTGTCGCACGTGGCGAACCGGCTGAATTCCCGGTTAACGGCGTAATCCCTGGCTGGATTGAAGCACTGACCCTGATGCCGGTAGGTTCGAAATGGGAACTGACTATTCCTCAGGAACTGGCTTACGGCGAGCGTGGTGCTGGCGCGTCCATTCCTCCGTTCAGCACGCTGGTGTTCGACGTTGAGCTGCTTGAGATCCTGTAAGCAGTGACTTCTGTTCCCCCCGAGGCCGGGGGGAGCAAAAAAATAGCGTGAAAAGCTATAGTTACGTCGTTGTCGATATTTTATCTTGCAAATGCCGCATCAGCGTGTATTTTTGTGAGCTGATTCGCGCTATCAGAGTGATATGACACTCACTTTAAACATTAAATTAACATTATATCTAAATCTTAGTATTCATCCCGCCAATTCTTACCTAATATCGATGAGTCCTGATAACAGGATCGTCGTATCATAGACACACTAAAGGCCGTAGAGCCTGAACAACACAGACAGGTACAGGAAGAAAAAACATGGTAGATCAGGTAAAAGTCGACACCGCTGAAGAGGCGTCGTCTGAACAGTCGCTACGGCGCAATCTCACAAACCGTCATATTCAACTTATTGCTATTGGTGGTGCTATCGGTACTGGCCTGTTTATGGGCTCCGGTAAAACCATCAGTCTCGCCGGACCGTCGATCATCTTTGTATATATGATCATCGGTTTTATGCTGTTTTTCGTGATGCGGGCAATGGGTGAATTGCTGCTCTCGAATCTGGAGTACAAATCGTTTAGTGATTTCGCCTCCGACCTGCTCGGGCCGTGGGCCGGGTATTTTACCGGCTGGACCTACTGGTTCTGCTGGGTCGTTACTGGGATGGCAGACGTTGTCGCGATTACCGCGTATGCGCAATTCTGGTTCCCCGAACTGTCAGACTGGGTCGCCTCGCTGGCGGTGATTGTGCTGCTGCTGAGCCTCAACCTCGCCACCGTAAAAATGTTCGGTGAGATGGAGTTCTGGTTTGCGATGATCAAAATCGTCGCCATCATCGGCCTGATTGTCGTCGGTCTGGTGATGGTGCTGACGCACTTCCAGTCGCCAACCGGCGTTCAGGCATCGTTCACGCATCTGTGGAATGACGGTGGCTGGTTCCCGAAAGGTCTGAGCGGCTTCTTTGCCGGCTTCCAGATAGCGGTGTTCGCGTTTGTGGGTATTGAGCTGGTGGGAACGACCGCTGCGGAAACCAAGGATCCTGAGAAATCTCTGCCGCGCGCCATTAACTCGATTCCAATCCGTATTATCATGTTCTACGTGTTCGCGCTGATCGTGATTATGTCCGTAACGCCGTGGAGCTCGGTAGTACCAACCAAGAGCCCATTCGTTGAACTGTTTGTGCTGGTTGGTCTGCCTGCTGCGGCGAGCCTGATCAACTTTGTGGTTCTGACTTCAGCTGCCTCTTCCGCAAACAGCGGCGTGTTCTCTACCAGCCGTATGCTGTTCGGCCTGGCGCAGGAAGGCGTTGCACCGAAAGCATTTGCCAAGCTGTCTAAACGCGCAGTTCCGGCGAAGGGGTTAACCTTCTCCTGTATCTGTCTGTTGGGCGGCGTGGTGATGCTGTACGTGAACCCGAGCGTGATTGGCGCGTTCACCATGATCACCACCGTGTCGGCGATTCTGTTCATGTTCGTCTGGACCATCATTCTTTGCTCGTACCTGGTGTACCGCAAGCAACGTCCTCACCTGCATGAAAAATCAATCTACAAGATGCCGTTAGGCAAGCTGATGTGCTGGGTATGTATGGCGTTCTTCGTCTTCGTACTGGTACTGCTGACGCTGGAAGATGATACCCGTCAGGCGTTGATGGTGACGCCGCTGTGGTTCATCGCGCTGGGTCTGGGCTGGTTGTTTATCGGTAAGAAACGTATGGCGGGTATGCGTTAAGCGTTGTCATATCGGACACAAAAAAGGCCACATAAGCAGTGGCCGAATTCGGACTTCAGGAAGGCGCTCTCGGGCGCCTTTTTTTATTCACCTGCGAGGGCACGCGGGAACAACACATTGTTTTCCAGGCTGATGTGTTCCATCAGGTCATCGATCATTTCGTTAATGCCGTTATACATGGCTTTCCAGGTGGTGCAGGCTTCTGGCGGCGGCGTCACGTTGTGGGTGATGTGTTTGATCACTTCCACCAGTTCACCCGCATCGTCATGTTCGCTTTCCATCACGCTGATTGGCCCCATCGCCTGACTACCCATGCCCTGTTTGATCATCGGGAACAGGATCTGCTCTTCTTTCATCATGTGGCTGGACAGCTCTTCATGCAGCATGGTCAGGTTTTTCGCCAGACCGCGCGGTACGTTCGGTTTGTCTGCGTGAACGCGTTCAACTTTTGTGGCCTGCAGGATCAGCTCCGGCAGCTGTTCGCGGTGTCTGTCGTGATAACGCACGATGATATGGTCGATGATTTCAGCCAGAGCCACGGTACGCCAGTCTTTCTCCAGCGGCTGTTCAGCCAGCTGCGCAAGCTGCGCCTCAATAACGTCTAAATCCAGCTCTTTACGCGCGGCAGCGCGTGCCAGCGTTTGCTTACCGCCGCAGCAGTAATCCATATCGTATTTACGAAACAGGGCCGAAGCGCGAGGAATAGAGAGCGCCAGTTCACCTAAAGGTTGATCGCGATAAGACATTGCCGTTACCTCATTCTCAATAATATAAGATGTATTTTAAATACAACTTATGGCGAAGGATATAACCCTTTCGGGGTGGGGTGATTTGTGATGAACGTCACGAAAATTTCTTATTTCGTTAAGGTGCTGAATCTTATTGGAAAGGTGAGGGGCGGCGAAAAAAGCGGCACGACAGGATTAAATAAGCGCACGCCGCTGCCGATAGTTAGACCTCAGACAATACCTGCATAATAAAAAGGCTACAGATGTTCAAACGAATCAAAGTGATAACCTTACTTATCACCGTGTTACTCGCCCTGAGCGCAATGCAGCTCATCTCCGCGGGCGTTTTTATTGGCGCACTCAATAACGATAAGCAGAACTTTAACGTGTCTCAACTTTCCAGCCAGAACGTGGCCGAGTTTACCGATGCGTGGATTAGCCTGAACCAGGCTCGCGTCACGCTCAACCGGGGCATGCTGCGTTTACAGGGAACGATGGCTAGCGAGATTAACGGCGGTCAGTTGAAGGAGCTGGTGAACACGGCAAATCGCCTGTTGGCCGAATCGAAAGAGCATTACGATAAATACTACGCTCTACCGGAAACGCCGGGGTTGGATGAGCATCTGGCCGATCGACTGGAAGAACAGTACGGCATCTATTCTGCGACGCTGGCAAAAATGAACGCGCTGCTGGCTGAAGGAAAGCTGGAAGAGATGTTCAAGCAGAACGCCGAGCAAAAGCAAACGGCCATGCAGGAAGTTTATCGGGAATGGCGTAGCGCGCAAACGGCGCTGGCCACTGCCGGAGTGCAGGACAATGAGAGTGACTACCAGAAGATAATCTGGCTGCTGTCCGCGGTGATGTTGATTGTCGTCACCGTGATTATCGCCAGTTGGCTGGCGATGCAGCGAGTGTTGCTCAAGCCGCTCCACGAGGTGATGGGACATATTCGCCATATTGCCGCAGGTGATTTGACTCACCGCATCAACGCCGATGGCAGTAATGAAATGGCGCTGCTGGCAGGCAACGTCCGCGACATGCAGCAGGCGCTGGCGAACACGGTCAGCGTGGTGCGTGACGGGGCTGACACCATCTATACCGGCGCGGGTGAAATTGCCGCTGGCAGTAACGATCTCTCGTCACGTACCGAACAGCAGGCCGCCTCTCTGGAGGAGACCGCAGCCAGCATGGAACAACTTACCGCAACCGTGAGACAGAACGCAGATAACGCGCGTCAGGCGACCAGCCTGGCAAAAAATGCTTCACAGACGGCGCAGAAAGGCGGAACCGTGGTTGATGGCGTGGTGCGTACGATGGATGAAATCGCCACCAGTTCCAGCAAAATTGCGCAAATTACCACTGTTATCGACGGCATTGCTTTCCAGACCAACATCCTGGCGCTGAACGCGGCGGTAGAAGCGGCGCGGGCTGGCGAACAGGGGCGTGGCTTTGCTGTAGTCGCAGGTGAGGTGCGTACGCTGGCGCAGCGTAGCGCTCAGGCGGCGAAAGAGATTAAGGCGCTGATTGATGACTCAGGGAATCGGGTCAATGCCGGTACGGCGCTGGTGCATGAAGCGGGTGAGACGATGGCGGAAATTGTCAGTGCCGTCACCCAGGTAACCGATATTATGGGTGAAATTGCGTCGGCCTCTGATGAACAGAGCCGGGGTATCGATCAGGTCGGTCAGGCGGTGGCTGAGATGGATCGCGTCACGCAGCAAAACGCCTCGCTGGTGGAGGAATCCGCTTCCGCCGCAGCCGCGCTCGAAGAGCAGGCCGCACGGTTGAACCAGACGGTGGCGGTGTTTAAAGTTTAACGTCTGCTCCGGCCTACAAGATATTATCCAGTAGGCCGGATAAGCGGAGCACCATCCGGCACATTATGATTGTGAAACCACCATGACGCTGGGTTTCTGCGGCTTGGCTCTGACGGCTATCACTACCCCAACCATCAGCAGCGTAATACCGCTTACCGTCAGCAACGGTGGAAATTCCTGGCGCAGTATAAAGGTGTACAGCAGGCCAGCCAGCGTTTCGAAGACAATCAACGGGCCGAGGATCACCGTCGGCAGCTTCTGGCTGGCGACGTTCCAGCACAGTGCGCCAACCCAAGAACACAATACCGCAATGGCTATCATCAGGCCGATAAACACGGCTGGACGCGGACCGAAGGGCAGAGCGAAGTCCGGCGTTTGCCCGTTCAGCCACAGGCAGGCGGCAATATAGCCGAGCAGAGAAACAGGCAGCGTTACCAGAGCCTGAGCCGTCGCCCACATCATCGGGTGCTTATCCGGATTCTCGCGCAGCCAGCGGGCATTACGCAGCGCATACCACGCCCAACACACCACCGAAATCAGCGCCAGTGCGATGCCAGAGCCATATCGCCAGCCGCTAAAGTCAGGGAGTCCCTGATTCAGCTCCGAGATATTCACGCACAGCAGGCCTATACCAATCAACACCAGCGCAGGCGACAAACGCCACCATGATAATTTGCCGTCACGCTGGCTGTAGAGGAGGTTAGCGAAGACCGGGATCACCACCGGCAATGTACCAATAATCATCGTGGAGACCGGTGCGCCGGTGCGCTGGATAGCGCTTGCCAGGCAAACGTAATAAATCAGATTCCCCATCATTGTTAGCGTCAGCGCAGTTACCCAGTCTTTCCGCCCGAGCTGACGCAGGCGCATACGTCCCAGCCAGGCAATCGGCAATGCGATCAGCCCCAGCGCCAGATAGCGCCCCATCGACTGCAATACCGCCGGGTATTCCGGTACGATCAGCGGTCCCACAAAAATTAATCCCCACATCAGCCCGGCCAGCAGGGCATACAACACACCGCTAATCATTTTTGATATCCACATCGCTTAACAATACGTCGAGTGTAGGCAGGAAAAATGCCGCCGTATTGTATGAGATTGCTGATCAACGCCGGACGACTTGTTTCTGATAACGCACTGGCGTAATGCCGTAGCGATGGGTAAACGCGCGGGTGAGATGCGACTGGTCGGTGAGGCCGGTTGCGGCGGCGACCTCTGCGGCGGGCATACCGCAAGTGAGAAAACCTTTGGCTCGCCACAGACGGATCGCCATCAACATCTGGTGCGGCGTGACGTGGAAATGAGATTTAAACTGGCGCTGAAAATGCCAGGGACTCAGCGATGCAACCCGCGCCAGCTCGTCGAGCGTGACCGGATGCATATAATTATCGTGCAGATACTCGCGTACTCGTTCAAAGCGATGAGCCCCCTCCGGCAGTACCGGTGCATGGCGGGCCAGCGGCTGGAACGTATCGATCAGATCGAGCAATAGTCCTTTTTGCGCCAGCGGATCTTCCGTGTTCCACAGGCCGTGGATCAGCGAGCAGATCTGGCGCGAGCGCAGCGGATCGTGACGCGTTACGTCATGAAACCACCAGTGGCGGATCCCAGTGACCTCTTCCAGAAGATCGGGCTCAAGATAAATCATCCGATAGCGCCAGCCATCGGCGGTTTCGGCCTCGCCGGTGTGCAGCTCATCGGGATTCATGGTTACGACGGAATGGGCGGGGGCCACGTACTGCGTGCCGCGATAACGAAAACGTTCGGCTCCGGCTTCTATCGCGCCAATGCCGAATGCTTCATGTGTGTGCGGCTCAAAGGCGTAACGTGAGATGTGCGCATGATACAGCTCTACGCCCGGCACCTGCGCCAGATGGCGAAAGCGGGCGCTGTCTTTCTCATCAATAAACTGCTCAGGTACACCTTGCACGTTTTCTCTCCCCACGCATCATCCTGTCATTATCAGAGAGGATGCGCGGGGATGCCACCACAATTAACTAATTTTTAACACTTACACGATGCCTTTGACGCTGTCAGCCAGCGAGGTGGTCGGGCGACCAATCAGTTTGCTTAGCGTATGGCTGTCGTCGAACAGACCGCCTTTGGAGGCGCCACTGTCTGAGTCAGCCAGCATGTCCGCCAGTCCGGCAGGCAGACCTACACCTTTTAGCGCGGCGGCAAAATCAGCTTCGCTCAGGTTCTGATACACCACTTTTTTACCACTCTGTTTTGCCAGTTCGGCAGCCAGCTGGCTCAGGGTCCAGCCTGCGTCGCCCGCCAGCTCATAGGTTTTACCGGCGTGACCGTCTTCACTGATGACGCGCGCGGCGGCAGCGGCATAGTCGGCGCGGGTCGCTGAGGCAATTTTGCCTTCACCTGCAGCCCCGATAAACACGCCATGTTCCAGAGCAGCCGGTGCGCTGGCGAGATAGTTTTCGGTGTACCAGCCGTTACGCAGTAGCACGTAGGCGATACCGGATTCAGCCAGCATCTGCTCGGTTGCCACATGCTCATCAGCCAGCCCCAGCGGGGAGGTGTCAGCGTGCAGCAGGCTGGTGTAGGCGATAAATTTCACGTGAGCGGCTTTCGCTGCGTTAATCACGTTGCGATGCTGTGGGGCACGTTGTCCCACTTCGCTGGAGGAGATCAGCAGTAGCTTGTCGATACCCTGTAAGGCAGTTGTAAAGGCGGCTTCATCGCTGTAATCCGCCTGACGAATGGTAATGCCCTGCTGACTAAGCGCCGTCGCTTTAGCGGGATTACGCACGATTGCCACAATCTGGCTGGCAGGAACGGTTTTCAGCAGAGATTCAATAACGTGTTGGCCCAGTTGGCCGGTGGCGCCGGTAATCGCGATCATGGGGTGACTCCTTGGTATTGGTCTTGTGTTTAATCACGCTAACACCTAAACTTACTTTTAGTAAGTACGTACAAAAAGGTTAGTATGAAAATGACAGCTTCGACGCTCTCCCAGCAGTTACGCGATGGCAACTTGTTTGCCGAACAGTGTCCCTCCCGCGAGGTGTTAAAACACGTCACCAGCCGATGGGGTGTATTGATTCTGGTGGCGCTGCGCGACGGTACGCACCGTTTCAGCGATTTGCGCCGTAAGATGGGCGGGGTCAGTGAAAAGATGCTGGCGCAATCTCTGCAGGCGCTGGAGCAGGACGGGTTTATCAACCGGGTATCGTATCCTGTCGTACCGCCGCATGTGGAGTATAGCCTGACGCAGTTGGGTGAGCAGGTGAGCGATAAAGTCGCCGCGCTGGCGGACTGGATAGAACTGAATTTGCCGCAGGTTTTAGCGCAGCGGGAAGAGCGGGCGGCGTAAAGTATTGCCGGATGGCGGATAACTCCTTATCCGGCCTACTGATTACTTCGACTCGTAGGCCGGATAAGACGCTATTGCGTCGCATCCGGCACGAAAATTACTTACTTAAATCCAGCTGGTAAATGGCGAAACCGATGTCATCGGTCGCGACTTTTTTCAGCGGATACTGGCCTTTCTCTTTAATAAACGCCGCGGCTTTATCAGACGGTGATGTTTCAAAGCGAATATCCAGTGGCGTATCGCTGTGAATTGGCGCCAGACGCCAGTTGTTATCTGCCGCCGGATGAATTTCACCGGCACGCTTCGTCTGTGCACCAATCCACGCGGCCAGCACCGAGCGGTTTTCATCCGGAGAAGCAAACGCGATGTGGTTGTCGCCGGTTCCGGCAAACTTACCGCCGTAGGCGCGGTAGTTGTTGGTCGCGACGAGGAAGGTAGCATTCGGATCGATTGGTTTGCCGTTAAAGGTCAGATTTTTAATACGTTCCGCTTTCGGATTAATGGTCTGACATTCCCCGTCGTAGCGGGCGGGTTGTGAAACATCAATCTGATAATTCACGCCATCAATCACGTCGAAATTATAGGTACGGAAGCCGTCCCAGTTAATCAACGACTGTGGTTTGCTGCTGTGGATATCAATCTGATTGAACTGCCCGGCGGAACATTCCAGCCACTCTTTCACCTCTTTACCGCTGGCTTTCACCACCACCAGAGTGTTGGGATAGAGATACAAATCAGCGGCGTTACGGAAGGTTAACTGGCCTTTTTCGACTTCTACAAAGCTTGCCGGATCGTTCTTACGCCCACCGACCTTAAACGGCGCGGCGGCGGAAAGTACCGGTAGTTTTGCCAGATCCGGATCGCCCTGAATAAAGTGTTCCACATAGGCTTTCTGCGCGTTGTTCACCACCTGTACGGTCGGATCATCCTGTACCAGCGCCAGATAGCTGTACATATTGTCGGCGGATTTACCGATCGGTTTGCTGACAAACTCACGCGTGGCGTCGTGATCGGCTTTCAGGATCTCAACGATTTTTTTGTCTTCTGCTGCCAGTGATTTTTTCGCTGCCGCGTCATAAATCGGACGTGCTTCGGCTTTCGCCTGGGTGACCTGCCATTTACCGCTGTTGTTATTCAGCACTAAATCCACCACCCCCAGATGATCGCCCCACATACCCGGCATCACCGCCGGAACGCCATTGAGCGTACCTTTTGTGATATCTGCACCTTTGATGTTGGCAAAGTCTTTACCGGGGAAAACGGCGTGAGCGTGACCAAACATAATGGCATCCACGCCCGGGACTTCACTGAGGTAATAAACGGAGTTTTCCGCCATGGTTTGATACGGGTCGGCAGAAAGCCCGGAGTGAGCAACTACCACCACGACATCGGCACCTTTTTCTCGCATTTCGGGAACGTATTTGCGTGCAGTTTCCGTAATGTCGTTCACCGTCACTTTACCGCTGAGGTTGGCTTTATCCCAGGTCATAATCTGCGGTGGCACAAAACCGATATAGCCAATCTTCAGCGTCTGCTTGTTCCCTTCTTTGTCGACAACCTCAGTGTCTTTGATCAGATAAGGCGTAAACAGCGGCTTTTTGGTCTTAACGTCGATGATATTGGCGTTAACGTAAGGGAACTTCGCCCCTGTCAGCGCGTTGTGCAGATACTCAAGGCCGTAGTTGAATTCATGGTTGCCGAGGTTACCCACCGCGTAATCCAGGGTATTCAGCGCCTTATATACCGGGTGAGTTTCGCCAGCTTTCAGCCCTTTGGCCGCCATGTAATCCCCGAGCGGGCTGCCCTGAATCAGATCGCCATTATCAACCAGCACGCTGTTTTTGACTTCTCCACGCGCAGCGTTGATAAGACTTGCCGTTCGTACCAGACCGAATTTTTCAGTCGGTGTGTCTTTGTAATAATCGAAATCCATCATATTGCTATGCAAATCAGTGGTTTCCATTATACGCAGATCGACGGTCGCGGCATTGACGCTGGCTGCAATCAGCGTTGCCAGAAGCGTTGCACTAAACTTAATCATCAGGGGCATCCTTTTAAGATCTAAGCCACAAAAGAAAATGTATATAAATCTTCTTGCTTACAGAACTGTGAATCATGACATGAATATAGCGTTTAAAACCGCAGACGCTATCACAGTTGGCGGATCCCCTGACGATCGGGTATAAGTAAAACAACGAGTTAACACCACTGACAGAAACGAGGTGGAGAATGCTAGAACATGTATGCCAGCTTGCACGGAACGCGGGCGATGCCATTATGCAGGTCTACGATGGAATCAAACCGATGGAGATTACCAGCAAGCAGGATGATTCTCCGGTCACGGCGGCGGATATCGCCGCGCACAAGGTTATCCTCGAGGGATTACTGGCGCTGACGCCGGATATTCCCGTCCTGTCTGAAGAAGCGCCTCCTGGCTGGGATGTCCGCCAGCACTGGCAGCGCTACTGGCTGGTGGACCCGCTGGACGGGACCAAAGAGTTCATTAAGCGTAACGGTGAATTTACGGTCAATATTGCGCTGATCGAAAAGGGAAAGCCGGTTCTGGGCGTGGTTTACGCGCCGGTAATGAAAGTGATGTACAGCGCAGCAGAAGGTAAAGCGTGGAAAGAAGAGTGCGGCGTACGTAAACAAATTCAGGTTCGTGACGCGCGTCCGCCGCTGGTGGTCATTAGCCGCTCGCATGCCGATAATGAGTTAAAAGAGTATCTGCAACAGTTGGGCGAGCACCAGACCACGTCGATTGGCTCATCGTTGAAGTTCTGCCTGGTGGCGGAAGGGCACGCACAGCTGTATCCGCGTTTTGGGCCCACTAACGTATGGGACACCGCCGCGGGCCACGCTGTTGCCGCCGCAGCCGGGGCGCACGTTCACGACTGGCAGGGGAAACCTCTGGATTACACCCCACGTGAATCGTTCCTCAACCCCGGCTTCCGCGTTTCTATTTACTGAGCAATTTGTGCAGCAGGGCAATTACCTGCTGCACCTCTTCCTGCGTTAATGCGCCATCTTTTGCCCACTGCACGCGTCCGTCCTTATCGAGTACGACGATAGCGGAGCTCTCTTCATCCAGTTGCCAGGCTTTACGCGCAATGCCATTGCTGTCGACAATGAATTGCGACCACGGGTAGAGCTTCTTATTGCTCTCCAGACTGCTGCGCACAAACATACCGGAGCCGGGGATGGCGTCATCTGTGTTGACGATAGTGGTGGTCTGATATTTGTCGTGCGGCAGGTTGGCGGCTTTGATTGCCTCGATCAGTGTCGCATTTTTCTCTTTGGCGGAGGTGCGTCCGGCAATGTGTTGCACAATTCGCACTTTCCCAGGCAATTGCGCGCTATTCCAGCTTTTGTAGCTAAACTTATCGTTATCGAGAATCAGTTCGCCGCGATCGGCGATCCCCACCGGTGGTACGCGTTGGTCAGTCTCAAACTTATGTGCGGAGGCAATCATCGGCAGCAGCAGAAACGACAGCGCCAGCAGTTTTCGTAAGGTCATAGGTTTTCCTTCTTTCTTTTATTTTGCAGGTGATCCGACCACTTGGGTCTGGAATTTAATCATATGTGCGATTGATGCTTTTTCCCGCAAGCGCGATGCCAGTTTGCGGACGGGCGCACAAATCCTGCGAAAAATGAAGGCTTATACTGAAGACAGCGAAGCGTTGAAAAGATAATTCTGAATAATTGTAACCTGAAGGTAAATAAACTTATACACGCTGGAAACATCAACGAGATAGTCTATAGTCATAGGGCATTAAAATTTGCGCCTGAGGATTGTCGGACCGATTGTGGTACCGCAAAGGCGTAATGCTCAGCAGGAGACAACAATGAAAATTTTCCAACGATACAACCCGCTGCAGGTGGCGAAGTACGTGAAGATCCTGTTTCGTGGACGGTTATATATCAAGGATGTAGGCGCTTTTGAATTTGATAAGGGTAAGATTCTTATCCCAAAAGTGAAGGACAAGCTGCATTTTTCCGTGATGTCCGAAGTTAACCGTCAGGTCTTGCGTCTGCAAACTGAGATGGCTTGATCAAGTGCTATGCAGTAGTTAAAAAAACGGCTCCTGGACAGGAGCCGTTGATGTTTCTGTAAGGCGTTACGACGCCTTTGCCTCTTCTTTTGCATCTGGCAGTTTTGGTACCAGAACTGTAGGTTTGCTGTCCAGACGCGTCACCAGCAGCTGATCGATCTTGTAGTTATCGATATCCACCACTTCAAATTTGTAGCCAGAATACTTCACCGAGTCGGTGCGTTTCGGGATTTTACGCAGCATGAACATCATAAAGCCGCCGATGGTTTCATAGTTGCCGGACTGCGGGAACTCGTCGATATCCAGCACGCGCATAACGTCATCAATCGGCGTACCGCCATCAACCAACCATGAGTTCTCATCACGCGCCACAATCTGCTCTTCCAGACCCTGGCCAACTAAATCACCCATCAGCGTGGTCATCACGTCGTTGAGCGTGATAATCCCTACCACCAGCGCGTACTCGTTCATGATGACGGCAAAGTCTTCGCCTGCGGTTTTGAAGCTTTCCAGTGCTTCAGAGAGCGTCAGCGTGTCCGGGACGATCAGCGTATTGCGGATCTGTACGCCGCTGTTCAGCGCCATGCTTTGGTTCGCCAGTACGCGGTTGAGGAGATCCTTTGAATCGACATAACCAATGATGTGGTCGATATCTTCGTTACACACCAGGAATTTGGAGTGCGGATGTTCCGCCACCTTGTTCTTCAGGCTTTGCTCATCTTCATGGAGATCGAACCAGATAATATTCTCGCGCGAGGTCATTGAAGACGGGACGGTACGCGATTCCAGTTCGAACACATTTTCAATCAGCTCATGCTCCTGTTTGCGCAGAACACCTGCCAGCGCACCGGCTTCGACCACGGCGTAAATGTCGTCTGAGGTGATGTCATCTTTTCGCACCATTGGGATCTTAAACAGACGGAAAATGTTGTTTGCCAGACCGTTAAAGAACCACACCAGCGGGCGGAAGACCAGCAGGCAGAAGCGCATCGGGTTGATGATACGCAAAGCCACAGCTTCTGGCGCAATCATACCGATGCGTTTCGGGGTTAAATCCGCGAACAGGATGAACAGGCCAGTAACCAGCGAGAATGACAGAATAAAGCTTAACTGTTCGGACAGCTCTGGAGCGAAGTATTTTGAGAACAGGCTGTGAAAAGCCGGGGAGAATGCCGCATCACCGACGATACCGCCGAGAATGGCGACCGCGTTAAGGCCAATTTGCACGACGGTAAAAAACATGCCGGGGTTTTCCTGCATCTTCAAAACACGTTGTGCGTTTACGTTGCCTTCATCGGCAAGCAGTTTAAGTTTTATTTTGCGTGATGCAGCAAGCGAGATCTCAGATATCGAGAAAAACGCACTCACGGCGATCAGGCAGAGAATGACTAAAATACTGTTTAACATATCTTATCCGACCGTTCAGGTCAGATCCTCGGAAGGGAGAAGTTGATACTCGTCGTCTTTCAAGCTGCAGGTGCGTTAGCTGCACTCATTCACCCCAGTCACATAGTTATCTATGCTCCTGGGGATTCACGAGTTTGCCGCCTGCCTGCAACTCGAAATCCATAGAGTATAAATCCAATGGAATATTCAATGAAAACCGGTCCGAAGGGAGTGGACCGGTAATTTCAGAAGCTAGTATAGCGTAAGGTACTGTAAAGCCGCCAGAGGGCGGCGATTATCCTTGTGGCGGCAGGCAAACGCCAATCCCGCCAATGCCACAATATCCATAAGGATTTTTATGCAGATATTGCTGGTGATCGTCCTCGGCATAGTAGAAAGGCGTTGCCGTAGTGATTTCCGTGGTAATGGTGCGCTCGTCGCCTGCGGCGGTCATAGCTGCCTGAAAACGCTCAAGGCTGGCCTGTGCGGCAGCGGTTTGTTCCGGCGTTAACGGGTAAATGGCGGAGCGATACTGCGTACCCTGGTCGTTCCCCTGACGCATGCCCTGCGCCGGATCGTGATTTTCCCAGAACACCTGCAGCAGTTGTTCGTAGCTGATAACATGCGGGTCATAGACGATGCGTACCGCTTCGGCATGCCCGGTGTCGCCAGAACACACTTCCCGATAGGTTGGGTTTGGGGTGTAGCCGCCGGTGTATCCGGCTGCCGTGCTGTATACACCGGGTAATGACCAGAATAAACGCTCAACGCCCCAGAAACATCCCATGGCGAAATAAGCGGTCTCCATACCGTCGGGCACGTTGGTCATCGAATGTTGGTTAACCGCATGCAGCGTTGCCACTGGCATCGGGGTGTTGCGTCCAGGTAGCGCATCTGCTTGAGTAACAAGATGCTTTCTATCAAATAAACTCATGGCCGTTCTCCCGAAATCAGTCATTTGGGTTAAGGTTGTAACGAGACGCGTCTTTGCCCACAATAAACGGCGTGAATACGTCTAGAGTTAAACATAAGAAATATTTGGGTTGTCGTCTGTTTTTCAACTCTTATTGTTGATTTTTTGTTAAGCCGAGGAACGGCATAGTATTTTTTTCCAGGGGTGGGAAAAAAGGATATTCAGGAGAAAATGTGCCACATATCCGTCAGTTATGTTGGGTGGGATTACTGTGCTTAAGTGGCTCCGCCGCCGCCGCGAATGTTCGCTTACAGGTCGAAGGATTATCAGGACCGCTGGAGAAAAACGTCCGTGCGCAGCTGTCCACGATTCAAAGTGATGAAGTCACTCCAGACCGACGCTTTCGTGCGCGCGTTGATGATGCCATCCGCGAAGGGCTAAAAGCGCTGGGCTACTTTGAGCCGACTATTGATTTTGAACTACGTCCACCGCCGGCGAAAGGCCGCCAGGTGCTGATCGCCAAAGTGACCCCCGGCGAGCCGGTGCTGATTGGTGGCACCGAGGTGATTTTGCGTGGTGGCGCGCGTACGGATAAGGATTATCTGGATCTGTTGAAAACGCGCCCGGCAATCGGCACCGTGCTGAATCAGGGGGACTATGACAACTTCAAAAAGTCACTCACCAGCGTGGCGCTGCGCAAAGGTTATTTCGACAGTGAATTTAATAAAAGCCAGCTTGGAATAGCGCTTGAGCGCCGCCAGGCGTTCTGGGATATCGATTACAACAGCGGCGAACGCTATCGCTTTGGGCATGTCACCTTTGAAGGCTCGCAAATTCGCGATGAGTATCTGCAAAATCTGGTGCCCTTTAAAGAAGGTGAAGAGTACGAGTCGAAAGATCTGGGCGAACTGAACCGTCGTCTGTCGGCGACCGGATGGTTTAACTCCGTGGTCGTCGCGCCGGAGTTTGATAAAGCCCGCAAAACCAAAGTGCTGCCGCTGAAAGGCGTGGTCTCACCGCGCACCGAAAACACCATCGAAACCGGGGTCGGTTATTCAACTGATGTTGGACCACGGGTGAAGACCTCGTGGAAAAAGCCGTGGATGAACTCCTACGGCCACAGCCTGACGACCAGCGCCAGTATCTCGGCACCAGAGCAGGTGCTTGATTTCAGCTATAAAATGCCGCTGTTAAAGAACCCGCTGGAACAGTATTACCTGGTACAGGGCGGCTTTAAGCGAACCGATTTAAACGACACCGAGCAGGACTCCACGACGCTTGCGGTTTCCCGCTACTGGGACCTCTCCAGCGGCTGGCAGCGCGCGATTAACCTGCGCTGGAGCCTCGACCACTTTACCCAGGGTAACGTCACCAACACCACTATGCTGCTCTATCCGGGCGTGATGATCAGCCGGACGCGTTCACGCGGCGGCTTGATGCCTGTCTGGGGCGACTCTCAGCGTTATTCTATTGATTACTCCAACACCGCCTGGGGGTCAGATGTTGATTTCTCCGTTTTCCAGGCGCAAAACGTCTGGATCCGTACGCTGTACGATCGCCATCGCTTTGTGATGCGCGGCAACCTCGGCTGGATTGAGACCGGAGACTTCGACAAAGTACCGCCGGACCTGCGTTTCTTCGCCGGGGGCGATCGCAGTATTCGCGGCTATAAATACAAATCTATTTCGCCGGAAGGTAGCGACGGCAAGCTGAAAGGGGCCTCCAAGCTGGCAACTGGCTCGCTGGAATACCAATACAACGTGACCGGTAAATGGTGGGGCGCGATGTTTGTCGATAGCGGTGAAGCGGTCAGCGATATTCGCCGAAGCGATTTCAAAACCGGTGCCGGGGTCGGCGTACGCTGGCAATCACCAGTGGGGCCTATCAAGCTCGACTTTGCCGTCCCGGTCGGCGACAAAGATGAACATGGTTTACAGTTTTACATCGGTCTGGGGCCTGAATTATGAGTTTATGGAAGAAGATAAGCCTCGGCGTGCTGATTTTTATCCTGCTGTTGTTAGGCACGGTGGCGTTCCTCGTCGGTACCACCTCGGGCCTGCATCTGATCTTCAAAGCCGCTAATCGTTGGGTTCCGGGGCTGGAGATTGGTCAGGTCACCGGTGGCTGGCGGGATTTATCACTGAAAAATATTCGTTATGACCAGCCTGGCGTGGCGGTGAATGCTGGCGAAGTACACCTGGCCGTGGGGCTTAACTGCCTGTGGAACAGCAGTCTGTGCGTCAACGATCTGTCGCTGAAAAATATCAATGTGGCGATCGACAGCAAAAAGATGCCGCCATCCGCGCCGGTTGAGGAAGAAGAGAGCGGTCCGCTTAATCTTTCCACGCCTTACCCCATCACGCTTTCGCGCGTGGCGCTGAACAACATCAATATCAAAATCGATGACACCACGGTTTCGGTGCTGGATTTTACCTCCGGCCTGAACTGGCAGGAAAAAACGCTGACGTTGAAGCCAACGTCATTACAGGGGCTACTGATTGCTCTGCCCAAAGTGGCCGAAGTGGCGCAGGAAGAGGTTGTCGAACCGAAGATTCAAAACCCGCAGCCGGATGAAAAGCCGCTCGGCGAAACGCTAAAAGATCTGTTCTCACAGCCGGTGCTGCCGGAAATGACCGATGTCCATCTGCCGCTCAATCTCAATATTGAAGAGTTTCGCGGCGAGCAACTGCGCGTGACCGGAGATACGGATTTAACGGTCCATAGCATGCTGCTAAAAGTGAGCAGCATTGACGGCAACATGAAGCTCGACGCGCTGGACATCGACTCGAATCAGGGAACGGTAAAAGCCAGCGGCACAGCGCAACTGACCAACACGTGGCCGGTTGATATTACGTTAAACAGTACGCTAAACATTGACCCGTTAAAAGGCGAAAAGGTGAAGCTGAAGGTCGGCGGCGCGCTGCGCGAGCAGCTGGAAGTCGGCGTCAATCTGTCTGGTCCGGTGGATATGGACCTGCGTGCACAGACGCGTCTGGCTGAAGCCGGATTACCGCTCAACATTGAGGTGGTGAGTAAGCAGGTTTACTGGCCGTTTACCGGTGAGAAACAGTTCCAGGCCGATGACATCAAACTCAAACTGACCGGTAAGATGACCGACTATACGCTGTCGATGCGTACCGCCGTGAAAGGTCAGGATATTCCACCGGCTACCATCACGCTGGACGCCAAAGGCAACGAACAGCAGATCAATCTCGACAAACTCAGCGTTGCGGCACTGGAAGGGAAAACCGAGCTGAAAGCGCTGGTGGACTGGCAGCAGGCGATCAGCTGGCGCGGGGAGCTAACGCTGGATGGCATCAACACCGCAAAAGCGATCCCGGACTGGCCGTCAAAACTGAATGGCCTGGTGAAAACGCGCGGCAGTCTGTACGGCGGAAGCTGGCAGATGGAGGTTCCCGAGCTGAAGCTGACCGGCAACGTGAAGCAGAACAAGGTCAATGTGAACGGTTCGCTGAAAGGGAACAGCTACCTGCAGTGGACGATCCCGGGCCTGCATCTGGAACTGGGACGCAACAGTGCGGACGTAAAAGGTGAACTGGGGGTTAAAGACCTCAACCTCGACGCGACGATTGATGCCCCAAGCCTGGATAACGCGCTGCCGGGGCTGGGCGGTACGGCGAAAGGGCTGGTAAAAGTTCGCGGTACGGTTGAAGCACCACAGCTGCTGGCGGATATTACCGCCCGTGGTCTGCGCTGGCAGGAACTTTCCGTTGCTCAGGTACGTGTTGAAGGGGATGTGAAATCGGCCGAGCAAATTGCCGGTAATCTTAATGTTCGCGTAGAGCGGATTGTACAACCTGACGTGAATATTGGCCTGGTGACGCTCAACGCCAAAGGCAGTGAAAAGCAGCACGAGCTGCAGTTGCGCATTCAGGGTGAACCGGTTTCCGGGCAACTGGATCTTGCCGGGAGCTTTGATCGCAAAGAACAGCGCTGGAAAGGAGAGTTAAGCAATACCCGCTTCCAGACGCCGGTTGGTCCGTGGTCGCTCAACCGGGCTATCGCGCTGGATTACCGTAATCAGGAACAAAAAATTAGTATCGGACCGCACTGCTGGAACAACCCGAATGCGGAGCTGTGCGTACCACAGACGATTGATGCGGGTGCGGAAGGGCGCGCGGTGGTGAATCTAAACCGCTTCGACCTGGCGATGCTAAAACCGTTTATGCCGGAGACAACCCAGGCCAGCGGCGTGTTCACCGGTAAAGCCGATGTGAGTTGGGACACCACCAAAGAGGGGCTGCCACAGGGGCAGGTCACCCTGAGCGGACGTAACGTGAAGGTCACGCAAAGCGTGAATGATGCGCCGCTCCCCGTGGCGTTTGAAACGTTGAATCTGACCGCCGACCTGCACAATAACCGTGCCGAGCTGGGCTGGCTGATTCGTCTGACCAACAACGGACAGTTTGACGGACAGGTGCAGGTAACAGACCCGCAAGGGCGCCGTAATCTGGGCGGTAACGTCAATATTCGCAACTTCAATCTGGCGATGGTGAACCCCATCTTCTCGCGCGGTGAAAAAGCGGCAGGGATGATCAACGCCAACCTGCGGCTGGGCGGCGATGTGCAAAGCCCGCAGTTGCTCGGACAGCTGCAACTGAGCGGTCTGGATATAGACGGTAACTTTATGCCGTTTGACATGCAGCCAAGCCAGTTAGCCGTTAACTTCACCGGAACACGCTCAACGCTGGCGGGCGTGGTGCGTACGCAGCAGGGAGAAATTAACCTGAGCGGCGATGCCGACTGGAGTCAGATAGACAACTGGCGGGCGCGGGTCGCGGCTAAAGGCAGCAGGGTACGTATTACCGTGCCGCCGATGGTTCGCCTGGATGTCTCGCCGGACGTGGTCTTTGAAGCCACGCCAAGCCTGTTCACCCTCGATGGCAACGTGGATGTGCCGTGGGCGCGTATCGTGGTACATGACCTGCCGGAAAGCGCGGTTGGGGTTTCCAGCGACATGGTCATGCTTAACAACAATCTGCAGCCCGAGAAACCGCAGACCGCCGGCATTCCGATCAACAGCAACCTGAATATCCACGTCGGTAACAACGTGCGTCTTGACGCCTTTGGTCTGAAAGCGCGTCTGACGGGCGATCTGAAAGTGGTGCAGGATAAGCAGGGGCTGGGGCTGAACGGACAAATTAATATTCCGAGCGGTCGCTTCCATGCCTATGGTCAGGATCTGATTGTGCGTAAGGGCGAGCTGTTGTTCTCCGGTCCGCCGGATCAGCCGTTGCTCAACATCGAAGCGATTCGTAACCCGGATGCCACCGAAGACGACGTGATCGCTGGCGTTCGCGTCACTGGTACCGCCGATGAACCGAAGGCGGAGATCTTCTCTGACCCGGCAATGTCGCAGCAAATGGCGCTTTCCTACCTGCTACGCGGACAAGGGCTGGATAGCGAGCAGAGCGATAGCGCAGCGATGACCTCAATGCTTATTGGTCTGGGGGTTGCACAAAGTGGTCAGGTTGTGGGTAAAATCGGGGAGACATTTGGCGTAAGCAATCTGGCACTGGACACGCAAGGGGTGGGCGACTCATCTCAGGTGGTTGTCAGCGGATACGTACTGCCAGGTCTGCAGGTGAAATATGGTGTGGGTATATTTGACTCCTTAGCGACACTCACGCTACGTTATCGTCTGATGCCTAAGCTATATCTGGAAGCAGTGTCTGGCGTAGATCAGGCACTTGATTTGCTCTATCAGTTCGAGTTTTAGCAATGCGAATATTTGTCTACGGCAGTTTACGAACCAAACAAGGCAACAGCCACTGGATGACCAATGCCCTGTTGCTGGGAAATTTCAGTATCGATAACTACCAGTTGTACAGCCTGGGCCACTATCCAGGCGCCGTTCCGGGAAATGGAACAGTACACGGGGAAGTTTATCGTATTGATAACGCCACGCTGGCAGAGCTTGACGCTCTGCGTACCCGCGGCGGTGAATACGCACGCCAGTTAATTCAAACGCCGTACGGAAGTGCATGGATGTACGTGTACCAACGTCCGGTTGATGGCTTAACGCTGATTGAAAGCGGTAACTGGTTAGACAGAGACCAGTACTGATGTGAACACGCCACCTTCGGGTGGCGTTGTTTTATGTGCCTGTTGCACTTGTATCAGGGCACAAAAAAGCCCCGACATGCGGGGCTAAGCATCAAAAGTAAAACTTACTTCTTCGCGCGCTCGAAGGAAGCAACGATTTCAGCTTTAGCGGCTTCAGCGTTGTCCCAACCGTCAACTTTTACCCATTTGCCAGCTTCGAGATCTTTGTAGTGTTCGAAGAAATGGGTGATCTGCGCTTTCAGCAGTTCCGGCAGGTCGGTCACATCTTTGATGTGATCGTATTCTTTGCTCAGCTTGGTGTGCGGTACCGCAACCAGTTTCGCATCTTCACCGGATTCGTCGGTCATTTTCAGTACGCCAACCGGACGGCAACGGATCACTGAACCTGGCTCCAGCGGGTACGGAGTCGGGACCAGAACGTCTACCGGGTCACCATCCAGAGACAGGGTGTGGTTGATGTAACCGTAGTTGCACGGATAGAACATCGCGGTGGACATGAAGCGGTCAACGAACAGGGCGCCGCTCTCTTTGTCAACTTCGTATTTGATCGGATCTGCGTTAGCAGGGATCTCGATAACAACGTAGATATCTTCCGGCAGGTCTTTACCGGCAGGGACGTTGAGTAAGCTCATGTCTGTTTCCTTTAAATAAGCTATGGCAAACAAGTGGCGGGTATTATAGCCAACTCGCGCGGAATGTCTCCGCTTGTTTTCGCTTTCTCTGCGTGCATTTTCTTCTTTTCACCTCTCTCTCGTGACAGAAAAGTCCATATCTTCAGCCGCATTTTTCATAGCGAGATGAAAGCGATTACAAAGTTGTGATTAACGTTTTATTTACTTTTTTGAAGTGTGATGTAACGCAATCCGTTACATGCTCAATTGTCTATAGTTTTTTCGCAACGGTTAATTAACCAACAATAATCACCCTACGAGGACGCACTTATGTGGAAGCGCTTACTTTTAGTCACAGCAGTTTCGGCAGCCATGTCGTCTATGGCAATGGCAGCCCCTTTAACCGTAGGATTTTCGCAGGTTGGCTCTGAATCCGGCTGGCGCGCAGCAGAAACCAACGTCGCGAAAAGCGAGGCCGAAAAGCGGGGAATTACGCTGAAAATCGCTGATGGCCAACAAAAGCAGGAAAACCAGATTAAAGCAGTTCGCTCATTTGTTGCGCAGGGCGTCGACGCCATCTTTATTGCGCCGGTCGTGGCAACAGGTTGGGAGCCGGTTTTAAAAGAAGCGAAAGATGCCGACATTCCGGTCTTTTTGCTTGATCGTTCCATCGATGTAAAAGACAAATCTCTCTATATGACCACTGTCACCGCCGACAACGTGCTGGAAGGCAAATTGATCGGCGACTGGCTGATTAAACAAGTGGACGGCAAGCCGTGTAACGTCGTTGAGCTGCAAGGGACCGTCGGGGCCAGCGTGGCGATCGATCGTAAAAAAGGCTTTGCTGAAGCCATCGCCAGTGCGCCAAACATCAAAATTATCCGTTCTCAGTCCGGTGACTTCACCCGCAGTAAAGGGAAAGAAGTGATGGAGAGCTTTATCAAAGCAGAAAACAACGGCAAGAACATCTGCATGGTTTACGCCCACAACGATGACATGGTGATCGGTGCTATCCAGGCGATCAAAGAAGCGGGCCTGAAACCCGGCAAAGATATTCTCACCGGTTCTATCGACGGCGTACCGGATATCTACAAAGCGATGATTGACGGTGAAGCCAACGCCAGCGTCGAACTGACGCCGAATATGGCCGGTCCGGCATTCGACGCGCTGGAGAAATTCAAAAAAGACGGCACGATGCCTGAGAAGCTGACCATTACCAAGTCGATCCTTTATCTGCCGGATACGGCGAAAGAAGAGTTAGAGAAGAAGAAAAACATGGGCTACTAAGCCTTCATGAAAATGCCGGGGGGCTGCGCTTGCCCGGCCTACATTACGCTCTTTTGTAGGCCGGATAAGCGTAGCGCCATCCGGCGTGATGCAGGGGGAATCATGACCACCGACCAACATCAGGAAATCCTCCGCACCGAAGGATTAAGCAAATTCTTTCCCGGCGTCAAAGCGTTGGATAACGTAGATTTCAGCTTGCGTCGCGGTGAAATTATGGCGCTGCTGGGGGAAAACGGAGCCGGCAAATCGACGCTCATCAAAGCGCTGACCGGCGTTTACCATGCAGATCGCGGCACTATCTGGCTCGAAGGCCAACCGATCTCCCCCAAAAACACCGCCCATGCCCAGCAACTGGGGATTGGCACCGTGTACCAGGAAGTGAACCTGCTGCCCAATATGTCGGTTGCCGATAACTTATTTATTGGCCGTGAGCCGCGGCGTTTTGGCCTGCTTCAGCGCAAGCAGATGGAAAAACGCGCGACGGAGCTGATGGCGTCATACGGTTTTTCCCTTGACGTGCGTGAGCCGCTGAACCGCTTTTCCGTGGCGATGCAACAAATCGTCGCCATCTGTCGGGCGATCGATCTCTCCGCGAAAGTGCTGATCCTCGATGAGCCGACCGCCAGCCTCGATACCCAGGAAGTTGAAATGCTGTTCGGCCTGATGCGTCATCTGCGCGATCGGGGCGTCAGCCTGATCTTCGTCACTCATTTCCTCGATCAGGTTTATCAGGTCAGCGATCGCATCACCGTTCTGCGTAACGGCGGCTTCGTTGGCTGCCGTGAAACCCGGGAATTACCGCAAATTGAACTGGTCAAAATGATGCTGGGTCGCGAACTGGATACCCATGCGCTACAGCGTGCGGGCCGCACATTGCTTAGCGATAAGCCGGTGGCGGCCTTTAGCGACTTTGGCAAAAAAGGCACCATCGCGCCGTTTGATCTACAGGTGCGTCCCGGTGAGATCGTCGGTCTCGCAGGACTGCTGGGATCCGGGCGAACGGAAACGGCAGAGGTGATCTTCGGTATTAAACCCGCCGACAGCGGAAGTGCGCTGATCAAAGGCAAACCGCAGACCTTGCGATCGCCGCATCAGGCTTCGTGTCTGGGAATCGGTTTCTGTCCGGAGGATCGCAAAACGGATGGCATTATTGCCGCCGCTTCGGTGCGGGAAAACATCATTCTGGCATTGCAGGCGCAGCGCGGCTGGCTGCGGCCTATCCCACGGAAAGAACAAAACGAGATTGCCGAGCGTTTTATCCGCCAGCTCGGAATTCGCACCCCCAACGCTGAACAGCCGATCGAGTTTCTCTCCGGCGGCAATCAGCAAAAAGTATTGCTCTCGCGCTGGTTACTGACCAAACCGCAATTCCTGATCCTCGATGAACCCACGCGTGGGATCGACGTCGGCGCACATGCCGAGATCATCCGCCTGATCGAAACGCTGTGCGCGGATGGTCTGGCGCTGCTGGTCATTTCATCCGAACTGGAAGAGTTAGTGGGCTATGCCGATCGGGTCATTATTATGCGCGATCGCAAACAAGTGGCCGAGATCCCACTGGCTGAACTGTCCGTACCGGCGATCATGAACGCCATTGCGGCCTAAGGAGACTATGGTGATGCCTCAATCTCTCCCTCAATCCAATCCGCCTAAACGGCGGTTCCGTTGGCCAAAGGGGATGCCACAACTGGTGGCGTTACTGCTGGTGCTGCTGGTGGATAGCCTGGTCGCCCCGCACTTCTACCAGGTGATTTTGCAGGATGGTCGGCTGTTTGGTAGCCCGATTGATATTCTCAACCGCGCCGCTCCCGTGGCGCTGTTGGCGATTGGTATGACGCTGGTGATTGCCACCGGCGGCATCGACCTTTCCGTGGGTGCCGTCATGGCTATTGCTGGCGCCACTACTGCGGCGATGACGGTGGCCGGGCACAGTCTACCGGTGGTGCTGCTTGCCGCCTTAGGTTCCGGCATTCTGGCTGGGCTGTGGAATGGGATTCTGGTGGCCATACTCAAGATCCAACCGTTTGTTGCCACGCTAATCCTGATGGTGGCCGGGCGTGGAGTGGCGCAGCTTATCACTTCCGGGCAAATCGTCACTTTCAACTCGCCCGAGCTGTCGTGGTTTGGTAGCGGCTCGCTCTTACTGTTCCCTACGCCGGTAATTATTGCACTGCTCACGCTGGTGGTGTTCTGGCTGCTGACGCGGAAAACGGCGCTGGGTATGTTTATCGAAGCGGTGGGTATCAACATTCGTGCGGCAAAAAACGCTGGGGTGAACACCCGCATTATCGTGATGCTCACCTATGTGCTGAGCGGCCTGTGCGCGGCTATCGCTGGCATTATCGTCACGGCGGATATCCGCGGGGCAGACGCCAATAACGCCGGATTATGGCTGGAACTGGATGCCATCCTGGCGGTAGTCATCGGTGGTGGCTCGCTAATGGGCGGGCGCTTTAACCTGCTGCTGTCGGTGGTAGGCGCGTTGATTATTCAGGGCATGAACACCGGGATTTTGCTGTCGGGCTTCCAGCCGGAACTGAATCAGGTGGTCAAAGCCGTGGTGGTGTTGTGTGTGCTGGTCGTGCAGTCACAACGCTTTATCAGCCTGATAAAAGGAGTGCGTGGTCATGATAAAACGTAATTTACCGCTGATGATCACCCTCGGCGTGTTTGTGCTGGGCTACCTTTACTGCCTGACGCAGTTTCCAGCTTTTGCTTCCACCCGGGTGATTTGCAATATCCTGACCGATAACGCTTTTTTAGGGATTATCGCCGTGGGCATGACCTTCGTGATCCTCTCTGGCGGGATCGACCTTTCCGTTGGCTCGGTGATCGCGTTTACCGGCGTATTTTTGGCGAAGGCCATTGGCTATTGGGGTATTTCCCCGCTGCTGGCGTTCCCCCTGATTTTGCTGATGGGCTGCGCGTTTGGCGCATTTATGGGGTTACTGATTGATGCGCTGAAGATCCCGGCATTCATTATTACGCTGGCGGGAATGTTTTTCCTGCGCGGCGTCAGCTATCTGGTCTCTGAAGAGTCGATCCCAATTAACCATCCGATTTATGACACGCTCTCCAGTCTGGCATGGAAAATTCCTGGCGGCGGTCGCCTGAGCGCGATGGGGTTGTTAATGCTGGGCGTGGTGGTGATTGGCATTTTCCTTGCGCACCGTACGCGCTTTGGTAATCAGGTTTACGCCATTGGCGGCAACGCCACCTCTGCTAACCTGATGGGCATTTCTACTCGCAGCACAACGATCCGCATTTATATGCTGTCTACCGGGCTGGCGACGCTTGCCGGCATTGTGTTTTCCATTTACACCCAGGCGGGTTATGCGCTAGCGGGCGTTGGCGTTGAACTGGATGCGATTGCCTCAGTGGTGATTGGCGGAACGCTGCTAAGCGGCGGCGTGGGAACGGTGTTGGGTACGCTATTTGGCGTGGCGATCCAAGGGCTGATCCAGACCTACATTAATTTTGATGGCACATTAAGTTCCTGGTGGACGAAGATCGCGATTGGCATTTTATTGTTTATTTTTATAGCGTTACAACGCGGCCTGACGGTGCTTTGGGAAAATCGTCAAAGCTCGCCGGTTACCCGAGTGGGTACGGCGGCAACACCAAAGTAACATCCTGATTTTGCACAAAACATTTAAATACCTAAACTTTTTCCGGTTGTAGTCGATAGGTTCTGTACAGGTCTGTTTTAACCCTACAACCGGAAATATAACGATGCCAAAATCCCTTTCAATTCGATCAAGTTTGTTGGTGTTATTGTCTTTGCTGACTTTCCTTCTGTTACTGACCGGTGGTATGGGGCTATATGCCTCTACGCGTGTCATTACCTCATTGATTTATCACGGTATTATGAGCGCTGCGATGTTGACTGCTATCGCATTGCTGGCGGTTATTTGGTTTATGCTGCGAAATAAGTTTCTCAAACCGCTGGATAATATGGTTGAGCAACTGGAACGTCTGGCGACGGGGGATTTATCACCGGTTACCACGCTGTCGGCCAGCGCTGAATTCAACCGACTGAACGCGGCAATGGATGACATGCGCCATGCACTGGGCGACTCGGTACAACGCGTACGCGATGCCAGTTCGCAAATTGATATTGGCAGTCGTGAACTGACGGCCGGGAACCAGCATCTGGCGCAACGCACTGAATCGACAGCCACTTCACTGGAGCAGACCGCCGCCAGCATGGAAGAACTCACGGCGACGGTGAAACAGAATGCACAGAACGCGGAACAGGCTCACCAACTGGCGAAATCGGTGTCGGATACCGCCGATCGCGGTAGCGAAATGGTGTGCTATGTGATCGAGAAAATGCGCGATATTTCCGGCAGCTCCAGCCGAATCGCCGACATCCTCAGCGTAATTGACGGTATTGCTTTCCAGACCAATATCCTGGCGCTCAACGCTTCCGTTGAAGCGGCGCGCGCCGGTGAGCAGGGGCGGGGCTTTGCGGTTGTTGCAGGTGAAGTACGTAATCTGGCCAGCCGCAGCGCCGAGGCGGCCAAAGAGATCCGTACGCTAATCAGCGATTCGCACACCCACGTAGGGGAAGGTAGCGAGCTGGCGCAGCAGGCGGGCGAAACCATGGATGAGATTGCCAATGAAGTCATGCGCATGACCAAACTGATGCGTGAAATTGCCAGTGCGTCCCAGGAACAGAGTCGCGGCATAGAGCAGGTGAATATTGCGGTGATTCAGATGGATGAAACGGCGCAGCAAAATGCGGCGCTGGTACAGCAGTCGTCAGCGGCTACCCGCTCGCTGGAAGAACAGTCTTCAGCGCTAATCGAAGCAATGGCCGTATTTAAGCTACAGACAGCCTAACCGTGCGTAGGCCGGATAAAGGCGTTTACGCCGCCATCCGGCAATATCACCGTATTGTGCCGGATGGCACTTCGCTTATCCGGCCTGCAACGTGCTGTAGGCCGGATGTTGCGCTTACGCGTCCGGGAACTCGCGGATAAAGCGTTCTACATCTTCAACCATATGGTCGTTACCCACGAAGAAGGAGCGGCGCTGGTGCAGGCTTTCCGGGATGATATCCAGAATACGATTTTTACCGTCGCTCGCCTTGCCGCCCGCTTGCTCGGCCAGCAGGGCCATTGGGTTGCATTCATACAGCAGACGCAGTTTCCCTTCCGGGTGGCTGGCGGTGCTTGGGTACAGGTAGATCCCGCCTTTCAGCAGATTGCGATGGAAGTCCGCAACCAGAGAGCCAATGTAGCGCGAGGTGTACGGGCGCTGGGTTGACTTATCTTCTTCCTGGCAGAATTTAATGTACTTCTTCACGCCGTTCGGGAATTTGATGTAGTTACCTTCGTTAATGGAGTACGTGCTGCCTTTCGCCGGGAAGCGCATACGTTCCTGGCTGAGGCAGAATACGCCCAGAGAAGGATCGTAGGTGAAGGCGTGCACGCCACAGCCGGTGGTGTACACCAGCATGGTGGAAGAACCATAAACCACGTAACCTGCAGCAACCTGCTTGTTGCCCGGTTGCAGGAAATCCTCTTCCGTGACCGGAGTACCGACTGGGGTTACGCGGCGGTAAATAGAGAAAATCGTACCGACAGAGACGTTAACATCGATGTTGGATGAGCCATCCAGCGGATCCATTAGCACAACGTATTTAGCGTGTTCACAGCCTTCAAAGACGACGATTTCATCTTCTTCTTCCGAGGCAATGCCCGCCACAATGTCGCGCGCCTTCAGTGCAGCTTTCAGTTTTTCGTTCGCGAACAGATCGAGTTTTTGCTGAACCTCTCCCTGCACGTTCTCAGCACCGCTGGCACCCAGGATATCGACCAGACCGGCCTTGTTGATATCGCGGTGGATGATCTTGGCGCCCAGCTTTATTGCCGACAACAAAGCAGTGAGTTCACCGGTAGCATGAGAAAACTCGTGCTGCTTTTCGACAATAAATTCACCTAACGTTTTCATAACACTTTCCCTGCAATTTATGTGGAGTAAAGCGACCGCAACAATATTAACAAATATTTCCATTGTTGCGCTTAGGTGAATCGCGCCAGCAAACTGCGGAATATCCTGAAATGCGTTTCTCACTTGCCGGACATGTGCGTAAAATGGCCCCCAGATTAAAAAAGGATAGTGACGTATGCGCATTCATATTTTGGGAATTTGTGGCACTTTCATGGGCGGTCTGGCGATGCTGGCGCGCTCGCTCGGTCATGAAGTAACCGGTTCGGACGCCAATGTGTATCCGCCGATGAGTACCTTACTTGAGAAGCAAGGCATTGATCTGATTCAGGGTTACGATGCCAGCCAGCTCGACCCGCAGCCGGACTTAGTGATCATCGGCAATGCCATGACCCGTGGTAATCCGTGCGTGGAAGCGGTTCTCGAGAAGAACATTCCGTACATGTCTGGCCCGCAGTGGCTACATGACTTTGTATTGCGCGACCGCTGGGTACTGGCGGTTGCGGGTACGCACGGCAAAACCACCACCGCCGGAATGGCGACCTGGATCCTCGAAGCCTGCGGCTATAAGCCTGGCTTTGTGATCGGCGGCGTACCGGGTAACTTCGAGGTTTCTGCGCGTCTGGGCGAAAGCGACTTCTTCGTGATTGAAGCGGATGAGTACGACTGCGCGTTCTTCGACAAGCGTTCTAAATTCGTGCATTACTGCCCGCGTACGCTGATCCTCAACAACCTTGAGTTTGATCACGCGGACATCTTTGACGATTTGAAAGCGATCCAGAAACAGTTCCACCATCTGGTGCGTATCGTGCCGGGCCAGGGACGCATCATCTACCCGGAAAACGACATCAATCTGAAACAAACGATGACGATGGGCTGCTGGAGCGAACAAGAGCTGGTGGGCGAACAAGGTCACTGGCAGGCGAAAAAACTGACCACCGATGCTTCTGAGTGGGAAGTATGGCTGGACGGTGAAAAAGTCGGCGAAGTGAAGTGGGGCCTGGTGGGCGAGCACAATATGCATAACGGTCTGATGGCGATTGCGGCTGCGCGCCATGTGGGTGTCGTGCCTGCAGATGCAGCTAATGCGCTCGGTTCATTCATTAACGCCCGTCGTCGTCTTGAGCTGCGCGGTGAAGCCAATGGTGTGACGGTGTATGACGATTTTGCCCATCACCCGACGGCCATTCTGGCAACGCTTGCGGCGTTGCGCGGTAAAGTGGGCGGTACGGCGCGCATCATCGCAGTGCTGGAACCTCGCTCGAACACCATGAAAATGGGCCTGTGCAAAGACGATCTGGCGCCGTCGCTAGGCCGTGCGGACGAAGTGTTCCTGCTGCAACCTCCGCATATTCCGTGGCAGGTAGCCGAAGTCGCTGAAGCCTGCGTTCAGCCGGCACACTGGAGTGGCGATGTGGATGCCCTGGCAGATATGGTGGTGAAAACCGCGCAGCCAGGCGATCACATTCTGGTGATGAGCAACGGCGGATTTGGTGGTATTCATCAAAAACTGCTGGATGGTCTGGCGAAGAAAGCTCAGGCAGAAGCGGAAGAGTAAAAAAATGCCCGGTGGCGCTACGCTTACCGGGCCTACAACGTGTTAACGGATTGTAGGCCGGATAAGGTGATTGCACCGCCATCCGGCACTTTCGGCAGACGAAGAGGTTAGGCCTCGTTTTCCGCCAGTTCACGCAGATACTGGAAGATCTGGCGGGAAGATTTTGGCGGCTTGTTGCCCGCTTTTTCTTTCCTGGCATTACGTACCAGCGAACGCAGTTGCTGGCGGTCGGCGTCAGGCCACAGATTCATTACTTCTTCGATGGCTTCATCGCTACCGTCAACCATACGGTCACGCAGTTGCTCCAGCTTATGGAAGACAACGACCTGCTGGTTGTGACGATTTTTCAGCTTGTCCAGCGCCTGACGAATAGGATCAACATCGCGCTGGCGCAACATTTTGCCAATCAACTGCAGCTGGCGGCGGCGTCCTTCCATCTTAATACGCTGGGCCAGCTCAATGGCGGCACGTAAATCCGCATCAAGCGGGATCTTATCCAGCGCGTTTTTCCCCAGATCAACCAGTTCCGCACCCAGGCGTTTTAACTCCTCGGCATCGCGTTTAATTTCACTTTTACTGACCCAGATAATTTCATCGTCTTCGTCTTCGATGTCATCACCGGGAACGTCGTCGAGCCAGTCTTCGGGCTGCTTTGTCATTTCAGGCTCCTTAAAAAAAGAGGCTAATGTTACCAGTTAAGATGCGCACTGAAAAACGGTTCTCTGTTAGACTTCAGAGAAACTCTCTCTACATTATGGCATTTGCGATGAAAGTAATCTCACAAGTTGAAGCGCAGCGTAAGATTCTGGAAGAAGCAGTCTCGACGGCACTGGAATTAGCGTCAGGTAAGTCGGATGGCGCGGAAGTCGCTGTGAGCAAGACCACGGGTATTAGCGTCAGCACCCGTTATGGTGAAGTGGAGAACGTCGAATTCAATAGCGATGGTGCACTGGGGATTACGGTTTATCACCAGAACCGTAAGGGCAGCGCATCGTCCACCGATTTAAGCCCGCAGGCGATTGCACGCACCGTGCAGGCTGCGCTGGACATTGCACGTTACACTTCGCCGGATCCGTGCGCAGGCGTGGCAGATAAAGAACTGCTGGCCTTTGATGCGCCCGATCTGGACCTGTTCCACCCGGCGGAAGTTTCCCCTGATGAAGCCATCGAACTGGCCGCTCGTGCTGAACAGGCGGCGCTGCAGGCTGATAAGCGTATCACCAATACCGAAGGCGGCAGCTTTAACAGCCACTATGGCATCAAAGTGTTTGGTAACAGCCACGGCATGCTGCAGGGCTACTGCTCCACGCGTCATTCCCTTTCCAGCTGCGTGATCGCGGAAGAAAATGGTGATATGGAGCGTGATTACGCCTACACCATTGGCCGGGCGATGGGCGATCTGCAAACGCCGGAGTGGGTGGGGGCTGACTGTGCTCGCCGTACCTTATCACGCCTGTCTCCACGTAAGCTGTCCACCATGAAAGCGCCGGTGATTTTCGCCAACGAAGTTGCGACCGGACTGTTCGGACACCTGGTCGGCGCGATCGCCGGCGGTTCGGTGTACCGCAAATCCACCTTCCTGCTGGATTCGCTGGGCAAACAAATTCTGCCGGAATGGCTGACTATTGAAGAACATCCGCACCTGCTGAAGGGACTGGCGTCGTCGCCGTTCGACAGTGAAGGGGTACGGACTGAACGCCGTGACATCATTAAAGACGGCGTGCTGACTCAATGGCTGTTGACTAACTATTCCGCACGTAAGCTGGGCCTGAAGAGCACTGGGCATGCGGGCGGGATCCACAACTGGCGAATTCCGGGACAAGGTCTAAGCTTCGAGCAGTTGCTCAAAGAGATGGGCACAGGTCTTGTGGTTACCGAGCTGATGGGACAGGGCGTAAGCGGCATTACCGGCGATTACTCGCGCGGCGCGGCGGGCTTCTGGGTCGAAAATGGTGAAATTCAGTATCCGGTGAGTGAAATTACCATCGCCGGTAACTTAAAAGAGATGTGGCGCAATATTGTGACCGTGGGGAACGATATTGAAACGCGCAGTAATATCCAATGTGGTTCGGTATTGTTACCGGAGATGAAAATCGCCGGGCAGTAATACTCGTTAAGGCGTTAATTTTTAATAATAAAAAAGGAAGTGAGCAATGCGTAAACACCTGTTAGCGATCGTCGCGGCTTCAACGCTGGTTCTTGGTTCTTCTGCGTTTGCAGCCGATCTCGAAGATGACATGGGGATCCTCAACGACAACCTGAAAATTGTCGAAAAAACGGATAATGCGACTGAACTGAAAGACGCGTTAACCAAAATGCGTGCAGCCGCGCTGGACGCGCAAAAAGGTACGCCGCCGAAGCTGGAAAACAAATCCCCGGACAGCCCGGAGATGAAAGATTTCCGCCACGGCTTTGACACGCTGATCGGCCAGATTGACGGCGCGCTGAAGCTGGCGAACGAAGGTAAAGTTAAAGAGGCGAAAGCCGTTGCGGAAGAGCTGAAAACCACGCGCAACGAAAACCACAAGAAGTTCCGCTAATCTGCGCTACCCGGCCTGCATACCCGTAGGCCGGATAAAATCCCCCGCTACTACACGCCCATAAGTAAACGCTATCCCCATCACATTTTTTCATTTTTATCGTCCATTCATTGTTCGCACTTCCTTCCATTTTGCTGCCCACTCTTGCGATCTCAATCACATTCTTCCGGTGATAAATCGTGGTTCCAGCCCTTTTTGCGGCACAGATCACTATCGCTGCACACCTTTCCACTTCGAAGTGGAAAACAACTCGCTACAAACTTATAACCTCCGTCGCTAATTTACCCTCAGAGACATTAACGGGGTAAGACGAGTGAATAACGGAGCTGTAATGAATGACATGGGGGAATCGGTGGAACTGGCCGACCGCATGCTGGCGCAGGTGTATGCCTTGCTGCGTGAACGCAACATTATTCCCAACGCCGTACAGGAACAAATGCTGACGTCGCATGTTCGCGCCATGGCGCACCGCTCGGTAACGGGTGAACCCTTACCAGAAGTCGATGCCAGCTTGTTTGATGAAATATCTGCCGAGTCAATGGCGCTTGCCCGCGACGTGGTCGCCGAGTTTGGCAATCTTCCTGAGGAAGAGGCCTGGCTGCTGTCGGTGCACTTTGAAGTCGCGAAAGACAACCTTTAAGGAGAAAAAGATGGAACAGATTACCGTAGTGATTGGCGATCGTCTGGGTAAAGGCCAGAAAGTGGCGGCAGGCGTAGAGAAAGCGGGTGGCCGTGCCGTTGTGGTGCCGGGCGTTGCAGCAGATATGAAGCTGGGTGACGTGATGAAGGCGGAAAACGCCACCTTTGGTATCTCGTTTTGCGGCAGCGGTGGTGCGGGTGCGATTACTGCGCAGACCAAATACGGCTACAAGGCGAAATACGGCATGCGTTCGGTCGATGAAGGGGTAACCGCCATCAACGAAGGGTGCAACGTACTGGGATTCGGCTTTATGGACAAAGAAGAGCTCGGCGAGCGCCTGGTGCAGGCCTGGCAAAAGAAACACGGCGCTTAAGCATGAAAGAGCAATTCACCACCACGGTGAGAGTCACGGGTAAGGGCGAGACCAAAGCTCGCGCCTTTGCCGATGCCCTGAACCACGTTCAGGCTGCGGTGATGAAAGCGTCGCCGCATATCTTACTGCGTATTGAGCCACAGGATGTGCAGGTTGTTCAAGCGCGTGAATCGGTGCGTAAAGAGGCGTTTTTATTCCTCTTTTTGCGCCGGGAAAGACGCACTTTCAGCGTGGAGCTGGACGTGACCGTCAACGTGACTGCCATCAATCTCGACAAGGTGGATTTCGTTACGCAACGCTGATTTTCTATTAAAAGGCATAATTATGTTCCTGATAATATTAATAAAATCGCTCATCATCGGCGCGTTGGTTGGCGTTGGTGTCGGCGCTGGGGCTGCACGCATGTTTCATGCGCCTACCACTCAAGGGATGGGCGCGTTTCGTACTCTTGGAGAACTGAATTCCTGCGAAGGGGATCCGGCTTCTCACTTCTCGTTCGGTCTGGGCTTCTTCTTTAACGCCTGGGCTTCCTCCGTTGCGGCGGGGGCGTTCACTCAGGACGTCGACCATCGCATCATCCCCAACTGGGGGGCCGCCGCGCTGATGATTAAAAATCGCAACGTCGGTGAAACGCTGCACGATCCTAAGCGCATGGCAATTGCCTGCGGCGTTATCGGGATGATCGTGGTGACCTTCCTGAACCTCACTGCGTCATCCGTACCGGAAGCGCTGCAGGTTACCGCCGTCAAGGTGCTGGTGCCAGCGGCTAACCTGCTGGTTAACACCGTGATGCCGGTGATCTTCTGGCTGGCGGCGATCGACGCCGGTAAGAAATCCGGCTTCTGGGCCACCGTTTTTGGCGGCGCGGCGCAGCTGATCATGGGCAACGCCGTTCCGGGGCTGGTGCTCGGCATTCTGATCGGCAAAGGTGTTGAAGAAAGCGGCTGGAACCACGTCACGAAAGTGATGATGGTAGCTATCGTCGCGCTGTTTGTTCTGAGCGGCTTCTTCCGCGGTTTCGATATGAAGATGATCGAATCCTTCCATCTGACCGTGCCTAACTGGCTCGAACTTATCCACAACTCGCTCAGCGGCAAATAACGGAGGTCATCATGGAACAGAATAAAGGTTTTTGGTTCGCTGACTGGTCGTTCCCGATCTTCGTGGGCCTGCTCTCATCCGGCGTATTTGCCGGAACGCACATGTACTACCTGTACGGTATTGGCGCATTTAACGAAGTGGCTTTTGTGGCGATGCTGAAAGCTGGAATGGATACCGGCTCCTATGGGGCGGTGGCGGCATTTGGCGCAAGTTTCCTGTTTGCCCGCATCATTGAAGGTTCGCTGGTGGGGATTCTGGATATCGGCGGGGCGATTCAGACCGGGGTTGGGTTAGGCGTTCCGGCGCTGCTACTGGGCGCGGGCATTATCTTCCCGGTCGCCAACTTTGCCGCCTCGCTGGTCACCGGTCTGGTGATTGGTCTGGCGATTGGCTACATCATCATTCTGGCGCGTAAGTTCACCATCAACCAGAGCGACTCAACCTACGGTGCGGACGTCATGATGGGGGCCGGTAACGCCTCCGGCCGCTTCCTCGGACCGTTGATTATCCTCAGCGCGATGACGGCTTCTATTCCTATCGGAATCGGTTCTCTGGCGGGTGCGCTGCTGTTTTATCTGTGGCAAAAACCGATCACCGGCGGGGCGATCCTTGGGGCAATGATCCTCGGGTCCATCTTCCCGATTGCCATTAGCTAACTGTTGATTTGCAGGCCGGATAAGGCGGTTACGCCGCCATCCGGCATAGGAGAGAGCGATGTTTGATTTACTCCTGCGCCGTGCGCGCCTCGTTGACGATACGGTGAGTGATATTGCGCTCAAAGACGGCAAGATCGCGGCGTTGGGCGACGTTGATGGCCCGGCGCTGAAAACCATTGAGCTGGGCGGCGAGTGCTACGTCAGCGCAGGCTGGATTGACTCCCACGTTCATTGCTACCCGAAATCCCCGATTTACCACGACCAGCCGGATAGCGTCGGTATTGCGACCGGCGTCACTACCGTGGTGGATGCGGGCAGTACCGGGGCGGATGACATCGACGATTTTTACACCCTGACCCGGGAAGCTGCCACCGAGGTGTATGCGTTGCTGAATATCTCCCGCGTTGGGCTTATCGCCCAGAACGAGCTGGCCAACATGGCCAATATTGACGCTGATGCGGTGCGAGAGGCGGTGAAACGCCACCCTGATTTTATCGTCGGTCTGAAGGCACGCATGAGTAGCAGCGTAGTCGGTGAAAATGGCATCACGCCGCTGGATCGCGCCAAAGCGATGCAAAAAGAGAGCGGCGACCTGCCGCTGATGGTGCACATCGGCAACAACCCGCCGGACCTGGATGAGATCGCCGAGCGCCTGAGCGCGGGTGACATCATTACCCACTGCTACAACGGTAAGCCGAACCGCATTCTGACGCCGCAAGGCGAGCTGCGGGCGTCAGTGACGCGGGCGATTTCACGCGGCGTGCGTCTGGACGTTGGGCATGGCACCGCCAGCCTGAGCTTTGCGGTGGCAAAACGCGCTATTGAACTGGGGATTTTGCCACACACCATCAGTTCCGATATTTACTGTCGCAACCGTATCAGCGGCCCGGTGCATTCTCTGGCGAATGTGATGTCGAAATTTCTCGCCATTGGGATGTCGCTTCCGCAGGTCATTGAGTGCGTTACCGCCAATGCTGCCGACGGCCTGCGCCTGAAACAGAAGGGGCGACTGCAGGTCGGTCTGGATGCTGATTTAACCCTCTTTACGCTTAAGCGCCAGCCAACCGTGCTGGTAGATGCAGAAAACGACAGCCTGCAGGCTGAACAACTGCTGGTGCCGCTTGCCGCAATACGTGCGGGCAAGGGCTATATGACCGAACAAGGGAGCGCGGAACATGCCTTCGATTTTTGAGAAATACGATTTAAAACAGGTGATTAATACCTCCGGCCGCATGACGGCGCTTGGCGTTTCCACGCCGCGACCAGAAGTGGTTGAAGCGGCGATGGCGGGGATGAACCACTATTTCGAGATGAAAGATCTTGTCAATAAAACCGGCGACTACATCGCGAAATTGCTGGAAGTGGAAGGGGCAACCGTTGTCTCTTGCGCCTCGGCGGGGATCGCCCTGTCGGTGGCTGGCGTATTGGTTAAAGACAGCGACTGGCTGCTGGAGAACCTGCACGTCACGCCCATCGAGAACAACGAAATCGTGCTGCCCAGAGGCCACAACGTCAACTTTGGCGCTCCGGTGGGTACCATGGTGGCGCTTGGCGGCGGTAAGTTAGTGGAAGCCGGTTATGCCAACGAATGTTCCGCGGCGCAGCTGGCTGCGGCCATTACACCGCGTACGGCGGCCATTCTGTATATCAAATCTCACCACTGCGTCCAGAAAAGTATGCTCAGCGTGGAGCAGGCTGCGGTGGTGGCGCGTACGCATAACCTGCCGCTGATCGTGGACGCGGCGGCGGAAGAAGATTTGCAATGCTACTACCGGGTTGGCGCAGATCTGGTTATTTATAGCGGCGCGAAGGCGATTGAAGGACCAACCAGCGGTCTGGTGATAGGTAAAACCCAGTACGTTGAGTGGGTGAAACGCCAGACGGCGGGAATTGGCCGGGCGATGAAGGTGGGGAAAGAGGGAATTCTTGGCCTAACCTGCGCCATCGAACTGTATCTGAACGCGCAGAAAGAGAGTGGCGCGGAGATGGTCGAGAAAATGACGCCGTTCATTAATGCGTTGAACCAGCTTAACGGCGTGAGCGCGCGCGTGGTGTGGGATAGCGCAGGGCGCGACATCGCACGCACGGAAATTAAGTTTGATGAAGCGGTAACCGGGATCGCCACGGGCGAACTGGTTGAAGCCCTGAAACAAGGCGAGTACGCGATTTACTTCCGTGGTTACAAAGCTAACGAAGGCATTATCGAAGCCGATGTGCGCAGCGTCGATCGTGCGCAGCTGGAGATTGTGGCCCGTCGAATTGGTGAAGTGATTTCGCAGGAGAAAGAAGTATGAAACTGACCCCTAACTTTTATCGCGACCGCGTCTGCCTGAACGTGCTGGCAGGCTCCAAAGAAAATGCGCGGGATATTTACGCGGCGGCGGAAGGACACGTGCTGGTTGGTGTGTTGTCAAAAAATTACCCGGATGTCGCAAGCGCAGTAGCGGATATGCGTGAATACGCAGCGCTTATCGACAATGCGCTCTCCGTGGGATTGGGGGCAGGCGACCCAAACCAGTCGGCGATGGTCAGTGAAATTTCCCGTCAGGTACAGCCGCAGCATGTTAATCAGGTCTTTACCGGTGTGGCCACCAGTCGCGCGCTGCTGGGCCAGCAGGATACAGTAGTCAACGGTCTGGTCTCGCCAACCGGCATGCCGGGCAGGGTGAAAATCTCCACCGGTCCGCTGAGCAGCCAGACGCCGGACGGTATTGTGCCGGTAGAAACCGCGATTGCGTTGCTCAAAGATATGGGCGGTAGCTCGATTAAATACTTCCCGATGGGCGGCCTGAAATGCCGTGAAGAGTACATTGCCGTAGCGCAGGCATGCGCCCGTCATGACTTCTGGCTGGAGCCAACCGGCGGTATCGACCTGGATAATTTCACTGAAATCCTGCAGATTGCCCTCGATGCCGGAGTGAGTAAAATCATTCCTCACATCTATAGTTCGATTATTGATAAGGTGAGTGGTAACACTCGTCCGGATGACGTACGCCAGCTGATGGCGATGACCCGGGCCTGCGTAGGCTAACTGACTGATGAGGAAACTGACGTGCGATTCCCCAACCAACGTTTAGCACAGCTGTTTGACATGTTGCAAAACGAAGCGCTTCCACAGGACGAGCTGGCGCAGCGGTTGTCGGTTTCCACACGCACCGTACGGGCGGATATCACCGCGCTAAACGCGCTGCTCACCCAGTACGGCGCACAGTTTGTCCTCAGCCGGGGTAACGGTTATCAGCTCAAAATTGACGACCCGGCAAGTTATAACACCCTGCAAACGCAGCAGCCCAACGCGTTGCTACGCATCCCTCGAACCAGCCAGGAACGGATACACTGGCTGGTGGTGCGTTTTCTGACGTCGGCTTTCTCGCTAAAGCTGGAAGATTTGGCTGATGAATGGTTTATCAGCCGCGCGACGCTGCAAAACGATATGGCTGAGGTGCGCGAGCATCTGCAACGTTATCATCTGACGCTGGAAACGCGTCCCCGTCACGGCATGAAACTGTTCGGCAGCGAAATGGCGATTCGCGCCTGTTTGACCGATCTGCTGTGGACGCTGGCACAGCAGGATCCGCAGCACCCATTAGTGATGCAGGAGGCGCTTAATGCCGGGATCCCCGAGCAGCTACAGCCCGTTTTACAGGATATTTTCGCTCGTTTTCATATTCGTCTGACCGATGAGGGCGAGCTGTTTTTACGCTTGTACTGCGCGGTGGCGGTACGGCGGATTAGCGAAGGGTATCCACTCCCGGATTTTGCCGCAGAAGAGGCCGATCAATCGGTGTGCCTGGCCACGCGGGAAATCGCGGCGGTATTGCACCGCCTGGCAGACAAACCGCTTTCCGTTTCCGAAGAAAACTGGCTACAGGTGCATATTGCTGCCCGCCAGGTACAAGAGATCGCGCCCAGTGCTATCAATGCGGATGATGACGAAGCGTTGGTCAATTACATCCTGCGTTTTATCAACACCCAGTACAACTACAACCTGTTGAATGACAAACAGTTACATGCTGACCTGCTGACGCATATTAAGACGATGATCACCCGCGTGCGTTACCAGATAATGATCCCCAATCCGCTGCTGGAAAATATTAAACAGCACTATCCCATGGCGTGGGACATGACGCTGGCCGCCGTCTCGGGATGGGGAAAATATACGCCGTACACCATCAGTGAAAATGAGATCGGCTTCCTCGTGCTGCATATTGGCGTCGGGCTGGAGCGTAGTTACAACATCGGTTACCAGAGACAGCCGAAGGTTCTGCTGGTATGCGATGCCGGAAATGCGATGGCGCGGATGATTGAAGCGGTGCTGGCGCGTAAGTATCCGCAGATAGAGATCGTCGATACCGTGACGCTGCGTGACTACGAACAGCGGGAAAGCATTAGCGAAGATTTTGTTATCTCTACCGCGCGGATCGGTGAAAAAGATAAGCCCGTAGCGATGATTGCGCCGTTTCCGACCGATTATCAACTCGAGCAAATTGGCAAACTGGTGCTGGTGGATAGAACCCGCCCGTGGATGTTGAACAAATTCTTCGATGCCGCCCATTTTCGTGTAATTGACGAGCCAATGGATCAACAAACGTTGTTCAAAACCTTATGCCGTCAGTTGCAGGATGAAGGTTTTGTCGACGCAGAGTTCCTTGATTCAGTGGTTGAGCGTGAGGCCATCGTCAGCACCATGCTGGGTGACAGCATTGCCTTGCCGCACGCCCTCGGTCTGCTGGCCAAGAAAACGGTGGTTTACACTATCCTCGCCCCGCAGGGCATTGCCTGGGGCGATGAAACCGCGCACGTGATCTTCTTGCTCGCCATCAGTAAAAGCGAGTACGAAGAAGCGATGGCGATCTACGATATTTTCGTCACCTTCCTGCGTGAACGCGCTATGACGCGGCTCTGCGCATGCCGGAATTTCACCGAGTTCAAAACGGTCGCCATGGAGTGTGTCAGTCGTTTTTGAGAGGCAGAAAACAGAATATTAACCGCCTGGAGATCAACGCAAATGATGCACAACCTGGTTGCTGCTGCCGCGCCAGATTAGCGCCGGGTCTTTAAGATCCTGCACGTATTTGCCATCGACCAGTACGTTGATGAGATCGACCACCTGCATTTGCGCGGCGTTGAGTTCATCGAGCTTGTAGCCGGTCCACACCCAGATATCTTTGCCGGGGCACTCAGCGCGAACGCGCTGCACTAGTTGCAGGATTTCCGGCACGTTTTGCGGATGTAGCGGATCGCCACCGGAGAGCGAGATCCCCTGACGCTTGATTCGCGTATCGTTCAGATCGGCAATGATCTTGTCTTCCATCTCTTTGGTAAATGGCTCGCCGGAATTGAGCCGCCAGGTGCTTTTGTTATAGCAACCGGGACATTCATGCACGCACCCGGACACAAACAGCGTGCAGCGGGTGCCGGGGCCGTTAACGATGTCGACGGGATAGTATTGGTGAAAGTTCATTTTCGCTTCTCATCCGCTTATCAATTCGCGCCATAGCTGCGTTAGCTGCATTCGTGCGCCCGAGTCACTTACTTATGTAAGCTCCCCGGGACCCACTCATTTGCTGCCTTGCTATGACGTGAATTGCGTTGCGGAAAAAATGGCCCGAAAAGCATCGCATTGCCGGGCAATAATACTGTCGAAATTAACCTATCTGCCCATTACCCAAATGCTTAACGCGGCGCTTCACTTCTTCCTGCTTACCGGCGTTAAACGGACGGGCGTCCGGGCTGCCTAAATAACCGCAGACGCGGCGGGTGACCGACACGCGCGCGGCGTCGTGGTTACCACATTTCGGGCAGGTAAAGCCTTTGCTGGTGCACTCGAACTCACCGGTAAAGCCGCACTCGTAGCATTCATCAATTGGCGTGTTGGTCCCGTAATACGGCACGTGCTGATAGCTGTAATCCCAGACGTCTTCCAGTGCTTTCAGGTTGTGTTGAATATTCGGGTATTCGCCGTAGCAAATGAAGCCTCCACTCGCCAGCGGCGGGTATGGCGCTTCGAAATCGATCTTGTCGTACGGGTTAACCTTTTTCTCCACGTCGAGGTGGAAGCTGTTGGTGTAGTAACCTTTATCGGTCACGCCTGGCACCACACCAAACTCGGCGGTATCCAGACGGCAGAAACGATCGCACAGGTTTTCGCTTGGCGTGCTGTACAGGCTGAAGCCGTAGCCGGTCTCGTCTTTCCACTGATCGACTGCCTGACGCAGGCGTTCGACAATGGCGATAGCTTTGGCGCGAAGCTGCTCGCTGTCGTACAGATGTTTGTCACCAAACAGCGCGTTAATGGTTTCGTGAATGCCGATGTAACCCAGCGAGATAGACGCGCGGCCATTTTTAAATATTTCTGACACGTCATCGTCCGCTTTCAGACGCACGCCGCAGGCACCTTCCATATACAGGATTGGCGCCACGCGGGCTTTCACGCCTTCCAGACGCGCAATGCGGGTCATCAGCGCTTTACGTGCCAGCACCAGTCGATCGTCGAGCAGTTTCCAGAAGGTGGCTTCATCGCCGTGGGCTTCCAGCGCGATACGCGGCAGGTTGAGGCTGATAACGCCGAGGTTGTTACGCCCGTCGTGAATCTGTTCGCCGTTCTCGTTTTCCCACACGCCGAGGAAGCTGCGACAGCCCATCGGCGTTTTGAACGAACCGGTCACTTTCACTACCTGATCGTAGTTCAGGATGTCCGGATACATACGCTTGCTCGCGCACTCCAACGCCAGCTGTTTGATGTCGTAGTTCGGATCGCCAAACTTGTGGTTCAGGCCGTCGCGAATGGCGAACACCAGTTTCGGGAACACGGCAGTTTTACGATTTTTACCGAGACCCGCAATGCGGTTACGCAGAATGGACTGCTGGATCAAACGCGATTCCCAACTGGTTCCCAGGCCAAAACCGAAGGTGACGAACGGCGTCTGACCGTTAGCGGTATGCAGGGTATTCACTTCATACTCGAGGGACTGGAATGCGTCGTAGCACTCTTTCTCGGTACGGGAATGCGCATAGCCGTCGGCATCCGGGATCTGCCACTCTTCAGCGGTTTTGCGATGCTTGTTAAAGCTCTCGGTCACGAATGGTGCGAGAACTTCGTCAATACGGTTAATGGTGGTACCGCCATAAATATGGCTGGCAACCTGCGCGATAATTTGCGCGGTGACGGCCGTCGCGGTGGAGATGGATTTTGGCGGCTCAATCTCCGCGTTACCCATCTTAAAGCCCTGCGTCAGCATGCCTTTCAGGTCGATCAGCATGCAGTTAAACATTGGGAAGAACGGAGAGTAGTCGAGATCGTGATAGTGAATATCACCACGCTCGTGCGCCTGGACGACATCACGCGGCAGCAGGTGCTGACGCGCATAGTGTTTGGCGACGATACCGGCCAGCAGGTCACGCTGGGTCGGGATCACTTTGCTGTCTTTGTTGGCGTTTTCGTTCAGCAGAGCAGAGTTGGTTTGCTCAACCAGACCACGAATTTCCTGGTTCAGACGGCCACGCTTTTCACGCTGGATATCACGGTCGTGGCGATATTCGATGTACGCACGGGCGAGTTGTTTGTACGGACCAGACATCAGCTGGTTTTCTACCGCTGTCTGGATCTCGTTGATATCGACCTGGCTGCGCTCATTCATCTGGCTACTAACGACTTCTGCGACGGTGGCACAGTAATCTGCGTCATCGACTCCCGCTGCTTTAGCTGCACGCAGAATGGCTTCTTTGATGCGCTCTGATTTAAACGGCACTTTACAGCCATCTCGTTTCATCACATGCGGTGTCATGATCACTCCATATTTATAAGAACAGGTTATCCACAGAGGTTGGGGAAGCGGCCATGGCTTTATTCATCTCTATTGCCAATGACTTCCCGCAATCCTGACCCACTTTATCCACAATTTCACCGTAAAGCGGTGCACTGTAGTTGTAGCAATTGTAGTCGATTAATACAACATATTGGGTCGGCGTGCATTTTAAGTTCTATATGTAGTGATTTGCATCAAGGATGTTTACGATTTATTTGATGTAGCGCAAAGTAAAAATCGGAGCGTACAGATGACGGGCAGTACAGCGATTGTAAATTGTGGGCAGAAAATTCTGATTAATTATTCAACAAAAACAGGAGGCTAAGCTAAGCGCATGTAGCAACGCCCGGTAGCGCTATGCGTATCGGGCTTGAGCATAATTGCAAGCTATTTTTGTACCCACCAGACGGCTTCGAAAGGACGCAGTGTCATGTCCCCAGGTTGGCTGGCGACCTCGGCATAGTTGTGCATCAGCACCTGCCAGTTTCCATCGGCTTGGGCTGGTTGCCAGTTCTGGAAGGTATCGCTCAGATTAGCAATGACCAGCAGCCGCTGCCCTTGCCACTCGCGTTGGTAACACCACAGATGTGGGCTGTCCGGTAACAGATCCTGATAGTCGCCCCAGGTAATAACTGGCTCCGCTTTGCGCAATGCGATCAGTTTCTGATAGGTGTAGAACACCGAGTCGGTATCGTTCAGTGCTGCAACCACGTTGATCTCCGCCGCGTTGTCGCACAGATTGATCCATGGCTCGCCCTCGGTAAAGCCCGCGTGTTGGCTGGCATCCCACTGCATCGGCGTGCGGCTGTTATCGCGGGATTTACTGGCGAGGATCGCCAGCAGTTCGTCGGCATCCCGCCCCTGACCGTTCAGTTCGGCAAACATGTTATGGCTTTCCACATCGCGATAATCGGTAATCTGGCTGAAGTGCGGGTTGGTCATGCCGATCTCTTCACCCTGGTAGATATAGGGCGTGCCCTGCATGCCATGCAGCACCATCGCCAGCATTTTGGCCGACGGAATGCGGTATTTACCTTCATCGCCAAAACGCGACACGATGCGCGGCTGATCGTGGTTACACCAGAACAGCGCGTTCCAGGCCTGATTGTGCATGCCTTGCTGCCAGTGACGGAACAGGGTTTTCAGCGCGACATAATCGGGTTTGGCTAACGTCCACTTCTCACCGTTGGGGTAATCCACTTTCAGGTGGTGAAAGTTAAAGGTCATCGACAGTTCGCTGCCATCGAGCGCGGCGTACTGCTGGCAATTTTCCAGTGTGGTGGAAGACATCTCGCCCACCGTCATCAGGCCGCGTGGCGTGAAGACGTCGCGGTTCATCTCGCGTAAAAACGCATGCGCGCGCGGGCCATCGGTATAAAAACGCCGCCCATCGCCGTCGGGATCGTGCGGGAAGTCCTGATCTTTAGAGATAAGATTCACCACGTCGAGGCGTAATCCGTCCACGCCGCGATCGGCCCAGAACTCACAGACTTTTTTTAGCTCGGCGCGCACCGCCGGATTTTCCCAGTTCAGATCGGCCTGCTCCGGAGCAAAGAGGTGCAGATAGTACTGCTCGCTTTCGGCGTGCCAGCCCCAGGCGTTACCGCCAAATTTGGAACGCCAGTTATTCGGCGGGCTGTCTGGCGTACCGTCGCGCCAGAGATAAAACTGACGATACGGGCTGTCTTTATCCAGCGCTTCACGAAACCAGGCGTGCTGGGTTGAGGTGTGGTTAAACACCATATCGAGAATAATACGGATGCCGCGCGCTTTCGCCTGCGCTACCAGTTCGTCAAAATCTTCCAGCGTACCGTAGGCCGGATCGACAGACAGGTAATCTGCGACGTCGTAACCGTTATCAACCTGCGGCGAAATATAGAATGGCGTCAGCCAGATGGCATCGACTCCCAGTTTTTGCAGATAGTCGAGGCGCTGCGTCACGCCGCGTAAATCGCCGGTGCCGCTGCCGGTAGTGTCCTGAAAACTCTTGGGGTAAACCTGATAGATAACGCCGTTTTGCCACCAGTGGGGAATATTCATGGTTGTTTCCTGGAAATACGCTGGGGCGCAACTGCGCCCCGAAGAAAAGTTAGATAATTTGTAATGTGCCCAGACGGTATTTACGCTGGTAAACAAATGAGGTCAGTATCATTGGGATAACAATCGCAATGACCATCGCCATGCCAAATACCTGCCAATAAGTCGGCTGGATGGAGAGGATGCCCGGCAAACCGCCGACGCCAATCCCGTTTGCCAGCACACCGTTCAGGCCGCACAGCAGTCCGGCGAGACCGGAGCCGATCATCGCGCACAGCATCGGGAAGCGGTATTTCAGGTTGATCCCGTACATTGCTGGTTCAGTTACTCCAAGATAAGCAGAGATCGCGGCAGGAACGGAGATTTCACGTTCGTTGTGCTTGCGACTGGAGATAATGATCCCGACCACCGCAGAAGCCTGAGCGATATTCGACAGTGCGATCAGTGGCCATACCGGCGTGCCGCCCATGCTCTGAATCATCTGCATGTCGATAGCCAGTGTGGTCTGATGCACACCGGTGATCACCAGCGGGGCGTACAGGAAGCCGAACAGGGCCGCGCCAATCGGAGCAAAACTGCCGGTCAGCAGATGACGGACCGCAAACGCGACACCGTCGCCGATCATGCGGCCAAACGGACCGATAAAGGCATGCGCAAGGAATACCGCAAGGATCAGCGAGCACACCGGGACGATCACCAGATACAGATAATCCGGCACGATGCGCTTCATGCGTGTTTCAATAAACCCGAGCGCCAGACCAGCCAGCAATGCCGGAATGACCTGCGCCTGGTAGCCCACTTTCTCAATGCTGAACGGGCCGAAGTTCCACACTTCCGGTACCTGCTGACCGAGCAAATAAGCGTTCATTAACTGCGGTGAAACCAGGGTTACGCCCAGCACAATACCGAGGATCGGCGTACCGCCCATTTTCTTCACCGCCGACCAGCAGATCCCGACCGGCAAATAGAAGAAGATCGCCTCGCCAATCAGCCACAGGAAGTCGTAAAGGGTTTTCAGCGAAGGATGCATCTGCGCCAGCGTCTGGCCATTGCTCATCGGCAGATCGCCGATCACGTTACGGAAACCTAAGATCAAGCCGCCGCTAATCAGCGCGGGCAGCAGCGGGAAGAAGATCTCCGCAAAATGAGAAATCAGCTGTTCATGCCATTTCATATTCTGCCGCGCCGCTTTTTTCGCCTGCTCTTTGTCGGCGCTGGCTTGTCCGGTAGTCGCCAGCAGTGCTTTGTAGTAATCACCTACCTCGGTGCCAATCACCACCTGAAATTGCCCGGCGTTGGTGAAGCAGCCTTTGACCATCGGCAACTGTTCGATCTCTTTCGGCCTGGCGTTCGCAGGTTGATTCAGCACAAAACGCAGGCGAGTAATGCAGTGACTTACCGTGGCGATATTGTCGCGCCCGCCTACCAGCTCAATCAGCCGGTCGATGTCTGCTTGTTTTATTTTGCTCATGATGACGTGTGTTCCCCGTAGGCCGGATAAGACGCGTTAGGTCGCCATCCGGCAACTCTCGCGTTGTTGGCGCCAGAGTATATCGTCGATGAATATTTAAAAATGGGAACGTTCCCGAAACGCAGCGAAGATCACAAATTAACGCTCAGAAAGCGGTCAGGAGAGGGTGGAAGGAATAACGATTTGTCGTGGTTCGCTGCGGCCGTTGATCTGCTCGATCAGCTGAGAGGCCGCTTGTCGCCCGGCTTCGGCGTATCCTGGGTCGACGGTGATAATTTCCGGATGGAGGAATTTCATCAGCGGCGTGCTGCCCACGCTCGCCAACTGCAGGTTCTCAATTCGCTGCTCCTGCAGGTATTTGCTGACCCCAAGGGCGAGGGTGTCCGTCGCGCAGACTAATGCGGTGGTTTCCGGGGTGATGACACTGGCGGCCTGCTCATAGCCCTGCTTCATGGCCAGACCCGGCAGCGAGGCAACCGGATGCAGTTTGTGTTTCTTACAGAATGCCAGATAAGCTTCATGGCGGCGCTTACCGGTGGTCACGTCGCTATGAGGAACGCCAAGAAAGCTAATATGGCGATGCTCGCGTTCATATAAACGCTGCATCAGGGTGCGAATGGCACCCTCATCGTCATAGCAGACCGAGGCAATGCCTTTGGCATCTCTTGCCAGCAGCACCAGCGAATCCTGCCAGGTGGTGAGCATGGATTCAGTAATGCCGGTAAAACCGAACAGCACCACACCGTCAATGTTGCGGCGTCGGAGCATGCCGAGATGTTCTTCAACCAGTTCGGGTGAGAACTGGCTTTCCATCATGATCGGATCGTAACCCTGTTCATAAAAGGCGGGCAGCATGGTCTGCACGGCGAGATTTTCCGAAAGCGAGTCCAGACGCGTGACGATAATCGCCACTACCTTGTCGCTTTGCCCACGCATGGCGCGTGCGGAGCGAGAAGGGGAAAAACCGTGCTGATTCATCACCGCTTCAACGCGCTCGCGGGTGCGTTCACTCACGCCGCTTTCATTGTTGAGCACACGGGAAACGGTTGATTTTCCCACACCGCTTAAGCGGGCGATGTCTTTAATGGTCAGCCGATTTTGCATCCTGTTTTCCCATGTTGCGTGTGAAGTTATGCCAAATAGAGAATAACTTTACTCAAGCGCAGTGCAATGGGCAAAGTCTGGTATACATTTGGTTTAGTTTCCGTGCTGTATCATACCGCCATAATTGCCACAAACCTTATGGTTTTCTGCGTATAATCCGCAGCGCAAATCTTTCACTTACCGGAGGCTATATGGATCCCGATCCCACCCCTCTCCCGAGACGGAGAAACAACCCTTTCCGGTAAGCCTGTCTTTCACTGTCTTACCGGATGCGTAAGACAGTGACGTTCTGACGTCCCTGTTACGATTTTGAGATTGCCATCAGGCAAGGCTTTGCCACGCCTGAAGGATTTACTGCGCCTGTTTATACTGGTGCAGGGGGACTGCCTATGTTCAAAAATATTACTCGCCAGCTATTTGCCCGGCTAAACCGCCATCTACCGCATCGTCTGGTGCATCGCGATCCGCTACCCAATGCGCAAACCGTTGCCAGCACGCCGATCCCACCCTCGCTGAGCGAACATTGCCTGAAAATGGCGCTGATGGACGAAGCCGCGCTGTGGAAAACGTTCGGCGCGCACCCAGAAGGGTTGAACGCCGCAGAAGTCGAGAACGCTCGCGAAATCCATGGCGAAAACCAGTTGCCGGCGCAGAAGCCGTCGCCCTGGTGGGTGCATCTGTGGGTCTGCTACCGCAACCCGTTTAATATTCTGCTGACTATCCTTGGTGCGATTTCCTATGCCACCGAGGATCTGTTCGCTGCTGGCGTCATCGCGCTGATGGTCGCCATCTCGACGCTGCTGAATTTTGTGCAGGAGGCGCGTTCCACCAAAGCGGCGGATGCGTTGAAAGCGATGGTCAGCAACACCGCCACGGTGCTGCGCGTTATCAACGAGAAAGGCGAGAACGGTTGGATTGAACTGCCAATCGATCAGTTGGTTCCTGGCGATATTATCAAACTGGCGGCAGGGGATATGATCCCGGCCGATCTGCGCGTGGTACAGGCTCGTGACCTGTTTGTGGCTCAGGCTTCGCTGACCGGTGAATCGCTGCCGGTAGAGAAAGTTGCAACCAGCCGCGACCCGCAGCAAAGCAACCCGCTGGAATGCGATACCCTGTGCTTTATGGGCACCAATGTGGTGAGCGGCACGGCGCAGGCCATCGTGATTGCGACCGGGGCCAATACCTGGTTCGGGCAACTGGCGGGCCGCGTCAGCGAGCAGGAAAGCGAGCAGAATGCCTTCCAGAAAGGGATCAGCCGCGTCAGCATGCTGCTGATCCGCTTTATGCTGGTGATGGCACCCATCGTGCTTATCATCAATGGCTACACCAAAGGTGACTGGTGGGAAGCGGCGCTGTTTGCCCTGTCTGTGGCGGTGGGACTGACTCCAGAAATGCTGCCGATGATCGTCACCTCGACGCTGGCGCGTGGGGCGGTGAAGCTGTCAAAACAAAAGGTTATCGTTAAACACCTCGACGCTATCCAGAACTTTGGCGCGATGGATATTCTGTGCACCGATAAAACCGGCACTCTGACACAAGATAAAATAGTGCTGGAGAATCATACTGATATATCTGGAAAGCCCAGCGAACACGTCCTGCATTCTGCGTGGCTGAACAGCCACTACCAGACCGGGCTGAAGAATCTGTTGGATACGGCAGTGCTGGAAGGCGTGGACGAAGAATCCGCCCGTCGGCTCTCTACCCGCTGGCAAAAAATCGATGAGATCCCGTTTGATTTCGAACGTCGCCGCATGTCGGTGGTGGTGGCAGAAGAAACCGATGTGCACCAGTTGGTCTGTAAAGGCGCGCTGCAGGAGATCCTCAGCGTGTGTACCCAGGTGCGTCACAACGGCGAGATAGTCCCGTTAGATGACAACATGCTGCGTCGGGTGAAACGCGTCACGGACACGCTGAACCGCCAGGGGCTGCGCGTGGTGGCGGTGGCGACGAAATACCTGCCAGCGCGTGAAGGTGATTACCAGCGTATTGACGAATCCGATCTGATCCTCGAAGGCTATATCGCGTTCCTCGATCCGCCGAAAGAGACCACCGCACCGGCGCTTAAGGCGCTGAAAGCCAGCGGTATTACGGTGAAAATTCTGACGGGCGATAGCGAGCTGGTGGCGGCGAAAGTGTGTCATGAAGTGGGGCTGGATGCGGGCGATGTGGTTATCGGTAGTAGCATTGAGGGGTTAAGTGACGACGAGCTGGCAACGCTTGCTCAGCGCACCACGCTGTTTGCCCGCCTGACACCAATGCACAAGGAGCGTATTGTCACACTGCTCAAGCGCGAAGGTCATGTGGTCGGCTTTATGGGGGATGGCATTAACGACGCTCCGGCGCTGCGCGCGGCGGACATTGGTATCTCCGTTGACGGCGCGGTTGATATTGCACGTGAAGCGGCTGATATCATCCTGCTGGAAAAGAGCCTGATGGTGCTGGAAGAAGGGGTAATCGAAGGACGCCGTACCTTCTCTAACATGCTGAAGTACATCAAAATGACGGCCAGTTCTAACTTCGGTAATGTGTTTAGCGTGCTGGTGGCGAGCGCCTTCTTACCGTTCCTGCCGATGTTGCCGTTGCACTTACTGATTCAGAACCTGCTGTACGATGTATCCCAGGTGGCGATTCCGTTTGATAACGTTGATGAAGAGCAGATCAAAAAGCCGCAGCGCTGGAATCCCGCCGAGTTGGGCCGCTTTATGATCTTCTTTGGACCGATCAGCTCGATCTTTGACATTCTGACTTTCTGCCTGATGTGGTTCGTCTTCCATGCCAATACGCCTGAACATCAGACATTGTTCCAGTCTGGCTGGTTCGTGGTGGGCCTGCTGTCGCAAACGCTGATTGTGCATATGATCCGTACCCGTCGCGTGCCGTTCATCCAAAGCCGCGCCGCATGGCCGCTGATGCTGATGACGCTGGTGGTAATGGTGGTGGGCATTGCATTACCGTTCTCGCCGCTGGCCAGCTATCTGCAATTGCAGGCGCTGCCGCTGAGCTACTTCCCGTGGCTGATTGCGATTCTGGCGGGTTACATGACATTAACCCAGCTTGTGAAAGGTTTTTATAGCCGCCGCTACGGCTGGCAGTAATCTTTTTATTTCTCTGCCGGATGGCGTTCACGAAGCCATTCGGCATTTCTGGATCTGCATAAAAACCATCTCCTATGGAGGTGGTCAGCAACAGGTTTTGGTTTTGCCTGTTCAATTCTTCTAAATTTATTCTGAATTATGGAATTGCTAATGCCCTTCAACAGAAGAGGGTACATTGTAAATGTTAACATCAGAGTATGTTAATTATTTACAGGGAATGATTATGTCAAATTATATATTGGGAAAAGAAGATCCTGAATCTATTATAGATGCTGGGAGTGGTGAATGGTGTGGTGCTGGTCACTTTTCTGAACAATTATATCACTATAAATGTTACTTAGAGCAATTGGTCGAGGGTAGCTTTTATTTAAAATATCGTTATCCCGTTGCTCGGGACCATTTATTACATTATCTGCAAAACACTGGTGAAGATGTACATATTAATTTATTCGACCTGATGAGCAAATCAAATCAGTTAAGAGATAATTATGTAAGTGAGTTGAATGAGGCGAAAGTATTTTGTCGAAATTTATCACCAGGGCAGCATTTTTTTACTTCTGAGTCTGTTAGTACAGATGATTTTATTTCCAGCGATCCAGATCTTTTTTATGCTATTGGTGGATATCAATATTGGGGCAAAGGACAGGTATTAATTACTGAAGATAAGTATAAAAATACGATGAGCAATGGTAGTAGATTATGTAGTTATGATTTGACATTTCAGTTTAAGTTTTTTGACAGGTATAACTGGAATGTTACTGTCGCAAATTCTGAGGTTCGTTTAGGTAGTGTTATTCCGGTTAGTGATGATTTCATGGGCAGATTTCATCAGGAATGCCTTGCCAGAGAGTACAATATTTTTGGTACCATTGAATCAGAGGTGAAATGGCATGACTGAGCATCGATGCTCTTTGTTTCTGGGAAGAATTCTCAGTGTTGCTACATTCTGCGCTTTTCTCTATATGATTTATGTTGTTTTGGCTTGTTGGGCTCCCATACGTGAAAGCTATCAACTTCTGGTTGTGCAATGGTGCCGTAATGATGATACCAGTATCCATTATGCGGAAAATATCTCGTGGCATGGCTTATATGTTTACCTGGAAAAATCGGCTGGAAACATTATATTAAGAGAAGTAAATACTCCAATTGATAACTCCTTTCAGCCTTACAGGTATATTTACAACATAATCGGTCATGAGCATGAGCTGCGTTTGGCCAGTGAGAAGTGGGGAGCGATTGAGTGTCAGGCAGGAAATAAAGCTATTATTGGTTCATCCGGTTATCTCTTTTCATGGGGGCCGAACTGATGAAGTTTGCTTTACAACGATGCAGAATAAAAATTATCATGTTAATTGGTATTTTGTTGATTTGCATTTTTTTAATCGATTCAGTCGGTCGTTATAATAAGCTTGTTAGCTTCAAAATTTATAATGGCGTGATATATACTTTAGAGAAGATAGATGATGATAGTATCTACGTTCTCAAGGCTAATGTTTATAGCTCAAAAGCTAATTGGCTATTAGGTCGAGTTTGTTTTTCAAAAAATATAGATTCACAGAAAAAAAGAACAATGAAATTGTATCACTGGAATTTTAAAAAAATTGAGAATAAATCAGTTAGCGTAACGAACAAGGGCAGAGAGCTGAGTTTTCCAGTTAGAGATTGCTTGTGAAAAAACAACGCGTAAGGAACCCTGCCAGAGCAGGGCTCTCTAATAAGACTTAGCGACGAACGGCGATCGCTTCAATCTCGATTTTCACGTCTTTCGGCAGACGGGCAACTTCTACGCAAGAACGCGCCGGGAAGGTCGCGTTGTGCTCGGTGAAGAATGCTTCGTAGGTCGCGTTTACGGTGGCGAAATCGTTCAGGTCTTTAACGAAAACGGTCGTTTTTACGATGTCGCCCACTTTCAGGCCTGCTGCTTCAACGATAGCTTTTACGTTTTCCAGCGACTGACGTGCCTGAGCGGATACGTCTTCCGCTACGGCACCGGTTTTCGGATCGACCGGGATCTGACCGGAAGTGATTACCATGCTACCCAGGTCAACGCCCTGAACATATGGGCCGATTGCTGCTGGTGCATTTTCCGTCGCGATAGTCTTGCTCATGATTTCTCCTGAATTTACAGCGGTAGTAGAATGTTCCCGCCCATTATACACGTCATCCTTCACACTGCCTCTTCGTTGGCTACGTCCTCTTACCCTGGTCACATAGTTTACTATGCTCCCAGTGATAATCGGACTTGCCGCCTCGATGCATTGCGAATGCTTATGTGTAACGGGAGCCGGGAGCTCATAACCAACCCCAATTAGTTGGCCAGCACCACATAATGCGAAAACTCTTTTTCACAGTATTTGCATTTGAGTGCGATGTCATCGGCACGTTTTTTCACTGCAAAACTGGAAGAAACCGGCTCAGCATGACTGATGCAGTTGCTGTTCGGGCAAACCAGCACGTTATCGATACGCTCAGGCAGGCTCGGACGTGATTTACCCACTACGTCGTAATCGTCAATGCGGTTTACCGTTGCCTGCGGGGCGTACAGGGAGAGCTGGTTTACCTGCTCGTCGGTCAGGAACGTGTTTTCGATTTTAATCAGATCCTTACGGCCCATCTCGCCAGACGGCAGGTTCAGACCGATGGTGATACGTTGGTCAGTTTCCGTCAGTTTGAACAGCGTCAGCAGCTTAAAACCAACCTGTGCGGGAATGTGGTCAATCACGGTGCCACGTTTGATGGCTTCAACCTGCAGTTTGTTATCGTGTGTCATCTCTTTTTCTCCCTTACAGTGCCAGTTCGCTATTCAGTACCAATGCCAGTAACGCCTGGCGGGCGAAGATGCCGTTGCCAGCCTGCTGGAAATACCAGGCGTGCGGCGTCTTATCGACGTCGGTGGTGATTTCATCGATGCGCGGCAGCGGATGTAGCACCTTCATGTTTGCTCTGGCGCCGTTCAAATCGCTGGCGCGCAGGACAAACTGTGCTTTCACGTTGGCGTATTCGGACGGGTCCAGACGCTCTTTTTGTACGCGGGTCATGTAGAGGATATCGACCTCCGCCATCACCTCTTCGATAGTGCCGTGCAGGCTCCAGGCGATACCTTTTTCGTTCAACATATCCAGAATGTATTGCGGCATGGCCAGTGCGTCCGGGGCGATGAAGTAGAAACGGTTACCTTCGAACTTCGCCAGCGCCTGGGTCAGGGAGTGGACGGTACGGCCATATTTCAGGTCACCCACCATGGCGATGTGCAGATTGTCCAGGCGACCCTGCGTTTCCTGAATGGTAAACAGGTCCAGCAGCGTTTGGGTGGGATGTTGGTTGGAGCCGTCGCCTGCGTTCAGTACCGGAACGTTACCGGAGAACTCCGTAGCCAGACGTGCGGCGCCTTCCTGCGGATGACGCATGACGATGGCGTCGACATAGGTGCTGATGACGGAAATGGTATCGGCCAGGGTTTCGCCTTTTTTGCCCAGCGACGTGTTGCTGCTGTCAGAAAAACCCACCACGCTGGCGCCCAGGCGGTGCATGGAGGTTTCAAAGGATAAACGGGTGCGGGTTGACGCTTCAAAGAAGCAACTGGCGATAACCTTATGCTTTAACAGCTCCGGCTGTGGGTTAGCTTTTAATTTCGCCGCCGTCGCGAGGACCAGATTGAGGTCATCGCGGCTGAGGTCGTTTATGGAAATGATGTGTTTTTGATAGAGCGGGTTAGCCATGTTTATCTCCTGACGCCTGGGCAAAAAAAAAGCCCCTCAATTGAGGGGCTCGGAATGGGTGATCAACGGAAAGAAAAACGGCAGGCCAGCGTCCTTTTTCAGACGCGGTAAGACAAAATGTCGTACACACTGAACCATACATCCTCCCGGCAAATTGTCCGCGATTATACTCAGCTCCGTTATGGGATCAAGCGGAAAATGCACAATTTATTCACCGCAAACGGTTCTTATGAATTTTAATTCATTTTAAATAGATAGTTAATCTGCTTGTGTACCAGCCCCGTTCGCTGCACAACTCGCGGCGCAACCCAGACAATACTGCTGCCAGCGATGACACCCAGAATCTCTGGTAACGCGTGGTAATCGAGGATTCTGGCAACGGCACGGCCATAACCTGCCGCCGTGTGGATGAGGATAAATTCGCTATTGTGCTCAACGCTGACCACCATTTCAGCAATCGATCGGGCAGCATCAGGAGCGGGGCGCGACTGCGGATTTACAGAATAAATTTTTTGCCCTTTTGTATTTCTTATTTTTATAGCCCCGATCAGTTTCAGCAGACGGGATACCGTTGACTGGCTAATTCCGGTAAAACCATGGTGTTGGAGATCGCGGCGAAGCGCTTCCTGAGAAAGGTAGCTTTTTTCGCTAATCAGGCGCTGACAAATCGCCAATTGTTTCTGCTCTTTGGTCGAGTAATCATCGAATTCCTTCATAAATACACCCTAAGTTTATCATTTGTATCAATGTGATGGCGAAATTCACCACATTTGCAGTATCAATAACGGCTCAAACGGGCGGTTGCGCAGAAAAACGAGAGTGCGCTCAAAAAAGCCGTCGGGATCCGACGGCTAAAAGGGCTACAACATCGCGCCGATACTCAGGACGGCCATGTTCAGTAACGTCAAAATGAGCAGGAGCGGGGCGACCCATTTCAGGTAGCGCACGTAAGGAACACGGGCGATGGCTAACCCACCCATCACGACGGCTGAGGTGGGTGTAATCAGATTCACAATGCCGGAAGCGGATTGATACGCGGTGACGACCAGATCCCTCTGTACATGCGCGAAGTCGGCCAGCGGGGCCATAATGGGCATCGTGAGCACCGCCAGGCCAGACGAGGAAGGGACCAGGAAGGAGAGCAATACTTCCAGCCAGTAGGTTACATTGATGAAAATGGTGGTGGACAGACCGGAGACTAAATTTTCGGCGCTGTGCAAAATAGTGTGGGTGATCATGCCGTTGTCCATCACCACGACGATACCGCGTGCAATGCCGATAATCAGCGCCACGCCAAGCAGATCCCGCGCACCGTCAATGAAGGTACTGGTGAAGGCTTCTTCACTCATGCGGGCAATCACGCCGACGATAATGGCAGAACCAAGAAAGACTGCGGATATTTCTGCCATCCACCATCCGAGTACCGCGACGCCATAAATCATTACCGCAAAGGCGGCGGCGAATATCAGCAGAATCCACTTACGCGTGGCCGTGAATTCAAGATTGGTATTGCCGCGATTGCCGAGAAAATGCGCACGGTTTTCCTCCATTTTATCCGCCACAATCGACAACTCCGGGTGATTGCGGACTTTGCGCGCATAACGCATGACCCACACCACACAGATAACATAGCCGACGATCAGCAGCAGAATGCGCATCAGCATTCCCTGGGTGAAGGGGATCCCGGCGGCGTTAGCCGCGATAACCGTTGCGAAAGGGTTGATTGTCGAGCCGAGTGTACCAATGCCCGCGCCGAGCAGAACGGTGGCGGCGGCAACCAACGGATCAAAGCGTGCGGCCATCATGACCGGAACCAGCAATGTGTAGAATGGGAGTGATTCCTCCGCCATCCCGTAAATCGTACCTCCGGCGGCGAAAAGCCCCATTAGAATGGGGATCATCCACTCCTCTTTACCGTTCAACCTGACCGTCACGCGCTCGATACCTGCGTCGATGGCGCCTGTTTTGTTTACTACGCCGAGAAACCCACCAATAATCAGGACAAACAACGCCACATCAATTGCGCCTGCGGTATAGGTTTCGTGGTTGTAAAGACCGTCAATCGGGGCCAGCAGTACAGCGGTAAAACCTTGCGGGTGCGCCTCTGTGGGGGCATAAGTACCGGCAACTGGCACTTCTTTGCCCAGAGTAGCATTCATCGCCATCTGGTATTTCCCTGCCGGGACTATCCAGGTCATAACCGCGACGAGTGCAATGAGAATAAACAGGATGGTATATGCGCTGGGAAATTTGAATTTGCCCATGATGTTCTCCGGATAGCTTGGGCATATGCCGTCAGGCGACATACGCCCGCTGGGGTTAGTCGCCGAGGGTCGCTACCATTACCGCTTTAATGGTATGCATCCGGTTCTCTGCTTCGTCGAAGACGATGGAATGAGCTGACTCAAAAACCTCTTCCGTGACTTCAAGCCCTTTCAGGCCGTAGGCCATTTCGATTTCACGTCCAACCTTTGTGTGCTCGTTATGGAAGGCGGGCAGACAGTGCATAAATTTCACATTGGGGTTACAGGTTGCGTTGATGACCCGCTGGTTAATTTGATAGGGCGTCATCAGGCTAACGCGTTCTGCCCAGGCTTCTTTGGGTTCGCCCATAGAGACCCAGACATCGGTGTAGAGGAAATCGACGTCGTATACGCCTTCCTCAACATCCTCTGTGAGCGTAATGCGTGCGCCAGTCACGCTGGCAATTTCACGGCATTCGGCAACCAGCGCCTCGTCAGGCCAGAAGGATTTAGGTGCGACCAGCCGAATATCCATCCCCATTTTCGCCGCGCCGACCATCAGCGAATTACCCATGTTATTGCGGGCGTCACCGAGATAAGCGAAACTCAGTTCCGGCAAGGTTTTACCCGGGGCGTGTTCCAGCATGGTCATCAGATCCGCGAGGATCTGGGTGGGGTGAAATTCATTTGTCAGTCCATTCCAAACAGGAACTCCGGCAAATTGCCCCAGTTCCTCCACAATGTCCTGGCCGTATCCGCGATATTCAATGCCGTCGTACATGCGGCCTAGCACGCGGGCAGTATCTTTCATTGATTCTTTATGGCCGATCTGCGATCCACTTGGGCCGAGATAGGTCACCTGTGCGCCTTGATCGAAAGCGCCGACTTCAAAGGCACAGCGGGTACGGGTTGAGGTTTTTTCGAAGATCAGCGCGATATTTTTACCGACCAGCGTCTGTCTTTCGCGCCCGGCCTTTTTTGCCGTTTTTAACTCGATAGCCAGATCGATCAGGTACTGGATTTCCGTCGGGGTGTAGTCCAGCAGTTTGAGAAAATTGCGATTTTTCAGGTTAACAGTCATGAAAATGTCCTTATGTAGGCCGGATAAGGCGAAGCCGTCATCCGGCAAAAAAAAGTCCTACGCGTTAGCGTCGGTGGTTTCGAGACGAATTAGCGTGCCTTTGTCGCCGGCGAGAATGGCCGAACCGTCGGCCAGTGAACCGATGCCAGCAATCCCACGACAGTGAGAGACGAATTCCGCGCAGGCGGTGACTTTGGGGCCCATTGAACCGGCGTCGAATTGCATTTCACCGAGCAGTTCCGGGGTGACCTGGGACAGCGGGCGCTGGGTAGGTTTGCCCCAGTCGAGGTACACGGCGTCAGCATCGGTGAGGATCAGCAACGCATCGGCATGGAGTTGGCGGGCGAGTAGGGCGGCGGAGAGATCCTTGTCGATCACCGCTTCAATGCCGTGGTAGCCATCGGCTTTTTCCACCACCGGTACGCCGCCTCCGCCGTTGCAAATCACCAGATGATCGCGGGCGATCAATGTACGAATGGCATCACTTTCAACGATACGTTTGGGTTGTGGAGAGGGCACAACGCGGCGGAACGCTTTGCCATCGGCTTTGAAAATCCAGCCCTTTTCCGCGTGTAGCGTTTTAGCCTGAGCGTCGTCGTAAATCGGTCCGATATATTTGGTCGGATTGCTGAAGGCTGGATCGCGGGCATCGACTTCAACCTGAGTCAGCAGCACACTAATTTCACGCTGTGGAAGCTGGTTTTTCAGCGCCTGTTGCAGCATATAGCCAATCATTCCCTGACTTTCCGCGCCGAGAATGTCGAGCGGATAGGGGGTGACGCTGGCATACGCACTGTTTTGCAACGCCAAAAGTCCAACCTGCGGGCCATTGCCGTGCACCAGAATCACGCGCCATTGCTGTGTGAGCTGAGCGATAGTTTTTGCCGCCAGCTCAATGTTCTTGCGCTGGATGTCAGCTTCCAGCGGCTCGCCGCGTTTGAGCAGCGCATTGCCGCCCAACGCCACAACCAGAGTAGGTTTGTTTTCCATGACTTCTCCTTAAATACCGTCGCGTTCCAGTGGGCAGCTCATGCAGCGTGCGCCGCCGCGTCCACGTCCAAGTTCGTCGCCAGGAATGGGTAAAACGGTGATGCCTGCTTTGTCGTATTTCTCGTTGGTCCAGATGTTGCGCTCGTAACCCACCACCACACCGGGGCGTAGCGTCAGGACGTTGTTGGCGTCATTCCACTGTTCGCGTTCAGCTTCGAAGGCGTCGCCTCCGGTGGTTATCAGCGTGATTTGGTCGAGGCCCAGCGCTTTTTCGAGGGCATGTACCAGAGTACTTTCCTGGGTGCGTTTCAAGCCGCCGCGCCCGTCTGGCGTCAGGGTCCAGCACTGGACATCCGGGCGTACCACTTCCGGGTAGACGGAGAAGGTATCAATATCAATGTGGGTCATGACGGTATCGAGGTGCATACAGGAGCGATGTTTCGGCAGTTCAACCGCGATGACGCGTTCAGCCTGGCGATGCTTAAACAGCGACTGGGCAAGGAATTCAATGCCCTGCGGCGTGGTGCGTTCCGACATACCGATGAGTACCGCGCCGCGACCAATCACCAGCACATCTCCACCTTCTAATGTGGCGTGGTCGTAATTAATATTTTCATCGCCGAAATATTTAATAAATTCACCATCAGCAAATTGAGGGTGCCAACGGTAGATCGCCCGCAGGTTATTGGTTTCTCTTTGCCGCGCGGTTTTTGCCATTGGGTTAATTGACACACCGTTATATATCCAGCATGAGGTGTCGCGGGTAAATAAGTGGTTTGGTAATGGCTTCATAATAAAGTCATTAATATCGTGAGTATCGACCACCATATTTTTGATGGAGGCAGGAATTTCTCCGTAAGTTAGCCCACCGCTTAAATGCCGGGCGAGTTCCCGATGCTGCATATCTGCAAGCCAGGCGCGAATATCCGTGGCGAAAGCGGGGCCAAGGCGATAATCAGAGATTTGTGTCTCCAGCAACCAGTCTTTGGCATCTTGGACATCTAAGGTTTGTGTCAATAAATCAGTGAGTAACAGAACCTCAATCCCTTGCTGACGTAACGTGTTGGCGAAAATGTCATGCTCTTCTCCTGCACGTTCTACCGAAAGAACATCATCAAAAAGCAGTTCCTGGCAATTTGATGGCGTCAGCCTTTTTAAGCTGAGATTAGGGCGATGTAGCATTACGCTACGTAATTGACCGATTTCAGACCTGACATAATGCTTTTCCATCATTATTCCTTTAATACGATTTTAAAAAATAAAGAGGATGTGCCTGCAAATAATATTTATTGCAGTCATGACTTTTCAGCTGATTTCAGAATCTATATTTAGATCTTATTTGATGAGGAAACGTGATTTATTTCACAGTCAGGTCGATATTTGACTTTTGATGTTTAATTTATGATATGGCTCGGAGAATTAATAAAATAAAAATATGAATAATTGAATTACTACGCGGGAATATGTCTTGTTATTTATCGGTGTTAATTTTATGTACACTTTTAGCGTGCTGTAATATAATTAATGCATTGATTTATTTGTGCTTTTTTCTGTGTTGTGAATTATTATGCGAATATATGATTTTATTATTTGCGCGGTAAAGTTCATTTCAAAATAAATATGACGATGAAGAAGGATAGCGAAGGAGAGGTGAACTGTGATCGATAGCTGGTTTTTCTAATAAAACTTTTAATAACAGTTGGTTACTGATCTGGTTGAAAAAGGGTGGCCGAAAGTTATGCAAAGTTTATGCATAACCTGTTGCTGAGAGTTAGCAATTATTTAACACCATCAGCGATAAACATGCGTTGACGCAAAATATCGGCAAATAGCAGTAGTATGGCAGGCCGTTTTTTCGTATAACAACTAAAATGAAACGATGTTTTAATTAAGGAGTTTGAGATGATTGTTGGCAATATTCACAACCTGGATGCCTGGCTGCCGGAAGAGCTGCGTCAGGCAATTGAACACATTAAAGCGCATGTGACGGATGCGACAGAAAAAGGTAAGCACGACATTGACGGCGATCGCCTGTTTTATCTGATTGCCGAAGATATGACGGAGCCGTTTGCACAGCGCCGCGCCGAATATCACGCTCGCTATCTGGATATTCAGATCCTGCTCAAAGGCCAGGAAGGAATGACCTTCAGCACGCAGCCTGCAGGCGCGCCGGAAACTGACTGGCTGGCGGATAAAGATATCGCCTTCCTGCCGGAAGGGGTACAGGAGAAGACGGTGGTGCTGAACGAAGGTGATTTCGTGGTGTTCTATCCGGGTGAAGTGCATAAACCGCTGTGCGCGGTCGGTGCTCCAGCGCTGGTACGCAAAGCCGTGGTGAAAATGCAAGTGGCATAAGCGTATTTGCCGGGGGCGGCTTCGCCTTGCCCGGCCTACGAGAGCGCCGTTGTAGGCCGGATAAGATGCTTAGCATCGCCATCCGGCATTCTTTTGATCCATGCCCTCACTTCGCCAGCGTCGCCACCATCACCGCTTTGATGGTGTGCATCCGGTTTTCCGCCTGATCAAATACGATGCTGGCGGGTGATTCAAAGACCTCATCGGTCACTTCCATACCGCCGTGCAGACCATATTCCTGTGCCATTTGTTTGCCAAGCGTGGTTTGATCGTCATGAAATGCGGGCAGGCAGTGCAGGAATTTCACCTGTGGATTGCCGGTCAACGCCATCATCGTGCTATTAACCTGGTACTTACGCAGCAGCGCAATACGTTCGGCCCACTTCTCTTTTGCTTCGCCCATTGATACCCAGACGTCGGTATAGATAAAGTCCGCACCTTTCACGCCCGCGGCGACATCTTCGGTCAGCGTAATATTGCCACCGTTTTTCTGTGCCAGCGCTTTGCACTCTGCAACCAGACTTTCCTCTGGCCAGCAGGCCTGCGGTGCGACCAGGCGCAGATCCAGCCCGGTTAACGCAGCGGCTTCCAGCATGGAATTGCCCATATTGTTGCGGGCATCACCGGTGTAGACCAGCGTCATCTCATAAAACGCTTTACCCGGCAGGTGTTCCTGCATAGTTAACAGATCCGCCAACAGCTGGGTGGGATGAAACTCGTTGGTTAATCCGTTCCACACCGGAACTCCGGCATATTCCGCCAGCGTCTCGACAATCTCCTGGCCGTGTCCCCGATACTGAATACCGTCGTACATGCGGCCGAGCACGCGGGCGGTGTCTTTGATCGACTCTTTATGGCCAATCTGGCTGCCGCTTGGCCCGAGATACGTCACGCGAGCGCCCTGGTCGTATGCGGCAACTTCGAAAGAGCAACGGGTTCGGGTTGAGTCTTTTTCGAAGATGAGCGCGATGTTTTTACCGGTGAGCTTTGCGACTTCAGTGCCGTTTTTCTTATCTGCCTTTAGCTGCGCGGCGAGCTGGAGCAGTGACGTGAGTTCAGCAGAGGTGAAATCAAGCAGTTTCAAAAAATGTTTATGATAAAACGCAGACATGGTTCCCTCACATGGCTTAGGCCATTTATTGAATTAAAATTCAATTTATATGGATGTTTATTCATTTGCAACCTTGTTTAACAAATCTTTCCTGGAAAGGTGGAGGCAATGACAGCGGTATGTGACAATAAGAGTATCGGCAGGACATTATGAGGAACGAGCCATGGCAAACCCGGAACTACTGGAAGAACAGCGTGAAGAAACGCGCTTGATTATTGAAGAGTTACTCGAAGATGGCAGCGATCCAGACGCGCTGTACACCATTGAGCATCACCTTTCCGCGGATGACTTCGAAACCCTGGAAAAAGCGGCAGTAGAAGCCTTCAAGTTGGGTTATGAAGTGACCGAGCCGGAAGAGCTGGAAGTGGAAGAAGGCGACACGGTTATTTGCTGTGATATTTTGAGCGAATGTGCACTGAATGCGGAGTTGATCGATGCTCAGGTTGAGCAACTGATGAACCTGGCTGAAAAATATGATGTGGAATACGACGGTTGGGGCACCTATTTTGAAGACCCGAACGGCGAAGAAGGTGAAGACGGCGACGATGAAGATCTCGTCGACGAAGATGATGACGGCGTGCGTCACTAAGTCATCTACTGACCTGCGGTAGCCCAGGCTGCCGCAGGCCAAGGACAATGTATGGATTACCTGCAAATACTCTCCCCGATCCACAATTTCCTGCACTGTAAAACGCCCCAGGCCTGGCTTGATAAAGCGCGAGACCCGGCTAATCTGCCTCTGTTATTGACCGATCACCTCGTCTGTGAGCTGAAAGCGGCGCAAACGGCGATGCTGCTGGTGCGTAAGTATGTCGCAGATAAACAGGGATCTCAGGCGCTGCTGGACTGGCTGAAACCCTATGAAGCGTTTGCTTTCAGAGAAGGGGATGAGCCGGATTTTATCGCGCTGAATAAACAGATAAGCAAAAGCGTGATGCCGCAAACCGACGACCCGTGGGGACGCAAGCTTATCGACAGCATGGTTTTGCTGATCAAGGAAGAACTGCATCATTTCTGGCAGGTGCGTGAGGCGATGATGAGTCGCAACATTCCCTATATTAAGATTACCGCCAGCCGTTACGCCAAAGGCATGCTCAAAGAGGTGCGCACCCACGAGCCGCTGACATTAATCGATAAACTGATTTGCGGGGCTTACATTGAGGCGCGTTCCTGTGAACGGTTCGCCGCGCTCGCACCGTATCTGGATAACGATTTGCAGGCGTTTTATCTGTCGCTGCTGCGATCCGAGGCGCGGCACTATCAGGATTACCTGGCGCTGGCGCAGCAGGTTTCAACCGATGATATCAGTCGCCGGGTGCAGTTTTTTGGCGAAGTAGAAGCCGCGTTGATCACCTCTCCTGACGATGAATTCCGCTTTCACAGCGGTGTGCCAGCTTAGTTCCTTTCTTTGGCGCGCGGTGCCCATCGCCGCGCGGTTTAATCCTTCCTGTTTCTGTTAGCAAAATCTGGTGGCTGGAAATAGCTCGCTGCTGCCGTAATAATCAAAACATCGAAGGGGAAATATATCCCTGTAACAGAGACGATTTGGCATAAGGATGGTTAATGAACTGGGCACACGTTTTGTTGGCAGGTTATATCGGGGCGGTGATTGCTATCGTCGTCGGCATGTTTCGCAAAAAAGGCTGGCTGGGCAAGGTCTCAGGCGCGGTGGTCTTTGTGGTGGCGATTATCGCGTGGAATCTGTTTGATGTGCACTACCTGATCCCACGCGAAAGCCCTGATTATGGTCTGACGGATGCGCAGAAATTTGAAAACGCGATGCTGTCCATGCCCGTTTATCAGGTGCTTAAGGAGCAGGAGCCAGCGCTGTGGCAGAACATCCTCACCCAGGCAACGCAGCTGAAAGAGGCGGGGAAAAGCGAACAGCAGATTATCGACGCTATTCAGCCGCAGATCCTACAGGTACAGATGGCGCGTTTGCAGCAGGCGCCTGATGCCAACGTGATCGAGTATATGAAGATTAATCTCGAGCAGATTGCCGCGGTGGCAAAAGTGGGCAATGACGAATGTTTTCGCTTTTTATTCCCGGCAGTGAAAGGCGGGATTAACCCGGTGCGTATTATTCCGCGCGAGCTCATGAACCGTCGTATGGCCAGCGACATGAGTATGATGCACGCGGCCTATGGCCCGAACAAACATACGGTTACGGCGGAAGAAAAACAGTTGGCACTTCAGGATCTGCAATCCATCAGTCCGGGGCTGGTACAGCGCTTTGGACCGGATATCCAAATCATGGCCGATCCGAGTAAAGGCGTGGGCAAAGAGAAAGTCGCCTGTGAAATGGTGCAAGATTTATGGTCACAGGTGCTGAAGCTGCCAACCGCTCGCGCGGCTGGCGTTATTCGACTGATGCTCTCAGCCGAGATGCAGTAACGCGGTTAAAGCCTCTCGGCGTAAGGTCAGAGGGGCTTTAACATTCGCACTTCACAATCTACGTGCCCGGTACAGCCCAGCGCTTCGCTGATATGCTCAAAGCCTAAATGCTCATACAGGCGAATTGCCTCAGTCAGAAAAGCCGTGGTCTCAAGATAGCACTGCTTAAAACCTTGCTCACGGGCATGTTCAAGCGCCATCAGCGCCAGTTTTTTCGCCAGCCCCTGACCGCGCGCACTCGACAGGAAGTACATCTTTTGCAGCTCGCAAATGTCTGGTTCACTACATCCTAACGGTGCAACACCGCCGCCGCCCACGACTTCACCGTTTTGCTCAACCACCCAGTAGGCCGCGCCCGGCTGGCTGTAAACCTGGAACAATTCGTCCAGATTAGGGTCGGCAACGGTGTAGCCTTTATCGGCGGTCAGGCCGTATTCAGCGGAAACTTTGCGGATAACGCGGGCAATTGCGGCGTTATCATCGGCAGAAATTCGGCGCAGCGTTGCCGCGACGGAGGTAATGGCACTCATAGCGAACTCATGACATAAAAGTGAGACATATGCAGTTAATACCACTGCGGTGAGGGGAAGCGCAAGCGAGGATAATTCAATAAAAAGCCTCTGAGCATATGCGTCAGAGGCTTTTATTGTCTGCGGCGTCGGATGCGCAACACTTATCCGACCTACGTTGACGGTGCCCGTAGGCCGGATAAGCGCAAGCGCCATCCGGCAAACGTACAGGCACGATGATTACAGCGCGGCGATAACTGCCTGCTGCTCAATCAGCTTCGCTTTCGCTTCTGCGTAACCGTCCAGCTTCTCACGCTCTTTGGCGATGACCGCTTCCGGTGCGCGGGCAACGAAACCTTCGTTGGACAGTTTGCCTTCGATACGGGCAATCTCACCTTCGATTTTCGCCACTTCTTTCGCCAGACGCGCCAGCTCATCTTCTTTGTTGATGAGGCCAGCCATCGGGATCAGCAACTCGGCGCCGTCGATGATTTTGGTCACGGAGACCGGACCTTTGTCATCGGCTGGCAGCACGGTGATGCTTTCCAGACGCGCCAGGTTAAGCAGGAAGCTCTTGTTGTCGTTTACACGACGCATCGCATCCGCGCTGCAACCACGCAGCAGCAGCTCCAGCGGTTTGCCCGGGGCAATGTTCATTTCCGCGCGAATATTACGTACGGCAACGATCGCCTGCTTCAGCCATTCGGTATCGGCCAGCGCCGCTTCATCTACCTGAGCCGCGTTATATTCCGGGAATGGCTGCAGCATGATGGTATCTGCGGTGTTGCCACAAATCACCTTCACACGCTGCCAGATGGTTTCGGTGATGAACGGAATGATCGGGTGCGCCAGGCGCAGCAGACCTTCCAGCACGGTCACCAGCGTATTGCGGGTGCCGCGCAGTTCAGCATCAGTTCCTCCGGTCATTACCGGCTTGGTCAGCTCCAGATACCAGTCGCAGAACTGGTTCCAGGTGAACTCGTACAGGATGCCCGCAGCGATATCGAAGCGGAAGTTATCCAGCGCTTCGCGGTACGCTTTGATGGTCTGGTTGAATTCAGCGAGGATCCAGCGGTCTGCCAGTGACAGGGTCATTTCGCCGCCGTTAAAGCCGCAATCATTTCCTTCAGTGTTCATCAGCACGAAGCGGCTGGCGTTCCACAGCTTGTTACAGAAGTTACGGTAACCTTCCAGACGCTTCATGTCCCAGTTGATATCGCGGCCGGTCGAAGCCAGCGCCGCCAGGGTAAAGCGCAGGGCGTCGGTGCCGTGCGGCTCAATACCGTTCGGGAACTGCTTCTCGGTACGTTTGGCAATCTTCTCAGCCAACTGCGGCTGCATCATGTTGCCGGTGCGTTTCTCCAGCAGCTCCGGCAGTGAGATACCGTCGACCATATCCAGCGGGTCGATAACGTTGCCCTTGGATTTGGACATCTTCTGGCCTTCGTCGTCGCGAATCAGACCGGTCATGTAGACGGTATGGAACGGAACCTGCGGCTTGCCGTTTTCATCTTTGATGAAGTGCATGGTCATCATGATCATGCGGGCAATCCAGAAGAAGATAATGTCGAAGCCGGAGACCATCACGCTGGTTGGGTGGAACTGACGCAGCGCGTCGGTGTTTTCCGGCCAGCCGAGCGTGGAGAAGGTCCACAGCGCGGAGGAGAACCAGGTATCCAGAACGTCTTCGTCCTGACGCAGCGCAACGTCGGCGCCGAGGTTGTTTTCCTGACGCACTTCGTCTTCGGTACGGCCAACATATACGTTGCCGTCGTTGTCATACCATGCCGGGATACGGTGACCCCACCACAACTGACGGGAAATACACCAGTCCTGAATATCGCGCATCCAGGAGAAGTACATGTTTTCGTACTGCTTCGGTACGAACTGGATGTCGCCGTTTTCAACCGCTTCAACCGCCGGTTTTGCCAGCACGTCGGCACGGACGTACCACTGGTCGGTCAGCATCGGTTCGATAACCACACCGCCACGGTCGCCGTAAGGAACGGTCAGATCGTGAGGTTTGATCTCTTCCAGCAGGCCCATCGCATCAATGGCAGCGACGATCGCTTTACGCGCGGCAAAGCGTTCCAGCTTCTGGAACTCAGCCGGGATGGCGTTGGAGTAAACGTCAGACTCTTCGCCTTTGGTGTCATATACTTCCGCGGTTTCACGGATGTCACCGTCAAAGGTCAGAATGTTGATCATCGGCAGGCCGTGACGTTTCCCGACTTCGTAGTCGTTAAAGTCGTGTGCCGGGGTGATCTTCACGCAGCCGGTGCCTTTTTCCATATCGGCATGTTCGTCGCCGACGATCGGAATACGGCGGTCAACCAGCGGCAGAATAACGAATTTGCCGATCAGATCTTTATAGCGCGGATCTTCCGGGTTCACGGCCACGCCGGTGTCGCCCAGAATGGTTTCCGGACGGGTAGTCGCCACGACCAGGTAATCTTTACCGTCTGCGGTTTTCGCGCCGTCGGCCAGCGGATAGCGGATGTGCCACATCGAGCCTTTAGACTCGCGGTTTTCCACTTCCAGGTCAGAGATGGCGGTGCGCAGTTTCGGGTCCCAGTTTACCAGGCGCTTGCCACGGTAAATCAGGTCTTCTTTGTACAGGCGAACGAAGACTTCTTTCACGGCATTGGAAAGGCCTTCGTCCATGGTGAAGCGCTCGCGCTCCCAGTCAACGGAGTTGCCGAGACGGCGCATCTGACGGGTAATGGTGCCGCCGGATTCCGCTTTCCACTGCCAGATTTTATCGATAAACGCTTCGCGACCGTAGTCGTGACGGGTTTTACCTTCTTCAGCGGCAATCTTACGCTCAACCACCATCTGGGTAGCGATACCCGCGTGGTCGGTACCAGCCTGCCACAGGGTGTTTTTACCCTGCATGCGCTGGTAGCGAATCATGGTATCCATGATGGTTTGCTGGAAAGCATGACCCATATGCAAACTGCCGGTGACGTTCGGCGGCGGGATCATGATGCAGAAGGACTCTTTGCTTTCATCGCCGTTAGGTTTGAAATAGCCCTGCTTTTCCCAGTGCTCGTAAAGCGGCTGTTCGATATCTTGTGGGTTGTATGTCTTTTCCATTATTTCCAGGTTGCCGTATTCAGGTTAAAACCAGCCACGCGGTAAGCTTTGTAGCGATCGCGTGCCGATTGTTTCAAAGAATCTTCGTAAGGAACGAAGTCTATCACTTCTGTGAAAGCGGTGGCAAAATCTGCAAAGCCAACGCGCAAACTGATGAGCAGGTCGCGCGGGCTGCTATTGCGTTTCTCCGGCCAGGCAATTTCTACCGGCGCGCCGCCTCTGGGGCCTTCGCCCGCCAGATTATGCGGAACAAAGCTTTCTGCCGGTCTTGCCCACAGGGCTTCATCCAGTCGAAGAGCCTGCTTTTCGTTTTCACAGGCGATAAGCACGCGCTTGCCAGCCCGCCAACGTTCTGCGGCAATTTCACACACCAGTTGCTCGACGGCGCTTAAACCATCTTGTTGTGTGTCGTTGTCCAGAAGATAGAACGTCGCATTCTTCATATATGGGGCTTCTTGTGGTGGATTTAAATGCAAAGCCGGGTGGCGCTACGCTTACCCGGCCTACGGTTGAGTGACGTTGTAGGCCGGGTAAGGCGAAGCCGCCACCCGGCGTTTTACATCACTCTTCGCCGTTAAAACCCGCGCGATTGAGCAGGAACTGCGACAGTAAGGCGACCGGACGACCGGTTGCACCTTTGGCTTTACCGGAGCGCCATGCGGTACCGGCGATATCCAGGTGCGCCCAGTTGTACTTACGGGTAAAGCGTGACAGGAAGCAGCCCGCGGTAATGGCGCCGCCAGGGCGTCCGCCGATGTTCGCCATATCCGCAAAGTTAGACTCTAACTGCTCCTGGTATTCATCACCCAGCGGCAAACGCCACGCGCGGTCGCCAGCCTGCTCGGACGCACCGATCAGCTCATGCGCCAGCGGGTTGTGGTTCGACATCAGGCCGGTGATGTGATGGCCCAGCGCAATCACGCACGCGCCGGTCAGGGTCGCAACGTCAATCACCGCCTCCGGCTCAAAGCGCTCGACGTAGGTTAACACGTCGCACAGCACCAGACGGCCTTCGGCGTCGGTATTGAGCACTTCAACGGTCTGACCAGACATGGTGGTCAGCACGTCGCCTGGGCGATACGCGCGGCCACCCGGCATATTTTCGCAGCCCGCCAGTACGCCGACGACGTTGATGGGCAACTGAAGCTCGGCCACCATGCGCATTACGCCGTACACAGCCGCCGCGCCGCACATGTCGTACTTCATCTCATCCATGCCTTCGGCTGGTTTGATGGAGATACCGCCGGAGTCGAAGGTTAACCCTTTACCGACCAGTACAATTGGACGCGCGTCTTCGGACGGGTTGCCTTTGTACTCGATGACTGACATCAGCGACTCGTTCTGCGAACCGTGACCGACGGCGAGATAAGAGTGCATACCCAGCTCTTTCATCTGCTGCTCGCCGATCACGCGGGTCACAACATTTTTGCTGTAGCTGTCTGCCAACTGACGCGCCTGAGAGGCCAGATAAGCTGCGTTACAGATGTTCGGCGGCATGTTGCCGAGATCTTTCGCCGCTTTAATGCCAGCGGCGATTGCCAGACCGTGTTGGATCGCACGCTCACCGCTGGTCAGCTCGCGGCGGGTCGGCACGTTGAAGACCATTTTACGCAGCGGGCGACGCGGCTCGCTTTTGTTGGTCTTCAACTGGTCAAAGCTGTACAGCGTTTCCTGTGCCGTCTCAACGGCCTGGCGCACTTTCCAGTAGTTATTGCGCCCTTTGACGTGCAGCTCAGTCAGAAAGCAGACGGCTTCCATTGAGCCAGTATCATTCAGCGTATTGATGGTTTTCTGAATGACCTGCTTGTACTGGCGCTCGTCAAGTTCGCGCTCTTTGCCACAACCAATGAGGAGAATTCGCTCAGACAGAACGTTAGGAACATGGTGCAGCAACAGGGTTTGACCCGGTTTGCCTTCCAGTTCGCCACGACGCAGCAGTGCGCTGATGTACCCGTCGCTGATCTTGTCGAGCTGCTCTGCAATCGGAGAGAGGCGGCGTGGTTCAAAGACACCCACGACGATGCACGCACTCCGCTGTTTCTCCGGGCTACCGCTTTTTACACTGAACTCCATGCACTACGCTCCTGAATCTTAAAGACAACAGCGGTGGCTACGGATAGAATTGCAAGCTTTCGTAACTCATACCCGCTGTTGCGGTGACTTCGTGTTAATCTTAACGTTATTACGGCATTGGCACGTCAGAACAATTTCTGAGAGGTGGATCCGTTGAGTATAATGATCTTAGCGACGATTTCGACGACTCAAGAGAATAAATGACGTTTAAGCCATGAAACAAGCTAAATTCCGGCAAAAGACGGGTTTTTACGGGCGTATTTAAAGTGATAATCATAAGATATCTGGTTCGGGAAACGCTCAAAAGCCAACTTGCGATCCTATTCATCCTGCTTTTGATCTTCTTTTGTCAAAAGTTGGTCAGGATCCTTGGTGCGGCTGTTGACGGTGATATCCCGGCAAATCTGGTGCTCTCGCTGCTGGGGCTGGGCGTGCCAGAAATGGCGCAACTTATCTTGCCCTTAAGCCTGTTCCTCGGGCTGCTGATGACGCTGGGCAAACTGTATACCGAAAGTGAAATTACGGTCATGCATGCCTGCGGGCTGAGCAAGGCTGTGCTTGTTAAAGCGGCGATGGTGCTGGCGTTGTTTACCAGTATTATTGCGGCGGTCAACGTGATGTGGGCCGGACCGTGGTCCTCCAGACATCAGGACGAAGTCCTGGCGGAGGCGAAAGCGAACCCCGGTATGGCGGCGCTTGCTCAGGGGCAATTCCAGCAGGCGACCAACGGCAGTTCGGTGCTGTTTATCGAAAGCGTTGACGGCAGCAACTTCAAAGACGTGTTCCTCGCGCAAATCCGTCCGAAAGGCAACGCTCGTCCTTCGGTCGTCGTAGCCGATTCCGGACATCTTACCCAATTGCGCGATGGCTCTCAGGTTGTGACGCTAAACCAGGGGACGCGCTTTGAAGGTACCGCGCTGCTGCGCGATTTCCGCATTACCGACTTCCAGGATTATCAGGCGATTATCGGCCATCAGGCCGTGGCGCTGGATCCAAACGATACCGAACAGATGACCATGCGTACGCTGCTGGCGACCGACACCGATCGTGCCCGCGCGGAGCTGACATGGCGTATCACGTTAGTATTCACCGTATTTATGATGGCGCTGATGGTTGTACCGCTGAGCGTGGTAAACCCGCGTCAGGGTCGCGTGCTGTCGATGCTGCCGGCAATGCTGCTCTATTTGCTGTTCTTCCTGGTTCAGACATCGCTGAAGTCGAACGGTGGCAAAGGTAAGCTGGATCCGGTGTTCTGGATGTGGGTGGTTAACCTGGCTTATCTGGCGCTGGCGATTGTGCTTAACCTCTGGGATACGGTGCCGATGCGCCGCTTGCGTGCCCGTTTTATGCGTAAAGGAGCGGTATAATGCAGCCTTTTGGTGTACTTGACCGCTATATCGGTAAAACCATTTTCACCACCATCATGATGACGCTGTTCATGCTGGTATCGCTCTCCGGGATCATCAAGTTCGTTGACCAGCTGAAAAAAGCCGGGCAGGGGAGCTACGATGCGATGGGCGCCGGGCTGTATACCCTGCTCAGTGCGCCGAAAGATATCCAGATCTTCTTCCCGATGGCGGCGCTGCTGGGAGCATTGCTGGGGCTGGGCATGCTGGCCCAGCGCAGTGAACTGGTGGTGATGCAGGCTTCTGGCTTTACCCGTATGCAGGTGGCGTTATCGGTGATGAAAACCGCGATTCCGCTGGTGCTGCTGACGATGGCCATTGGCGAATGGGTCGCACCGCAGGGTGAACAGATGGCGCGTAACTACCGTGCGCAGCAGATGTACGGCGGCTCGCTGCTCTCTACCCAGCAGGGTTTGTGGGCGAAAGACGGTGACAGCTTTGTCTACATCGAGCGGGTGAAAGGCGAGGCCGAGTTGGGCGGGATTAGCATCTACTCGTTTAACGACAAGCGCCGTCTGCAGTCTGTACGCTATGCTGCGAGCGCGACGTTTGACCCGGAGCAGAAGGTCTGGCGTTTGTCGCAGGTGGATGAATCCAACCTGACCGATCCGAAACAAATCACCGGTTCGCAAACGGTGAGCGGCACCTGGAAAACCAACCTGACGCCCGACAAGCTCGGCGTCGTGGCGTTGGATCCTGACGCGCTGTCGATTAGCGGTCTGCATAATTACGTGAAGTACCTGAAGTCGAGCGGCCAGGATGCCGGACGCTACCAGCTCAATATGTGGAGCAAAGTCTTCCAGCCGCTATCAGTGGCGGTCATGATGCTGATGGCGTTGTCGTTTATCTTTGGTCCGCTGCGTAGCGTCCCGATGGGTGTGCGTGTGGTGACGGGGATTAGCTTCGGTTTTGTGTTCTATGTGCTGGACCAAATCTTTGGCCCGCTGACGCTGGTGTACGGCATTCCGCCGATTATCGGTGCGCTGCTGCCAAGCGCCAGCTTCTTCCTGATAAGCCTGTGGCTGATGCTGCGTAAATCGTAATCATAGTAATCGTAGGCCTGATGGCGTTGCGCTTTTCAGGCCTACTCCGGGCCCGTAGGCCGGATAAGGCGTTAAGCCGCCATCCGGCAACGTAATACGGGCTAGCGTTTTCTCCCGCCCATCAAACTCCCCAACATGCCGCGGATTATCTGATTAGTAACCTGTCGCGCCGCGCTTTTCGCCACGCTCTGTACCACGCCATCGCGCTTGCCGCCGCGCGGCCCTGTGCTGCCAAATAAAATATCCTTCAATCCACCGAGAATACCGCCGTCCACCTCGACCGCTTTACCGTTGGCGGGAGGCGTATTTTGCTGCTTGGTACTGGCCTGCACGCCCTGCTGTAAACGTTCATAGGCGGACTCTCGGTCGATATCTTCTTCATATTTGCCGTACAGCGAAGAGTGATTAATCAGCCCGTTGCGCTCGTCGTCCGTCACCGGTCCCATCCGTGAGCACGGCGCAATCACCATCGCCCGTTCAACCACCGACGGGCTGCCTTTGGCGTCCAGAAACGACACCAGCGCCTCGCCGGTTCCCAGCTCCTGAATGGCTTTTTCGGTATCAAATGCCGGGTTGGCGCGCATGGTTTGCGCCGCGGTTTTCACCGCTTTCTGATCTTTCGGCGTGAACGCGCGCAGGGCGTGCTGCACGCGGTTGCCCAACTGACCAAGCACGTTGTCCGGAATATCCGACGGGTTTTGCGAGACGAACCACACGCCGACCCCTTTCGAGCGGATCAGACGGATCACCTGTTCGATTTTATCCAGCAACACCTGCGGGGCATCGTTGAACAGCAGGTGCGCTTCATCAAAGAAGAACACCAGTTTTGGTTTCTCCAGATCGCCCGCCTCCGGCAACTGTTCGTACAGTTCAGAGAGCATCCACAGCAGGCTGGCGGCGTACAGTTTGGGCATCTGGTAGAGCTTCTCGGCGCTGAGGATATTAATCATCCCTTTGCCGCTGGCGTCGGTACGCATCCAGTCTTTGATGTCCAGCATCGGTTCGCCAAAGAAGTGCGCTGCTCCCTGCTGCTCCAGCGACAGCAGTCCGCGCTGAATAGCCCCGACCGAAGCGCTGCTGATATTGCCGTACTGATTTTGGAAGGATTTAGCGTTATCGCCGATGTACTGAGTGATGGCCCGCAGGTCTTTGAAATCGAGCAGCAGCAGGCCCTGGTCATCGGCAATGCGGAAGATAATATCCAGCACGCCGGACTGAACGTCGTTGAGATTCAACAGACGGGCCAGCAGCAGCGGTCCGAGGTCAGATACCGTGGCTCGCACCGGGTGACCCTTTTCGCCGAAGATATCCCACACCGTGACCGGATTACCATGCGGTTGCCAGTCGGTAATGCCGATGTTTTTCAGGCGGGCGAGCAGCTTTTCAGAGGCTTGTCCTTCCTCGGCCACGCCGGTTAAGTCACCTTTCACATCGGCCATAAATACCGGTACGCCAATCTCGGACAACGATTCGGCCAGCTTTTGTAGTGTGACGGTTTTACCGGTCCCGGTCGCGCCGGTAATCAGCCCGTGACGGTTGGCCATGCCTGGTAGTAAAAACAGTTCGGTGTCCGGCGTGCGGGCAATTAGCAGGGGTGCGCTCATTGAGATTTCCTCCATTTATCCTGCCTGGAGTATAGGCAACCGTGACGCACTCTTCACCGCTAAATTGCGGAGATTGTGAGGAGAATTTAACCTGTCTGGAATAGCGGGGAGAATAGCCGGGAAGCTTACGCCACCCGGCAAAGACGATCAGAAGTCGGCTTTCAGCACCACGCGGTAGCGGGCCTTGCCGTCACGCACGTGCTGGATTGCTTCGTTAATTTGCGACATCGGGTACAGCTCGGTGGTAGGCGACACCTTGCTGCGCCCGGCAAACTTCATCAGCTTGCGCAGCTCGAATGGCGTCCCGGTCGCCGAACCGGAGATGCTGCGATCCCCGGCAATTAAGGTGAACGCCGGAACCGGCAGCGGCTTCAGCACTGCACCGACGGTATGGAAGTTACCGCCGTAGGCCAGCGCTTCAAAATAGGGCTGCCAGTCGAGATCGACGTTAACCGTGTTAATGATGAGATCGAACTGGCCCGCCAGCGCTTTTAGCGCATCCGGATCGCGGCTGTTGACCACTTTATCCGCCCCCATCGCCAGCACTTCCTGCTCTTTCGCCGGATTGGAACTGAATGCGGTCACTTCGCAGCCCATCGCGTGTAACAGCTTAATGGCGATATGTCCCAGGCCACCGATGCCGATCACCCCGACGCGGCTGGTGGCAGTGATATGGTGCATCAGCAGCGGTTTGAACACCGTAATGCCGCCGCACAATAATGGGCCAGCTGCCGCCAGATCGATACTCTCCGGCAGCGGGATCACCCACTGCCAGTCGGCCCGCAGCTTCTCGGCAAAGCCGCCGCGATTAAGAATAGTGGGAACGGAACCTTCCAGGCAGTTGATTTGATTACCGCTGATACAGGCGTCGCAGTGCCCGCAGCTGCGCGCCGTCCAGCCAACGCCGACGCGCTGACCAACCTTCAGGCCTTTATCCTGCGCCGCGCTGCCGAGCGCTGCCACACGACCAATCACCTCATGCCCGGCAACCAGCGGATACTGAGAGAATCCCCATTCGTTGTCGATCATTGACAAATCAGAATGGCAGATACCGCAGTAATCGACCTGGACTTCGACATCTTCCGGCTTGAGCTCGCCTGCATCATATTCATAGAGTTCGAGTTCGCTGCCCGCCGCTTTTGCGGCGTAGCTTTTTATCATCGACATCGTGTTTCCCTCAGTGTGGTGTTGAACTGGAAGTGTAGAGCATGGGGAAACGGGACGCTTCGCAGAAGGGGGGATTAAGAAGAGGGTAAACTGTGATGATGGTTACAGGTAAGAAAGGTAATGCTGAAATTTTCAACACTTAGCGAGCCAGACACACGCTGGCGCTTGCATGGTGGCGCACGACAGGTATAATCCACAACGTTTTCCGCATCCCTTCCGTGCCGGAGTGGCGAAATCGGTAGACGCAGTTGATTCAAAATCAACCGTAGAAATACGTGCCGGTTCGAGTCCGGCCTTCGGCACCAAAAACGATTGTGATAATCGGAAAACCTACAACAATCAGTACGTTGTACAATGAAGCTGGACGTTGACGGCAACTACAAAATAGCCGCATCTCCGGCTTTTTTTGTTTATAAAGCCTCGGGCCGGATCTTTTCACTCACTCCCTGTTTTGTCAATCTCTCTCCACGCAACTTCTGAGCATCTCGACATTGTGTTCAATATAGCTGAGCGTCACCTTAATATCGCGGTGGCCGAGTAGTTTCTGCGTGACATACAAATTTTGCTCCGGTTTCTGCATCAATTCTGTGGCAACGGTATGACGGTAGCGATGTGATGAAAAACGGCTGTGGCAGGCATCGCTGAGTTTGGCAAAGAAATAGCTCACCTGATTTTCTGTCATCGGTTTACCCTGGCGCAGCGTCCGCCGACTGAAACGATTGATGTTGAACAACTGATCGTCAGCCCGTATTCCCTTTGTTTTCGCTTCTTCAAGCAGATGCTCCAGATAGGGCCGTAACCGGGAGGCGATGGGAACGATATGTTCATCATGGCTTTTGCTGCCTTCGCTTTGAATAAACAGCGTGTCATGGACCAGATCGATATCCCTGACTCGCAGGTGAATAAGCTGATTCAGCCGGATAGCTGTGTAGTTGAAGGTTTCGACCACGGTCAGCCAAAACCATGCCGGATATAAAGGCGAACGATAGCCGCGCTGCATTTTCTCCCGTTCGATAAATTGGTTCAGTACTTTGCGGGATGCGACGATTTGCTCGCGGGTCAGGGTTTTCTTTTTCTTACGAGATTCCCGCAGCGATGTTTTCTGGAATGGGTTGATAAACTGCTCCAGTAGCCCCTGCTCAATTGCGAAGTTATACAAGGCCCGCATATGGCGCATATAGTGATTCCAGCTTACTGGTTTGATACATCGCACATTTAACAGGTAATGACGCCACTCCAGTACCATATGAGGTGTGACTTCGGCGGGCAGTATGTTGCGCCAGTGGGTAAACTGATTTACCGCCGTGCAATAGCAGCTCTGGGTATCAGGGCGCAGCAGACGGGCAAAAAAATACTCTTCCAGGAGCTGTTCAAAGGTCATTAGTGTCTTCTCCTTCACTGAGCAAGAGATGAGGGTTATTAAAGGGAACGTCATCTCCAAAAAGCGGCGTGGGATCGTCAAGCAGATATCCCTTCAGACGTGAACAACGGCGTGGACCGACAACGGCGCAGTGCCAGATGTTGAGGCCGTTTTTTTGTTTTCGGTGAAGATTCAGGTTCTGGAACTTCTTCTGTACCTCCCGCCAGTATTCTTCAGGGACATTCTGACCACAGGTGCTAAGCCAGAGTTTGAAAATACCGGGCGTCACCAGAAACACCGATCCGGCGACGGTATGGATCCGGGCGTTAGGTTCGTTGACTTCCAGATGTTGAGCCTGAACGTTACGAACCAGCCACTGCCAGAAGGCTTCGCCTGAAAGTGCGGTATCGTTCTGTTCGGGTTGAGGGGATAGTTGTTCTACTACCGCGTCCGTTGCAATCACTGCTTCTGTCTTATTCAGGACACCCGCAATCGGCGTGACGGTTCCACTAAAGGTTGTGGGCCGCTGTTGTGGATCTTCCCAAATCAGCGAAGGAGAAAAGCGCAGTAACGTAAGTTCACTGTTCCAACCGCCGCTGGCTTCAATCCGGCAATGCCAGATGGCTTTATCCTCACAGGGAATGAGCAACTGGTGTGCCTGCATCTCATCGAACAGCCGCACGTTATGTTGCGGTACGGCGTCAATCCCCTGGTGCAGCAGCCAGCCGCGCACGGCATCGGCAGCGTTCTTACTGACCAGCCACAGCGCCTCTTCCGTTAGCCAGCCGTCAGAGCCACCGTTCGGGTTGTTGAGTCGAAACTCATTTGCCAGCAGGTCGCGCAGGGCGGCGATGATTTGCTGCGGCAGCGAGGTTTGCGGACGATGGATAGCCTTGACCGGATCGCCGCCGAGATTAAACGCTACCGACGCCCGGTCGGCTTTCTGCACCAGTTCACCTGCCAGCCCGGCATACTGATATTGCCCGTTCAGGCAGTGAAGCAGGGTGGATAAGGCAACTGAATCAGCAGCGAGCCAGTCTAGGCTTTCCGGTGGGAGAAGTTGAGTAAGTAGAAGGGCTGCCGCAGCCGGATGGCGCAGATAATCACGTTGTGGCAGATAGCGAAACCGATAAGGCTGGGTTAGCGGGCCATGCCATGGAAACCAGCGTTGCCCGCTGGCATCTTCCACCTCAATATCGGTGATGAGTTTGCCCAGATCATGCAGCAGTGCGGCGTAGATAATGACCGTTGTCCAGCGTTCGGACTGAGCAGCCTGATCTTCCGGCGCTGCATCAGGCGGGAAAAGATAACTCTGCCGCAGTCGTGCGGCATAGCAGGCGGCTTCGAGGCTGTGATCGAGCAGGCCACCTGCGTGGGAGTGGTGGTGGTTTTCCGAGGCTGGGAACAACTGCGCCAGTTCTGCGAAGCGGTGGATTGGTATCAGCCAGAAGCGTTCAAACAGTGAGGCGGGAAGGGCGGTGCTCTGGCGAATAAACTGGATCAGCTGTTGGCGGGTAGTTTCAGCCAGTAGCGTTTGCGCAGATTCAGGATGCAGCCATCCCTCCGTGACGTCGGGTTCGCCAGTGGATGGTGTGGTGTTTTGCTTTTTGCGCGTCAGCCATATCCGCATAATGGCCCTTTCCCCTTTTTCGGGTAAGCCCCTTACCCCTTCACTCTCTTCCCCTTAACCTTTTGGATTTTGCCTTTTGGTGCCGTCAGATTTGGGGTGAAATTGTTTATTGGGTCGCGCAAATTTATTGGAGTGGAGAAAAACGGCAGAGCAGGGATGCTCCGCCGTTGATATGAAGGTCATGCGCTCAGCGCTAACGGCTGCTGCGCCCGTTCAAGCAGATATTCACAGGCATTACGCGCTAATCCACTGGCGCGGAAAATTGCTTTTTTGTCCTGCTGCAACACCTTCAGCCACGATGCGATGTAACTGTCATGCTGTAGCTTTGACTGGATACCAACATGAGCACACAGGAACGCTGCTCCCATTTCAGCTACGAGTTCTTCAAAACTATACGTCGGATCGCCGAAGGTATGCTTTCCGGCAGTGATGCCGTCCCGATTCAGCCGTGAAGCGTGTCCGGTAGCGTGCGTTAGTTCATGCAGCAGCGTGCCGTAATAATCTTCACGCGAAGTGAACTGCTCAGGATGCGGCATGATGATGCAGTCGCGCCCCGGCGAGTAATACGCCCGGTTCTGGCGTCGGTGAGAGATCACCACCGCGCTTTGCCGGGCAACCTGCTCAGCGGCAGCGATAGGATCATCGACCATCACGACAGGCTGTGAAAACGCCTCCGGCAGTCCTTCACATTGCTGAATATTGAACAGCTGGAACTCGCGTACTACGGCGTAGGACGTCAATTTAGGGTTGCCGTCAGCATCAAGAACCGTGTTCCCATTGCGGTCTACTACCTCGCGTTGTTGGGGCAGATAGAACACGGCCAGTGTAGATTTTTCGCCTTTGCGGATGTTACCGCCCGCATTGCGAATTTGTGTGAAGGTCAGCCAGCGATCGCTTTCATATCCCTGCCGCTCTGCGCTGTTCCAGAGCAGAGGAATATTGATGCCGTGATAAAACCGCCCGGACAGGGCATTCATCGGCACCACCGGTTCCCCTTCCCGCCATGGGCGAACCCAGGGGATCACGCCTTTCTCCAGCGCGGCGATAATTTCATCGGTGACTTTCTGGTAAAGATCGTTGCTTCTGTTCATAAGCGTAACCTCATGATAAAGAAGCCGGGTACAGCGCTCCCGGTCGGGAGTCGCCCGGCACGGGGAGTAAAGGATGCTGAGGTAATCAGCTGGTGTGAAGGGCGGTAACCAACAGGTGGTTATCTTCAAGCGTTAAGCGCAGCGGCGTCATCAGCGGTACATTGCTGCTGCCGTCGGCGGGAAAACAGTACAGACCGAAATTAATACTCTTACGGTCCGGGCCTGCACTTTTGAATGTCAGTATGGTCGCGACAATCAGGTTTTCGAGGCGGTCATCTTCCTGAGAGGGATCGGGTGGAAAACTGACTACCTTTTCCCAGGCCTCAGATGAGATAGACAATGATAAGGATGTTGCTTCAGTGATGGATGAAGTTGGCATAGTATTTCTCCAGTGATGAAAGCAGAGAAACACCGCCCGACAGGGAGAGATTCCCTGCATGGTGGGGTAGAGGATGTATCAGGCGCTAAGCGCTGTCCGCGAGGATGATACGGAGCGGACGAAAAGGCGAGCCTCACCGGGAAGGTGGCAACCTGAAGGCTCTGGTTGCGGGTCAAACTTCGTACAGATTAATATGGTACCAATAATAATCAAGAGTCTGGTTTCTCTGGGCGATAGTTTGGCGCTTATTATTCTGAAGCACAGACTGGTGTACAGGATTTATCCGCTATAGGGGGTAAATGTAATTTATCCTCTGGAGAGGATAAAGCATATTGGGAAATCGATGATACCTGCGAGGCTTACGGCTCAGGCTTTGAAGATCTGCTTACGATGCCAGCCGACGTATTGTTCAGTGGGCCACAGCGATATGTCATGAGGAAGATGCAACTGTTGGCCGTTCCGTTGCCAGAACAGGTTATCTACCACCGGGCTACGGCTGACGCCGCCGGAGATGCGGATAGTCAGATTCTCATCCAGCCCGAATGCGCCCATATCAAAAGCATCATGGTGCAGCGAACAGAGTGCCAGACCGTTGTTTACCACACACGGCCCACCGTAGGTTTTCCAGTGGATATGGGCTGCTTCAATACCAACCAGCGCACCATCCAGCCGTAGATCGTAACCGCAGAAAGCACATCGCGAATGATATGCCCGGAGAACGATATCTCTGAAGCGCGGATCGCGGTTCTTCGAACGATCGATAAAATCCAGACCCAATTGGTTGGCGAGGATCCTCTGAATACTCTCGGGGAAACGATCGATCAGAATCTGCTGGGCCAGTTGGTCGATCATCTCCGGATGCGCCAGCAACTGCTGGTAAGCCGCTTCATCAAAGCCGCCTGCTACCTGGTTATCAATTAGTTCTTTTTTTGTCGGCTGGGTGTTGCCTTTACGCGGTTTACAATCCTCCGCGTTAGTGATTTCCCAGAAGCCGTCAGTTCTGAGCCGCCAGAAAGGCATATTGGGATAGTCAGTGCGTCGTTTAGGGCCAAACTCTTTCAGCAGGCGAGTAAGCGGTTCGTGGATCTCAAGGCCGTAGTTGAACAGGCGTGGGTGGCCTGCTTTGTACTGCGACAACACATACAACAGCAGCAACGGCTTATGCGGCGCGCATACGTCTCCTTGACGCCACACAGAAACGTTGGAGATGGCTGATTGCAGCGTTTCGAGAGATATCATAGGAATGAACCGGGTAACAGGCTGATGTTATTGCGATCATGCTCGCAAAAGCGGTGAAATTCAATTGTGGTTTGTCATGTTGGTGACAGAGAAATCGATGCTTTAAGTCTGTAACTCTGAAAGGTAAACTGGGCCCATCCACAGGAGTTGTAAACCACGCATTGCTTAAAAGCCGATACGCAAAGCCGTGCGTACAAACGCAGGAAGGCATATGACTAGTCGTCCCCAGATGATAATCAACGTGTTACAGGCGAATCCGGGTAAGCAGTTCACTGCCCGCCAACTGGCGCAGAAAATCATTGATCACTACAGCGCCGAACTGGCTGAAAAACGTAAAAATCCACGTTTTGCCAGCGATGAGGCTTTTTTAAGCCAAATTACCGCTGAAGTTGGTGGTAGTCGGACTGTTAAAGCGAAAGCTATGTGTCCGCAGGTGATGACGCGTGATAAGCCAAGACCGCGATTGTTTTATTGGGGAGGGTCTGTGGTTGAACAGGCGGATGCTAATGTAGCCCCCGAACCAACAGTTGAAACTGTTAGCTTTACCGAGCATTCGTTGTATCCGATCCTGATTGATTACCTTTCACAGGAAGAGGGGTTACTGTGCCGTCGTATTGACGAAAAGCGCTCCAGTAACAACAAAGGGTTGGGTGGCAACCATTGGCTTTATCCCGATATTGTCGCATTGGATCCTCTTGATAAAGAGTGGGATGATGTTGTGCAAAACTGCGTTCGCCATAGTGAAGGTCGTTTAACGCGGCTGTGGTCCTTTGAGGTTAAAAAGCAGCTCAATCGCAGCAACGTGCGTGAATGTTTCTTCCAGGCGGTCAGCAATTCCAGTTGGGCACATTTCGGCTATCTGGTGGCGACTGAAATTAACGAAGACAAGCAACGTAGCGTGGAGCGTGAACTTCAGATGCTCTGTGCGTTGCACGGTATCGGTGTGATCCTACTGGATCCACATGATTTCTCTAATAGCCAGACGTTGATCCCGGCGCGTGAACGTACCAGTGTGGACTGGCAGTCAGTGAACCGTCTGGTGGAAGAAAATCGGGATTTTAAAGATTTTATTGAGCTGGTGGGTGAGTACCATCAGACAGGAAAAATACACAAATCGTTGTGGAACAAATGATCCATAACAATTATGCGAACAATTGATAAAACTATGGTTTACAAAAAGATAGAACCGTAGTTGACGAGGCAGTTTTCTGAGAAATACATGAAATTAACTCTTACCCAGCTTGAAATGACCTGCCCCCACGATTAGATACAACACTCAGTTAGTAACGTCGGAATCTTCATTCTCAGAATGACCCTTTCTCCAGCCCGCTGCAAATTCAGACGGTGTCTGATAATTCAGCGTGGAGTGCGGGCGGCATTCGTTATAATCCTGCCGCCAGTCATTAATAATTTTCCTGGCATGAACGATATCGCTGAACCAGTGCTCATTCAAACATTCATCGCGAAATCGTCCGTTAAAGCTCTCAATAAATCCGTTCTGCGTTGGCTTGCCCGGCTGGATTAAGCGCAACTCAACACCATGCTCAAAGGCCCATTGATCCAGTGCACGGCAAGTGAACTCCGGCCCCTGGTCAGTTCTTATCGTCGCCGGATAGCCTCGAAACAGTGCAATGCTGTCCAGAATACGCGTGACCTGAACGCCTGAAATCCCAAAGGCAACAGTGACCGTCAGGCATTCCTTTGTGAAATCATCGACGCAGGTAAGACACTTGATCCTGCGACCGGTGGAAAGTGCGTCCATGACGAAATCCATCGACCAGGTCAGATTGGGCGCCGCCGGACGGAGCAGCGGCAGACGTTCTGTTGCCAGCCCTTTACGACGTCTTCTGCGTTTTACGCCCAGGCCACTGAGGTGATAAAGCCGGTACACGCGCTTATGATTAACATGAAGCCCTTCACGGCGCAGCAACTGCCAAATACGACGGTAGCCAAAACGCCTGCGCTCCAGTGCCAGCTCAGTGATGCGCCCTGATAAATGCGCATCAGCAGCCGGACGGTGAGCCTCATAGCGGCAGGTCGACAGGGATAAACCTGTAAGCCTGCAGGCACGACGTTGCGACAGACCGGTCGCATCACACATCAACATCACGGCTTCCCGCTTCTGGTCTGTCGTCAGTACTTTCGCCCAAGAGCCACCTGAAGCGCCTCTTTATCCAGCATGGCTTCGGCAAGCAGCTTCTTGAGTCTGGTGTTCTCTTCCTCAAGCGACTTCAGGCGCTTAACTTCAGGCACCTCCATACCGCCATACTTCTTACGCCAGGTGTAAAACGTGGCATCGGAAATGGCATGCTTGCGGCAGAGTTCACGGGCGGGTACCCCAGCTTCGGCTTCGCGGAGAATACTGATGATCTGTTCGTCGGAAAAACGCTTCTTCATGGGGATGTCCTCATGTGGCTTATGAAGACATTACTAACATCGGGGTGTACTAATCAACGGGGAGCAGGTCA
>NZ_JAOWFA010000039.1:0-57850 GCF_030333885.1 Citrobacter sp. Cf132
CGTGGAGTGCGGGCGGCATTCGTTATAATCCTGCCGCCAGTCATTAATAATTTTCCTGGCATGAACGATATCGCTGAACCAGTGCTCATTCAAACATTCATCGCGAAATCGTCCGTTAAAGCTCTCAATAAATCCGTTCTGCGTTGGCTTGCCCGGCTGGATTAAGCGCAACTCAACACCATGCTCAAAGGCCCATTGATCCAGTGCACGGCAAGTGAACTCCGGCCCCTGGTCAGTTCTTATCGTCGCCGGATAGCCTCGAAACAGTGCAATGCTGTCCAGAATACGCGTGACCTGAACGCCTGAAATCCCAAAGGCAACAGTGACCGTCAGGCATTCCTTTGTGAAATCATCGACGCAGGTAAGACACTTGATCCTGCGACCGGTGGAAAGTGCGTCCATGACGAAATCCATCGACCAGGTCAGATTGGGCGCCGCCGGACGGAGCAGCGGCAGACGTTCTGTTGCCAGCCCTTTACGACGTCTTCTGCGTTTTACGCCCAGGCCACTGAGGTGATAAAGCCGGTACACGCGCTTATGATTAACATGAAGCCCTTCACGGCGCAGCAACTGCCAAATACGACGGTAGCCAAAACGCCTGCGCTCCAGTGCCAGCTCAGTGATGCGCCCTGATAAATGCGCATCAGCAGCCGGACGGTGAGCCTCATAGCGGCAGGTCGACAGGGATAAACCTGTAAGCCTGCAGGCACGACGTTGCGACAGACCGGTCGCATCACACATCAACATCACGGCTTCCCGCTTCTGGTCTGTCGTCAGTACTTTCGCCCAAGAGCCACCTGAAGCGCCTCTTTATCCAGCATGGCTTCGGCAAGCAGCTTCTTGAGTCTGGTGTTCTCTTCCTCAAGCGACTTCAGGCGCTTAACTTCAGGCACCTCCATACCGCCATACTTCTTACGCCAGGTGTAAAACGTGGCATCGGAAATGGCATGCTTGCGGCAGAGTTCACGGGCGGGTACCCCAGCTTCGGCTTCGCGGAGAATACTGATGATCTGTTCGTCGGAAAAACGCTTCTTCATGGGGATGTCCTCATGTGGCTTATGAAGACATTACTAACATCGGGGTGTACTAATCAACGGGGAGCAGGTCAGAAACATTATTGCTCCGCGCATGTGATGACTTACGTGGCAGCATGGATGCCAGTGAATACAAAGAATACATTTTTGGTATGTTGTTCCTTAAGCGTGCCAGCGACCTGTTCGATCAGCGTCAGGTTGAACTACGCAAGCAGTTTAAAGAACAGGGGATGTCTGAACTGGACATCGAGCTGGCGCTTGAGGATCCCGATAACTACTCAGGAAAGTATTTCTATGTGCCTCCGCGTGCTCGTTGGAGTGAATCATGGGAAGAGATTGTAGAAGATGACAAAGGGAATAAGAAAGCGGTAATACGTCCTGCACTGAAACATGTAAAAACTGAGGTTGGCAGTGCCCTGAATAAAGCGCTGGAAGCGATTGAAGAAGCTAACATTGATGTTTTACAGGACGTGTTAAAAGGAATTAATTTTAACCATAAAATTGGCCAACGCACATTAGATGACGATACGTTATCTGATTTTATTCTTAACTTCGAAAAAATTCCCTTGAAAGATGAAGATTTCGAATTTCCGGATCTATTAGGTGCTGCCTACGAGTGGTTGATTAAATACTTTGCAGATTCAGCGGGTAAAAAAGCGGGAGAATTTTATACCCCATCTGAGGTTGTGCGTATTTGTGTCGAGATTTGCGATCCCGAGGAAGGCATGAGTGTTTACGATCCAACAGTTGGATCGGGGGGAATGCTGATTCAAATGCGTGACTACCTGCGCGAGAAAGGTGGTGACGCTGATGAAATTGCGCTATACGGCCAAGAGAAAATGGGAACTACATGGTCAATTTGTAAGATGAATATGCTTCTACATGGTATTTCTCATGCGGATATTCGTCAGGGAGATACACTTCGCGAACCAGAACATAAAGATGAAAATAACGAGCTTCTGCGTTTTGATCGTGTAGTTGCGAATCCTCCATTTAGTCAGAATTATATTAAAAAGGGGATTATCTTCCCTGGGCGTTTTCCCGTTTGGTTACCGGAAAAAGGGAAAAAGGCCGATCTCATGTTTGTACAGCATATGTTAGCTGTACTTAAACATAATGGTCGTCTGGCGACCGTTATGCCTCATGGTGTATTATTCCGCAGCGGCGATGAACGTGAAGCTCGGAAATATTTTATCGATCATGGTTACCTGGAAGCTATCATCGGTTTACCTAGCAACCTGTTCTATGGTACGGGAATACCAGCCTGTATTCTGGTGATGAATAAAGAAGGAGCAGACAAACGCAAGTCTGTCTTGTTTATAAACGCCGATCGGGAGTACAGCGAAGATAAAGCGCAGAATCATCTACGCCCAGAAGATATTGATAAGATTATCAACGCATACCGTAAGAGTGACAATATCCCAGGATATGCGCGTGTCGTCCCAACTGATGAGATTATCAAAGAAGATTATAACTGTAATATTCGTCGTTACGTGGATAATGCGCCGCCGCCAGAACCCCATGATGTTCGTGCACACTTACATGGCGGTATTCCGCTTGCAGAAATCGAAAGTCTCGGCCATTTCTGGCAAAATTATGCTGGATTACAGGCAGATATTTTTGTACCTCGTGATACAGAGTACATGAATTTTTCCCCCACGTTGACGGCAAAGCGTGACATTGCTGAGTTTGTTAATCAACATACGGGTGTATTAAAAGCGAACCAGGCGCTTATGACACAACTGGAAAAATGGTGGGAAAACAATCTCCCGATTGTTGAAGCGTTAGCCCCTGATGCAGCTAACCAACATGCCAGGCCACGCAATGTGTATGTAATGCGTAGTCAGTTGATGGAGAGCATCCATGAAGCTTTTGCACAGCAAAACTTGTTAACGTCATTCCAGGTGCGTGGTGCCTTCGCCAGTTATGTGGACTACCTTAAGGCAGACTTCAAATCTATTGCTGCAAGTGGCTGGGGTGCGGAACTGATCCCTAGTGAAGATATTCTGCAAAGCCAATTCCCTGAGGTTTTAGAAGAGCAAGCTAATGCGCAAGCTCGTTTAGCCGAGCTGCAGGCATTATTTTCGGCGGCGGATGACGAAGACTTTGAGGATACTGATGACACGGGTGTGATGTCCTCAGATCAGGTGAAAGAGCTGAAGTCGAAGCTGAAAGACGCTAAAGGCATGGTGAAACTATGTAAACGTGATCCGGGATTGGGAAGTGCCGAAGAGTATCAGGAAAAGATCTCCCAAATAGAAGCCCAATTGAAGCGTCATAAAGTGCTTGAAGATGAAGCTAAAGAATTGAAGAAAGTTATCAAGGCGATCGAGAATAAGCGTGACGAGCTAGTTTTAAGTGCACGTGAAAAAATATCACAGGATGAAGCTCGTGTGGTTATTGTTGCGAGATTAAAAAAACTACTATTAAACACTTATAATCGATACTTAAGGACAGAGCAACGAGCTTGTATTGCTGTCATTGAAAATTTGTGGGTTAAATATGCAATAACAGCTAAAGAAATAGAGAGTCAAAGAGATAAAGCTTCTAAGCAGTTGCACGATTTTTTAATGGAGCTTGGTTATGAATGATTGGGTAGTACATTCTCTTAGTGAGCTTGTTTCTTTTCAGAAGGGAAGGAAAGTTATTACTAGTCCGTTTCCTCTAAGTGGTTATGAACCATATTTGGGAGCGGGAGCATTATCTGGAAATAATGATGGATATGCTTGTTCTACATTTGCTGTAAAGGCAAATGAAGAAGATGTATTGATGCTTTGGGATGGCGAAAGAAGTGGGCTTTGTTGTAGTGGATTAAATGGTGTTGTTTCATCAACTGTTTGTAAACTTACACCCAAAAAAGATATTCGCAGTGACTTATTATACTATTTATTAGTTAATAAGTATCAGTGGATTCAAAGTAGGAGAACCGGCACTGGGGTTCCTCATGTCCCAAGGGATTTAGGAAGAATATTACATATAAAATATCCCAAGTGTTTGAGTATACAAAAAAAGATCGCAGATATATTGAAGACTGTTGATCAGGCTATAGAAAACACTAATTTTTTGATAAATAAATATCAAAAAATAAAAGCGGGGATGATGTACGATCTATTTACAAGAGGTGTTGATAGTAATGGCAGATTACGCCAAACCCGAGGTCAGCAACCTGATTTGTATAAAAAGACAAGCATTGGTTGGATCCCAAAAGAATGGGATGTTCAGCAGTGCAGTCAACTTTGTTCAAGAATAACCGTGGGTATCGTTATCCAGCCAACGAAGTATTATGTTGAAGAGGGAGTTCCTGCGTTTCGCTCAGCCAATGTGAGGGAAGATGGTCTTGATCCTTATAACCTTGTATATATATCACCTTTTTCCAATGCACTTTTGAGTAAAAGTCAAATAAAAACGGGTGATATTTTATCGGTTAGAACAGGCTATCCAGGGACAAGTGCAGTTGTTCCTGATGAATTTAATGGATGTAATTGTATTGATATATTAATATCATCCCCTAAAGATTCTGTAGATAAAAATTATCTATGTTTTTGGATTAATTCTTCGTTTGGTAAAGAGCAAGTCTTACGCCTTCAGGGAGGGATGGCACAACAGCATTTTAATGTCGGAGAGATGCGTCAGCTATTAGTTGCCGTCCCCTCAATTAATGAACAAATTATTATTAGTGATAAGCTAATGGCGTGCTCATCAAAAATAAAAAATGAAAAAGAGATATTGAATAAATTAATTAGAACTAAGTCTGGTTTAATGCATGACCTTCTTAATGGTAAAGTTAGAGTAAGGTTAGCAGATACTAGTATGGAGTCCAGCCATGTCTGAATACACGGAAGTTGAACAGCCCTTTCTGCAGCAATTGCAATTACTGGGCTGGACGATTATTGACCAGGGACAGGACATTCCCTCCGATCCGGCTAAAAGTATGCGTAGCAGCTTCCGACAGTGGCTGCTGCCGCAGATTTTTACTAACGCAGTAGCGCACTTAAACGCTGGATCAGACGGAAAAACATGGTTAACTGACAAACAGTTACAGGATCTGCAAGAGCAGATCCTGCGACAACCCAACCGTACTTTACTGGAAGCTAATGAGGCGATCCAAAAGCTACTGTTTAAATCACAGGTAGATATTAATAATGCCACCGGTGAGTCTGACCCAATAGTTAAATTAATCGATTTCGAACGCCCGGAAAATAACCACTTTCTGGCGATAAACCAGTTCCGGATTGATACCCCAGGTTGCGTAAAACAATTTATCATTCCCGATATTGTTTTATTTATTAATGGTATTCCGCTGATTGTCGTGGAGTGTAAAAAAGGTGGTCCAACCTGTTCCAATCCAATGTCTGAAGCATATATTCAGCTCCAGCGTTATATGAACAATCGTAAAGTAACAGCACAGCAGGGGTTAAAAGAGGGGGAGCCACGTTTATTTCACAGTAATTTATTTGCGGTCAGAACAACAGGCGTTGAAGCGGATTACGGCACGATTACTTCCGGGGAAGAACATTTTTATCCCTGGAAGACACAATGGCCGCAGGAAGACAATGTTGCCAGCGATATGAGTGCACAGCAACAGTTAATCAATGGCATGTTAAATAAAGCGAATCTGTTATCCATCCTGCGTACATGCTCTGTATTTATGGATACCGATGCTGGCCCGCGCATCAAGGTTGTCTGCCGTTATCAGCAATTTCGCGCCGCCAATAAGATATTACAGCGTTTACGTGAAGGTAAAACCCCAGAAGAAAAAAGTGGTGTAGTCTGGCATACCCAGGGGTCGGGTAAGAGCCTGACGATGGTTTTTGTTGCCCGAATGCTGCGCGTTTCAAACGATCTTCACGATTATAAAATAATATTGATCAATGATCGTCTCGATCTGGAGGAACAGCTAACAGCGACGGCACAACTGATCGGTGGGCGAGTCAATGTTATTGAAAGCAACAATACGCTACGAAAAGAGTTAACCACCAACACTTCCGATATTAATATGGTGATGGCGCATAAGTTTCTGGTCGCGCAGGAAAGCCTCCCTGTATCCGTTGCTAAAGCGCTGGGAACTTACCAGGCTATTCCAACGGGTAAAACATTTGGCGTAGTGAATACCTCTTCGCGAATTGTGTTAATGATCGATGAAGCACACCGTACCCAGAGCTCTGATCTGGGAAGTAATATTTTTGAGGCCTTCCCAAATGCGGCTCGCATTGCCTTCACCGGAACACCGCTGATTACAGAACGCCACGGTGAGAAACGTACCGTCAAACGCTTTGGCGAATATATCGATAAGTACAAATTAATGGATGCCGTTGAAGATGGCACCACATTGCAGATCCTTTACGAAGGCAGGACTGCTGATGCCGCGCTGAACGATAAACATGGCTTTGAAACGCAGTTTGAGAATCTCTTTAAAGACCGAACTGAAGAAGAATTAGATGCTATTAAGAAAAAGTATGGCGCCACAGGCGACATTCTGGAAGCGGAGCAACGTATTGCCGCTATCGCGCGCGATATGGTGAAACACTATCTGGAGCATATTTTTCCTAATGGCTTTAAAGCTCAGGTGGTGTGTCACTCCAAACTGGCTGCAGTCCGTTACCAGAAGGCTATCCATCAAGCATTAAAAGAGAAAATGGATGAGCTTGAATCTACAGATGTACCTGACCACGAATTAATTAATCGGATCAAGTTCCTCAAAGCTGCTGTCGTGATATCCAGTGATGGCACCAACGAAGCGGCATTTATTACCGAGACACGTAAACAAGCCCGCGCCTGGAATGCGGTAGAAAATTTCTGTAAGCCATTTGCATTTGATGATCCTGATAAACCTTATACAGGAATCGCCTTCCTGGTTGTCTGTGACATGTTATTAACCGGTTTTGATGCGCCGATTGAGCAGGTCATGTATTTGGATAAAAAAATCCGCGAGCATACGTTATTACAGGCAATTGCCCGTACTAACAGGGTAAAAAAAGGTAAGCAACGAGGCTTTGTTGTGGATTATATCGGCCTTACTCACCATCTTACCGAGGCCTTAACCCTCTATGCTGCCAGCGACGAGCGCCAGGAGCTGGCCGAAGGATTAAAAAATATCAATTCAGAGGTCCCGGTGCTGCAGGAGCGCTATCAGCGCTTGTTGAGTTTGTTCTCGTACCATCAGGTTAATGGCATCCATGATTTCCTTGAGGGACGATTACCCGACATAGCAGCAGAAGCAGCCGCGGTGAACGATGCTGTTCGTTTGCTAAAAGACGAGAAACTGCGTGCGGATTTTGATGTGTACCTGAAAAAATTCCTCAGCAGTCTGGATATCATCCTGCCGCATAGTGCGGGCCAGGTTTATCGTATTCCGGCAAAGCGTCTGGGATATATCCAGCGGGTGACCAAAGAGCGTTATAAAGACGATTCGCTGGATTTGGGAGATGCCGGCCAGAAGGTACGCGATCTGATTAATCAGCACCTAATCAGTCTGGGGATTAACCCTACGGTACCTCCCGTTGAATTGCTCTCAGATAACTTCATTGAACAGCTAAACCAGCATACCAACGGCAATGATGAGGCGAAAGCCAGCGAAATGGAGCATGCAATTCGTAAGCATTGCACTGTTCACCATGATGAAGATCCAGCTTTTTATAAGAGCCTTTCGGAAAAAGTGGAACAATTGATCGACCTGTATCAGGATCAATGGAAGAAGCTGGCGGAAGAGTTAGAGAAACTGCGTAACGTTGCGATTACCGGGCGCCAGGATGGGGAAGAGGGAATGAGTCGGGAAGCCACTACGTTTTATGAACATATTGTTCATGAAGCGTTCCCGGACGGAGAGATACCCGTTTCAGTAAAACCCAAAATTAGAGCGCTGATGGAAGCAATTGTTGAACTTTTGCAACAAAGCATCGGCAGCATCGATTACTGGCATAACAGCAGCAAACAAAAGAAAACCCGTAGTGAGATCAAAACGGCTCTGACGCTAACCGGAGTTCCTGAATTAAAACAGGCAAGAGAACGAATTGCGGTAGAAATTATGAAACTGGCAAAAAATAGACATAATGCGTTACTCCAGAACTCAGCGGAGAGCAAAAAACCATGATGTACAGACGGGTGAAGGACATCGACTATCATCTCGCGCCAGGTACCACCCGGCGTACAACGGATATCGTTATCGAAAGAGATGGTCAGGTCATTGTTCGCCCGCCAGTACACTTTACTCCTGAACAGGCGGATACCGTTGTTTTTCAGAAACGCATGTGGATTTATCGTAACCTGGCAGAGTGGAAAGATCTTAATGCTACTACGGTGGCGCGCGAATGGGTAAACGGCGAGACCTTTCTCTATTTGGGGAGCATGTATCGCTTATCTCTGGTTTCCGATCAGCATCTGCCGTTAATCCTGAAAGACGGACGCTTTTGCCTTAATCGGCAGCTTATTGAAAAAGGTGGCATAGCCGCAGCGAAAGGCGCGTTTGAAGACTTTTATATAACTAAAGGCCAGCAGCGCATCAAAGAGCGTACTCTGTTTTTTGCGCCCAAAGTCGGAGTGAAGGCAGAAAAAATCCGGGTGAAGGAAATGGGATATCGCTGGGCCAGTTGCGGTCATAGCGGTACGCTGAATTTCCACTGGAAATGTATGATGGCCCCAGCGAAGATCATAGATTACATCGTGGTCCACGAACTATGTCATTTTCACCATCGTAATCATACAGACGCTTTTTGGAATGAAGTTGACAAGGTGATGCCTGACTGGAGAGAGCGTAAGGAGTGGCTGCGTAAAAATGGCGCTAGTCTGGATCTATAGTTTGACTGGGTGAGGGCAAATTCATAACAACTTTCCCCCAGCCTTCCCCCCACTATCCTGCGCCACCTTAACCCCACCCGCCAGCGCTCCATTCACCGCTACGCCAACCCTGGCTCCAGCCCACGTCATCGCCCCCAGCCAGAACGTTGGCAGCACCAGAAACATAGATCCCATCACCAGGTTGATAATCACATCATCCTGCGAGTTCTGGATCCCGGCCAGATTCCAGCTACTGTGAGTATCACTGCTGTAGAGTACGCCCAGCAGCCAGCTATCTAGCCACCGGGCCAACTCCCACCAGAACGTCAGGAAAAACAGCGCAAACTGCACAAACGTCAGCGTCATCACCGCCTTCACGTCCCACGCCGAACACAACGTTATCAGTGGAATACAAATCACCAGCGCCATTTGCAGCAACGCCTGTACCATTGGCAGAGCCTGACGCACGCTGTCAAACGCCGGGAAGGCCACTGCACTACCTATGATATTCCCAGCAGTGGAGGCTAACCGCGTGGCGGCGTTGGTGAGCGTACCATCGACATTACCGCCGTAGCCGGGGTAAACGCGTCCATCCTGCGATACCTGCATATTGCGCTCGCTGACCAGCGAACGCAGCACGGCCTCTTCATAAACGGCCTGGGACTGGCCGATCTTTTTAAACGCCGTCCAGATATCCGGGGCCGGGAGTTGCAGAAGCCGGGCCTTCAGCCCAACCGTATCGTCCACCCACCACTGCTTACAGGTAGGGTAGCCACCGGCTCCTGTATCGGCCAGCCCGGCATCGCGTGATGCGCTGTACGGCCAAGCGCTATGTGGTGAAAGCGCGTGGTCGGTATCGAAGTAACCAGCCGTGTTGAGAAAATAAGATGATCCCAGCCAGGCTGTATCGTCACTGGTGTCATCGTCCAGCTCTCCGGCGCGGAATTTCAGACGGGCGCGGGAAGGGGCATAACACTCTTCAACAAAATCACGTAACTCCTGAGCCAGTGCCGGATCCTTGATTCGGGTGTGCTGCACCTCAAAGCGGATCTGACGCAGGTCAGGCTGGCAGGGAAGGGTGGCAACCGTTGCGCTGGTGATGCCTTTGCTGATCACATGAATAAAATACCACCAGACCGGGACTGCGGCGGTTTTACCGCCCAGCGAGTTTATAATCGGTTGATAGCCGGTATCGGCGGGCTGCGGCACCGACATGCCGCACTGCTTCGAGCGTGTGGTGTCATATTTGATGGTATCGAGGTCGATATTCAACATTGGCACGCAGGTGAACATAATCACCAGCAGCGAGGTGTACATCAGGTGCTCGGTCCAAACCAGGGACAGCGCGGCTTTGTTGCCTTCATCGGCCCCCTGACTTCTGGCCTGTAACCACAACGCCAGCAACTTAATCAGCAGCGGCAGGGCGAATAATCCGGTGGCGCTAATCGCATTCCACAACCCGTTGTTGACTACCCAGCCGAGCAGCGTCAGAAAGTATTCCAGATAGCTGTTGGTTGTCACCGGAACACCTCCGGCACAATCTCATTAAGTGCAACCAGCACGATAAACCACAGCGCGATTCGGCGGATGGTCGGGCGATACGGAGGGAAGCGATCGTACAGACGCCAGCCCACACCGGACATTGCAGCGTACAGCGTTATACGCCAGAGCAGCAGATCGCTGCGGTTAATCTGCAGCGCGTTACCTGATGATAGATAAAACATCATTGCCATGCAGGTTAGCAGTAGGGTGCTGGAGAGCATCAGCCGCTTCATTGTGTATCCCCGCCAGTGGGCTTGTTGAGATCGTCCACCCGTTTATCGGTGTCGTCTTCTACGCCGACAGCCTGGCCTTTGGTCTTCGCTCGCGTTGTCTGGCGTTCAAGGATGGTGAGCGCCGCGTTATCCGCCAGTGCCTGACGCATATCCAGCTCCAGCTTAAGCTGTGACAGTTCCTGGTCGAGCTGGGCGGTGGTTTGGGTCAGCGCGGTTTGTGCCTCTTTTTCACCGGATACATTGGGTTCGCGCATCCCAGCCAGCAGTGTGCGCCGGGCCATCAGCGCTTGCTCCATCACGCGGGAGAGCGCCAGTTCGCCGGAGAGTCGCTGGATAAGCACCGCCGCATCGGGATCGTCGCGCAGTGCTTCGATCACGCCGCGTGTCAGATGCAGCTCGCCGCCGCTGGCCTGCGCCAGCGTGTCATCATTAACGGGCTGGCTGTGGTTCACCATATCGATAATCAGTGGCTGGATCTTATCCTGCTCTTCCTGAATCAGCGGCGTCAGCCCGACGCCGGATTGTGCGCCGCTTTGCTGGCTCGTATCGCCGGATTGATCGTTATCCGGGGCGACGTTAATGGTCTGCTCGCCAACCACTCGCGTCAGCCATTGCGCAGCGTCGTCGGGTTTGCTCCATACCTGGCAAAGTTCACCCTGACAGTCGTTGCTGGATACTGAACTTGTGCTGGTCGCGCTGCGATTATTGAGGATGTTGTAGCCTGCGACCGTCGTATCGCGAACCAGTTTGATGGGCGATTGACCTTTGCCGCCGCGATGTTCACCACCAACCCAGCGTTTGCCTTTCTCTGCCGCTTCTTCAGCCGCTCGCTGGTCGGCGCGAACGGCGTCTTTTTCGCTGGCCGCAATGCCCTGATAGTTCTCCGCCTGAGCGCTCTGCGTCCATGCCGGACCGAGCGCATAATCGGTCATCTTGCCAGCCATCTTCTGGCAGCTTAACAGTGATTTATCAAAGTCGAGTCGTCCCTGAAGCACGCCGTTGGTTAACAGATCGTAGAGCTGGGGATTAGCACGTTGGATAACCATCGCGGGCAGGCTGGCGACCGCGCTGGTCGCGCTTTCGATAACCTCTCCCATCAGTTGCTGGAAGCCGTCCGTCACCCCGTTGAGCTGGTTGCGCACTGTGGTATCGATATCGAAATTGCCGCACATCATATCGCTGTTCCAGCTTATGCCTGCCGTCAGCGGGAAGGTGTTACGCCGGGTTGCGGAAGGGGGAATGGCCGCACCGCCACCGATGCGGTAATACATCCAGTCGCTGATCGCCCCCTGTTGCTGATACTGGTATTTATCAGCCGCCGGAGCGAGAAAGGCGACGAATAAAAGACAGAATACCGGGCGCATGGTTAACCTCCGCTACTGCCAAGAAAGGTCTGCCCACGACGCGGGCAGCATTTGTAGGGCCGCCACAGCGTCCAGACATACGCGCCATCTTCCGCCAGTTTATCGGCGTAAGAATCGGTGGAGGATCCATCCGGGAAGATCGCGCAGGAGGCGGATTTTTGGGGGACCAGCATCTGCCACTGGTGGTTATTGCTGTCGCCTTCCGTAACAGGGTCTGGAGGCCAGTAGCCGTCATGTGAACTGGCAGCCAGCGGAATATAAACATGCGGCTGACCATTGCGCGTTACCAGATCGGCAGCGCGTTGGGCGATGACCGCCCCGGTCTTATAGTCATGTGTCTGGCTGAGCGCCCCGGCTCGCGGGTAGATATTGCCCCACATATCGCCGTCTTTACTCACCTCACGCAGTCCTGGCGTTAACGCCTCCGGGTAGAACATTTCCGGCACGCCGCTGCGCCAGGCGAGCGCATCCAGCGTGCTGAGAAAGTAGGGGAGAAAAGGCTGTGACGACGGAGCGCAGACGTAGCCGAACTGAGCGAAGAAGTTCGCCAGTGCATCACCGGCAGGGAAGCCAATCGCATCAGCATTTTTAAAGCGCACTTTGCTGTGCTGGCCGACGGCGCGGGGATTAGTATCGCCACCGGCTTCAGCGATACCGGGCAGCGGTGAGCTGAGTGGCGACATCTCGGTCCACGGATTTTGTCCGGTTACGCTGTAGGCTGATACCACCAGGTCCGGGCGGAAATGCCGTACCTTCACCGATGTACGTACCGAGCAACCAAATGGCGAACAGAACAGCCAGTAGCAGACGCCGACAATCTGGTATTGCACACATTCCGGCGACAATGCGGAGGCGGCGATTTCCGGTGTGGTGATAGCCTGCGCGGCAGGCACAGCCAGTGAGATTAATGAAGACAGGACAACGTGACGAACAGGCATATGGTACTCCGGATGAGACGGATGCCGTGGGTTTATCGCACTCTCAGCAGGTTTTCCCGAAGAAACTGAATATCAGGATATGAAAATTAACGGCGGCAGGAGATGCCGCCGTGGAGAATTATTTAAAGCGGGTAGTGGCGTTAATTTGTGTGCCGATTTCAATTTCGCTCAAAGCGTAGCTTTCCGGCGCAGTATTGATGACGAGGCGGGCGTGTTGATTCTGCTGCAATGGCGTATCCAGCGTAATTTTCAGCCCTTCGGCAATACCCGAATCGTCCGTCTGCCAGTCCAGATCGAAATCTGGCTTCACAACCGTCCAGCCGCCGTAGCCGTCGGCGGAAACCTCAATACGGATATTCTGCGGCGCGGTAGATTGTGCCTGTGTGGCATAGAGGACTAGCGTGTCGAAATCCACTGGCTGATGCCACTCGATGTAGATATAGCGGAACTGGTCGTTGTACCAGCGCTCATTTTCCTCTTCGGTGCCGCTGCCTTTAGGATAGGTGTCCGCGACGCTGAAGTGATCGCCGTCGTTCAGCTTGCCTTCCCTTGAGGTGGAGTTATCGCCGTCATAGCCGTAGATATTAATAAAGGCGCGTTCGGCGATGTTATAGCCGGGCAACAGCGGGTTTTGATAATTCGGCCACGGGGCGGCGGGCGTATCCGCTTTTTTAAATACCCGGTAATAGTCGATGGTAAATGTCTCATCGTTCGGCAGCGGCGGATCGTTATCGTAGATATTGCCCACTTCGGCGTTATTAGTTTCATGGTGATTAAGGGAAATCAGCGGGAACATGCGGTAATCAATTGCCGCATCAATGGTAGAAACCAGTTGCCCGTCGATATAGAGCTTCAGATATTCCGGGTCCCACTCCAGACCATAAATATGGTAGCCATCTTCCAGATCCGGGAGTTCAGTCCCCTCGCCATAAGGCGTCGGAATGGAGACTTGTTGCATTCCCTGTCGCGGCAGCAGATTAAATTTTACGACGTTTTCGAGGGTGAAGACTTCCGGTGAATCAACCTCCATATTTTCGGTATACGCCGCATCCTGCATCCCCAGGAACCAGAAGGCCGGGGCCAGCCCGTTGCCGCTCAGAAAGCGGGTGCGGATTTCAAAATAGCCGTAGCGGGTGGCAAAGGCATCGTAATACGGCATATGGTTGGTGATAGGAAAACCGCCGCTCGGCCACTGATTCATATAGTCCCGCGTGCCGCCGGTGATACCCGCGACTTTGTAGGTGTTGTTGCTGGCGCGCCACGGTTGCCAGTATCCCTGCCCGGCATTATCGACGTACAGCTCAAGGCTGACAGTGCCGTCTGATTCGGTAATAAAGCGGTAGCGGGCGCGGGAGGCATCCAGATCGCCCCAGCTTGCCTGGTAATACGGGCACCAGCGAGAGTCGAGGTCCGGGCCATTAAATTCATCGCTGAGATCGGGCTGATAAATCCAGTCTGTGTTATCGGGCAGGAACGGTAATATTGGTGTACTCATGATGGTAATCCTCTTTCAGAAGCTATAGATAAAACCGAGGCCGGTTTTGTGGAACTTCACAACAGGCTTATCGCCGGGGGATAAATCGTGCCGGGCCTGCACTTCATAGGCGTAATCCAGCGTCATAGAGAGATGGGGCGACAGCTTTTGCTCGATAAAGATGCCGGTACGGGTTTCCGTGGTGTGCATCCGTTGGTTACGTGAGGCGTTTTGCGACCAGACATCCAGCGTCCAGCGCCCGTAAGGGGTTATGGTGGTGGGGCCTGCGTCAAACAGCGAGAAAGTAATTGGGATATAAGGGCGTAGCTGCGAGCGGCAGAACTCACCGGTCTGGTCGTCGCTGTTGGTATTCCATCCCCGATCGATAAAGTAATTCAGCCGCACCGCAATGGTCGGGTTGAAGCGATATTCGAAGCCGCCTTCACCTTTTAATTCCCGGTTCGCCAGACCGTTTTCATGCAGATTGTTGTACCAGTTGTAGACCGTCACCCAGCCGGTGGATTTGAATTTATCGGTGAAATTAATTCGCCAGTCGGGCTGGAACGACCAGCGCTGGGAGTTATAGCCGCCGGACTGCGTTTTTTCCGGGTTATCCTGATAAATAAAGGTGTAATTTCTGAAGTGGAAGGTCATGCCCAGCGCCAGATCTTTTTGGTCCACCATCAGATAGCGGGCGTCAAACTCATATTGGTTAAACCAGTTGTCGCGGCTGAATCCATCGCTGTAATTGGTGCCGTGTGTTTCCTGATAATAGGAACCGTAAAACGTCCAGCGATCGCGGGAGAAATCCATCCATAATGTGGGTTCAAAAAAGCCGTCTTTGTCGAACGACTGTCCTTCTTTGTTTTCGGTTTCGATCAGCAGGCCCGCGCGGACTTTCCAGGGCTTTGATACGGGCACCTGGTCCTGACCAGTATCTACTTCTTGCTGAATATCATCGATATCAATATCCGCCGCCATCACGGGCAGGCCGATGCCGGATACCAGCAGCGGTAGGGCGCAGAGCAGGGTATTTCTGTTCATAAGCTTTCTCGCAGAAAGGGAGAATGCCGCAGTACGGGCATTCTCTTAGGGTTCAGGATGGGGTTATTGGGTTGCCGCCAGCACGCGAACTTCCGCCAGCTGTGGCTTCAGAACCGGGCGCAGTTTGAAATCTGCACCGGTCAGCGTGACCCTGACTTTTTGCGCTTCGCCTTTGTACGGCACCGCGTTGACGACCTGCTTTTGCGAGAAGTCTTTCGATTTATCCTGAATGGTGCGCCAGTTACCCTGTGCGTCCTGAATTTCCACCGTCCAGCCGGAGACCACCGGGTTACGCATATCCTCCGCCGTCTGCTCAAACTCCAGCTCGATACCGTCTACCTTCTGCATGCCCTGAAGATCGATAATCAGATCCGCAGGCCAGGTTTTATTGCCCCACAGCGTTGAGGACTGTCCGTCCACCACGCGCTCGGTCGAGAATTCGGCGTTGATGATATCGCCGTGGGTAAAGACCGGCTTATTCAGCGCCAGATTGCGCTTATCCTTACTTTCGCGGTACGGGCGTAAGTCTTCGCTGGTGACGGAGAATTCTTTCAGCGCCTGCTGCGCCAGTTGGCGGATATCGCGCCCGGAAGGCTGCGTCGGATAACCGTTACCGGTCTGATTAACCCAGCGGTATTCCAGTGGGAACCAGTGGACCTTAATGGCATCCTGCTTCTGCCCGGTCGCCGCCGCAGCCTTCAGCGCCTGAATCCAGGTTGCCCAGCGCTGGTAGTAGAAGTCACCGGTGAGTCCCTGCCACTGGCGGTTAGAGTAATCGCGCAGCCCGGCGTCGGCGGCCTGCTCGGTTCCCCATGTCGTGACCATCGCCCGGGCGTTAAACTCGAACTGGTCGCGGGTCCAGTCGTCCATGCCATTGAGCATCGTGCGGGCGCTGTTGAGCCAGGTGCCGAGCATAAATTCCGGGCGGGTGCCGAGCACCTGATCCTGAAGTTTGATAAGACGCAGGAATTTGCCGGAAAGCTGATTGAAGGCGCTGTAATCCTTTGCCAGCCAGGCATCTTCAAAGGCGCGGTAATATTCATACGAGGCGTTAGCCAGCACCTGCCGGGTGATATCCACCAGATCGTGCTGATACGCCGGGTTATCCTTGAAGCGGTCGTAAACACTCAGATAGAGCGGCAGGATTTTTTCAAACTCGGCTTTGTCATAGTCGATAAGCGCGGTGTAGTAGGTGCAGGCGCGAGTGACGCCGAAGCCGGGCTTGGCGTCGATGATCGAGTCTTCCGCCCGCTGGCGGTCTTTGCGGCGGTGATACGCGGTTTTCACCATAATATCCCACGCCTGCTCAATCTCCGGCGACTGCGCACCGTAGCGGCTGGTTAGCCAGCTGTGGATATACGCCGTCGAAGAGATCGGCGATTTTTCCCACGCCATGTCGTAGAGCATTTCGTATAGCATCGGGTTGGTGCCGAGCGATTCAGCGGTGACGCCCACGCCTTTCATGTACTTCGATTCCGCCAGTGATTGCGGGATCTCTTGTGCCAGCACTTCCGGCATCCCGGAGAAGCCCATGCGGCCACCGAAGGCGTGAAGCATGTTCCAGATCCACGGCGTGTTGCTGAACTCGTGGCGAATAGCATGGTTGGGCTTGTTATCGGCGTAGAGATCGAGGATCAGCGCGTGATCCTTTTTCAGGCCGTTAAGGAACGTGTCGGTGGGGTTCTCCTGCCAGTTCTGGATAATCCATACCGCGTCTTTATCGTGCTCCAGCATCTTGTTTTGCACAGTTTGCGCCACTTTCACCATATCCAGATCGGCGCGGTTGCCGCCTTCATGGAACGGATCGACGGCGTAGTAGTGGCTGATATTGCCGAAGGTGGCTTTCAGCGTCTGGTAATAAACGTCGGCGACTTTGCTGAAATAGTCCTCGCCTTGTTTAACGTAAGTGCGCAGCATCGGCGGGCGGACAAAGCCAACCCAGTCGCCCTGATCGATCACCTGTGCCTGTGGATTTTTGGCGGCGAAGGTATCCGCCACCTGCCCGGCAAAGCCGGGGAAGACCGGCGTGATGCCGTACACTTCCATCCTGTCGTGGATTTTACGCGCCAGCTCGGTACGTTGGGCGAACCAGTTCTGCGGCAGCGGGCCGCCGAAGCTCTGCATATTTGCCATGTAGAACCAGCCGAAGTAAGCCGGGCCGGGGAGGTACTGGCGCACATCATTATCGCTGTAGCCGAACTGGTTAAGCATCCGCCGTTGGACCTCTTCCTGACCGACGATATCCAGCATCAGGTTGACGCCATTCATTGCCGCCCAGTCGAGGAATTTCTCGTAATCGTGCCAGCGCCAGAAGGCCATGGTGTAGGATGGCGTGCAGAAGTTCAGAGCATATTTGTACTGATAGGGAGTGTCTTTCTCTGTTACGCCTTTCGGCATCGGCCAGTCTGTCGGTATGCTCAGATTGGACACATTCAGTGGGTCATAATTGACGTGCAGATAATTTTTCAGATACCAGTTCAGCCCGGAGGCCAGTGAAATACCGTTTGGTCCGCTGATGCTGATTTTGCCGTCGGCTTCCTTCACGGTGAAGCTGTCTTTGCCAGTGGTGGAGGGCGCAACCGCGAAGATAAAGCGATTCTGGTACTGTGCGCCGAGCACCCGCTCAACCAGCGCCTGTGCTTCGCTGACGACTTCCTGCTGGCGATACGCTGTGTTCTGGCGACGCTCATGACGCTTAGCCCACTCGGTGGTGGTGTAATCCGCAACCCGAATCGCAGGCGGCATCGGCGCGGTATCGCTGATTTTATCCCCCATCAGAGAGATATCGTTGACCACGCCCTTTGCACCCGCCGAGTAGTCGGTGATGTTGATGCGCAGGCGGCTGGCGCGAACGTTGAGCGGCAGTCGCTCGTTCGGTTTGCCAGTCTTTGCGGAGATGATTTTGCGGTAAGTCACGCCATTATCGCTGCTGTAGACGTCGAAGCGCGTTAGCGTGTTGAGTGGGGTAGTGAGCTGTAGCTCGCTGAGCTGATACGTCCCTTTTAAATCCATTTCCAGCCAGCGGTTGTAATCCCGTTTCGATTGCCACTGGGTGGCCGGATTATTGTCCAGCAGAGGCTGACTGACGTTGTTGCCTTGTGCATCCATCACGCGAATTGCCGACGCAGATAAGCGGCTGCTTGCTGCCGCCTGGTGGCAGACCAGAGAAATTGACAGCGCCAGTAAAGAGAGCCATCCGGTTGTTTTTTTCATACTTGCCATCCTGTTTGTTGAAATTAAAAAAACGATGACAGGAAGCCAATGGGTAGTTTATGACCATCATCATAAGTGACCGCCCATTATTTATGATCCGCTTCACTTCATTTGTTCCATGCGGAAAAAGAGTTTGCCGCTGCGAATAAATAAATCAGCCATAAACTGTGTATCCGTTCACGCTAATTTCCTGTGGCGTTATGACAACGGTTATAAGCAGGTTTTTAGATGCTCTTTATTCTCACCGTGATGGTATTTCGACTCTGAGGGCATTATGGCTATTCAACGCGATACAAAATGGAATGTGATCCTCTGGGGATTCTTTTTCCTGTTCTATTACTACAACTGGTCTTCCTGCTTTTTGTTTTTACCCATGTGGCTAACTCGAATGGTGGGGCTGGATAAAACGCATATAGGTATGGTGTTCTCCTCTTTTGCCGTGGCGGCTATTTGTCTGCAACCACTGCTGGGCTGGGTAACGGATAAGCTTGGACCGAAAAAACACCTGCTGTGGCTGATCGTTATCCTGATGGTGCTCTTCGCGCCGTTCTTTATCTACGTGTATACCCCGCTGCTGCAAAGCCAGTTTGCGATTGGGCTGGTGGTGGGCGGGCTGTATCTGGGATTTATCTTCCACGCGGGCTATGGCGCGGTGGAGGCATTTGTCGAGAAGGTTAGCCGTAATCGGGGCTTTGAGTACGGACGTCCCCGGCTGTTTGGCTGCTTTGGATCGGCAGCCTGCGCAACTATTTCTGGCATTCTGTATGGTTTCGATCCGACCTGGATTTACTGGATCGGGTCGGCACTGGCTTTGCTGCTGGTGGTGATCCTGCTGATTGCCCGTTCTGAGCCATTGCCGGGCATTGAAGCGGAACAGGTCCGCCAGCAGAAGGTCAGCGTGTGGGAGCTGTTTAAACTCCGACGGTTCTGGTATTTCACATTATATGTATTAGGCGTGGCCTGTATTTATGATGTTTTTGACCAGCAGTTTATTAATTTCTTTACCCGTTTCTTTGACCATCAGGAACAGGCGGCAAGAGCATTTGGTTATATTACAACTGCCGGGAATCTCGGTGATGCCGCCGTAATGTTTTTTATTCCTCTGCTGATTAATAAATATATTGGCAGCAAGAATGCATTATTAATTACTGGCACCATTATGACGATTCGGATCGTTGGTTCATCCTTTGCCACCGGACCGATCGAAGTGCTCTTTTTACGGATGCTGCATAATTTTGAAGTACCTTTCCTGCTGATTGGTATTTTCAAATATATTGCTGACGTTTTTGATACCCGCCTGTCAGGGACTATCTATCTGGTAGGCGTGATGTTTATCAAGCAGTCTGCCGCCATTATTTTATCGACCGTCGCAGGCCACCTGTACGACACCATCGGCTTCCATAGCGCCTATCTGATCCTTGGCAGTATCACTGCCGCGTTCACTCTGTTGTCAGCTTTCCTGCTGACTTCGACCCCACGCCAGAAAACGGCAGATGTCTGCGCACCTGCCACACTCTAATGGAGATAACATGATGCAACCGAATATTCTGGTCTTTTTCACCGATCAACAGCGCTGGGACACGGTGGGCTGCTACAACCCTGCAGTTAGTACCACACCTGTTCTGGACCAGCTTGCCCGCGAGGGCGTTAAGTTCGAAAACGCCTTTACTGTCCAGCCGGTCTGCGGCCCGGCGCGTTCCTGCCTGCAAACCGGGCGCTACCCGACGCAGAACGGCTGTTACCGCAACAATATCGCCATGCGGCAGGATGAGGTGACGCTGGCGAAGCTGTTCAATCAGGCGGGGTATGACACTGCTTATATCGGGAAGTGGCACCTGGCTGATCTGGATGAAAAACCGGTGCCGGAAGCACTGCGCGGCGGCTGGCAATACTGGCTGGCGGCAGATGCGTTGGAACATACATCGCACCCTTACGGCGGTCACTTTTTCGATAACAATAACCAGCCGGTGCATTTCGATGGCTACCGGGTGGATGACCAGACCACGTTCGCGCTCGATTACCTGCAAAATCGCCAGCGGGATAATCCATTCCTGCTGTTTCTCTCCTATCTGGAGCCGCACTTCCAGAACGATATGGCGCGTTTTGTCGCCCCGGATGGCTACGCTGAACGCTTCCAGACCGCATCGGTGCCGCCGGATCTGATTAACCGCCCCGGCGACTGGCCGCAGAACCTTCCTGATTATTACGGCATGTGCCAGAACCTTGATGAGAACCTCGGGCGCATTGTCGATTACCTCAAATCGAGTGGGGAGTACGACAACACGATTATTCTTTTCTTCAGCGATCACGGCTGTCACTTCCGCACCCGCAACGATGAATACAAACGTTCGTGTCATGAGTCCAGTATTCGTATTCCCTGCGTGGCGCGGGGCGGGCCGTTCAGCGGTGGCAGAACGGTGGAGCATCTGGTGACGTTGTTGGATATCCCGTCCACGATGTTAAGCGCCGCAGGCATTACAGTGCCGGATGCGATGGTGGGCCGTGATTTGCAAACGGCGCTGGATGCCGGGCACTGGGACGAGGAGGTACTGATTCAGATTAGCGAGTCGGAAGTTGGGCGGGCGCTGCGCACCACGCGCTGGAAATATGAAATTGTCGCGCCCGGCAGCGATCCGTGGAATGAGTCTGCCGCGACGATTTACGTGGAGAGCCAGCTTTATGATCTGCTGAATGATCCGTGGGAGCGCCAGAACCTGATTGCCAGCCCTGAACATGCGCGGATCCGCGATAAATTACGTCAGGATATTGGCCGCAAAATGACGGCAATTGGTGAAGACCTGCCCGTCATTGTTCCGGTGGAGTAAGTGATGACTGCATGGATGATTGCCGCATTATGCGGCTGTGGTCTGGCAACCAGCCTGCTCTCGGCGCTGTTTGGCGTCGGGGGCAGTATCCTGCTCGTGCCGGTGCTGCATTTGTTGTTTCCGCAATGTGCTGTGCAGGTGCTGGCCGCGACGTCCCTGACGGTAGTGATGCTGAGTGCGTTGATTAACGTCTGCGCCTTCTGGCGTCAGGGTATCCGGTTAAATTCGCGGCTGCTGGTGCTCTGGTCGCTGGGTATGGCGACGGGAATGCAGGCAGGCGTGTACGCCAGCTTTTTGCTGTCGGATAAGGTGCTGCTGATGTTGTTTGCGCTGGTCCTGGTGGGGTTGGCATTGCGCTGTGGATATTCACGTCAGACAACTCAGGAAAACGTACAACCGGATAACCGGACGCGCAGTACCGGGATGCTGCTGTGTACCGCTGGCGGTGCCGTAGCCGGGTTAACCGGATTAGGTGGCGGTTCCGTGCTAGCGCCGCTGATGTCGCAGCTCTCCGGGATCCCGCGCCAACATATCGCTGTGTACTGTAACTGGATGATGGTGTTCGGCAGCGCCGGAACGGTGGTCAGCTATCTGTATCGCACGGCGCCGGATACCGGCGCATTGCCACCGGCGATGCAGTTTGGTTACGTCAATATGGCTATTGTGACCGTGATTTTTCTCTGCACGCTGGTATTCCAGCCTGTCAGCGTGAGGCTACGCACTCTGCTGCCAGAATGCTGGCTACAGTGCGTTTTCTCCGGCGTATTGCTGATGATTGCCACGTTGATACTGGTGACGCTATGAAACACGCTTTTCATCTGATGGCGAAGCCTGCGGGCTGGCGCTGTAATCTGGCCTGTGATTACTGTTTTTACCTAGCAAAAGGGCTGGGTGTGCTGCGTGATACCTGTGGGCAGCGACATATGTCCGATAAGGTGCTGGAAGCGTATGTTCGTCAGTACATCGCTGCATCACCTGGCCCGGAGGTGAACTTTACCTGGCAGGGCGGTGAACCGACGCTGGCCGGGCTGGATTTTTATCGCCGGGCCGTGGCGCTCCAGCAGCGCTATGCCGGGGATAAACGTATTACCAACAGCATCCAGACCAACGGCGTACTGATTAACGACGAATGGGCGACATTTCTGGCACTGCATCGGTTTCTGGTGGGCATATCGCTGGATGGTCCGGCGCATCTGCATAATCATTACCGTAAGACGGGCAGCGGTAAGCCCGTGTTCGATCAGGTGATGGCGGCCCTGGATACGCTGAAGCGTCATCGTGTGGAGGTGAATATCCTGACCGTGGTGAACAACGTGACGGCACAAGCCCCACTGGAAATTTACCGCTTTCTGACGCGCGAGGTGGGAGCTGAATTTCTCCAGTTCATTCCGGTAGTGGAGCATGACGCGCAGCGTGGGTTGTTGCCATGGTCAGTGACGGGAGAGGATTACGGGCGGTTTATGATCGCCATCTTCGATGAGTGGGTGCGCCATGATGTCGGGCGGGTATTCGTTCAGCTTTTTGATAACACGCTGGCGGCGTGGCTGGGCGAACGCCCGGCGATATGCGTAATGCAGCCCACCTGCGGACGCGGGCTGGTGGTTGAGCAGAACGGTGATATCTACAGTTGCGATCACTATGTGGATGCGGAGCATCGGCTGGGTAATCTGCTACAGCAGCCGCTGGAAAAGCTGGTTGTGGGTAAAGCACAACGGCGGTTCGGCCAGCAGAAAGCGCAGCTCCCGGATGATTGCCAGCGTTGTCCGTGGCGCTTTGCCTGCCAGGGCGGTTGTCCGAAGCATCGACTACACGAGCGGCTGAATCATCTTTGTGCCGGGTATCGCATGATCTTCAGCCATATGGACCCGTATATGACCTATATGGCGCAGCAGATTCGTTTGCAGCAATCTCCGGCCAGGGTGATGAAGGTGGTGGATGATATTACCATTGCCGCTCCGCAATATTACATTTTATCGTAGCGCATAACTATGTTCTTTCAGGTGACCAAAGCACCGTTCAACGACATTATGATTGTAGTTCGCATTACGATCGAGTTATGAGTGTCCATCTGATGCCATTTTTTTATCTAATTTGCGAGTGATGATTTTTCTCAGTTAATTACATTATTTTCCCTGAAATGTACTTTATCAGTCAAAGCCTAGAAGAACGGTTTGAAAATCGACTATAATCAGTAATATATCCTGAAAGGTAATTGCTTAGAGTTGATAATAAAAGTATTATAGATTCAGATGTGTTAAAAATAACTTAAATTCAATGGATAGTTTGAAACGTATATGAATAACTTGAAATCTAAAATAGAAAATAAAAGAAGTGACATTATTACTTTTTTGGTTGGAGGCGAATCTCGCAAGATTAAAAAAAACATAGAATTTGATATTGATGAAGATGTGACTCCATTTCAGAAAGCATATATTAAAGACTATTCACTAAGAGAGGTGTTCAGCTTTTCTGATGACTATGGATATCTAATCGATTTTGAACTTATGGATTATGGTTATCCTATTGGTGATGATTATTATGAACGTAACTATGGAAATGGTGAATTAAATTTTTATGTTGCGGACTATGATAATCAAAAATGCACCATTACATTGTCTGGTAGTATTTGTGCAGATATTATGAGTATATCAGGTGAAGGTGTGGCGAAATTTTTGATTCGAGGAGTTAAGAAAAATATTTTTAAAAAACTAAGTATACATCAAGAGTTAATTCTTGAAGCTGAACGTCTTTATGCTTCTAATAACTTAAAAATGTCATTTTTTGTTTATTTTTCTGCTTTGGAAGCAGTGATTTCTTGTCATATCGAGAATTACAAAGCCAAGATACATAAAGAGTTGCATTATGCTTTGGAACATCTTTCACTTGATGAAAAACTTAGAGTTGTCGTAAAGGAATTACATTCGGGTGAAGATATTAGTAAAATTCAACTTTGGAGTGCGTTGGCAGAAGTTGTTAAGGATGTGAAAGATAAAAGAAACTTAATCGCTCATGCGAAAAAAACAATGATTAATGAGGGAGATATTAAACTGATAATATTTGCATTGTTGCTATTGATTGGGTTTCTTGAATTTAGAGCTGAAACATTTAACGAAATTAATAGGGTAATATTCCCAAGGTAATCACTAAATATATCATGCGGATACCTCCATCATGTAAGAATCTATCCGTAATTCAGTTTGACTTGTGGCGTGGAAGAATACCAAAAAATGCCATTGATAATTATAGGGGACTTCACTTTATGTGAGTACTCAGGGGGGAAACAGAGACGAGATTGATGACAAAGCCGTATCAGAAAACTCGTATCTTGCCATAGCGGTATTTGCATGAAAAAATTAGATAATTATCTTGTTAAATTATATTGCGGAACACAGCCTGTAGTAGTTCCGGATGAAGAACATGCAGGCGGCGCTGTGAATCGTCCAAGATACCCGCCTGCCTTAATTCCTTACTGAACCTTAATGCAGTTTCTGTCTCACATCCGGCAAACTCAGCTACTTCACGCCACGTCCAGTCATAGCCGGAAAAATACTGTGTCAGATACCAGAGGCTGCTCAGGACCCGGTGACGGGTGCGGTAACGGGCGATCCAGGCCATGCGATGCTCTGCATCGGAAAGGCTTGCTACCACCTGATTTAACAGAAAATGGGCGAACTGCGGGTGATGATGCAGGAAATCGCTGTTGGAGTGAGGAATGATGTGGCATAGCGATGCTGTCTGCAAAACGCTGGCGTGGCAATGGTAGAACTCCGAGCCAAATAACCCCAGATAGCCAAACCAGTCGCCCTGTTGGCAGGCGCGGACCAGCATCTCTTTGCCGTTTTCCAGCGTGTGGTGTAAACCGACGACGCCATGGTTGAGATACCAAAAACCGCAGATGGGTTCTTCCTGTAGATAGATTTTGCTTCCTGTTTCACGAGCGATAGGACGTAGCAGGGCATAACGGGAAAAGTGGGCGTAGTGGAAGGTGGAGCGATTACGCACCGGAGCTGCGAGAAACGGCATTTCCGCTGGCGGTGGTATGGCGGCCTGCTGAACCTGAGCTGGCGTAGAGATACTGTGGAGGCTGGCATCGGAAATAATCATAATCTGCACCTGACGGGGAGCGGATTTTTCGGTTGCCGCAGTTCGCCTTCTTCCTCATAACGGCTAGGCCAGATTTTTGCCGGGTGAACGTTGAGTGCGCGGGCAATCAGCCATTCGCCTTTCGGCCAGGGACGTGAAAGCGTATTCGCGAGGGTGGAGGACGCCAGCCCCGCTTCCCGCGAGACCGCAGCCATACTGGTGCCGCGCTTGTGCAGGGCGGCGATGATATCGGCTGGGTGCCAGTCTTGTTTAGTCATTCCTGTTACCTCTTTGAATCTTGATGCTACGTTTTTCGTAGTATCCAGGTCGTTAAAAAACTACGAATCTCGTAGTTATGAAAAAACGACTAAGACAGAGAGATGTCTTCACTCAACGATTGAAAGAAGCTCGGCAGCGGCTAGGTATTTCACAAGCTGCTGTAGGGATTGCTGCGGCGGTTAACCACTCTGGTGCGAGCACTCGTTTTAATCGTTATGAGAAAGGGGTTTATGAACCCGACATGGAAACTATGGCGCGGATTGCGGATGCGCTGAATGTTCCTCTGCCATGGTTGTTCACTTCTGATGAGAATCTTGCTGAACTGATCCTCAACTTTGCCACGCTTTCATCAGACTCGCAATTGCGATTACTGGACGTGTCTCGGCAGATGCTAAGCACCTCACCCGATGAAAATGCCTGACCTCTCTCTATCTACAACTCAATACTACGTTAATCGTAGTATCTGCGACAAGCGAAAACTACGATTCTCGTAGTTATGAAAACGACTAATCATTACAACGATATTTTTTGCCGACGCTTGAAACAGGCCCGGTTAGCCAGCGGGCTGTCTCAGAAACGTTTGGGGGTTGCGGCAGGTATAGATGAATTTGTTGCGAGTACACGCATCAATCGGTATGAAAAGGGAGTTCACGAGCCCAATACTGAGATTGTGCAGAAGTTATCAGAGGTTTTACGTGTTCCACTGGCCTATTTCTATGCCGAAGATGATGATTTAGCTGATTTAATGCTGATATTTTGGTCATTATCAAGCATAGAGCGGGAGGAGCTTATGGAGTATGTGAGGCACCATGTAGCTAGTTAAAAAATCCAGCATTGAATCGGTACTATATTCTTACAAACTTCTCATCAAAAAGGTGATTTAATTCAAGCATCTGCCATACAGATTCTCTGATAATGTCTCCCGCAAAGGGAGAATGCCATGACAGAAAGTCTGCACACTAATGCCACTCAAACGTTACCTGACGCCAGGGAAGAACTTTATCATCTTGTCTGGCGCGAGCCTGCAGAGCGAATCACTTCCCTCTATAACATAAGCAAAGAACAACTGACAAAACGATGCGCTGAATTACGAATACCGAGACCGCTCGCCGGATACTGGAAGGCGCTAGCGAAAGGATCTGCACCGGCGGTACCTGCTTTGCCTGATTTGAAGAGTGGCAAGGTAGTAAAATCCCACAGAAAAACCAGCCAGGCCATTCCTCTTCCCACAAAAATATCATCAAAAGTAGCAGCGCCAGCACCGCGAAAGCGAGCAAGGACAGCGGGCAGTGGCTATGCACTGATCGATGATCTCAAAACTTACCTTCCCGTCTCTTCCGTCACAAAAGACGGCTACTACAAACCAACGAAAAAGAAGCTACTCGATCTGAATGTTTCAGAAACGGGATTCAACAGTGCTATCGATTTTCTGAGTCGGTTCTTTGCTGCACTGGGAAAGCAAGGGTATTGGGTAAGGTTAGCTGAAGGAAATGAAGGATTTCATTGTCAGGGCATAGATATCAAAGAAGACCCAAAAGAGGGAGGTTTGCGCTATGACAGTTTATGGCGCCCTTGTTCAGCCAGTATTATCTGCGTTGGGGATATACTGTTCGCCTTTAACCTGGCTGAAATGACGGAATATGTTCCGGCAAAAGAGGTTAATGGCCGATATATCCGCGATGAGACGATGTTCCGCTGGATGAGGGGGAAGTATGACAAGCCATTTCGCTATGTCATTAAACATGCCTTACCTACCGGACGATTCTTTCTACAGCTCTACTCGCCATACTCGTCAACTAACTGGCAGGTTGAGTTTCGCCAGACAAAACAGTGCGGGCTTATCAGCCAGATCCCGAAAATCATTTCCGCGATGCGTGATGCTGTTCCGTTGATTCAGAAGCAATTGGAAGAGGCGAGAGTCAAAGCTGAAGCTCGGCGGATCCAGTGGGAGGTGAATGAAAAGAGATATCGGGAAAAGGAGCGGATTAGAAGGGAAAAAGAGGCATATACAGCTAGCTTAGCCGAACTGAACGGTATCATGATACAGTGGGCCGAAGATAAGCGTATAGAGCAGTTTCTCCGTGATGTAGAAAAGGACGTGGCGAGTATTGATGAGCAGCAGAAGGCACAGATTATGGAACGCCTGCAATTAGCCCGCCAGTTCTTGTTAGAGGATACGGCAGTTGAGCGGTTGCTGAAGTGGCAAACTCCCCTTGAGAGGCTTCTTAAATGAAATATAGATATTTTTAGTTGTGCTCAGGAGGCAATCTTGATTAGAAATATGACAAAGATATTTTTAACTGAAGAAGACAAGGATATTGATGTAGATGCATTTCTTGATAATGCAAGTGAAGAGGATGTCTTTATTTTTAGACGGCGACTCGAAGTAGCTCGTCATGAAAAACCTATTGCTTTATGCAGTGTATGTTACCAACCAGTTGTGCTGAGGGGAGATATTAATAGGTCATTTTTCTTCGCGCACACAAAGAATTCTGACGATTGTCCAATTAAAACTACAACAAATCTAACGCACGATGAAATCCTTGCCATGAAATTTAATGGGCAAAAGGAAGGAAAAGCTCACAGAGAAAATAAATTTAAGCTAGCAGAGATTTTAAGACAAGATGGTTTCTTTTCTAATAATGTATTGGTTGAGTCAACATTTAGAGAAACTAACCGTTCAGGAATAGCTAAACACTGGAGAAAACCTGATGTTAGTGCAGTCAGTATAGAAGGTGAATATTCAATTGTATTTGAATTACAAGTATCAACAACATTTATTGAAGTCATTGTTAGTCGAGAGGCATTTTACAAAGCAAATAATGCATACATTATGTGGGTTTTTCTCAGTTTTGATTGTGAGAAATTTACAACTCTTGATGTAGGATATAGTAATCGCTCAAATGTATTTGTTTTTGATGAAGAGGCCAAGAACTTATCATCAGACAATCAGAAACTTATACTGAAATGTTACTACAAAAAACCATTCATGAACTCTGCTTTATCTATATCTTATGAGTGGGATTGCCAGCTTGTAGATTTTAATGATTTATCTTTCGATCCTGATGAGAAGAAGATTTATTTCGCTGATCCTGATACTTTGAAAAAACAGGTTTTAGGAGAGATTAACACCGCAAAGGAAAAACTAGAGAGTGATAGGATTGCGCGTGAAAAAATTGTAGCTGCGAATAGAAAAAGGGAGTTGGAAAGACTATTCCAAACGGAAAGGGGGAATGCAGTTTCTAATGTCAGGACTAACAATTATCCGAGTAAAAGGAACAAGACAGATCATATAACTTCTGTGCATAGCACAAGTAAATCATTTGGCGATTCAGTTAAATGTCCACAATGTGGGAAGATTGTTAAAAAGAGAAAACTCGGAAAATCATCTCTATGTAGTAATTGTTATTGCGTATTAGATTAACAATTTTTATGGATCTTTATATTTTTGCATGAGAATATTGAGTATCAATCAGCAAGTAGAGAAATTAATGATGATACATTATGTCTATGCTGAAATATAAAAATGTTTAGTTATAATCCTGAGGATGGAATGTTGAGCTTGAGTAATCCTACAAAACTATCTGTTAGTTATAGTGCTATAGAGGATTAATGGCGCTATACTTTCCACCTATTGAAGGCTGAAAATATCGACCGGGATGCTTACAATGTGATAACCTGATATTCTGATGCAGGTGATGAATAATATATTGAGGACATGATAAATAACCCCTTGGCTATATAGTAAATAGCGGTAAAGATATGATTTGATAATTCGTGTTCACGATAATTTTTATTCATGATTTGAGAATGAAAGTTTACCGTGAACATTATTTAAATAGTCAATGATTAGGTCCTTTTTTTGAGTATCTAACGGACCGAGCGATATAGGGTTTATTTTTTGGAGAGTAACGATTTTTCACGAAATGTTCTTCAAAGGTATTGAGTAGGGATTTATCTTTAGTTTCCTTGAATTTCATTATCACATCGTGAGCTTCTCTATATTTAATTGTGTATTTTTTCGGGCTGATTTTTTTTGACAAAGAATCTAATGCAGCTATGCTTTCTTGTGATAGTTTTCCTGTTGTCCAAAGTTCACAAATAATATCTATATCTTGACTGATATTTTCTCTAACCCATTTAAAGAAAGTTGGAACCTGATGTTGTAGCCATCTTGTCACGATATCATCTGGGATCTGGGAGTAAGGGCTGTAACCTTTACATTCAATAAATTTAATTTCCTTATAACCATTTTGAATTGTAACGTCAGCTTCCGCAGTCTTTTCTTGTGTTTTATAAACTTTTCCTATAGTTACTGTACCATTGCCAGATGATCTGAAGACCTCTGCAACTAGATATTCAAAGAAAACCCCTCTCAACGTGGATAGTGCACCTTCTATTGGAGCCAGATTGGTAATTACGTTATCAATATGTTCCAAAGATACTTCTCCACCTCCGGCAATAAACTCCATAAATTCAATAAGTTTTCTAATTCCTTCTGAGAACTCTTTACCGAATAAAGTTTCTGGTGTTGCAGGAATAATGCCTATGCTTTTTAAGGCCTTAAACGCTTCATGTGAATAATCCTCGGCGACAAACATAAAGAGAGATTTGCCAACTTTAGGTAAGCTTCGCAAAGAAGTACATTTATTTATAAATGGTTTTATTTCTAATAGTGTGATTTTAGAGCCTAATAATACATCACAGATGAAGAATCCTGGTTTTGTATTTTCAACTCCAGAGTTTGTTACCAGTGGTGATAAATAAGATGGTCCGGATATATCCCAGTTAAAGTTAGCTACACGTGGTAGTTCTTTGTCATCGTTTCTACATTGAATCATGTCATAGCTTGTAAAGCCTAGGTTTTTAGCCCATTGTACTATTGTATTTAATAGTATGTCCTCTCCTGTTAATCTGGCTTTGATGTAGCCCATAGCTTTGAAATATCTTTCATCTTTTTCAATAAGCGTAATACACTCACCATAAGATGGCAAATTGACTATTTCAACTAATTTTAGCTCAATTAATTTTTTTAATACCTGTTCGCAAGATAAGCGTCCCTTCATGGCTATAGGCGAACCCGATGCAATTGTAAAATGTTTTTTGGGGATTATGCCTCCTCTGGCAATTAAGCTCGAGAGAGCCATGCCATAACTGGAGTTTGTGTCCTGCATCACATTAACTAAGGTTGTCCAGTAGCGCTCAGAAGCAAAGTCCTTTTTGTGATAGAGGAATCTGGCGCGGTGAGGAAAATTAAAGTTAAGGCGACCAACATCCCCTTTAGCACGAGATACCTGTTTCCTCGCTGCATCATAGGTGATTCCTAAATGTTCAACCAAGTGTTTAGCAAGATCCGTACTTAAACAAGGGCCGTGATAGTAGAGGTGCTCTTCAATAGGTGTCATATCAGTACCAATTTGTCACACTGCGTTGTATATAATAACAAACAGTGTGCCAGTAGAACACTTAAAGAGCTATAAACTCCACACTAGTAAAATCAGTGCGTGGAAGAAAATGTAAATGCTTGTTCTATTTTATTCGTCACAATAAGATAAATTTAGTTATTTATTCTGTATTGCGAGGGTGGTGCAAACTAACACTTAGTAAAACACCTCTAGTCCCGCCACCCTCATCGCAGCCTCCAGCTCACTACACCCAAACTCGATCATAATCCGCATCCTCTCCGCTTTTTCGTGTTTCTCCGTCATCCCCAGCGCCAGCCACAGGGCAGGGGAAACCACGCGGAACAGCGCTTCCACACGCGGCGAAAGTACCACGCCTTCGGTATAATTTCCTGGTGCTTTGGTCGCGCTGAGCAGGAGCTGACGCTGTTCCGGCGTCAAAGATTTAAAGCGACTGACCTGTTCGACTTCTTCCGGTGGTATCACCAGCAGTTCCCACCACTCGATCATATTGAGTAGTTTTTTCGCATCGTCCGGGAAATCGCTCAGGTTCTGTGTCGCCAGCCACAGCCAGATCCCTAGCTTGCGCCACATCTTCGAACCCTTCGTCAGAAACCGCGCCAGTAGCGGGTTAACGGTGATGATGTGTGCCTCGTCGGTGATATTAACGATGGGCCGGGCCAGGTGCTGGTAGCGTTCGCCAAGGTTGTTGATATGGTTAATTAGCGAGATATAGGCGATCGCCAGTTGTGCTTCGTACCCTTCGCGGGCAAACATCGCCAGATCCACCAGGGTGATATCCGCCTCCGGCCATGCCTCTCCCTCGCGGTTGAAAAGTTCGCCCTCAAACCCTGAGCAGAACATATTCATCGCTTCGCCCATCTCCCACAGCCGGTTACGGCGGGATTCAGGTAGCGCCGCATCCTGTGCCAGCGTAAACAGGGCGTCGCGGATATCCTGGGTCAGCGTCTGTCTTTTTTCGTGGGCGGTAAGCCGGGCCGCGTGCAGAATCGCTTCGCGAATTAATGCCCGATCGGAACGGGTGAGGCGGGCGTCTTCTTTCAGCTCGCCACCTGTGATCATCAGACGGGCCGTGATCTCCATTTCTCCCAGCAGATCGCGCTGTTCGTTGTCGGTATCCTCGGGCTCGTCATCATCCGGTTCTGGCAAAGGCACGTCGCTTTCTGCCAGTTTCCATGCGTCGGCAAACAGCGGTAGCGTGATGCCGGAGCCGGGTTTCAGGCTGATTTTATTCACCGTCAGGCCATGTTCGCGGGCATAGTCAGCCATCAGCCCGAACGAGTTGCCCGCCTCGACAATAAACAGACGCGGGCGGTGCAGCGCCATCAGTTGCGCGATTTTGGCGTTCAGAGTGGCGGATTTGCCTGCGCCGGTCGGGCCGAGTAGCAACAGGTGGCCGTTCTGGGCGCGGTCCTCGCGGTTGAGCGGGTCCCAGCACAGCATCCCGCCGCCCCGGTTGAAGTAGCTGACGCCCGGATGCCCGGTGCCACTCTCGCGGCCAAACAGCGGCAGCAGGTTGGCGAGGTGCTGCACAAAGCTGAAGCGGGTGTAGAGCTGGCGCTTGTCCCGCGCCGGGTCGAAGCACATTGGTAGCCAGCGCAGCCACGAGCTTAGCGGGGCGAGTTCGTCATTTTCCTGCACCGGAACCATACCCGCATTCAGCAGCAGGCTGTTCAGGCTGCGCACGCGCTTAGTCAGTTCGACGTTATCCGGGGCGGAAAGATAAAACGCCAGCGCGCTACGGTAGAGTTTGTGGCCGTCTTTCAGCCAGTGGCGCACCTCCTGACAGTCTTTTTTGGTGTACTCCGATTCGACGTTCTCGCCGATGGCGCGGTCGCTGAGGCGGCTTAAGTGTTCTTCCAGCCGGTCCTGCGGCCAGGCAACGATGGTCAGAGCCATAATCACCCCTTCCGGCAGCAGGTCGAACAGCGCGTTAATGCCGTCGCCGCGTGCGGATTCTCCGGTCATATGGCCGACGGTGGGCGGTTTGCGCAGTCTGTCCAGCACGATGACCTTATGCGGACGCTGGTCGAACAGCCATGTTCCCTGCGTGGCCTGCGAGCGGGGTTCGCTGCACAGCAGGCTCTCGGCAAAGTCGTGCAGTTCCGGCGTGTCATCCTGCTGCGCCATCTGTTGCCAGAACCGCTGGGATGAGTCGGCCATTTCTGGGGCGGGATTGAACCAGCGCAGCAGCCAGTGGCGAATGGCCTCACATTCCAGCCTCCTGGCGTGAATACCTGCGCCCGCCAGCGCTGAGACCATTCGTTCACACACGGTGTTCAGCGCCTCTTCCGGGGAGTCTTCCAGCGGATTGCGGAATTTGGTGGGCAGCCAGCGATAGACCACCATTCGCGTGTGGCGCTGCTGAGCACGCCAGCGGGTATGGCTGACGGCATCGTCCATGAAGTAGCCTTCCGGGCGGGAAACGGCGTGCAGATGGCGTTCCATTTCCTCCAGCCAGGCACGGGTAAAATCAGAGTTCCGTGCTTCCGGTACGGCGTAGTCATGCAGTGCGGCCAGCCAGACAGCGGTGTCGTCCTCATCCTGGCAGTAAAACTGTACCACCCACGGCTGGCGATCGTATTCCGTGAAGCTGTCCTGAAGCGCGTCCTTCAGGATATCGCGCAACTCTTCCAGCCGTGCCGGAGAGCGGCCTTCGGTGCCGAACGGCGTGATGTCATACACCGCGCCGACCGAGCGCCCGTCATCCAGCAGTAGCGTTTTGCTTTCCGGCTGATACTCCACCCACGGCAGAAAATCGACGAACGACGCGCCTTTCTGGTACAGGCTGTCCACCGTCTGTTCGGTCAGGGTGCCGCTGCGCATCATCACAGCGGATCGGTCCGCTCGCCGGGCAGGGCGTACTGCACCCAGTTATAGAAGGGGAGGACGGTGGTATAGCCCGGCACCGGGACACCTTCACTACCCGCCAGATGAGGAAAGATATACATCTCCAGATCCGGATTCGGCAGACGCCGGAACAGCGCCTTCGTGGCATTGTCGTCGCTGCGTGTGGTCTGCTGTTGTTGCGCGGTCATCGTGGCGTCATCCAGCGGGCGGCGCAGCACCGATCGTGCGTCGTACAGTCCCTGCGCATCGTTATTCTGTCGGCCCCAGATGTTCAGCATGGTGGTGTTTTCATCCACCGGCAGCAGCGTTTTCTGGTCGGTGCTACAGGCGCTCAGCAGCAGCGAAAACAGCAAAATCAGAATACGCATTAGTCGAGGTCTCCAGTGCGATCGCCCGCCGTGCGGTAGTTCACCCGCCGTCCGTTGGGATCGTAGTCGATGGCGAGCTGGCGGGTGATATGGATGGCGACGGCCTGGCCGGGCGGTACGTAGATGGCATCGAACATCTGGCCGTAGCGCTGTTTAAACCAGTCGGCGCTCTCCTTCAGGCCACCGCCCAGCGCCTGGCCGAGCACGTACTGCCCGCTGTCGCCTGTCAGCGCGGTGGTGATGGAGCCATCTTCTACGGTGGAGGTGGTCTGGTTATTTGCCAGTGCTTGTGCGGCAGCGGACGATCCGGCCAGCAGGAATTGTGAGCCGATATATTCGGCGGCGTTGGATTTGCGCTCGCCGGGGATGCAGGGCAGGCCGTGGGGGTCGGACAGCCAGCCGATATTGCCTTCCGTGCCGCTTCCGGTTTTATCGCCTTCGGCGGGTAGCGTGCGCATCGTGCCGTCGCGAAAGACAAAGGTAATTGACGTTAAACTGCCGCGCACGCAGGAGAGCGTCCAGTCGCCGGTGGCACTGCCGGAGATCACTGCGCCTTCGATATCGGGTAATTCGATGCCGTTGGCGGTGAGGTTATCGCGGCCAATCAGTACCTTGAACGGGTAAGGGTCGGTGACGCTGCCGTTAAGTGGAATGCGCCCCAGCAGCGCGGTCATCGCCACCGAGCCGATTAACGTGCTGTTCTGTGGCAGGGTGTAGACTGGTTTGACGACGGCGGGCGGCGGTGCTTCTGGTTGTGGCGCGGTGTTCTGCGTCCCGGAAGGAAAGGCCAGCGCAGGTTGCAGCGGACGACCATTTTTATCGGTTGGCAGGGCATCGGCGGGCGCTATCCAGCGCAGTGGTTCGCCGGAGGCTGCTTCCGGTCCCTCAATGCCCAGCCCGGCCAGCGAGTCGTCCGTTGTCCTGTTTCCCTTAAGTTGTTGGATCTGCGTCTGTAACGAGCTGAGTAATTCGTTCTGCTGCTGTGAGGCGCTGTTCTGTTGGCGGTTAATGGCCTCGTTGATGCGGCTGTCGGTATTCTGCTCGCGCTCACGCAGGCGCTGATTTTCCTGCACCAGTGCGGCGTTGCTGGCCTTTACCGTTTCCAGCTCCTTGCGCCAGAGTTTCATCTGGCCGACCAGCGTGGCGACGGTATCGGCGGGCGTGTCGCCTTCAATCCCCAGCGCTTTCAGCTCGTCGTGGCTGAGAGGCGTTGCAGGTGCAGAGGATGTTGACGGTGTGGTTTTGCGATCCTGACAGGCATGAAACAGCAGGACGCTGCCCGCCAGCAGGATGAGCGGCGTCAGAACCCGCAGCAGGATATTGGCCTGAAGCTTCATTTTTTCTTCTCCGGCGCTGGCTCTGGCAGAATCGCCTGTTCAGGACGATGATTGTGGGTGATGAGATAGAGCACGGTAGTGTCTTCGGCGCTGCCCGCAGGCCCCAGCCAGCGATGCTGGAAGGAGGCGGCGTAAAACCGCCCCTGAAGCTGGCGCGGATCGAGTTCCAGCCGGGTGGTGCTCTTATTCTGAAGCCGGATCGCCGCCAGATGATAAGGATCCAGCCGCCAGCCGCCGATCGGTATGGCGCTGACGGGGAGCGCAGGTAGCAAAGTGGTGATGGTTTTTGCCAGCCGCACGCCTTCGGGCTGAACGCCCGGCAAAGGCTCCACGGTGCGTAGCGGGGCATATAACATCTGCGCGGCATAGCGGGTGAGCGCGACCGGAAGCGGCGTGGAGGGTTCTGGAACTGCATCGGGCTTCGCATCAGGCGTTTTCTTCTCTTCGCGGACAATGCGTATCGGTTCCCTGATGTGCTCGCCCTTGCTGGCGGAGACGTCCAGCAAAATCAGCTCACCGTTCTCTGTGTCCTGAAGTTGCAGTCGGTTAGCGGCAAACGGCTGGCTGGCAAGCAGGTACAGCGTGCCGTTGCTGCTCTGAATGCGCAGCTTGCCTTCCAGCGCGGCGGGATAACCCACCCGGACATTGCGATCCACAAAGATGATCCGTTCCTGCCCGGTGTTCAGCGCCACCGGCAGCGGGATGCGCTCCCATTTCACCAGTTCGACGGCGTGCAGGGGCAGGGCAACCAGCAGGATTAGCAGTGGGCGGACATTCATGGTTTAGCCGCCTCCAGCTTCTGCGGTGGCGAGGAGAAGCAATCTAGCGCCAGCCCCCACGGATTTTTCTGCTGATCGATGTTGTAGCGCAGTACTTTGATGGGGTAGCGGACCATTGCCCGCTTAACGGGTTCGGAGTGGAAATACTCATCGACGGTCAGATCCAGCGTCACAATCCAGTTATCGCGGTCAAGGATCTGCACCCGCTTATCGCTGAATCCCCGACCGGGGATTTCATACACGCCGCGTACCCGGTCGCGCAGCTCTCCGTTTTGAAGGCGCTGACGAAATTCCCGGTCGATCTGGCTGTAGCAACCGGGGGTAAGATAGGCCCGTAGGGCACTGAGGTTGCGGGGATAATCGGCCTCGCCGTTGGTCGGCCAGCGGTTGATCTGCTGAAATACTGAAAACGCGAAGGCGTACACCGTGGCGGGCGGCACTTCCCACCACGGACGCTGGCTGGCAGCGCGGAGATCCGGTGGCAGGTACACCGTGAGCTGGCGTGGGGCGCTGTACCAGCCGAATCCCATGCCTGATGCCAGCAGGAATAACGCGACCAGCGCAATATGCAGGGTGCGGATATGCGCATCCCGCGCGGCCAGCGCGTGCTTAAAGGCGCTCATCGTCGGCTCCGGCGAATGGCCCAGACGCCATCGTGCAGGACGAAACGCTGAGTGCCGATACCGAAACGGGCCAGTTTCAGCTCCAGCGCCCGGTACAGCCAGCTCTCCGGACGCCCGCGTTTTAGTCGTGCCAGCCAGCGTCCACCGCAGAGGATCGCTAGCGTACCGCCAGGCAGGGCGCTGCCGGGAATAAGGCTCCAGTTGCGCCACAGTATTGCCGGAATGGTTCCAGTGATTGAGCCGGTAGCCAGCCCGACAAGCAGCGCTATCAGCAGCTCGTTGACCGTCAGGCCGCGAAACACCGCAGGCTCGCGGTTTAACCGTTCCGGGAGAAAGGGGATAGTGCTCATGGCTTACAGGATGTCCGAGGCCTGGTTGAGCAACCAGATGGTGATCACCAGCAGAACCGCGCCGACGCCCGCCATTGCGCCTAAATCTTTCCACTGCTTACGCCCGCCCTGAATTTCAGAGTAGGTGGCGATGCAGTTGTTGGCAACCACCAGAAAACCCACGGCGCAGATGCCCAGCGTCATCAGGATCACGATGTCATAACCGTAGTTCTGCAACGTCTCCATGATGCCGTCGCCCTGGCCGCGTGAAGGATCTTCCATCTCCGGCAGGTCGGCATATGCTGGCAGGGTCGGGAACCATAGCAGCCATCTGAAGATGCGTTTTTTCATTTTTCCTCCTGAAATCCGCTAACTCAGTACCAGCCAGAAGCTGACCAGCAGCAGTAAGATGGTGCGCCCGCCGATGCTGCCCAGTGCCCGCCAGCTCACCCGCGCTGTCGCCACACCCCGGTAGGCATCATTCAGCACCCAGACCACCCACAGCAGCAGAAAGGCGCTGAACAGGCCGAGCATCACCAGGCTGACGGCATCGGGCTTCACTAGGCTGGCGGCTTGGAAGGCGCTGATTTGTTCAGGACTCATGGCGCGGTTTTCTCCTCACGGTATTGCCCGGTCAGCGTCGCTGTAACTCGCGGCTGGGCGCGAGTGGGTGTGAGGTAATGTTCAATCCCGCTGCGCAGAGTGGTTATATCGCCGTGGATACGCGGATAGTCGAAGTAGTAGCGCTCGTTGATGCCGGTTCTGGCGCTTTGCTGGGCGCGATGGAGTGAGGCTTCGATTTGGGTAAGCTGGTTAAGGGACAGAGTTAGCTCTTCGCGTTCGGTAAGGGGAGCTGCGAGTGCAGGAAATGAAAATGCTAAAAACATGATATAAAATGGAAGAGGATAAGTTTTCATGACGACATCCTGAAATCGTTTTATCTCAGGATGCGGTATGATTTTTGGGATGTATAGGTTTAATCATTCATTGTGGTTGAATGATTTCTACTGACTGTCAAGTTCGATCCGCAGAATATTTCTGACTCTTAGATAATTTATTTTGCTTTCGGTTGAAATTATTTTCAAAGCATCTATGACTTTTGCTGTTAATTCATCGTAGACTGGCTCATTGCTTCTTGAATTTCTGAATTTTAATAGCCCATGGCGAACGTCATCTACAGCCCCATTTCCTCGAGTTCTCATCCATTCAGCAAAATCTTGAGTTGAAAATGTATTTAAATAATTAATATCCTCAGGGTTCCACCCATTGCTCTCCGATAGTCTTATTGCAATATTTGTAATGCTACGCTTACCATTTTTGAAATTTTCAATATTTCTTTTCAATCTTTCTTTAATATCATTGCAATAAAGATCACTAAGATCGTACTCAATATCACGTTCTGAAAAGTTAATCTGTTGTTCAATATTTGCGAAATATTCCTCAACATAGTTATCGCAAGAAATGTCAAAGTCTCTTAAAATTCTGACTATGTCATCAAAGCGGTTTATCGATATGCTGAGTAACTCATTGTTCAGGAGGTCTTCTAAGCCATTAATGAATAATTCATCGTTATTATCGAAAGATTGGTGATAAATACGCCATACATTGCTTATTTTTTGATTTAATCTTCTGGCTGCGGAGTCAGAGTTTTTTGTATTTACAATTTTATGTAATTCATGACTGTCATTAATATAGCCATTATTAAGAAAGAAGTCTATTTCGGTATCGAAAGATGATGAATATAAGGCGAATTTTTCTTGTAATCCCTGAAAGGCTTTATCTATTTCACTCTCTTGGTAATCTTCATCAGGATAAATTGCAAATAGTGCACCTTTTTCAAGTCTTAACCTTAGTTCGTTATATGGTAAATTAGATAATGGGGTATAATATCCCCAGCATAATATACAAGCACGAAGAATAAATTCCTCCCTTACATCACTATCCGCATGTTTAAGGAGAGTTTCATACGATAAGAGAACTTGCTTCAGTTTTTTGAAAAACCTAATGTTATTTATTTGCAGTTTTTCTATAATGCCCAAGATATAATCATAATTCTGCGTATTGGTAAAAAACACATGGTCAAAATTTTCTTTTATTGTAGGCGAAAATTTTAGTTCGATGTCAACTATCTTTTCTCGGTAAATATTAAAGATCTCTTTATCATCTTCATTGTGTAATGTTTCTTCATTGAATATAAGAACTACCTTACATTTTTTTCTTTGTGCAAGCTCATCAATAAATCCCATTACTTCTTTTATAGATAATCCACTGCCACGTCTTTCTAAATCATCAAAACATACTAGGTAATTATTGATTAGTGAATATTCAAGGTTGGAAATTAAATTTGTAGCCCTAAATAATAAAGGCGTGTTATCAGCATACTTCACAATAGGTTTGAGGAATGGTATTTTGTGAACTATTTTTTCTTTAGGGTTTAACCACGGAATGCATTCATAAATACCGCTAATCTCTTCAGTTTGCAGCTGAAAAGAAGATTCGATTTTATCTTTTTTAATTGGCTTTGCTAAATGAAAAATTTCTCTTTTAATATCGGATAATGAATTCTTACCAAATAGTGATACGTATGAGTAAACAATTTGCTTTAAATTACTTTTATTCTCATTGTAGTATTTGTTCCAGAAAAAAGTTTTTCCTACTCCCCAATCTCCCTTTATAACTAGCACGCTATTATCTGATTGCATAAATGCATCTAAAGCTTTTGCTACTTCAGACATTTAATCACCTATAGTATAATGAGTATTGTATTACATAATACTCTCTGACATTTCTGGTTGGCTACTTATTCAACGTGATTTATACATGTTTTTTAAATGCTCCTACCGCTATTGAAATTGCTAGCCCCATCCCTACAACACCCGGCATCAACACATACTCCGGCTCAAGAAAAACCGGCACCGCCAGCCACACCAGTCCCGTTGCCGCCAGACTGGAACCGATCATACGCCTTGCATGGTGATAAACAAACCTGGACTTATGGCCTGCGCCAAAGCGCTTCAGATCCTGACAAACCAGATCGCCTACGAGGTCAATAGCAATCCTGGTTTTAAGTGCTGGGAGACAATGTTGCTGGTTTATAAAAAATTCTATAGTTTCACTATTGGTGTAACTATACTAAATTTAATAAACTAACTTAGCCATTCTGTCATGACCTTTTCCAGTTTCTCCAGGGACTGCGCGCGCTTTCCCTCCGACATCCGGCCAATATTGCGCAGCTTCCATTGAACGGCTGGCAAGTTCTGAATGTGGGGTTCTGGTGCTAAATTCCAGTCAGGCTCCCCGCGTTTAAATGACATCAGGAAGTCGAAATCCTGTTGAGTGAAATGTGCTTTCAACGCGCTGAGCATTCTTTCCGGGACCTCTCTCAGCGCTTCCAGTGATACCTCCTCAAAAGTCATACCGCTGAATTCATTTTGAAAGGGTTCGGTAATATCCTTCCAGCGTGGACTAAGCACTTCGGACAATGGACGATTATGGCTGAGTAAGTAAGCGATAAAACCATTGAATATCGCGCGATCAATTCCTTGTGTATCAAGGAGCATTTTGACGTCGTAGAAATCTCTGGGATGCTGGCGATCTAACGCTGCGCATAGCTTGCCACCGTATAAATCGGGCAGTGAGACCACTGGGATCGCTGCAAAGCCAAATTCCTCCTCCACGGCTTCGACGACGTCGCGTTCTTGCGGAGGATATAGTGTTCCCCGGGCAACTGGCGAGACTTCAATTTTAATTTGTGCGTCGTCAGTGGTGACAATGATGCGCATCTCGTCGGGATTATGGGTTTGCAGCACTGCATGGATCCCGGCTTGCGCTTCCAGTTCAGCGGCGATGCGGGTGAGCGCTTCCCGCACGTTGGGCAACGCAACCTCTCTGCTTTCCAGCGGGATGTAGGCCAGATCGATATCAACGGACAATCGGGGAAAATCACGGATGAATAAGTTGATCGCCGTTCCGCCTTTCAGCGCAAAACAGGGCTCGTTAGCGACATAGGGTAATGCTCGCACCAGCAGGGCGACCTGGCGGTAGTAGGGTGAGGTTCTATCCATGGCTTATTCCCTTCTTAGTAAAATTTTCGGGCACAGTTATCTGGTATTGCGTGTTCAGCTTGCCATTAACAACGACTTGTCGGTTGCCCGATCCCAGGTAGATTTTGCTGGTATCCACGCGTTTGAGCCATGCATGTTCATAGAAACTGGCGAAAAACAGATACAGGCGCTTGGTTTGTACGGACTGGCTGAGCGTAAGCAGCTTCTCCACTTTACGAGGGTTGAGATTGACCAGTCCCTGAAAAAGCTCGGCAGCGTGCTCAAATGAGATTTCCTGAGGTACTGCGCTTAATAGCTCGTAGGCTGCCAGTTCTGGCGTACTGGCGGTTATTCTTTTCCCTTTAACCTCAAGCTCAGTTCGGTATTTTTCATCCAATTCAGGGAGCTTCAGAGCCGATACCACCAACCACTCAACGCCGGGAAATTCTTTAAACCATTTGGGCAATATCGCTTTGTTTTCAACGCTAAGCCAGCATTGATTCTGCTTAAGTTGTAGGTAATGGGAACGGCCCTGCCAGGAGAGACTGCTCAGTCCGGCCAGATGCACCGGCGCTTCAAGCTGGCTTTGCAGACACCATAGCGCATCACTCCAGTCTGGTTCTCGTCCTGCGCGCGCATAAACGCCAGCCCGCAGTTTTATTAACCAGCCATTTTGTGCGTATTTAAAGGCCAGAGAAGGCGATATGTTGTTCCGGGTTAGCCAGGATTGCAAAACCAGGCTTCCCGGAGCGGTGTTTTGCAACAGCCAGTTTATTTTTGATGCCATAGATTCACTCAGGGTGTAACTATAATAAAAAAAGTAAACTATTTAGTGAGTGAAAAGTCAATGTTCGGCGTCTGTCGCAGCATAAATGTTGCCAGCGAGAGTTGTATCAGTTGGGCTGGCAATGATGGCCTCAGACGTATTTTTTGAAAGATCCGCCCGTCATGGATACTGCCAGCCCAATCCCTGTTGCCGCTGGTATAAACACATACTCTGGTACAAGAAAAAATGGCAACGCCAGCCACACCAGTCCCGTTGCTATCAAGCTGGATGAAATCATACGCCTGGCGTGGTGATAAACAAACCCGGACTCATGACCTGCGCCAAATCGCCGTAAGTCGCGTCTTACCAGCCCGTCAATAAGACCAATGGTAATGGTGAGCACAAACAGCGGCAACGCTTGCAACAGAATCGACAGCCGCAGCAGAAAAGTGAGGGTGACATTGCCCGCAGACAGTAACGCGCAGTGGATTACCGTAGTGACGGCTTCCGTCCAGAACAACCCGCTTTGACCACTGAAAGAAGCAATCAGTGCTGCGATCCCTTGTTGCAGCTTACCTCTGACAATCGCCAGATCTTCTACTAACCACACCGGTGCGCCAGCGGAAACTCGCCACCACTGCCATGTCGCCTGCAATACCTGTTCACTGTGGCTGGCGCAGGTATTCCGCCAGAAAAACGCCTCGCCCAGCCACTCCAGTCCTATCGCCAGCATCCATGCGCCGAGGCAAAAGCCAGCCAGCACGCCGGGAAGTAATGCAATCCAGCCGAGTATTCCGGGGCGGTGTGCAGGTACTGGTGGCGCATGTTCGGGCATCAGTGCAGCGGAAGCGTGATATAGCGACAGAGAAATCGTGCCTCGTGTGCCTCATCCAGTCGCACCTGAAAAATATCGTGTTCATCCTGCGGTGATGTAGCTTCGCGCCATGCCTGAAAGCCCTGCAAATTCATGCGAGCGATAATCTGGTCGGGCGTCTCTCCCTGCGTCAACGCATCTACCGCCTGTTGCAGGGGAAGAGGCAGCGTTTGCGCGGGCCATATCACTTCAACGCTTATGAGATGGCGATGTGTCCGGGGTGTCATCGGTCAGTTTCTCCGTGGTTTCGCTGTCGTTCAGCCATAAAATAGGGTCGTTTTTCGCCGTTACAACGGTCTCCGGGCGGTTCCACCATACGGGAGCGCTGTCGTATTGTTTTTCCATATAACGGGCGATTTGCGCGATGTTTTCCGGCATCAGAGGATCGTGCGCTGTGTCCGGTAACGGGATACGTAATTTCCAGAGCTGGCCGCCTTCCAGCAGAGCGAACGCCTGCCCCTTGGGGAGTTGCACCAGTGAAGCGGGTTCCAGTAGCGGCACCTGTACGCTGCTCACCCGATCCTGGGTGTTGCTGGAAAACCCGATGTTGCCCTGAGCGTCGGCGCTGTCGGTGACGCCGGAACTGACGCTGTTGCTGAGCACGTCTACCTGCGGCAGTTGTCTGGTCAGCAGTTCGGCGGTGGCGGTCTCCCGCACCCGCATCATGATCAGGCTGTTGAAGTTGCCGACTACCTGCCCTGCTTTGGCTCGGTCGCCGATGCGGGCTTCGATATCGGAGAGCGTCTGGGTGTAGGCCGTGACCTGTACACCCGCACCGCCGCCTTTGTTAATCAGCGGAATAAATTCATCACCCATCAGTTCGCTGAACTCATCGCAGTGCAGGTTGATGGCCGCTTTCTCTTCCGCCTGCGGAAGACCATCCATCACGCCGTGTTTGTAGATATGCCCGGCGACGCTGACCAGATCGGCAAACATCGAGTTACCCACGGCGGCGGCGATTTCTGCATCGGATAGCGCATCCAGCCCAACATAGACAATCGCCCGCTGGCGAATCGCCTGCTGCCAGTCGAACACCGGGCGCGGGTCGTTAAGGTCGCCGTAATCCGGGGCCAGCAGTTGGGCGATTTTCCCGGTGGTCAGTTTTTCCAGTAGCGGCAGCAGCGAGGCGACGATCTTGTCGAAATAGGTTTTGTCGTAGCGCACGGCGGAACGCAGGCCATCGAGAATTGGGTCATGCAGGCGGGTGGTGGAAAGGTACTGCTCCAGCGCGACGACGTAGCTGTCCCGTCCCTGAAGGTTACGCGGAGTATTTTTCTCGGTGATGCCACCGGCAATCCGTACCACGTTGTCCCATGCCTGACGGTCGTGACCGGGCAGGAAGACGCGGGCGTAGTCGATAAACAGTTCGTCGATATTGATAACGTGACGAGCGATGCGGGCGTAATCCGGGCGCTGGCCCAGCGCCACCAGGGCGCGGGTGATGATGTTGACGAAGCGCCACGCAAACTCGCGGAAGGCGGCGGAGTTGCCTTCGGTGGAGAGCTGCCCGGCGATGCGGCTGGCAACCTCCGAGATGCGGCCAAAGCGTCCGACGGCGTTATAGCGGGCAGAAATCTCCGGCCAGCCGAGATGGAACAGCCAGAAGACACTTTCCCGCCCGGCTCGGTGCGCTTCTGCCCATACGCGCCGCAGCAGGTCGGCGTCACCCTTGGGGTCGAAAATAATCACCGTTTCACCACGGCGGATATCCTGGGCAATCAGCAGCTCCGCCAGCCGGGTTTTACCGACGCGGGTGGTGCCGAGGACCAGCGTATGCCCCGGTCGATCTCGCAGCGGTAACGTGACGTGGCCTTCGCGTAGCTCCACGCCGTGCAGCAACGGATCGCCGCCGCTGTCGGAAGGGCGGTCTGTCCGCAGCCAGTGCTCACATTGTGGCAGACGACACAGATACAGCCGCTGGGTGTGCGTGGGTAGCCAGCGAAAGCCGCGCCCGAGAAACAGCGAGTCGGGTAACTGCGGGATACGGCTGGCAGAGAGCGTCCAGAGCGGCAGATGACGCACGCGGCGGCGAAAGCGCAGGATGCGCACTCCCTGTTTTAGCCGCAATACAGACAGTGCCAGCAATGCCAGCGCCAGCAGCCAGCCGAAATAAGGCGTCAGCAGCAGCGCTTGCGGAGCCATCACGCACCATACTGCCGCCAGCAGGGCCGCGCTGGCGCTGTAAAGCTCCACCGCCGGGCGCAGGATAAAATCGAGCCTCACTGTTCCAGCCCCTTGTCGGTGATCAGTACCGGATACGCACTGATGGGCAGGTGTTTTGCCATATCGTCGGCGCTGACGGGCAGCAGCGTTAATGCTGGAGCGATGGTCCGCAGGGCATTCAACCGCGCCAGCGTGGTGACGTTCACGACCAGCCCGGTGGCGTGCAGTGTTTTCAATGTATCCCGGTGCTGGCGCAGCCATTCTGTGGACTGTGGATCGTCGCCGATTAAAAACAGCGGCGTCATCCCCGGCAGGCTGAACGCCAAACGCGGTTGCTGACCGGGATGCAGAGTGTGGGTGACGACCGGCAGTAACCGGGCCTCATCCAGCGCCTGCATGGGTACGGCAGGCCCGGCAATAGCGGCGGTAGCGGCCAGTAGTATGGCTGAAATAAGAAGTTTCATGGCGACGTCCCTGATGCAGAGATCAGCCGTATTTGCTGGTCGATTTTCTGGCGGTAGACGGCGGCAGGCTTGCCTCCGGCGGGATGGTGGTAGCGGGCGGCGGCGTCCAGCCAGCTTCCGGGAGATGCGTTGTAGTGCTGGCGCAGCAGCAGGGCGGTGACGGTGAGATTGTCCGCCGGATCAAAACTGGCGCACAGCGACGGGAACCACTGCCCGTTCCAGCCGAGATTAATCTGTCCCAGTCCGGCATCAATGCGTTTCAGGCTGCGGGTACGGGCGAAGTCCAGCAACGCCCGGCAGGCTGAAGAACGGCTGGGGTAACGGTAACCAGTTCCGGCAATATTCAGCGTCCACGGCCACGGATGCAGCCCCTGCGCCAGTTGGGTGCCGCTTTCAGCGCGCGCCACCGCGTAGAGCAGTTCCGCCGGAACCTGTTGCTGGCGGGCGATTTGCGCATACAGCGGCGGCACGGCGCAGGCGTGAGCGCTGACGAGTATGACTATCAGGGGACAGAAACGGGACGCCATTGCTCCCCCTGTTGTTCCAGTAATAACGGCAGTTTTCCGCCGCCGAGGCGTTGCCAGCGCCCGTTATCGTGATTAAGCGTTATCTGCCCGCGCTCGACCTTGCGCATATCAATATGCTGGCGCTGCGCCCAGCGTTGCAGGCTGGCATCGTCGTTACGGCTGTTGACCAGCCAGATGTCCAGCGGTCGGTCGTCGTTGATAAGCTTCTGCGCCAGCGTCTCGCAGGCCGGACATTTCTCACTGACGAACAGCGCAAGACGTGGCTGGACAACACTGCGGATGGGCGTCAGCGTCGGGTAAATCCGCTTCCATGCCTGGTCGTAGGCACGCTGGAATGCCAGTTCTTTCTCCACCCGCTGATGCTCTTTACGGGCCAGCAGCTCAGCGAAGCGCTGGCGTTCGGTATCGCTGTTAGCTTCCACGCCGAGGGTGGTAAGGGGATCGAGCCCCGGCGACCAGATGCCGCGCTCGCCCTGACGCAGTTGCTGGTAGAGCTGCCATTCGCTGTCTGTCAGCCCCCACTGCTGCGCCTGCGTGTGGGTGATGGCCTGTTCTTCAATACGGGTTTGCTGCGGGCTGGCAAACAGCGGCAGTAGCAGAAGGCACAGCAACAGGTATCTGCGCATTGCGGTTTATCCTCCGGCGTTCAGCGTCAACCGCTGCCCGCCTTTACGGAAAGTGGCGTGACTGCCGTCCAGTTGCAGCAGTTGCCAGCCCTGCACGCTGTCGCCGGGGGCCACAAGCTGAAGCTGTGAGAGCGAGTGATAGCCGGATGGCGCGATGACGGCGAACTGCCGCCCGGCGCGGAACTCGCTGCTGATAAGAGAAAAAGGGGCCTTTGCGGCCCAAAGCGGAGATGGGACGGGGCGTTTTGCCTTTGCGCGGCTGCGCGTGGCGGTCTGTTGTTGCAGGTGTTGATAACTGGCGCTGAGGGTCTGGATTTGTCCCTTCAGTTCTTTGAGCAGTTCGTTGATGGGGTTTAGTCGTTCGGCCTGATCGCGGGTGGCATCGTCAAGCTGTCTGGCAAGGGCTTCTGTGCGGTCGGTGATGTCTTTTACGGCAACCTCCAGCTCGCGATAATTGCTGTCTGGCTGTGGCTGGTCGCGCCACTGTGTTATCTGGCGTTGTGTCTGTTGCTGCGTCAGCGCCAGGGTGTTCAGGCGGTTGAAACACCAGAACACCGCCGCTGCCAGCAGCAGGAGAGCAGCGCCGGTAGTCAGGTAGGCCAGACGTTTAAGCATGATGGTCTCCCGTTCCCGGCGTGTTCAGGTGAAAACAGACTTCGCGGTTCAGTACATCGGTCTGCATCAGCCAACCCGGCCCGGCCAGCGTTTTTAGCGCCTCTTCCAGCTGCATCGGGCCGAGCCGGTATTGCGAGAGCGGCAGCGGTTTTCCAGCCAGAAACTGCGTGGGATGGTCATCGGCGCACAGGCTGTAACCGCTCTGTTTCAGCAGCCAGGCGAAGGCGTCGCCCACGGTGAGCTTCAGGTTCAGCGGCAGGTTGATGTTGACGATTTGGTGCAGCGGGTTGCGCTGGGCTTCGTCAGGGCGGGTGTTGATCAGCAGGTAACGGTCATAGCGCACCACTTCAGGTGCGGGCGGTGGTGTCGGTGGTTTTGGCGCAGGCACAGCGGGCTGTTGCGGCGCGGTGCAGCCGCCCAGCATCAGCAGTGTGATAACCCATCCCGTTGTTCGCGCCATTGTCTCTCTGAATCTGGTGAGGAATGGCCTGAGGGTGCGCAATGGTGAGAAGGCAAACAACGGGAAATTGTTTTTCGGTGATGAAAAAAAGACGCCCGGAGTGGGCGTCACGATAAAGATTCAGGCTGCATCAGCTTCCGCCTCTGCTTCCTGATTCCCTGCCTGCCAGACGACTTCTCCGTCGATTTTGACAAGGCCAATATAGAGCAGCCGGGCTTTCAGGCTGACGCCCGTTTCGCCTTTACGCTCGCCTTTGCTGTAGGTGAACATATCGACGTATAAGTCGCCCAACCGGAAGTGGATCAGCACCTTGCGCTTTTCATTGACCGCCTGCTCGCAGCGGGCAATCAGCTTACGTGCTTCGCTGCCGGTGACTTTGCAGTCAAAGCGGACATAGTCCACGTCATCGGCAGCCCCGCTTAATGCGGCAATGTCACAGCATAAAAAAGGCTCGCCGCGTTTTGGGGTGACAGTGCGAACACGGTTTACGTAACCCAGACCGCTGGTGTACAGATTGAAGTAAGTTTTCTCGCTCATAGGATCCTCCCGCGTGGCTGAACGCGGCGCTTGGTGATATGCAGAGTGCATCGGGTGAAAGGGATGCGCCTGTGTGATGCTGCGCAATTAAAAGGATTTGGAACCACGCCTTACGGCGGGTAGCGTGCAGGCTCCGGCTACCAGGTAAGCAAGGGGATTTAAACGAGCGGGAAGGGAAATTGCGAGGCGATATTCTGTTTGCTGCACCTTAAATATCGTGTTCCGCACGGAGGCTGTTAAGGTGCAGCGGGCTGAAGGGGTCACTGCCCGCGTAGGGTTACGCGCGATTTCTGTCAGCAGTGTAAATCGCAAAAACTGGCGCTTGCGCACAAACGGATCCCGTTGTTATCCGGTGGGCACCGGAAAAATGCAGGCGGTCCGGGCGGATAGCGAGACGGCTGTCGCCTGGCTATCCGCCCGGAATGAGGCTGAACAGGAGCGTAAAGGTTGTTTTGCGCGACGGGAGTGTCACGAGCGCGAACCAGCAAAACATGCCGCGCTGTTGGGAGTGCATTGAGAGTAATCGCGTAGCCGCTTAGTGTCGTGCTGCAATTCATGTCCTGCGTCAGCTATTTTGCCGCCCCTGATACAGCATTTCTGCCTGGTTCATCTTTTCCTGACATTCCCGCGCCTGGCGGATGATGAAGGTCAGCACCGACATCTGCATATTGAACACGATGCGATCTCGCTCGATTTCCAGTAAGGCATCTCTGGCGCGTTGCGGGATTTTGGGATCGCCAATCAGGTTGCAGAATGCCGGGGTGCCGGATTTGTTGTTTTGCTGGTTACGCCAGCGCAAAAAGTTCGCGCCGGAAGGGGCAGGGCCGATGGTGAATATCAGCGGAAGCTGGCGAACGGGGTAGCATCTGGCGCTCTGGATCAGGCGTTGCATCAATGGCTTCATCATCTCGCGCACGCTTCGGGCGTTGTTCTCCAGCAGCTCCAGCTCCCCCTTACTCTTAAAAGGCTTTAAAAGGCCTTTTAGCGAGGAGACGTAAGCCAGCATTTTATAGTCTTCATCAGCCAGCGACTGATAGCCGGTTATGGGGTTATTCATCATCGGTGACTCCGGGGTTTTCGGCCTTGCCAGACAATGGTGATGAAAACGATGAGCGCAGCTTGCCGCTCAGTATCGCTTCCGGTAGCGGGCCTAAACGTTCAATGGCGGCTCTGGCCTGCGGTGTGTCGTCGATAAAATCCTGACGGGTCAGACCGGAACCGTGATATTTCTGCGCCAGACCGAAGGCGCTGCGAATAACCGTTGCGCCATTATTTAACCGGTTGTGCATTTCCCTGCGGGAGATGACGGCGATATGCGAGGCCAGCAGGAGCTGGCGGGCGAGCTGGTCGAAGTCGGTCAGCAGATAAACACCCTGATAGGCCAGTGGGGCGTTGATAAACAGCGGAAAGCGGGCAGGCTGGACATTGAAGCAGGTTTCAATATCGATGCCTTCTGGCAATTCGCTGAACATGGCTTTCGCCTGATCCAGCATCACTTGCATCAGCTTACGCGATTGCACCAGTTTCTCTTCCATACGCAGCATCCACAGATCGGCGTAAGGATCGTTATGTTCTGCGGCAATGCGCATCTGGTTGAGGATTTCGATAAAGCGCGGCATTCCGATGATTGGCGCAGGGCCGTTCTCGGTCGCCCGTCGCCCGGTCCACAGCCGGGTGGCGTTATGGGTGTGAAGCTGAATATGGATCGCACTACGCAGGGGACCCATGTTGAAGGTGTAGTCCGACATATGTGTTTCCTGTTGCGGATGGGTGTCAGCGCAGAGTGATGGCGTGAGGGGTTGTGAGCAATGGGAAAACAAAAACGCAGGTGGGAAGATTGTTTGGCAGAAATTTTGATGCCACTGGCATCACCCTTTAGCCTATTGATTGATATTGATAGGCAGTAGTGTGATTAAAGTACCATCAAAGTGCTTATGTTCGGAGTTACGTCTGCATATTTTAAAATAATCAATTGCATAACCATTCTGGATTAGAAATCTTTCATATGGATCTGGCTGGGATCCCAAAAAATGCATGGAACTTAAACGGGTCTATTTACAGACCAACCTACAGGGAATTGATCACTACACTAGGCTAGTCATTGCAGGACTTTCAGTTGTGTGGAGGGCACAGGGAAGAGGGCTGCCAGTAACGTCCGTTTTCGACGAACTTGATGATGCCATACTGTTATGATCGTCCTGAAACAAAAGCACCCCCTTACTCTTCATAGGAAGGAGGGACAAAATAATTTGGCCTGATTTGGGGAACGAAGAAGATAAAAATGGAAGTGGGCAACAAAATGACCAAATCGGAGATAAATCTGTCACAAGTTCAATGACTGGATGTGACGCACATCTTCAGGCGATAGCACTGAGTCCTCTAGATATTCAGGATGGTTGCATAAAGCAAAAATCAGCTTATTCAGAATTTGTTTTGGGATCTCATGCTCATCAATAATTTTGGCCGTATCCAGCATGATTCGGCCATATTTCATTTCCAACGACACAAAACGGTTCCACTCTGGACCGTTAGCACATAGAAGGTCAAAAAGAATCTCACCAGTCTCATTACTGCCCAGCAGCGCAGATAGTCTTGTCTCAATTTCGCTAACTGAAGACAAAGGATTCTCATAGCTGGTCGCCATGACTACAGCTTTCAGAGATCCTGAGACGTTAACACTAGTGATTTCAAACACTATATAAATCCTTAATTATTACCCATGCTTTTGTGGCTATACCCATCAGACGGCCCATATCGGAGATCACTCGGCTCGTATCGACCGCAGTTTCCATGTGGAAAAGGCTATGACGTTCCTTATTGTAGAAATTATAGGCAACAGTGATGCAGTTAGCTTGGTCTGCCCTGAGAGTAGACGCAAATTGTGGTTTTAGACTGTACCTACCGGAAAATCTATCTTTATCAAAATAAGGTCCGAAGCCATCTTGCTGAACCAACATTCCGAAATTGTTCATTCGTTGTTTTAAGACCCCTTCGATAGAACGCAGCTCAGGGTAAAGTAACATGCAGTAATCGGGCAAATCAGGGGCGGCAAGTTTAACACATAGTCCTGAAACGAGCAATTTTTCAACAACTCTACTTAGGATGGGATAGGCATTGCCCATGACACATTCAAGATGGGCACGAGCAACTTCCTGTTGGACTATATTCGCGTTGCCATCATCCTGACGAATCAGGACCTTTTCTAGCCCTTGTAAATCAAGAAGATCTGCCAGATTGAAAGTAAAAACTCTGTAACACGAAAGAGGGCGGCCCTGAATATGAAGTTTACCTGTTGTTGGGTGTAGCGTTACAGTTAACTCATCTTGGAATGAGATAGAGTTAATTTTCCACACGATGGAATGTGCGTTACGAGAGTATTCACTGAATTGGATATGTGTTTCTTCCGCTGACAACTCAAGTACAGATAGAACATCAGCCTCGACAAAACCCTGCAACACCATGTTTACTTGCTCAAATTCAGCTGGATTGATGGTGTCATAAAGGTGATCCGCCAATTCTTTACCTAAATCACGATTCGCCCCTGTCAGATACTGAACTGTGGTCGTTCCGCCTTGGTTATATAAAATGTCGACGGTTGCTAGGTTATGTCCCGGTTTAGCAAATACTACCCTGAGACCGTTTCTTCCCCCAGGTATATCCCCGATTGTATGGACGGAATAGTTATTGTTTTCAATGAATTGCCTAGACTCCGTTTCGATAATTTCCCGGTCCAAATTTAAATTTCTATAATTCCTGTTATCCATTAGCCAGATCACCTAGATAGTTTTGGCAAACTCTACAATATTGAATCCCTATAGTCTAATGAGGGGCAGGCCAGAAGTTTTTACGCCATTGTGAAGTATTGGTTTGCCAATGTTACCAACTCAGCCCCTGCCTCTCAGCGTTGCTTGACTGCTGGCATTCTTAAGCTATACGGGAGTGTCGCAGTATCCAGCAGGAGGTTGGCTGTCGATGACGACATCGTAGCGTCGTATGCCAGCGACGATTAATGTACCGCTTGGCTACCTTCGCTTATCCCACTGTTTTGTATAACGGCATTTCGTGAAATCGCGGTGTTGCGGGTCTCATAAGCATAATTCCAGCCGGTGTCCAGTTCGCCGCCAGCTCCAACGACCGTATTTGTGTCGATGCCATATCGATTAACGACCAAGCCGCCAGTGGTATTAACCATCTGGCCGCCTTGGTCTAGGTCTTCGACGCCATTGTTTCCAGCGTTAACGTAAACCTGTCCGCCACTATCCACATAGGTGTTTTCAGCATAACCGTTCACCTGTAGATCACCACCGGCGGTTATCTGTGTGTCATAAGCGCTGCCGCCCGGTTCCAGAAACAGCTCACCATGATCGGTAACGGTGATGTGATTGGTTTGCCCGCCATCGCCAACGTAGCTATAGGCGTAGGGGCCAGTGATGGTGGAATCAGTCAGCGTGCCATAAACATGTTGGTTACCCTTTGAGCCATCAACAACATCGCCAGAAACGGTATTCCCGGCGTTAATCTGGGGATGGTAATCCGCTCTGGCAGATAACGAGATAAACGGCAGCGTCAGTGTTATCAGGTAAGGGACGAGTTTCATTGGGATCTCCTGGCAGCGTTTGTGCTGGAGCCTGGGGAAATCCAGGAAGGGCGAACAGGTTGTTTTGTATATGGGCCGGGGAAGTTTTAGCGGAATGCGGTGGGGCATTGATGCCAGTGGCATCACTCTATTGCCTATTGATTAGTGACGGATTGATAGGTGTTTATGTGATGCCAGTGGCATCACCATTTTACCTATTGATTGGTGGCAGATTGATAGACGCTTATGTGATGCCACTGGCATCAAAGCGTATTTTTGCCACTGTTAGCCTAAGCACCTGGCGTTAGAAATATTTCACATCTTTTCTTCAAGTTTTTCGCGCGAAAAACTTGAATTGAGGATTGGGTTACTATGCTGGCTTTATCATTTCCCGTTTCAGAATGCTGCTGATGAGAACTCATCAGATAAAGAGACCTCTTTTTACAGCTTATAGGGTGTTTTATTAATTTCACAGCTTATAGGCTGTATTTTGCATTTACAGCTTATAGGGTGTACTGTTTAAAAACAGCTTATAGACTGTATCAGCGCTTCTAACAATGGTAAATGCCTTATGAATACTGTTTATCCGTTGAAAACTTTGAATCAAATACGCCCATTGCTGATTGGCTTTCGCAAGGCTAATGGACTGACACAAAAGGAAGTTTCTGAAAGGTTAGGAGTAACTCAGCAAACCTATGCCCGACTGGAAGCGAATCCGGCCAGTGCCAGTATGGAGCGACTATTCAGGGTATTTACCGTGCTGGGTGTTGAAATGGTACTCACTTCTGGACCACAGATACTTTCCTCGATGTCATCTTCAACAATGGAAGAATCAGAACAGCAAAAAGATTCACCTGCCAGACGGGAAAAATGGTGACGATATGCGTCGAACACAGCAGCGTTTAGCAATATGGATGAATGGACTCCGGGTCGGATTCTGGGAGAAGGCCAGAGGCGAGGATTCATTACAATATCTTCCAGAATGGGTAGTTGATGAACAGGGAAGACCTTTATCGCTTTCTTTGCCTTTCACTCCCGGTAATCAGCTTTGGCGCGGTAACGTTGTTCGTGACTATTTTGATAATTTATTGCCTGACAGCGAAGGTATACGCAGGCGTTTAGCCGTGCGTTATCAGGCTGAAAGCCTTGAGCCTTTTGACCTATTGGCTGAGCTGGGAAGAGACTGCGTTGGTGCAATACAGTTACTAAATGTTGATGAAGAGCCCACGGATTTATTTTCCGTAAATTATCGCCCACTTTCTGAAGCTGATATCGCGACTACATTGCGTAATACTACGGCAGCATCGTTGCCTGGTCGGCAGGACGAAACTGACGATTTGCGTTTATCAATTGCCGGTGCGCAGGAAAAAACGGCTTTATTGTGGCATGAAGAACAATGGTGTTTACCAGAAGGTAATACTCCAACAACGCATATCTTCAAGCTACCGCTTGGGTTGGTTGGGAACATGCAAGCGGATATGAGTACATCGGTTGAAAATGAATGGCTGTGTTCTTTGCTTCTTGAGCACTACGGGATCCCTGTAGCAAAAACGCAGATTGCGCAGTTTGAAGATCAAAAGGCATTAGTGGTTGAGCGTTTCGACAGAAGATGGTCAGGCGATCGGCAATGGATCATTCGTTTGCCCCAAGAGGATATGTGTCAGGCTTTAGGTGTTTCTCCGTTACGAAAATACCAGTCTGATGGTGGGCCGGGTATTTCCGATATTATGGACATATTGAGTCATTCAGATCAGGCTGAGCAGGACAAAGAGCAGTTCTTCAGGGCGCAAATTATTTTCTGGTTGTTGGCTGCTACTGACGGCCATGCCAAAAATTTCAGTATCGCTATTGAGCCACAAAGTCATTACCACCTTACGCCTCTTTACGATGTTTTATCAGCATGGCCGGTAATTGGTCATGGTAATAATCAGATTTCCTGGCAGAGATGCAAACTGGCAATGGCTGTTCGCGGTAGCAGTAATTATTACCACATTTATAGAATTCAACGGCGGCATTGGATCAATCATGGTGAATTAACCGGATTGGGAAGGCGACAAGTTGAGTCCATGATGGATGACATTATATCCAACACGCCAGAAGTCATTGAGCGTGTATCTACGTTGCTTCCAGAGTCGTTTCCACCTGAGCTTGCTGAGTGTATTTTTGAAGGTATGCGGCAGCAGTGTAGGCGTTTGGCTGGAAGGGAATAACGCATAAGAGGAATTTCAGGAGCATTTAAATTGAAGGTAAGCGTACAGCGTGAACCGTCTGGTCATAATCCGAAGCATCCGACAAAGTGGTGTCCACCAAATAAGTAGTGGGAACCAAAGTGTCAGATATGCAGAAAAATGTGACTCCCGGCAGGCGAAAAGGCTGCCCTAATTATTCTCCTGAGTTTAAGCAACAACTCGTTGCTGCCTCCTGCGAACCAGGAACATCCATCTCAAAACTGGCGCTTGAAAATGGCATTAACGCCAATCTGCTGTTCAAATGGCGCCAACAATGGCGCGAGGGAAAGCTGCTATTACCTTCTTCAGAGAACCCGCAGCTACTTCCTGTGACTCTCGATGCCGCTGACGTACAGCCAGAGCCGCCCACTGAGAGCCCGGAAGCCCTCAGTATCAGCTGTGAGATAACGTTCCGGCACGGGACGCTCCGCCTCAACGGCACTGTCAGCGAAAAGTTCCTGGCTCTGCTGATACAGGAGCTGAAGCGATGATCCCGTTACCAACAGGTACCAAAATCTGGCTGGTTGCCGGTACCACTGATATGAGAAATGGCTTCAACGGTCTTGCCGCAAAAGTACAGACGGCGCTGAAAGACGATCCGATGTCCGGCCACGTCTTCATCTTCCGGGGTCGCAGCGGCAACCAGGTCAAACTGCTGTGGTCCACCGGCGACGGGCTGTGCCTGCTGACCAAACGGCTGGAGCGTGGTCGCTTCGCCTGGCCCTCTGCCCGTGATGGCAAAGTGTTCCTGACCCCGGCCCAGCTGGCGATGCTGATGGAAGGCATCGACTGGCGACAACCTAAACGGTTGCTGACATCTCTGACCATGTTGTAGGCCTCTTTATCCTGGTTGTTGCTGAATAAGCCTGGTAAAATACGGGCTTATGAACGACACCTCTTCTGACGAAATCCTTCTGCTGAAACAGCGGCTTGCCGAACAGGAAGCGCTGAACCGCGCCCTGCTGGAAAAGCTGGCCGACCGTGAGCGCGAAATAGACCACCTGCAGGCGCAGCTGGATAAACTCCGCCGGATGAACTTCGGCAGCCGTTCCGAAAAAGTATCCCGTCGTATCGCACAGATGGAAGCTGACCTGAAGGTGCTTCAGAAAGAAAGCGATACGCTGACCGGTCGTGTGGATGACCCGGAAGTGCAGCGCTCGCTGCGTCAGACCCGCACCCGCAGACCGTTCCCCGAATCACTCCCGCGTGATGAAAAGCGTATGCTTCCGGCAGAATCCTGTTGCCCGGAGTGCGGTGGTTCGCTGAGTTACCTGGGTGAAGATGCCGCCGAACAGCTGGAGCTGATGCGCAGCGCCTTCCGGGTTATCCGGACAGTACGTGAAAAACATGCCTGTACTCAGTGCGATGCGATCGTGCAGGCAGCGGCGCCTTCACGGCCCATTGAGCGGGGTATCGCCGGCCCGGGGTTGCTGGCCCGCGTGCTGACCTCAAAGTATGCAGAGCACACACCACTGTACCGCCAGTCTGAAATATACGGCCGCCAGGGCGTGGAACTGAGTCGCTCACTGCTGTCGGGCTGGGTGGATGCATGCTGCCGGCTACTGTCGCCGCTGGAAGAGGCGCTTCAGGACTATGTCCTGATGGGTGGCAAACTCCACGCCGATGACACGCCCGTCCCGGTACTGTTACCAGGTAATAAAAAGACGAAGACCGGGCGGTTGTGGACGTACGTTCGCGACGACCGCAACGCCGGGTCAGCGCTGGCGCCGGCCGTGTGGTTCGCTTACAGCCCGGACAGAAAAGGCATCCATCCGCAGAGCCATCTTGCGGGCTTCAGCGGTGTTCTGCAGGCGGATGCGTACGCCGGGTTCAACGAGCTGTACCGCAATGGACAGATAACTGAAGCAGCCTGCTGGGCTCACGCCCGCCGCAAGATCCATGATGTGCACGTTCGTACTCCATCAGTGCTGACGGAGGAAGCCCTGAAACGGATAGGCGAACTGTATGCTATCGAGGCTGAAATACGGGGAATGCCGGCAGAGCAGCGTCTTGGTGAGCGTCAGCAGAAAGCTAAACCGCGACTGAAATCCCTGGAAAGCTGGCTGCGTGAAAAGATGAAAACGCTGTCGCGACACTCAGAGCTGGCGAAGGCGTTCGCGTACGCACTGAACCAGTGGCCAGCACTGACGTACTATGCAGACGATGGCTGGGCTGAAGCCGATAACAATATCGCTGAAAATGCGCTGCGGACGGTCAGCCTGGGCCGCAAAAACTTCTTGTTCTTCGGCTCTGACCACGGTGGTGAGCGCGGAGCACTGCTGTACAGCCTGATCGGGACGTGCAAACTGAACGGCGTGGAGCCAGAGAGGTATCTCTGTCATGTGCTCAACGTCATAGCTGACTGGCCGGTCAATCAGGTCAGCGAACTGTTACCCTGGCGAATAACCCTGCCAACTGAATAACCCGTTCCCGTCAATACGGTTCTCGCTGTACGCTTAC
>NZ_JAOWFA010000040.1:0-168011 GCF_030333885.1 Citrobacter sp. Cf132
CGTGGAGTGCGGGCGGCATTCGTTATAATCCTGCCGCCAGTCATTAATAATTTTCCTGGCATGAACGATATCGCTGAACCAGTGCTCATTCAAACATTCATCGCGAAATCGTCCGTTAAAGCTCTCAATAAATCCGTTCTGCGTTGGCTTGCCCGGCTGGATTAAGCGCAACTCAACACCATGCTCAAAGGCCCATTGATCCAGTGCACGGCAAGTGAACTCCGGCCCCTGGTCAGTTCTTATCGTCGCCGGATAGCCTCGAAACAGTGCAATGCTGTCCAGAATACGCGTGACCTGAACGCCTGAAATCCCAAAGGCAACAGTGACCGTCAGGCATTCCTTTGTGAAATCATCGACGCAGGTAAGACACTTGATCCTGCGACCGGTGGAAAGTGCGTCCATGACGAAATCCATCGACCAGGTCAGATTGGGCGCCGCCGGACGGAGCAGCGGCAGACGTTCTGTTGCCAGCCCTTTACGACGTCTTCTGCGTTTTACGCCCAGGCCACTGAGGTGATAAAGCCGGTACACGCGCTTATGATTAACATGAAGCCCTTCACGGCGCAGCAACTGCCAAATACGACGGTAGCCAAAACGCCTGCGCTCCAGTGCCAGCTCAGTGATGCGCCCTGATAAATGCGCATCAGCAGCCGGACGGTGAGCCTCATAGCGGCAGGTCGACAGGGATAAACCTGTAAGCCTGCAGGCACGACGTTGCGACAGACCGGTCGCATCACACATCAACATCACGGCTTCCCGCTTCTGGTCTGTCGTCAGTACTTTCGCCCAAGAGCCACCTGAAGCGCCTCTTTATCCAGCATGGCTTCGGCAAGCAGCTTCTTGAGTCTGGTGTTCTCTTCCTCAAGCGACTTCAGGCGCTTAACTTCAGGCACCTCCATACCGCCATACTTCTTACGCCAGGTGTAAAACGTGGCATCGGAAATGGCATGCTTGCGGCAGAGTTCACGGGCGGGTACCCCAGCTTCGGCTTCGCGGAGAATACTGATGATCTGTTCGTCGGAAAAACGCTTCTTCATGGGGATGTCCTCATGTGGCTTATGAAGACATTACTAACATCGGGGTGTACTAATCAACGGGGAGCAGGTCACCCCATTGACGATGAGGCACGTTCCATTTCCTGCGGATTAAGTCCGGCTGGCGGCAGAATCGATGCAGAAAAGCTACGGCTCAACAGCAAACCAAAGATAGCGATCCCAAGTCCGGCTCCCAGTTCATAAGCCATTGTCTCGATGGCACCCGCGGCCGCGGCTTTTTCCGCAGGTGCTGCTGCCATGATAGCCGCTGTTGAAGCCAGAAGCGCACTGGCGGCGCTGAAGCCGAGTAAAGCCATCAAAATCCAGGCTTGTACCTGTTGGCTACTGAAATCCGTCATCGCCAGGCCGTAAAAGCTAACAGCGCTCAGCGCCATACCCGCCGTCGCCACACAACGTAATCCCAGACGTGAAACCAACATACCGGCAATCGGTCCGCTGAAACCACTTGCCAGCATCACCGGTAGCATGAACAACCCTGCCTGATACGGTGTTAAGCCGTGGACAAACTGTAGCTCCTGAGCCATCAGTAACTCGAAACCCACCAGCGTTATCATCGCGGTCATCGCCATCACTACGCCACTTAAGATTATGCGATGTGTGAACAACCGCATATCAATCATCGGGCGGGCTGCCGCAAGCTGGATGCGGACAAACTGCCACAGCAGCAAAGCGCCGGTTAACAGCGTCAGGGCGATGGCAACGGTCGCCGTATGCCCTTTCAGCGCGGTTTTGGCGCTGTAAACCAGCAGCAGAATGGCGACAATCAGCATTATCGCATGACCAAAATTTAACGATTGATCGCGACGTCCAGCCTGACGCGGCACTAAGCGTGCGGTTAAGGCCATTACCACCAGGACAATCGGTACATTAATTAAGAATACGGATCCCCAGTAGAAGTGCTCCAGTAGCATCCCGCCAACCAGTGGGCCAAACGCCGCACCGCCGGAACCAACCGCGGCCCAGACACCGAGCGCCATATTACGATGCCGTTGCTCAGCGAACGTGGCGCGAATCCCCGCAAGCGTTGCCGGCACAATCATCGCCGCGCCAATAGCCAACACGGCCCGGGTGACAATCAGCCAACTGGCGCTATGAGCAAAAGCGGCCGCCAGTGATGCCAGACCAAACAAGCCTCCACCTAACAGCAGCAGGCGTTTAAAGCCGATGCGATCGCCCAGCGCGCCCATTGGCAATACCATACCGGCCATTACCAGGGAATAAATATCAATGATCCACAGCAGCTCGTTGCCACTGGCGCCCAGCGTCATACTCAGCGTGGGCGCGGCAACGTGCAGCACCGTTGCATCAATCGCAACAGGGATGTAGACCAGCACAATAATCACTAACGTTAACCACTGACGAAACATAAAACTCCCTTCAAAACTGAAACTGGACACACGTCCAGGTTCGGCGATCCTACGGAAATTTGAACGTATGTCCAACTTTTTGTTAGACTGCGTGCTAAACGGATATGGGAGGAACGATGAGCTATCTAAATCGGGATGAACGTCGGGAAGTGATTCTGCAGGCGGCAATGCGCGTCGCGCTTGAGGAAGGATTTACCGCCATGACGGTGCGGCGTATTGCCACGGAAGCTCAGGTGTCAACCGGCCAGGTGCATCATCACTTTACGTCTGCCGGCGAGTTAAAATCCCTCGCTTTTGTGCAACTGATCCGTACTCTTCTGGATGCCGAACTGGTCAGCGCAAACGCCAGCTTCCGTGAACGGCTGCATGCCATGCTGGGCAGCGAAGATGGCGGGTTCGAACCCTATATAAAACTATGGCGTGAAGCGCAGGTTCTGGCGGATAAAGATCCGGAAATCAAAAGCGCTTACCTGCTGACCATGCGGATGTGGCACGAAGAAACCGCCGCTATCATCTCTCAGGGACAGAAAGCCGGTGAGTTTTCTTCACGCCCGGATGCTGCCGATGTGGCCTGGCGTTTAATTGCGTTGGTATGCGGTCTGGATGGCATCTATGTATTAGGCATTGAGGAAATGGCCGATCCTGCATTCGAACGCCACCTGGATCGTATGATTACGTTAGAGTTAGTTAATTGATGTTATAGATGAATTAATAATACATCTTTTATATTTACAATTGGTAACACTTAAGCAACGTGTAATTCCCTCATCACGCCGCGTTATTGCGCTTTTTTATCTATTCTTTCAGTCAATATTCCCAAAACTTTTCAATAGTTTCTAAAAGAACTCGCGCGGCGCTGTATGCGTTTATTTCTTTTTCATGAACGGCATGTGCATGGAGAATAATATGTCAGCATCAAATGAGAAAAATAATCGTTATCTTTTAACTGACTGGAAACCCGAAAATCCTGCCTTTTGGGAAAACAAAGGTAAGCACATTGCCCGAAGAAACCTCTGGATATCAGTGAGTTGCTTGCTGCTTGCGTTTTGCGTCTGGATGTTGTTCAGCGCTGTTGCTGTCAATCTGAATAAGATTGGTTTTAATTTTACCACCGATCAACTGTTTTTATTAACGGCATTACCTTCTCTTTCTGGTGCAATATTGCGCGTTCCCTACTCCTTTATGGTACCTATATTTGGGGGGCGCCGCTGGACCATTTTTAGCACCGTCATTCTGGTTATTCCCTGCGTCTGGCTCGGTTTTGCCGTGCAAAATACCGCTACTCCGTTTGGCGTATTTATTATCATTGCGCTGATGTGTGGGTTTGCTGGCGCTAACTTTGCCTCCAGCATGGGCAATATCAGTTTTTTCTTCCCCAAAGCGAAGCAAGGCAGCGCACTAGGCATTAACGGTGGCCTCGGCAACCTCGGTGTCAGCGTGATGCAGTTGATCGCGCCGCTGGTGATCTTTCTCCCCATTTTTACCTTCCTGGGCGTGCAGGGCGTACCACAAGCTGACGGATCGTTACTGTCACTGGCCAATGCCGCATGGATTTGGGTGCCGCTACTGCTGATAGCGACCGTGGCAGCGGGCATAGGAATGAACGACATTGCCAGTTCGAAGGCCTCAATTGCCTCCCAACTACCGGTCCTCAAGCGTTTTCATTTGTGGTTATTAAGTCTGCTGTATCTCGCCACCTTCGGTTCGTTTATCGGTTTTTCAGCAGGCTTTGCCATGCTGGCGAAAACACAGTTCCCTGACGTGAATATTCTGCAACTGGCGTTCTTCGGGCCCTTCATCGGTGCGCTTGCGCGATCGGCGGGCGGTGTTATCTCTGACAAGTTTGGTGGTGTGCGGGTCACCTTAATTAACTTCATCTTTATGGCACTGTTCAGCGCCCTGCTGTTTCTCACTTTGCCCGGCTCGGGCGAAGGAAGCTTTATCGCGTTTTACCTGGTGTTTATGGGCTTGTTCCTGACCGCGGGTCTGGGCAGTGGTTCGACCTTCCAGATGATTGCGGTGATCTTTCGCAAAATCACCATTTACCGGGTGAAGCTGCACGGTGGTACTGAAGAACAGGCCCAGCGTGAGGCGGTAACCGATACCGCCGCCGCCCTGGGATTTATCTCCGCAATTGGCGCTGTCGGGGGCTTCTTCATCCCGAAAGCGTTTGGTTCATCGCTGGCGCTGACCGGATCTCCGGTAGGCGCCATGAAAATATTCCTTGTGTTCTACATCGTCTGCGTGCTGGTGACCTGGCTGGTTTACGGCCGTAAATCACAAAAAAAATAGTCATCTTTTGGCCTGTGTAGGCAACGTTATTCGAAGCAGGAGTTATGTCATGAGTAAACTGTTAGACCGCTTTCGCTACTTTAAACAAAAGGGCGATACGTTTGCCGAGGGGCATGGGCAAGTAATGCACACCAACCGGGACTGGGAAGACAGCTATCGTCAGCGCTGGCAGTTCGATAAAATTGTGCGTTCTACCCACGGCGTTAACTGTACCGGCTCATGCAGCTGGAAAATCTACGTCAAAAACGGGCTGGTAACCTGGGAAACTCAGCAAACCGACTACCCGCGTACCCGACCTGACCTGCCAAATCATGAGCCCCGTGGCTGCCCACGCGGTGCAAGTTACTCGTGGTATCTCTACAGCGCTAACCGCCTGAAATATCCACTGGTGCGTAAACGCTTAATCGAATTGTGGCGCGACGCCCTGTCCCGCCAGCCCGATCCGGTGCTGGCCTGGGAATCCATTATGAACGACCCGCAAAAATGCCAGAGCTACAAGCAGGTACGCGGGCGCGGTGGGTTTATCCGTTCCAACTGGAAAGAACTTAATCAACTGATTGCTGCTGCCAACGTCTGGACGGTGAAAACCTACGGCCCGGATCGTGTGGCCGGATTCTCTCCCATCCCCGCAATGTCGATGGTCTCCTATGCCGCAGGTACGCGCTATCTCTCGCTACTGGGCGGAACCTGTCTGAGCTTCTATGACTGGTACTGCGACTTACCGCCCGCGTCACCGATGACCTGGGGCGAGCAGACCGACGTTCCTGAATCCGCCGACTGGTATAACTCCAGCTATATCATCGCCTGGGGCTCTAACGTGCCGCAGACCCGTACCCCGGACGCGCACTTTTTTACTGAAGTTCGCTACAAAGGCACCAAGACAATTGCCATTACGCCAGACTACTCGGAAGTCGCCAAACTTTGCGACCAGTGGCTGGCACCGAAACAAGGGACAGACAGCGCGCTGGCAATGGCGATGGGCCACGTCATCCTGAAAGAGTTCCATCTCGACAATCCCAGCGATTATTTCCTCAATTACTGTCGTCGCTATACCGATATGCCGATGCTGGTGCTGCTGGATGCCCGCGAAGATGGCAGCTACGTGCCTGGGCGCATGATGCGCGCCTCAGACCTTGTCGATGGTCTGGGTGAAAGCAACAATCCAGAGTGGAAAACGGTGGCTTTCAACCGCGAGGGCGAACTGGTTGTCCCGAACGGATCTATCGGTTTTCGCTGGGGCGAGAAAGGCAAATGGAACCTGGAACCCCTGGCGGCTGGCGCTGAAACTGAACTTTCCCTCTCGCTGCTTGGTCAGCATGATGACGTGACCGGCGTGGCATTCCCCTATTTTGGCGGCAACGAAAACCCACATTTTCGCAGTGTAAAACAAGAACCGGTGCTGGTCCGTCAACTACCGGTGAAATATCTTACCCTCGCTGACGGTAGCCGTTGCCCGGTGGTGAGCGTCTATGATCTAGTGCTGGCGAATTACGGCCTCGACCGTGGTCTGGATGATGTTCATAGCGCACAAGATTACAGCGAAGTAAAAGCCTACACCCCGGCCTGGGGTGAGCAAATTACCGGCGTGCCACGCCGTCATATCGAACAAATCGCCCGTGAGTTTGCCGATACCGCGCACAAAACGCATGGCCGTTCGATGATCATCCTCGGGGCTGGCGTGAACCACTGGTATCACATGGACATGAACTACCGCGGGATGATTAACATCCTGGTGTTCTGTGGTTGCGTGGGACAAAGCGGCGGCGGCTGGGCGCACTATGTGGGTCAGGAGAAACTGCGTCCGCAAACCGGTTGGTTGCCGCTGGCCTTTGCCCTGGACTGGAACCGCCCACCGCGTCAGATGAACAGCACCTCGTTTTTCTACAACCACTCCAGTCAGTGGCGTTATGAAAAACTCACCGCGCAAGAACTCCTCTCTCCGCTGGCCGATGCGTCGAAGTTTAGCGGACATTTGATTGACTTTAACGTACGTGCTGAACGAATGGGCTGGCTGCCCTCTGCGCCGCAGCTTAACCTTAACCCATTGACCGTCAAAGCGAAGGCAGAACAGGCTGGGTTATCTCCTGCGCAATACACTGCCCAAGCGCTGAAGTCGGGTGATATTCGTTTTGCCTGCGAGCAGCCGGATAGCGGCAAAAACCACCCACGCAACCTCTTCGTCTGGCGCTCTAACCTGCTCGGTTCCTCCGGTAAAGGGCATGAATACATGCTCAAGTATTTACTGGGTACCGAAAGCGGGATCCAGGGGGAAGCGCTCGGTTCAAGTGAGGGTATTAAACCTGAAGAGGTTGAATGGCAGTCCGCGGCGATAGAGGGCAAGCTCGATCTGCTGGTCACGCTCGATTTCCGTATGTCCAGCACCTGTTTGTTCTCCGATATCGTTTTGCCAACCGCTACCTGGTATGAAAAAGACGATATGAACACCTCGGATATGCATCCGTTTATTCACCCGTTGTCCGCGGCGGTCGACCCGGCATGGGAATCGAAGAGTGACTGGGAAATTTATAAAGGCATCGCCAAAGTGTTCTCCGAGGTATGTGTGGGACACCTTGGACAAGAAACGGATGTGGTGTTGCAACCACTGCAACACGACTCTCCGGCAGAGCTGGCGCAGCCGTTTGACATTCTGGACTGGCGCAAAGGCGAATGCGATCTCCTCCCGGGGAAAACGGCACCGAATATCGCCGTTGTGGAACGTGACTACCCCGCTACCTACGAACGCTTTACTTCACTCGGTCCGCTTATGGACAAGCTTGGAAATGGAGGGAAAGGCATTGCGTGGAATACCCAGGCGGAAGTCGATTTCCTCGGCAAGCTGAACTACACCAAACGCGAAGGCCCGGCAAAAGGCCGACCGCTGATTGACACCGCACTGGATGCCTCTGAGGTGATCCTCGCCCTGGCGCCGGAAACCAACGGTCAGGTGGCGGTAAAAGCCTGGGAAGCGCTGGGGGCGATGACCGGACGCGACCATACGCATCTGGCGTTGAACAAAGAAGACGAAAAGATTCGTTTTCGCGATATCCAGGCGCAGCCGCGCAAAATCATCTCCAGTCCTACCTGGTCCGGCCTTGAAAGCGAACATGTCTCCTATAACGCAGGCTATACCAACGTTCACGAGTTGATCCCATGGCGTACCCTGTCCGGTCGCCAGCAGCTGTACCAGGATCACGCGTGGATGCGAGCGTTCGGTGAAAGTCTGGTGGCGTATCGTCCGCCTATTGATACCCGCAGCGTCAGTGAAATGCGCGAAGTTCCGCCTAACGGCTTCCCGGAAAAAGCCCTCAACTTCCTGACGCCGCACCAGAAATGGGGGATCCACTCTACCTACAGTGAAAACCTGCTGATGCTGACGCTTTCGCGCGGCGGCCCCATTGTCTGGATCAGCGAGACCGATGCCAAAGAGCTGGGCATTGAGGATAACGACTGGATTGAAGCCTTCAACGCCAACGGTGCGCTCACCGCGCGTGCAGTGGTGAGTCAACGCGTGCCGCCGGGAATGACCATGATGTATCACGCTCAGGAGCGAATCATGAATATCCCAGGCTCGGAAGTCACCGGGATGCGTGGCGGGATCCATAACTCGGTCACCCGCGTCTGCCCGAAACCCACGCACATGATCGGCGGCTATGCGCAACTGGCATACAGCTTCAACTATTACGGGACGGTCGGCTCTAACCGCGATGAGTTCATCATGATTAGAAAAATGAAAAACATTAACTGGCTGGATGATGAAGGTCGCGATCAGGTACAGGAGGCGAAAAAATGAAAATACGCTCACAGGTAGGCATGGTTCTTAATCTGGATAAGTGCATCGGCTGCCACACCTGCTCCGTCACCTGTAAAAACGTCTGGACCGGGCGTGAAGGGATGGAATATGCGTGGTTTAACAACGTCGAGACTAAACCGGGGATTGGTTATCCGAAAAACTGGGAAGATCAGGAAGAGTGGCAAGGCGGCTGGGTTCGCGATGTTAACGGCAAGATAAGACCGCGTCTGGGCGGTAAGATGGGCGTAATCACCAAAATTTTCGCCAACCCGGTGATTCCGCAAATCGATGATTACTATGAACCGTTTACCTACGATTATCAGCATCTGCATAGCGCGCCGGAGAGCAAGAATCAGCCCACCGCGCGTCCGCGTTCGCTGATAGATGGTAAACGGATGGACAAGATTATCTGGGGTCCAAACTGGGAAGAACTGCTTGGCGGCGAATTTTCAAAACGTGCCCGCGACCGTAACTTCGAGAAGATGCAAAAGGAGATGTACGGTCAGTTCGAAAACACCTTCATGATGTATTTACCGCGCCTGTGCGAGCATTGTCTGAACCCAAGCTGTGTCGCCACCTGCCCGAGCGGTGCTATCTATAAGCGTGAAGAAGACGGCATTGTGCTGATCGACCAGGACAAATGTCGCGGTTGGCGCTTGTGCATCAGCGGCTGTCCGTACAAAAAAATCTACTTTAACTGGAAGAGCGGTAAGTCAGAGAAGTGCATTTTCTGCTACCCGCGTATTGAGTCCGGCCAGCCGACGGTGTGTTCAGAAACCTGCGTTGGGCGTATCCGTTATCTCGGGGTATTGCTGTACGACGCCGACCGTATCGAGGAAGCAGCGAGCACCGAGCATGAAACCGATCTCTACGAGCGTCAGTGCGATGTGTTCCTCAACCCGAACGATCCAGCGGTGATTGAAGAGGCGCTAAAACAAGGTATTCCACACAACGTCATCGAAGCAGCCCAGCGCTCGCCGGTTTACAAAATGGCGATGGACTGGAAGCTGGCGCTACCGCTGCACCCGGAGTATCGCACCCTGCCGATGGTCTGGTATGTGCCGCCATTGTCACCGATACAGTCGGTCGCCGACGCGGGCGGACTGCCGCACAATGGCAACATTTTGCCTGCGGTTGAGTCGCTGCGAATTCCGGTTCAGTACCTCGCCAATATGCTCAGTGCGGGTGATACCGGTCCGGTGCTGAGGGCGCTCAAACGGATGATGGCCATGCGCCACTATATGCGTGCGCAAACCGTAGAAGGCGTCACGGACACCCGCGCGATTGAGGAAGTGGGTCTGAGCGTTGAGCAGGTCGAGGAGATGTATCGTTATCTGGCCATCGCCAACTATGAAGACCGTTTCGTGATCCCGACCAGTCACCGCGAAATGGCGCGTGATGCCTTCCCGGAGAAAAACGGCTGCGGCTTTACCTTCGGCGACGGTTGTCATGGTTCCGACACCAAATTCAACCTGTTCAACAGCAGCCGTATTGATGCCATCGACATCACCGAAGTGCGCGATAAAGCGGAGGGTGAATAATGCAAATCCTGAAGGTTATCGGCCTGCTGATGGAGTACCCCGACGAGCTGCTATGGGAGTGTAAAGACGACGCGCTGGCGCTTGTGGCCAGCGATGCCCCCATGCTGAGTGATTTTAGCCAGGAGCTGCTCAATGCGCCGTTACTGGATAAACAAGCCGAATGGTGCGAAATATTCGACCGGGGTCGGGCCACCTCTCTGCTGCTGTTTGAGCATGTGCACGCCGAGTCCCGTGACCGGGGCCAGGCGATGGTTGATTTGTTGGCGCAGTATGAAAAGGTCGGGCTGCAGCTAAACTGTCGCGAACTGCCGGATCACCTGCCTTTATATCTTGAGTACTTAAGCGTGTTACCGGAAGCGGAGGCCAAAGAAGGACTGCAGAACGTCGCACCGATTCTGGCGTTGCTTGGCGGGCGCTTAAAACAGCGCGATACGCCGTGGTATCAACTGTTTGATGCCCTGTTGCAGCTTGCCGGAAGTCCTCTTTCGAGTGACAGTGTCACTAAGCAGGTTGGCGCGGAAACGCGCGACGATACCCGACAGGCGCTGGATGCAGTCTGGGAAGAGGAACAGGTGAAGTTTATCGAAGATAATGCCACCGCCTGTGACAGTTCACCGTTACAAAACTATCAACGACGCTTTAGCCAGGACGTGGCACCTCAGTATGTCGACGTCAGCGCGGGAGGCCCGAAATGATACAGTACCTGAACGTCTTTTTTTACGATATCTATCCGTACCTGTGCGGTACGGTGTTTATCCTCGGCAGTTGGCTACGCTACGACTACGGACAATACACCTGGCGCGCATCTTCCAGCCAGATGCTGGACAAACGCGGCATGGTGTTGTGGTCAAACCTGTTCCACATCGGCATTCTGGGGATCTTTTTCGGGCACCTGTTTGGCATGTTAACGCCGCACTGGATGTATGCCTGGTTCCTGCCGATTGCGGTAAAACAGCAGATGGCGATGATTGCCGGCGGACTTTGTGGCGTGCTCACACTGGTGGGTGGCGCTGGCCTGCTGGTGCGCCGGTTGACTAACCCGCGCATTCGCGCAACCTCCTCGACCGCCGATATTCTGATCCTCTGCGTTCTGCTGATTCAATGTATTCTCGGTTTAACCACTATCCCGTTCTCTGCACAGCATCCTGACGGCAGTGAAATGCTAAAACTGGTCGGTTGGGCGCAGTCGGTGGTGACCTTCCAGGGCGGTGCGTCTGCGCATCTGGATGGCGTGGCGTGGATTTTCCGTGTGCATCTGGTTCTGGGGATGACCATTTTCCTGCTGTTCCCGTTCACCCGACTGGTCCACGTGTGGAGTGCGCCGTTTGAGTACTTTACCCGCCGTTATCAGATAGTGCGTTCGCGTCGCTAATTTCCTCTGCTGCCCGGTAGCGCTAGCGCTTACCGGGCCTGGATCGCTATCCCGCTTTTTGTACGTTATGATGCTTCTCCATCCCAGGGAGAACGCTAATGAAACCACAGGTTTATCACGTCGATGCCTTTACTTCAGTACCCTTTCGCGGCAATTCAGCGGGAGTGGTGTTGCATGCTGACGGATTGAGCGAAGCACAGATGCAACTTATTGCTCGCGAGCTGCGTCATTCGGAAACCGCATTCCTGCTGACCAGTGACGACAGCGATGTTCGCATTCGTTATTTCACGCCGACGGTCGAAGTTCCTATCTGTGGACACGCTACCGTCGCCGCACATTATGTGCGCGCCAAGGTGCTGGGTCTGGGCAACAGCACCGTCTGGCAAACCTCGCTCGCCGGTCGTCATCGGGTCGATATTGAAGCAAGTGACAATGACTATCGCATCAGCCTTGAACAAGGCGTACCTGGATTCGAATCTCCGCTGGAAGGTGCTGTACGTGCCGCGATAATCGATGCACTGCACCTGAGCGAAGACGATATGCTGCCCGGATTACCCATTCAGGTAGCCACTACCGGACACTCTAAAGTAATGATTGCGCTGAAGCCTGAGGTGGACCTCGACGCCCTTTCCCCGGATTTGCCTGCCCTGACCGCTATCAGCAAGCAAATTGGCTGTAACGGTTTATTCCCTTTTCAAATTCGCAAGGGCGAAAACGCCACCGATGGCCGCATGTTCTCGCCTGCTATTGGTATTGTGGAAGATCCGGTTACCGGCAATGCCAACGGTCCAATGGGCGCGTGGCTGGTTCAACATGGGTTGATGCCGCATGACGGGAAAACGCTACGTGTTCAGGGACATCAGGGCCGCGCGCTCGGGCGTGACGGTATTGTTGATGTGACGGTGGCTATCCGTGAAAACCTGCCGGAAAAAGTGACTATTACCGGTTCGGCAGTGATCCTGTTTCACGCCGAATGGGCGGTAGATTTTTAATTGTTCCCGTAGGCCGGATAAGGCGATAACGCCGCATCCGGCATGACTTCCGATGCCCCTATTTCCCCGCCTCCGGATGCGTATCAAACGCCGCCATGACCGTCGCCAGCTCATCTTCGGTAAACCCATGCTTCACGTCATCCACGCCCAGTCCAAACTGTTCCTGCAGCAAGGCATACAGGCTGGCGACATCGGGCAGATTAATCTGCTCTACCGCACGACCATCCTGATAACGGGTGAAATGAAAATTGGTCAACGTCAGCTTGCCGCCGTCCGGAAGATGACGACACATCAGCAAATGATGACGAAAATGCGATTGTGGCCAGTGCGCGGACCAGAAATTGCCCATCAGATAATCGCTCTGGTGCTGCACGACCAGGTCAAAACGGTACATTGATTGCCAGTGATCGTGATGGCGGAACTGCAGGATCCAATCGTCCCCCTCCTGAACCAGACGATATTCGCCGTGTGGCGTTTGCTGCTCAATGTCGGCCTGCAGACGAATCGGCGCCGTCAGCGTTTGCCCGCCGAAGCCAACGTCGGCGATCCACTGCTCTCCCTGTAATTCAACCAGCAACAGACGATGCGTGCGCGGCGGCAGACTTGACGGATTTGCCAGTACCACACGACCGAGAAGGCTGCGTACGTTAAAACCGATTTCGCGTAACGCGCGCTCAAACACTCCATTCTGTTCAAAGCAATAACCGCCACGATGCGCCGTCACCAGCTTCTCTTCCAGCGACAAATCGTCAAGCTGCATCTCTCTTGGCAGCAATACATCCAGGTTTTCAAACGGAATCGCGCCGTTGTGCAGTAAATGCAGCGCTTTTAAAGTTTCAATGTCGACGCTGGCCGAATCTGACCAGCCAATACGGGCAAAATAAGCGGTTAAAAAAGGCGTCATAGGGAGTTCCTGTTCGATTAATGCAGTACTTATAACGCATTTTTAATTTTACGCCGTCGATTTTGTGCGTTGTTCCTCCAGACGAGGCGACAAAATCGCTAATACCGTTAATATCTATATCTATTGTGGTGTGTTATCTCTCAGCCCAGGAGCATCCATGAGCCATTTCCGTTCAATCGAATTAAAACATGCCAGTCGGCTGCTTAACCACGGCCCTACGATACTGATCACCAGCCGGGATGAGCATACCGAGCGGCGCAATGTGATGGCGGCGGCATGGTCAATGCCGGTGGAATTTGAACCGCCGCGGATTGCAATTGTTGTTGATAAGACTGCCTGGTCGCGTGAACTGATTGAGCGTAGCGGCAAGTTCGGTATTGTTATTCCGGGCGTGGCCGCTACCAACTGGACTTACGCGGTGGGCAGCGTTTCCGGTCGCGTGGAAGATAAATTTAACTGCTACGGTATTCCGGTGGTAAAAGGTCCGGTGCTGGGATTACCGTTAATAGAAGCGAAATGTCTGGCCTGGATGGAGTGTCGTCTGCTGCCTGCAACGGCAGCACAGGAAAAATATGACACCCTGTTTGGGGAAGTGGTCTCGGCTGCCGCTGATGAGCGAGCTTTCGTGGAAGGACGCTGGCAGTTTGATGATGATAAACTCAATACCCTGCATCATCTTGGCGCCGGAACGTTTGTCACCAGCGGGAAACGTATAACTGCTGGCAAATAGTAGATTCTGTCCGTATGACAGCCCCTCCTGTTTAGCCTTCCTTGCTGAATAATTCACCTGAATTATAGTTAAAAATGCTCTAACCCAAAGATTCACCTAACACGCTATCCGTAAACACTGTACTTCCTGAAGTCTCAGAGAGGTTTTACGATGCAACTTAATAGAATCGCACAAAGTTTTATACTGGCTGGGTTACTCACATCGTTTTCTGTTCCCGTTATGGCCGCTGAAGCTCCCAAAGACGCCACCGCCGCCACGCAACAAGCAAACAATGCGCTCTACAATCAACTACCATTCTCCGATAACACCGACTTTACCGACGCCCACAAAGGCTTTATCGCTCCACTCCCGCAGGAAGTGATCAAAGGCGAAGAGGGAAATGTTATCTGGAATCCGCAGCAATACGCGTTCATCAAAGAAGGCGATAAAGCGCCGGATACGGTAAACCCGAGCCTGTGGCGCCAGTCCCAGTTGATCAACATCAGCGGGCTATTTGAAGTCACGGATGGCGTATACCAGATCCGCAACCTCGATCTGTCTAACATGACCATTATTGAAGGTAAAGAAGGCATCACCGTCGTTGACCCGCTGGTTTCGGCAGAAACGGCTAAAGTCGGGATGGATCTTTACTTTAAAAACCGTGGTCAAAAACCGGTTATCGCGGTGATTTATACCCACAGCCACGTTGACCATTACGGCGGCGTGCGCGGCGTTGTTGATGAAACTGACGTGAAAGCGGGCAAAGTGAAAATTTATGCGCCTGCCGGATTTATGGAAGCAGCGGTCGCTGAGAATATCATGGCAGGTAACGTCATGAGCCGCCGCGCGAGCTACATGTACGGCAACCTGCTAAAACCTGATGCCAAAGGTCAGGTCGGCGCGGGACTGGGAACCACGACTTCTGCGGGAACCGTTACCCTGATTGCGCCAACGAATATCATTGAGAAAGATGGACAAAAAGAGGTCATTGACGGCCTGACCTATGATTTCATGCTGGCTCCGGGTTCTGAAGCGCCTTCGGAGATGCTGTGGTACATCGAAGAGAAGAAACTGATTGAATCTGCTGAAGATGTCACCCACACCCTGCACAATACCTACTCTCTGCGCGGAGCCAAAATCCGTGAACCGCTGCCGTGGTCCAAATACATCAACGAAGCGATTGTCCGCTGGGGTGATAAAGCAGAAATCCTGATGGCGCAGCACCACTGGCCAACCTGGGGCAATGATAAAGTCGTGAGCCTGCTGAAAAGCCAGCGCGATTTGTACCGTTACATCAACGACCAGACGTTGCGCATGGCTAACGAAGGTCTGACCCGCGATGAGATCGCCGCAAACTTTAAGCTGCCGGACTCACTGGCCCACACCTGGGCTAACCGCGGTTACTATGGCTCCGTGAGCCATGATGTAAAAGCAACCTATGTGCTCTATCTCGGCTGGTTTGACGGCAACCCGGCAACGCTGGATGAACTGCCGCCAGAAGAATCTGCGAAGAAATTTGTCGACTATATGGGCGGCGCTGACGCTATTTTGCAGAAAGCAAAAAACGACTATGACCAGGGTAACTACCGTTGGGTAGCTCAGGTGGTGAGCAAAGTGGTGTTTGCCGATCCGAATAACCAGGCTGCACGTAATCTGGAAGCGGATGCGCTGGAGCAATTGGGATATCAGGCTGAATCCGGCCCGTGGCGTAACTTCTATCTGACCGGGGCGCAAGAGCTGCGTAACGGCGTAGTCAAAGGCCCAACCCCGAATACCGCCAGCCCGGATACCGTTCGGGCGATGACGCCGGAAATGTTCTTCGATTATCTGGCGGTGCATATCAATGGACAAAAAGCGGGCGATGCGAAGTCGGTGTTTAACATCGACCTTGGTAGCGACGGTGGTAAATACAAACTTGAGCTGGAGAATGGCGTACTGAACCATACCGCCAATGCCGAAGCAAAAGACGCCGACGCCACCGTCACGCTGAATCGCGACACGCTGAACAAAATCATCCTCAAGGAAGTGACGCTAAAACAGGCGCAAGACAGCGGTGACGTGAAGATAACCGGTGACGGCGCCAAGCTTGATGCCATGCTCGGCTATATGGATAAGTTCGAATTCTGGTTCAACATCGTTACGCCGTAAGCACAACGGAAAACGGGCGGGTTTTCCGCCCATTTTTTCTTACATGCTGTAGCCGGGTTTTTTAATCAGCCTCGTCATCTGTGGCGCAATTTCCACATCCCATACCGCCTGCCAGGCATCCGGCTCAACTTCATTGAGCGCGATGCTCACTGAACTCTCTTTGCTTTGTAAATGACGAATAATGACTTCGGTAATATCCGCCGCCAACGCGGCCTTCTCTTCTTCGTTCAAATCGCGAGGAAAACATTTGATATCAACGTGCGGCATGACAGGTTCCTTATTGTTTTGGGATGCAGGTAACTTATGCGGACTCTCGTTCAACCAGGTGAAATCCGACATCAATAATATCGTCTTCACGTGGAATTTGTTCGATACGATCGGCAAGCAGAGAGGCGGCGCGTTGTCCAATGGCCCGTCGGTCGACGCTAACTGTGGTGATGGCAGGCCGGTTACTGGCGGCAAAATCAAGATCGCCAAAACCGATTACAGCTAGCTCCTGCGGCACGCGTAAACCACGGCTTTCGGCTTCCATAATCGCCCCCTGGGCTAAGGTATCTGAGCTACAGACAATGACATCAAACTCGCGATCCGCCAATAGCTGCGTCAATCCAGTGCGTCCCAATGCCAGAGAGGCCGGAAGTGGGACGTCCACCTGTGCGTCAGCCGTAATACCATGACGACTCAGCGCATCGCACAGTCCTTGTTTACGCTGGCCTGCCCGGCGATCGGCGGTCCATAACAACCCCGGACGGCGATAACCTTTTTTCAGCAAATAGTCTGCCACCGCCTGACCAACTTTTTCATGCGAAAAACCGACCAGCATATCGATGGGCGTTGGGGTTAAATCCCAGATCTCTACAACCGGAATGGCCGCATTAAGAATCACCTTTTTCAGCTCGGCGGTATGATGGATACCGGTGAGCACGACGCCATCCGGGCGGCGAGAAAGCAGCGTCGCCACCAGCTCTGCCTCAGTTTGCGGCGTGTAACCTGATACGCAGAGCAAGATGTGGTATCCGCGTTCAGCCAGTTCATCGCTTAATGACTGAATGGTATCGACAAACATATTGTTGTTAATTTGCGGAACAACCACGGCGATAAGCTTACTGCGACGCGACGCCAGCCCCCCGGCCAGCGCGTTGGGGATATATCCCGTGGCACGTACCGCCTGCATCACTTTTTCCACGGTTTTCGGGCGCACCAACTGCGGGCTATTTAGCGCCCTGCTCACCGTCATGGGTGACAATCCAGCAGTACGGGCAACATCTTCCAGCGTGGGTGCACGCGGAGGTCTGGCGTTTTTCACTGTCGATGCCCTTGTCAAAAATCGCTGATTTATCCTGGCATTATTCATCATGATTTCGGCTATTGCCAGCGACTCCCGGCGATACCGCTGAGAAAACAGCAGCTTAGTTAATTATCGTCAATCAAAATGATAGCGCAATCACAATGATTTGTGCATTTCTCCATAAAATATTGGAATGTGACATCGTTTACAAGTTACTACCCTTTTATCTCAGTATTTGTGAGCAATTGTTCAAATCACAATCAACTCACTGGTGAAATGATTGCGCTAACACTAAAAATGATAGCGCAATCATTTATTACCACCAGGAGAGAATAATATGTCTTTAAGCGCTAATTCCGATGCCGTGACCTATGCCAAATCGGCTAACGCCAAAACCGCAGCAGAAACCGGTGACCGTATTGAATGGGTAAAACTGTCTCTGGCTTTCCTTCCGCTGGCAACACCAGTGAGCGATGCCAAAGTGCTGACTGGTCGCCAGAAACCACTAACCGAAGTCGCCATAATCATCGCCGAGATCCGCAGTCGCGACGGGTTTGAAGGCGTGGGATTTAGTTACTCCAAGCGTGCTGGCGGTCAGGGGATCTATGCGCATGCCAAAGAAATTGCCGATAACCTGTTAGGTGAAGATCCAAACGATATTGACAAGATCTATACCAAGCTGTTGTGGGCTGGGGCTTCCGTAGGACGCAGCGGCATGGCGGTTCAGGCCATCTCCCCTATCGATATCGCTTTATGGGATATGAAGGCCAAGCGTGCAGGATTGCCGCTGGCAAAACTGCTTGGCGCGCATCGTGACTCCGTACAGTGCTACAACACCTCCGGCGGATTCCTGCATACGCCGCTGGATCAGGTGCTTAAAAACGTGGTTATTTCCCGTGAAAACGGCATTGGCGGCATCAAACTCAAGGTCGGTCAGCCAAACTGTGCCGAGGATATTCGCCGCTTAACCGCGGTACGTGAAGCGTTGGGGGATGACTTCCCGCTAATGGTCGATGCCAATCAGCAGTGGGATCGGGAAACCGCCATCCGTATGGGACGTAAAATGGAGCAGTTCAATCTGATCTGGATTGAAGAGCCGCTCGACGCCTACGATGTAGAAGGCCATGCCCAACTGGCCGCCGCGCTGGATACCCCGATTGCCACCGGTGAAATGCTGACCAGCTTCCGCGAACATGAACAGCTGATCCTTGGCAACGCCAGCGATTTTGTACAGCCCGATGCACCGCGTGTGGGGGGGATTTCACCGTTCCTTAAAATTATGGACCTGGCGGCTAAACATGGTCGCAAACTGGCTCCGCACTTCGCTATGGAAGTTCACCTGCATCTGTCCGCCGCTTATCCACTTGAGCCATGGCTGGAGCATTTCGAATGGCTGAACCCGTTATTTAATGAACAACTTGAGTTGCGCGATGGCCGGATGTGGGTTTCCGAACGTCACGGTCTGGGCTTCAGCATCAGCGAGCAGGCGCGCCGCTGGACGCAATTGACCTGCGAGTTTGGTAAACGTCCTTAATTTATTTGGCGGGTAAGTAATACCCGCCCTCCTCCCCTACAAAAACGCTCTCAACCTTATGAAAGGAGTGGGTGATGAACACAATAATAAAGCGCACAAAAGTGCGTTACGGCATTCTGATATTTCTGTTTCTTGCCACCGTATTTAATTACGCCGATCGCGCGACGTTATCCGTGGTCGCGCCGATAATGAGCAAAGAATTAGGTTTTGATCCTGAAGCTATGGGACTGGCCTTTTCTGCCTTCGGTATTTCTTATGTCATTATGCAACTGCCCGGCGGCTGGTTGCTGGATCGGTACGGTTCCCGGTTGGTATACGGCTGTGCCCTGATTGGCTGGTCACTGGTAACCATGTTTCAGGGCACCATTTATCTGTACGCCAGCCCACTTGTCGTATTGATTATCTTACGATTACTGATGGGTGCGATTGAAGCTCCTGCCTTTCCGGCCAATAGTCGATTAAGCGTGCAATGGTTTCCCAATAACGAACGGGGATTTGTTACCTCAGTCTATCAGGCCGCACAATATATCTCGTTAGGGATTATTACGCCGCTCATGACGATTATTTTGCATAATCTGAGCTGGCACTTTGTGTTTTATTATATCGGGGCTATTGGCGTTATTCTTGGCATCTTCTGGCTGGTCAAAGTCAGGGATCCCATGCACCATCCGAAGGTAAACCAACAGGAAATTGACTATATCCGGGAAGGCGGTGGCGAACCGGCGCTGGGCAATAAAAAAGAGTCGCAGAAAATTACCTTTACGCAAATTAAGAGCGTCTGCGTCAATCGCATGATGATTGGCGTTTATATCGGGCAGTTCTGCGTGACATCCATTACCTGGTTCTTCCTGACCTGGTTCCCTACTTATCTGTATCAGGCGAAAGGCATGTCCATCCTCAAAGTGGGGTTTGTCGCCAGTATCCCTGCCATTGCCGGTTTTATCGGTGGATTATTAGGCGGCGTGTTCTCCGACTGGCTACTAAAACGCGGTTACAGCCTGACGATTGCTCGTAAGCTGCCGGTTATCTGCGGAATGTTGCTTTCCTGTGTCATCGTTATCGCCAACTACACCTCGTCAGAATTTGTGGTGATCGCCGCGATGAGTCTGGCATTTTTCGCCAAAGGGTTTGGCAATCTGGGATGGTGCGTTCTCAGCGATACCTCGCCAAAAGAAGTGCTCGGCATTGCAGGCGGCGTTTTCAATATGTGCGGCAATATGGCCAGTAACATCACGCCACTGGTGATCGGCGTCATTCTGGCGAATACCCAGTCTTTTGATTACGCCATTCTCTACGTCGGTTCGATGGGGTTGATTGGCCTGATTTCTTATCTGTTTATCGTGGGTCCATTGGATCGTATTACGCTGACCCCTTCTGTCGCGTAATTTAACCTTATGGCGATAGTTCGCCCGCTGTTCCGGATTTGCACTCCTGCGGAACAGCGTTTTTTTATTCAAATAATCTTATTGTTTTTCAGTACAGTACGCAGCCTCGGATGCTGACAAACTGCATCAGCGATAGCGCTAATATTCGGCGTGTTGTCCTGAAACCAGTCATGCCCAGGTCCCCAGCTGCGCATAACGGCAATATATACGTCCAGTAGTGTTAGCTGATCCCCGAATGCGTACGGCTCGTCGTTTAGCTGATCGTTCAGCCACATATAGAGGGATTTACGGTACTCAATGCAGTTCTTTTTCAACTGCGCCGGGGCGTCCGGTACCCAGCGTTCTGGATAGTCGGCATAGGTAAACGTGGGATAGACATTTGCCACCAGCCATATCAACAGACGCTGAAACTGCTGGCGTTCGGCGTGTCCAACGGGTGGTGAAAGTTCAGGGCGACGATCGAGGATCATCAGCGCGATCGCCGCCGTTTCCGTCATCACACTGCCATTTTCCAGTACCAGCGTGGGCACCTGGCATAGTGGATTCATAGTCTTAAGCAACTCCCGCTGAGGGCCGTCACTGTCAAAACCGTCGACATTAATAAAATGATAAGGGATCTCCGCCAGTGTGAGCATCACTTCACTGATGGCCGATCCCCAGCCCGGTACCCCATAGACCTTAATCATGCTGCAATCCCCAAAGTTAAAACCCTAAGTGTAGAGCAGCATTCGGCAACCTATGCAGACGTGATTATTACTTTCATAATAACAATGGTCGAATACCGGGGGAGAATAAGCAATGCGTTCCAGTATGTTTGAATATATGAACATTTTTGTACAGGTTGTTGAGCAAGGTGGATTTGCCAGAGCAGCAGACGTGTTACACCTGCACCGCCCTGCAGTGACCAAAGCTATCCAACATCTTGAAGACGATCTGGGAGTAAAGTTGCTTAACCGCACGACTCGTAAAGTGAGTCTGACAGAAGAAGGTGACGCTTTTTACCAACGCACAAAAATCCTGCTCAGTGACGTTGATGACATCATGGCTTCTTTCTCACCCACTCGCCCTCCGCGCGGAAAACTCAGGGTGAATGCCCCCCTGTCGCTGGCTCACTCGGTATTAGTCCCGGCCCTGAACGATTTCCAGTCGCGCTACCCGGATATTGAGATTGTCCTCACCTCCACCGACCGCAGAATCGATCTGCTTGCCGAAGGTATCGACTGCATGATTCGCATTGGCGAGTTACAAGACTCTTCTCTGATTTCACGGCGGCTTGGCGAGGTAAAAATGGTGACATGCGCGTCACCGGATTATCTGCAACAACATGGCGTACCGCAGACACCAGAGGATTTATCCCGACATCAGGCAATTAACTTTTTCAGTGAACGTCATCGTGAAGCACTGGAATGGTCCTTCGTCCGCGAGGGTGAAACCGTGTCGTTTATCCCCGCAGGTCACATCAGCGTTGATAACTCCGACATCCTTTTGACAGGCTGTTTATCCGGACTCGGTATCATCCACGGTGTGCACGCGGTACTGGCCCCCTGGATCCAGTTGGGCCAGCTCGTTGAGGTGCTGGCTGATTATGCCGGGGAATCAAAACCGGTTTCTGTGCTTTACCCCGACAGACGTCATCTTGCCCCCCGCGTTCGGGTGTTTATTGACTGGCTGTGTGCGCTTTTTACCGAGCAAAAATCGCGCCTACAGGGATTATTATAATCTGAGTAATAGTGAAGTTCCGCAACGGCGGTTTTTCACCCTCATCTGAGCCGTTAAATTGTGCAGACCCAATACAGAACAATTTACAGAGGTTTGCTATGTCTAAGGTCGTGGTTTTTAATCAACCAGGCAACGCTGACGTCCTGACAATCCAGGATATGCCAGTTTCGGCTCCGCGTGCGGATGAAGTTCAGATACGCGTACGCGCAATCGGCATTAACCGTGCGGAAATTATGTATCGTACCGGCCAGTATATTTACCAACCCAAATTCCCGGCACGTCTGGGCTATGAGGCTTCTGGCGTTGTTGAATCCGTGGGAGACAACGTGCGTGAGTTTGCGCCCGGCGATAGCGTCAGCGTCATCCCGGCTTTCAGCTTCCATGAGTATGGTATGTACGGTGAAGTCGTCAATGCTCCAGCCCATGCTGTCGTCAAACATCCTGAGAATCTTAGCTTCGAGGAAGCCGCGGCGAGCTGGATGATGTATGTGACCGCTTTCGGTGCGCTGGTTGAATATGCGGATATTAAGCCTGGTGATAACGTGCTGATCAATGCTGCTTCCAGCAGCGTCGGACTGGCGGCAATTCAGATTGCTAACATGCGGGGAGCAAAACCGATTGCGATGACGCGCACCAGTGAGAAACGTGCCCAGCTTCTGCAACTTGGTGCGGCAGAGGTTATCGCCAGCCAGGAGCAGGATCTGGTGGCGGAGATTAACCGGATCACTGACGGCAAAGGTACCCGCGTGGTCTTCGATCCGGTCGGTGGCCCTGGCGTGGCAAAAATTGCCCAGGTGATGCCTGCCGGCGGACTCTTTTTCCAGTATGGCTCGCTTGATTCACGTGACCTTTCTATCCCGGTCATAGAGATACTCGGTCGTCATCTGACCTTCCGCGGCTATGAGATTTTCGAAATCACCACGAACCCGGAAAAACTGTCACGTGCGAAACGGTTTATCTTTGAAGGATTACAGTCCGGCCAACTCAAGCCGCTGATTGATAAAACCTTTGCCTTTGATGATATCGTCGAAGCACATCAATACATGGAAGCCAACGGTCAGGTAGGTAAAATAGTCGTTACCCTGTGACTCCCGTGCGGCACAGCCTTGTGCCGCAATGTAACTCAAAGCACTTTCGACAAAAACTGCTGGGTGCGCGTGTGGCGTGGATGATTCAGTACCTGCTCGCTGCTGCCCTGCTCGACGATTTTGCCATCAACCATAAACACCACCTGATCCGCCACCTCCCTAGCGAAGCCAATCTCGTGCGTCACCACCACCAGCGTGGTTCCCGACTTCGCCAGCGCTTTAATGACATCCAGGACTTCGCCCACCAGTTCAGGATCCAGTGCAGATGTAGGCTCATCAAACAGCATGACGCGCGGATTTAGCGCCAGTGCACGGGCAATAGCGATACGCTGCTGCTGACCGCCAGATAAGTGACGCGACCAGGCATCGGCTTTATTGCGCAACCCTACCGCATCAAGCAGCGTTAATGCCCGCTCGGTGGCGGCTTTACGCGATGCCAGTCCGTGCGCAATGGGTGCTTCAATCAGGTTCTCCAGCACCGTTAAGTGTGGGAACAGATTAAAGTTCTGGAACACATAGCCGACGTTAACCCGCTGGCGCAAAATTTCCGCCTCTTTCAGCTCATACAGCTTATCTCCCTGCCGACGATAGCCAATGTAATCGCCATCGATTTGAATAAAACCCTCATCGACGCGTTCCAGATGGTTGATGGTACGCAGGAGTGTGGATTTCCCTGAACCGGACGGCCCGAGAATGACCGTTACCGTTCCGGGAGGGATCTCCAGCGACACATTATCCAATGCTTTGTGGCGACCAAAGTATTTGCTGACGCCGGTAATAGAAATATGGCCTTCAGGCGAGTGGGACATGGACGGCCTCCTGCTGTGGACGTTGACGACTGCGTTTTTCTGCACGGCTCACCCGGACTGTGTTGATCGCTGAACGTCGTTCGCTGCGTGCCAGCGTGCGTTCGACCAGATGCTGAATAAGCGACAGAATGCTGGTGATCACCAGATACCACACCGCACCCACCATCAGCAGCGGGATCACTTCCTGCGTGCGGTTGTATATCATCTGGATGGTGTAGAACAGCTCCGGCATTGCCAGCACGTATACCATCGCCGTCCCTTTCGCCAGACTGATGATTTCATTGAAGCCAGCAGGCAAAATGGTGCGCAGCGCCTGCGGCAGAATAATCCGCAGCGTACGTCGCCCTGCTGGTAAGCCCAGTGCTGCCGCTGCCTCGTACTGACCGTGATCAACCCCCAAAAATCCACCACGTATAATCTCAGCGGTATAGGCGCTTTGCACCAGCGTCAGGCCAACCACCGCAGTGGAAAACTGACCGAGTACATTGATGGTCTCAAAACTTCCCCACTGAATGGGAGTGAACGGAATACCAATCGTCAGCGTGTCGTACAGATAGGAGAAGTTGTACAGAACGATTAGCACCACAATCAGCGGTAACGAACGAAACAGCCAGATGTACCCCCATGCCAGACAGTTCAACAGCCAGGAAGATGAAAGCCGCGCCAGCGCCAGCAGACCGCCGATGAGAATACTCAACAGCGTCCCGATAAGTGTCAGTAACAGCGTTTGTCCAAGACCAGACAAAATCACCGGATCGAAGAACCAGCGGGCAAACACGCTCCATTCCCAGCGCGGATTAAACGCCACAGACTGGAGAATCACCGCCAGGACAAACAAAGCAATGACCGCGCCAACGGTGCGCATGGGGTAACGCGCCGGTACGACTTTAATGCTATCTGTCGTTTTCATCTTCTCTCCTCAGGCGATTCTGGCCTGACCGGCAATAGTCAGCAGTTTGGTAAAGCGCAGCCGTCCATCAAACGGTGGCTGGCTGTACTCTTCGGGATTGCGCGTCGTATCAAATTGCGGATCGTAGCCCTGGCTTAAATAAAGTCTGACCGCCTCCGGCTGGCGAAATCCTGTGGTCAGATATATCCGGCTGTAGCCCGCGAGTAGCGCCCGACGTTCCAGTTCCTGCACTACACGCGCCGCCAGTCCCTGCTGACGCAGGCTGCTTTTTGTCCAGATACGCTTAATCTCGGCAGTGTCCTTGTCGTAAGGTTTGTAAGCCCCGGTGGCGATAATTTCTCCGCCACGCTCCAGGACCACAAAAAGTCCCTGCGGTGCCAGATACCATTCGGTCAGTTCCACTTCAGCGTCGCGAGAAAAATAATCGCCATAGCGGGCAGCATACTCACCGAACAGACCGTTCAAAATGGGCTGTAGCTCGCTGGCTTCAGGTGAGACCACGCGAAATTGATCGCTCACGATAACCTCCTTAGTCGCCTAAACCGGCCGGGTTGATTTCAGATTGCGGAATGCGTTCCACCCCTTCTCCCCAGCGACTCAGCACCTTGTCATAGGCGCCGTTGCCAATTACGCCGTTGAGGGCGGTTTGTACCGGCAGAACCAGACCGCTGTCCTTTTTCAGCGTCACAGCGATGTGTGCCGCTTTTGGCCAACCGCCATCAACACTACCCACCAATTGCGTTTTACCGTTGAGTGCAGCTTTCCATGCGCCGATTACATTAGGACCGAAGTAGGCATCGGCGCGACCTGACTGTAGGGCCAGGGTTTGCGCGGCATCATCTTTGGTATACACCGGCGTAAACGGCTGTAACCCTTTCTTCACGTTCTCATCGTTCCAGGCCAGCAGGATGGCTTCCTGGTTCGTCCCTGAACCGACGATAATGCGCAGTCCAGCGATATCTTCCGCCTGCTCGATTTTCTTCAGCTTGCTACCGGTTTTGACATAAAAGCCAAGAGAGTCTTTCCGATACGTCGCGAAATCGAATTTTTCTTTGCGTGCTTTGGTGACGGTAATATTGCTGATCGCGGCATCGTATTTGCCGGAAGTGACGCCCAGCGGCCAGTCTTCCCATGACGTAGGTACGACGTTGAGTTCCAGCCCCAAACTGTCAGCCACCAGACGCGCGATGTCCGCCTCGCTGCCGATCAGCGTCTTATTGTCATCGGCAAAGACGGTCAGCGGCGGTTGACTGAGCCCGGCAATCGCCACGGTGAATTTGCCAGGTACGGCCAGGTGCAGGTTTGCGGGCAATTGCGCAATCGCCTGCGGATTCTTTGCCGTATTGATCGGCGTTTTATTGGCTTCCAGACTTACGCCCGTGCCGTTAATCGTCACATCATTTGCCCAGACAGTCGCGCTGAAAGCCAGCGACAGCGCGAGGAATACTGATTTTTTCTGCATAGCGTTTTTCTCTTATTGTGCGAATTGATTTGCAGGTGTCGTTAATCCCAGGCTTGCGCGCAGGGTCGTACCGGGATATTCATGGCGGAACAGTCCCCGCGCCTGAAGCACAGGGACAACCTGTTCGACAAAACGCGGGAAGGTATCCGGCGTTCCGCCCTGGATAATAAAACCGTCTGCGGCTTTCTCGTCGAACCACTGCTGCAGGCCGTCGGCGACCTGTTCCGGCGTGCCGCTGAAACGCGGACGTGGGCTGGCCGCTTCCAGAGCAACCTGACGGAGTGTTAAGCCACGCTCGCGCGCGTTGCGTTTGATCTCATCAGTCGTACTGCGAAAGCTGTTTTGTCCGAGAGAGCCAAGATCCGGGAACGGTGCGTCCAGCGGATATTGGGCAAAATCATGATGTTCAAAGTAGCGGCCAAGATAGTTCAGCGCGTCGGTAACGGAGACCAGCGCAGCGGTAGTCTGATACTGCTGCTCAACGTCCTCTGCGCTGTCGCCAACAATAATACTGACGCCCTGGAATATATGCAGTTGATCGGGATGTCGTCCGGCGATTTCCAGCTGACTTTTTACATCCTGATAGAACGCCTTAGCCTCTGCCAGCGACTCCTGATGGGTAAAAATGGCATCAGCATGCTGCGCCGCTAATTTCTTGCCATCTGCTGAAGCTCCCGCCTGAAATATAATCGGACGACCTTGTGGCGTACGCCCAATATTTAACGGCCCGGCGACCTGGAAATAATCTCCATGATGATTTAGCGTGTGCAGTTTATGCGGATTAAAAAATTCCCCGCTTGTTTTATTACGGGTAAAAGCATCGTCTTCCCAGGAATCCCACAGTCCTTTCACTACCTGTAAATATTCATCGGCAATACGATAACGCTGGGCATGCTCCGGATGCTGAGCGCGAGAATAGTTTTTTGCCGATCCTTCCAGAGGCGACGTAACCACGTTCCAGCCCGCACGCCCGTTGCTGAGATGGTCCAGGCTGGCGAACTGTCGTGCGGTCGTAAACGGCTCGCTGTATGATGTGGACACTGTGCCAACCAGTCCCAGATTCTGGGTGATGCTGGCCAAAGCGGATAATACTGTCAGCGGCTCAAAACGATTTAAAAAGTGCGGGATTGATTTTTCATTAATATACAGACCATCGGCGACAAAAATAAAATCCAGCTTCCCTTTTTCCGCAATAAGCGCCGTCTCTTTGACAAAATCAAAATTAATACTGGCATCGGCCTGAGCCGCCGGGTGGCGCCATGCGGACATATTTCCCGATGCGCCATGCAGAATAGTTCCGAGCCGTAGTTGCCGATTTTCAGCCATAATAACCCCTACCCAACAGGTAAACTTAAAGGTGTGCGAATGCCGTTTTTGCTAACTGCGCAAAGTAATGTGCGGCAGGTTCAATTAAACGTTCGTCTGGATTAAATCCCGGGTGATGTAATCCGTATTCACTGGCACTGCCAATACTGACAAATGCGCCTGGCGTATTTTGCAGGTAGACGGCAAAATCCTCCCCGCCCATATGCAGGTCAGCATGGTGAGTGGTGTAGCCTGACTGTTTCGCCACCGTGGTGGCGATATCGGCCCAACGCGCATCGTTCACCAACGCGGTCGGCCCCGCATGCCAGATAACGTCTATTTGTGCGCCAAAGGCATGGGCAAATCCGGCAGCGATGTCATTAACCCGTGCTTTAACCTGCTGCTGTACCTGAGTCCGGTGCGTTCTGAGCGTCCCTTCCAGCTCAACGGACTCTGGCAGTACGTTCCATGTATTTCCTCCCTGAATACGGGTCACGCTGAGTACCACCGAATCCAGCGTGTTAACGTCGCGACTGGCAACGCTTTGCAACACGGTTACCAACTGGCTGGCAAGCAGGATGGCATCTTTGCCTTCATGCGGACGCGCCGCATGTGCGCCCTTGCCATTTATGCGCAGCACGAAGCGATCGACATTGGCATAGAACGCACCGCCGCGTGTGGCAAATTCGCCCACCGGCAAACCGGGCTCATTGTGCATACCAAAAATAGCCGCTACGTTTTGCAGCGCACCGGCGCGGATCAACGTTTTTGCGCCGCCGAAACTCTCTTCAGCTGGTTGAAACAAAATACGTACTCGCCCCGGTAAGGTTGTTTCCTGTTGTTTAAGCAGCAGTGCTGCTCCAAGCATCACGCTGGTATGGACGTCATGCCCGCAGGCATGCATCACGCCCGGTGTGAGGGAGCGAAACGGAACATCGGCGCTTTCTTCTATCGGTAGCGCATCGATATCCGCCCGCAGCGCGATGACATCTTCTCCCTTGCCGATTTCCGCGACCAGACCGGTTTTCAGCTTGAACGGCAGAATGTCGACATCCGCAGCGTGCAACCAGGCCTGAATGCGCCTGGTGGTTGCTTCCTCCTGCAGGGAAAGCTCCGGGTGCTGATGTAATTCACGACGCCAGTTGATAAGCGTTGAGCTGAGGGTCATCAGAGCACCTCCACGGCATTATGGACTTGTGCCAACAAACGCAGCGATGTCAGACGCGCGTGGCCCTCCGCCACTGGCGTGTCGATAATGAACTCATCAATACCAAATTGCGTATGCAGAGCATTCAGCTTTACCATCACCTCTTGAGCGGTGCCGTGTAACAACGCCAGTTCACGACGCGCGATTTTGCGTGGCGAACTACCCGCCTGTACGGCGAATGCCAGGGCTTGCTCTTCGCTGGCGACTGTAACGCGTTGACCATTTTCCAGCTCAACGCCCCAGATTTGCACGTTTTCCGCCAGTTGCGCAGCGGTATCGTGACTGTCAGCCACAATCACCTGAACGGCGACTATCGTCGGGCGGTCGCTGTGGGTCTGCCAGAAGGACAAAACCTCACGTAATAACGCTTTGTCACCGTTGAGGTGCGCAGCGAAGATAAAATTCCAGTCGGATTGCGCTGCTAACTGTGCGCTTTGCACACTGGCTCCGAGTACAAATCCTTCTGGCGGTATTGGTGGGATTGGCGTCGGGAATACCGTTTCCCCGCTTTCCGTTCCGTTCAGCGCCAGCCAGCCGTTAAGCTGAGAAAGCTGATCGGCAAAACTGCCTTTTTCTTCCTGATGCAGTCCATGCTGTAACGCCTGAGTCGACAACGGTAACCCGCCAGGGGCCTTCCCTACGCCGAGGTCGACACGTCCAGGAGCCAGTGATGCCAGAAGATTGAAGTTTTCCGCCACTTTGTACGGGCTGTAATGTTGCAGCATCACGCCGCCGGAACCAACGCGGATACGCTGGGTTTGCCCGAGGATCCAGGCGATCACCAGTTCCGGCGATGGACTGGCCAGCTGTGGCGTATTATGGTGTTCCGCGATCCAGAAACGATGGTACCCCCACTCTTCCGCCAGTTGCGCCAGGCGCAACGTCCGGGAAAGCGCAGTCGCGGCAGTTTCACCTTCCCCGATGGGGCTTTTATCCAGAACACTCAGGCGATATGACATGTTACGAGCCTATGTTTGTTAACATGTCTTTATTATTAATTTATCAAATAGCCATACTGAAACATTTAATTCACATTTACTCAGCTAAAAAGTAGATAACAAACCCTACCGCAGCCAGGGTTAAAAATTGGATCGCCCAGTACCGCTAAACTGAAAAACACCCGCAATTAATAGCCTACAAAATATAATAGGGTCGTTGATATCACGTTAATAACATCAAAATCATTTCATGCCAGTTTTCTTTTTACGAAAAGGTTTTTTAACGCAATTTACGTTAAGTCAGTTTAAACGACTTGTAACGTTATGCGCTTGTATTAATTGTTTCACTTTTATGACGTGGGATGAATGATTTACATGGAAATTTTTATTTTAACTACTTCCACAGAAATGATGATTAGTAGAGAATGCAACGTCTCTTATTAAAACGGTTTAAAACAGATTTCTAATATCCCCCGATTTCATTGCGGGGATTTTTGTATGGATTATACATAGCATCATGGGACCTCTATGAAAAGTAACATGCCCGTTACACAAATTGAGCACGCACTTAACGATAAAACGACGCTGCTTTCTACGACGGATAAAGAAAGTCATATTACCTACGCCAACTCCGCATTTATTGATGCCAGCGGATTTAACGAACAGCAATTAATGGGCGAACCGCATAATATTATTCGCCATCCTGATATGCCTCCCGCGGCGTTCGCCGATATGTGGTACACGCTACAGCAGGGAGACAGCTGGACGGGAATGGTGAAAAACCGTCGGCAGAATGGCGACCATTACTGGGTTCGCGCCAACGTTACACCGGTCTGGCACAATGAAAAACTCACTGGCTACATTTCAGTGCGTACCGTTCCTTCGCGCGATGAAATAACTCAAAGCGAAAGTTTATATCAAAAAATTAATAGCCAGCAGTTTAAAGGGTTTCGACTTTTTAAAGGCATTATCATTCGCCGCGGCATATTGTCATGGGCATCAATGTTTAAATGGCTGAGCATTAGCCAGCGCGTCAATTATTCTTTAGGGGTAATCGCCCTGCTCGCTGTGCTATTTCTTTTTGCTCCTGTTAATCCATTTATTCAGGCGGGAGGGTTGCTGTTCTTATTTCTGATGCTTGCTATTTACCTTAAGTATCAAATTTGTCAGCCAGTTAATACGCTACTGACGCAAATGAAGAAAGTGGTATCCGGGAGAAAACCTGATAACTGTCATTTAAATCGGGTGGATGAAATCGGAATGCTGATGCGTCTGGTTAATCAGTCCGGGCTTAATCTGAATTCACTGGTCGATGATGTCAGTACGCAAATATCCGGTATTCGCGCTATCAGTCAGCGAGTATCAAAAGAAGGTACGGCGCTGCATAAGCGTTCCGAAGAAACCTCCGCCGACCTGCAACAAACCGCTGCCGCCATTGAAGAAATTGGTAGCGCGGTACAGCAAACTGCTGAGACTGCGGCACATACTATGACCATGGCCGATAAAACCAGCGCCAATGCGGCAGAAGGCGGCGATATCATGAAACAAACTATCGCCATGATGCAGGCGATATCGCGTGACAACGGGCAGATCGTCGACATCATCGGCGTCATTGATAGTATCGCCTTTCAGACCAATATTCTGGCGCTCAATGCCGCGGTCGAGGCCGCGCGAGCCGGAGAGTCAGGACGCGGTTTCGCCGTTGTGGCGGCAGAGGTCCGTAATCTGGCACAGCACTCAGCGTCTGCAGCAAAAGAGATCAAACAGTTGATTGAGAAGAACGTCGCCAACGTGAATAGCGGCGTCAAAATGGTAGAACAAACGGAGACGCATCTTACCGGGATGATTGGCGATGTCCTGCAGATGTCGATGATGATCAAAGATATTAGTCTGGCGACGCGTGAGCAAACCCTGGCGCTGGATCTGATTAACGATTCGATTTCACGCGTTGGCACCATGACACACAATAATGCCGAGATGGTGGAACGTGTCACCGATGCTACCGCCGATCTGACTCAACGTTCATCGCGCTTACAGCAGGCCGTTCAGGTCTTTGGCGTATCAGCATAACCTTACGGCGCTTATCGGGTGAATGTCTCGATAAGCGCACTCCTCTCCAGGTATTTACGCCCTTCTCTTTTATTGGCTGAATCGAGGCCACACCGCGCCAGTGCAGGCTGTACAAAAATGCTGAATTCTTGTTATCGGGGCTTTGCGGAACTGAACAATTGAATGTAGGATGCTCGGCCGGCAGTTTTCCCCCGTAACTCAATGAAGGGTAAGGCTGTTTTCGCCGCAGTAGGTGCGGCAAAAAGGATTTGTATTTTTGTCAGGTCAACAGGAAAAGTAATGAACACAAACAACACGCAAGCCGCGGAGCAACATGCGGCGAAACGACGCTGGTTGAATGCCCACGAAGAGGGGTATCACAAAGCGATGGGAAATCGACAGGTACAGATGATCGCCATTGGCGGCGCAATTGGTACCGGGTTGTTTTTAGGGGCTGGCGCGCGCTTGCAGATGGCTGGTCCTGCTTTGGCGCTGGTTTATCTGGTGTGCGGTATTTTTTCGTTCTTTATACTGCGCGCGCTTGGCGAACTGGTTTTACATCGCCCTTCCAGCGGCAGCTTTGTCTCCTATGCCCGTGAATTTTTAGGTGAGAAAGCCGCCTATGTGGCTGGCTGGATGTACTTTATCAACTGGGCGATGACCGGCATTGTCGATATCACCGCGGTGGCGTTGTATATGCATTACTGGGGCGCATTTGGTGATGTACCGCAGTGGGTATTCGCCCTCGGCGCGCTGGCCATTGTCGGCACCATGAACATGATCGGCGTGAAGTGGTTCGCGGAGATGGAGTTTTGGTTTGCACTGGTCAAAGTGTTGGCGATTGTGATTTTCCTGGTGGTGGGTACCGTCTTTTTAGGCACCGGAAAGCCATTGGATGGTAACGCCACGGGTTTTCACCTGATCACCGACAACGGTGGATTCTTCCCACATGGCTTGCTGCCGGCGCTGGTACTGGTTCAGGGGGTGGTTTTCGCGTTTGCCTCCATTGAACTGGTGGGCACCGCTGCTGGAGAATGCAAAGATCCACAAACCATGGTGCCGAAAGCGATCAATAGCGTTATCTGGCGTATTGGTCTGTTCTATGTGGGTTCTGTCGTGCTGCTGGTTCTGTTACTGCCGTGGAATGCCTATCAGGCAGGGCAAAGCCCGTTTGTTACCTTCTTCTCCAAACTGGGCGTGCCGTATATCGGCAGTATCATGAATATCGTGGTGCTCACCGCGGCGCTTTCCAGCCTTAACTCTGGGCTGTACTGTACCGGACGTATTTTACGTTCCATGTCGATGGGCGGATCGGCGCCGAAATTCATGGCTAAAATGAGCCGCCAACAGGTACCCTGGGCTGGGATCCTCGCCACGCTGGTCGTCTATGTCGTCGGGGTATTTCTTAACTATCTGGTGCCGTCGCAGGTGTTTGAGATCGTGTTGAACTTCGCGTCGTTGGGCATTATTGCGTCGTGGGGTTTTATCATGGTCTGTCAGATGCGTCTGCGCCGGGCCATAAAAGAAGGTAAAACGGCAGACGTTAGCTTTAAACTGCCGGGCGCTCCGTTTACCTCGTGGCTAACCCTGGTGTTCCTGCTGAGCGTGCTGGTGTTGATGGCGTTTGACTATCCAAACGGCACCTACACTATCGCGTCATTACCGTTGATTGCCATCCTGCTGGTTGCAGGCTGGTTCGGCGTGCGTAAGCGCGTCGCGGAAATCCACCGCACCGCGCCGTAATGGCTGAAGGCCTGAAAGGTTAATCCTTCAGGCCCTCTTTTTTAGTTCGCTTCAATCAACTGCGCTACATCGTTGCTGTTAATTTCCCGCGCGTTTCCATCCTGATCGGTATAGCTGGTCATTCCCGTATCTTTATCCAGTTTTGGCTTACCCTGGGTGGTAATGGTTTGTCCGCTTTTGGTCGTCATGACGTAATCAGTGGTGCATCCTGCCAGGGTAAACAGCATTACGCCTGCACAAAGACAGATAAATGGCTTTTTCATGGTATTCCCGTGTTATTCAGTTAGCCGTTGAGGGCGTAGTGTAAGTCCCTGAAGTGGGTCGGGCTACTGGCGGGGTGTAACGAGGCGTATCGTGGGGTTTAGAGAAATGACAGGAGGGGTTTCCCCCTCCTGATTTTTTACAGCGCAATACGAATAACATCGTCCGGCTGGGTAGCCTCCTGCTCGCGGGTAGATTTCTGTTTCACGCTGACGTACAGGGTTTTACCATCGGCAGAGAGCGCCAGGCTATTCGGGAATGTTGGGGTCTCGAATGTTTTGACGACTTTATAGCTTTTCGCGTCGATCACACTCACTTTACCGGCCTGGCGATGAGTCACGTAGGCTTCATTACGCGTCGGGTTGAACAGCACGGCAAGGGATTCCGGCGCGGCGACTTTTGCCAGTACGTTGCCATTACGGGTGTCGATTACCAGCACTTCCGCCGCTTTAGAGTCGGTGACAAATGCACGGTTGCCCGCTGTGTCCAGGCTCAGGTTGATAAAGAAATGCTCTTTCCCATCATCCAGCAGTTTTTTGCGGCTGATAATTTTGTTGGTGGTGGTATCGATGGTAATGAATTCACCGTCCGCATTGGCGGTGTACAGGCGCTTAGCCTTGCTGTCGACAGCCAGAGCGGTGCTCATTTTGCCGGTATTTTGGATGGTGTCCTTCAGTTTAATGGCGTCGCCGTCCACCACCCAAATCACGCTCTCTTTACCAATACCGCTAATGTATACCGTGTTAGTGGCGTCATCTGCGGCCAGCTCACGCGGCTGCAGCGGGCGAACATCTTCAGAACGCTTACGCGCATCCAGCACCAGACGTCCTTTCACCGCGCCCGTTTTAGCATCCATCGCCGTTACCGCGCTATTTACCGTGTTGCCGAACCACAGCGTTTGCGTGGCGTTATTGATGGTGGCACCAAACGGTTTGAGATCGTTATGAATCACCTGAGTCACTTCGAGGGTGACCGGGTCAAGGCGGTAAACCACCCCGCCGGTATCCAGTTTGCGGCTCTGTGAGGTCGCCAGCCACAGCGCGTTCTCTTGTTGGCTGTACGCCATTTCATAAGCGCCTTTACCGACGGCTTTGCGCAGCAGTTCTTCTGCAGCCTGCGTAGTAAAAGATGATGCAACGAGCAGTGAACCTAACAGTAAAGAACCACGCAGACGCGGTGAAAACAGATGACGTAAAGACATGACGACTCCCTTTGATAAATTCGTTTGTTACTGCTTCACATAGCTTCAATGAGCAAAATCATGGTTTTGCCTTTTTAAGAATGAGAATAGTAATCATTATTTATCTCAATGTGGAGTATTTATTCGCTTTCGGGTTGTAACCTTCTCATTTTCTCCATGAATAATCGCTTTTCATCCAGATAACGTCATTGGCATTTTACCAGGCCTACATTTCGTACGAAGCAGGCCTGGTTACAGACATTCACCGTCTTCCACCCTTACGCATCAATCCTCAGCAAGACGAATAACTACCTTGCCGAAGTTTTTGCCGGTCAGCAGACCGATAAAGGTTTGTGGCGCATTTTCCAGACCGTCGGTCACCTGCTCGCGGTAGTGGATTTTGTCCTCTTTAAGCCAGCGCCCCATCTCCCGCTGAAACTCCTGAATGCGGTGACCATAATCCTGACCAATGATAAAACCCTGCATCCGGATACGCTTTTTCAGCAGCGTTGCCATTAACAGCGGTAATCTGTCAGGTCCGGCCGGAAGCGACGTTGCGTTATAACCACTGACCAGTCCACAAAGCGGAATCCGCGCTGAAGTATTGAGCAATGGCAGAACGGCATCAAATACTTTTCCGCCGACGTTTTCATAATAAATATCAATTCCTTGCGGGCAGGCTTTTGCCAGTTGTTGCGCAAAATCTTGTGCGTGGTGATCGAGGCAAACATCAAAGCCCAGCACCTCTGTGGCATGTCGGCATTTCTCTGCCCCACCAGCCACACCGATTACCCGACAGCCTTTAAGCTTACCGATCTGCCCAACCGTTGCGCCAACCGGCCCGGTTGCGGCGGCTACCACCAGCGTTTCTCCCGCTTTCGGCTGACCGATATCCAGCAGGCCCATATAAGCGGTAAACCCCGGCATACCCATAACACCCAGCGCCCAGGAGGGATGTTCGGGATGAGCGCCAAGCTTCACCAGTCCGTTACCGTCGGAGATGTCATAGTCCTGCCAACCGCTGTAGCTCAATACCCATTCGCCTGGCTGGTAGTCCGGATGGCGGGATGACACCACGCGACTTACGGTACCACCCACCATAACACCACCAATCTCTACTGGTGGTGAGTAAGATGGCTCATCGCTCATGCGGCCACGCATGTAGGGATCGAGGGAAAGATAAACAGTGCGCAGCAAAACCTGGCCTTCGCCCGGGGATGCCACCTCATCTTCTTCAAGACGGAAGTTCTCTGGGACTGGCGCGCCATGTGGACGGGAAGCCAGTACCCAGCGACGGTTACGATTAGTCTGTTGACCCATGATGTGCTCCTCTGCTTTTGGCATGAATCCATCAATAGTAGCAGTCTGCGCCTGCTATTTAGCTGACGACGTGGTTTAACCGCACAACCAGGTAAACGCAGGGTTTCGCGGTTTCATTGATAAACCGACAGTCATTCGGCGGGCCAAGTTCCAGGCAATCACCTGCCTGCATTTCATGGCGTATGTCCCCTTCCACAAAGACTAATTCCCCCTGCTGTAACCAGATAAGTTGTCTGGCCTGCACATAGGAAGAAGCTGGCATCGGGATATCACTTCCGGCGGGTAATTCAATCTGCACCAGATCGATAGGTAGATCGCTGCGCGGTGAAACATGGCGGCGCAGATAGTGGCTTTGCGGATCGTGCCAGACGGGCTGGTCAGCGAAGCGCAGCAGCTTGCCCTCCTGCATTTCAGCCCGCGCAATCAGGGTAGACATGCTGATGCCAAACGCACCGGAAAGTCTACCCAGCAGCGTAGCCGTTGGACTACTCTCGCCGCGTTCTATTTTATGGATCATGGCCCGCGACACGCCCGCGCGCTCGGCAAGTTCCGTGAGTGACCAACCGCGAGATTCCCGCTCAATGCGAATTCTTGCACTGATCCGTTGATTTATACTGTCTTCAATAGTATTCATATTGTAATACTATAGTGAACAAGCCCTGAGGTTCAACATGTCAATTCGATTTGCCAGCAAAGAAGACTGCGCCGCCATTGCAGAAATCTACAACCATGCGGTACTGCATACGGCGGCTATCTGGAATGATCAAACGGTCGATGCCGAAAACCGTATTTCCTGGTATGAATCCCGACAATTGATGGGGTATCCGGTACTGGTGAGTGAAGAGAATGGCGTGGTTACGGGATACGCCTCCTTTGGCGACTGGCGTAACTTTGATGGCTTCCGTCATACCGTTGAACATTCGGTGTATGTCCATCCAGAACATCAGGGAAAAGGACTCGGACGAGCACTACTCAGCAGACTGATAGACGAAGCCCGCGCATGCGGCAAGCATGTAATGGTGGCAGGTATTGAGTCTCAGAATCAGGCATCACTGCATCTGCACAGCTTGCTGGGCTTTAAAACCACCGCGCAAATGCCACAGGTTGGAACCAAATTTGGGCGGTGGCTGGATCTGACCTTCATGCAGTTGCAGTTAGACGATCGTCGTGAACCGGATGACCTTAGATGAACCAGATGCTGACCCTCTCCTTTCTGATTGCGGCGGGTATTGGTCTGGTGGTGCAAAATACCTTGATGGTACGCATTACGCAGACGTCCTCGACGATCCTTATCGCCATGTTACTTAACTCGCTGGTCGGGATCGTGCTGTTTGTCAGCATATTGTGGTTTAAGCAAGGTTTAGCAGGGTTTGGTGAATTGGTTTCCAGCATACGCTGGTGGACACTCATCCCCGGCTTGTTGGGATCGTTCTTTGTTTTCGCCAGCATCAGCGGATATCAAAATGTAGGCGCTGCCACGACGATTGCGGTGCTGGTCGCCAGCCAGTTAATCGGCGGGCTGGTGCTGGATATTCTGCGCAGTCACGGCGTGCCGCTGCGGGCGCTGGTGGGGCCGGTCTGTGGTGCGGTACTGCTGGTAGTCGGGGCATGGCTGGTGGCGAGACGTTCGTTTTAATTGCCTGATAGCACTTCGTTTATCAGGCCTACAGAACGTTCCTGTAGGCCTGATAAGGGAAAATCAGAGGATTGTGCCACCTTTGGTCAACTGTTCGCGACGGGCTTCCATATCTTCTTTATGCTGACGGCCATGATGCGCGATAGCCGTACGCAAACGCTGTTGCTGGGTATAGCGGTCTTCCCGGCTCAACGCGACATCATCGCTGAGCTCAATCAGCAATTCATTCATATGCGTAATGACGCTCTCCTCAATGGCGGCATCAACACGTGCGCTGACCTCATCCAGATGCGACATAACCTCTCCTTAACTCATTAATTTAATTTTGCTTTTGAAAAATCACTGCCCATCAGGCTAACGCTGTATCCGCTGACGTTGCTACGCGTAGCGTAGAACGTTTTACCGTTTGCCAGGGCTATCCAAGGAGCCTGCTGGTAGAAAATCTCTTGTGACTGCTGGTAAAGCGCGGCGCGCTCTTCCGGTTTGCTCACCAGTTTCGCCTTTTCAACCAGCGAATTATACTCTTTATCGCACCAGCGCGCGGCGTTAGATCCGGTTTTTATGCTGTCGCAGCCCAGCAGCACATCGGCGAAGTTATCCGGATCGCCGTTGTCTGACATCCAACCAAACAACGCGGTGTCGTGCTCACCTTTACGCATTCCGGAGAGATATTCACCCCACTCGTACGATACAATTTTCGCCTTCACGCCCACCTTTGCCCAGTCGCTCTGGATCATCTCGGCAATCCGTCGGGAGTTCGGGTTGTATGGGCGCTGGACCGGCATTGACCACAGCGTCGCTTCAAAGCCATTTTCCAGCCCAGCCTGCTTCAGCAGGTCTTTCGCTTTTTGCGGGTCGTAAGCGTAATCCTGCAGATCTTTATTGAACCCCATCATATTCGGTGGAATCGGCGATTTTGCCACCGTACCGGAACCTAAGAAGACGGCGTTAATAATGGCCTTTTTATCGGTCGCGTAGTTTAGTGCCTGACGCACCAGTACGTTATCAAACGGTTTTTTCTCGGTATTAAATGCCAGATACCCGACGTTCAGCGCGTCAACCGAATGCAGCGTCAAATCTTTATTCTTTTTAATCTCGTCAAACTGTACGGGCGCAGGTGCTGGGATTATCTGGCATTCATTGGTTTGCAGTTTTGCCAGCCGCGTCTGGACGTTTGGCGTGATTGAGAAGATCAGGTGTTTCGTTAGAACGGCGCCATCCCAGTAGTTAGGGTTGGCAAGATAGCGGATTTGCGAGTCCTGCTTGTACTGCTGCAGCACGTAAGGCCCGGTGCCAATCGGCCAGTTGTCGACGTTTTCCGGTGTACCTTTTTTTAGCATCGCGTCGGCATATTCCGCAGAGAGAATCGAGGCAAAATCCATTCCCCAGTCGGCAAGAAACGCAGCGTTAGGTTCATTCAGGACAAACTGAACGTGATAATCATCGAGCTTCTTCACTTCTTTAATCAGTTTATCCAGACCGACATCGTTAAAGTATTCATAGCTTCCCTGAGAAACCTTGTGATACGGATGATCGGCATCTTTCTGCCGTAATACCGAGAAAATCACGTCGTCAGCGTTGAAGTCGCGGGTCGGTTTAAAGAATTTATTACTGTTGAATTTCACGCCTTGACGCAGGGCAAAGGTGTAAGTCTTTCCGTCCGGAGAAATCGTCCAGTCCGTTGCCAGAGATGGTACCGGGGTATTCTTTACCGGATCAAAGTTGATGAGTCGGTTGTAGAGCACTTGTGAACTGGCCACAAATGAGGGACCGGAACTGGCAATTTGCGGGTTAAATGACTCCGGCGATGCTTCAGAACAATAGATGATGGTGTCAGTATTGGCCGCGAACGCAACGCCTGACGGAATGACGGTGCTGAGAGCCAGCGCGAGTAACGTTTTCCTTGCAATCATGGTTATAAGCCTTCTTATTTTATTATTAACCGAGATATCAGAGCATAGCTGACAAAAACTGACCAATAACAAATCACTATCAGGTTATTCTAATCCGGTGTATTTCGCTGAATAATTCATCACCCTAAGCGAATTAATTTCCCTTAAGTCTTTTTCAAAACGTCAAGATTTTTCCCGGCACTCTATGCCATGAAAATTAGCCCCTTTTTGCCTCTCTTTCTCCGTTTGCTCGTTTTTATAAAACGTAAAGTAGATACGTGAAGAAGTCTAAGGGGTAACAACGTGGCAAAAACTCTCTTGCGCAGCGGCAATTTGGATGACTATCAGGCCGTGGGCGGCGGTGGTCAGGCCGTGTTTGATTCAGCATTGCAAATTCGTGAAACGCTTCGTCTGCGTAAACAGCAGGCGATGGTGGATTGTTTGGCGATCCCACAAATTAACGACAACGGCGATCGGGTTGACTGGTATTCCCCGATAGAAGGGAAAGCCGTGGCGTGGAAAGCCGCTGATGAAGAAGCACGTTTTCGTGCGCTACGCTATCTGGGAAGCACGCTGGAAAATGCGGCGGCTCTGAGCCGTAAAAGCCTGCAGTCGGGAAAAACCTCCCTACAGCTGTTTGGCTCTCTGCTCGAAAAAGCCATCCAGTTTCCCGGTGAAAACCACGTGTTTCTGGTTGATGGCAAACCCGTTATTACGTTCTGGGGCTTCGTTAATCTGAATGAAAATCCCCGCGACGATGTGCTCGATTGCCTGCGAGTTGCCGATATTCCCCCTGTCGTTACCGTAGCAGAGCCGGAACAGGAAGAAGAAATCCCCCCGGAAATCACCTTCGCCGAGGCTGATGCGCCTTTATTAACGCCAGTCGTCGAGCTGGCTAAACCGGCTGAACCTGAGCCACAGCCACCGGTTATAGTTAACGAACCGGAGGTTACACCGCCGCTGGCACAAGAGAAACCTGCGCGCCGCCTGCCGCTGTGGAGCCTGCCCGTTGCCGCAGTCATCATTGCCGCCATCGTTGGGCCGCTGCTGTGGAAACAACAGACCACCCAGCCCGTACCCGCAGCCGCCGCTGTTGAAGTCGCTAAGATTGATATGGCACCGCTGCCAGCACTGGCATCTGCATTGCCCCTGCATCGTGCTGAAGTGACTCCAGCTGCGAAGAAAGAGAAACCTGTAGAAGGACCGGTGGTGATCGCCGCGATTCCAAAAGATGCGCTGGTGATGGATGCCAATCAGATGAAGGCAGGAACGACGCGCTTCCTCAATGGTAACTGGCGCGTCATGGTCGATGTTAAAGATCCGGTGAGCGGCAAAGCGCCGTCGCTGCGCTATCAGATCCAGGCCAATAAAGGCACTGCTCGCGTGGTTCATGGTGACAATATTGTTTGTCGTGCCGAGATTTTCTCCGGTTTGCACCAGTCGGGTGAATTAATGATTAAGAGTCGCGGCAATGCCCGTTGTACAGACGGGTCACGTTATCCGATGCCTGAAATTACCTGCAAAGCGGGAACCAACGACGTCGCCGCCTGTACCGCGCGTTATAACGATCACGCGGAAATCCCTCTGACAATCAAAAAGATAGGTGCCTGATTCTATGTTGGTGAATCTGTGTGATTACAAGCAGAGCGTGACGCTCATCGCCAATAGCGGTGTTCAATTCCTGGATTTTGGCCTGACGCCGCAGGAATCTGCGCACCATGGCCGCTTTGTGCGCAAAACGGCAAACGGTCCCCTGCTACGGCTGGATTTCGATCTGGCAACGGGTCGCTATACCTTGCCTGGCAGCACTGGCGGTCAGCCCGAAGTGGTGAAGCCGGAAAGTACCCAGACGCTGCATTATTCGCTGGATGTCCTCGACGGTGTCTGGCTGCCGCTGCCGTTTCTGCGCTTTAACCCACCGCGCACGTTTGTTGAAGGCCCGGATAACTGGGCGCGCGTGCAGGTACGAAAACTGGCGCAACCCGACAGCGCGGGCAACACCCACCGCGTTACCGTGGCGCTGGATAGCCAGCTCACTGAAAATGCCCCTGCAGCGTTAACGCCTAATGAAAACGACCTGCTCAACGGGACACGATTCGCGCTGGCCTGGCATGACAGTGAAATTGCTGATTTCCTTGACCAGACCTGGATTGACGGCTGGTTGCGCGAATCTTTTATGCACCATGTCACCCAACATGAGAATCGCTCAGAACAAGAGATCCAGCTGGCGCTGCGTAACTTTGAATACCAGGCGCACTGGCTGAATGTGCTGACTCTGTTAGGCGAGCAGCTTTCTGTCCCGGAAGTGAAACTGGTTACGCATACCCTTAGCACACCCGCTATTCCCGTCGATCTTATTTTAGATATCGGTAATACCCATACCTGTGGCGTCCTGATTGAAGATCACGGGGATGCCAATGACGGGCTGCGTCAGACCGCTGAATTGCAGGTCCGTTCGTTAAGCGAGCCGCAGTTCCTCAACGATCCGCTGTTCACCAGTCGGCTGGAGTTTTCCGAAGCGCGCTTTGGTAAGCAGCATTTTTCCGTTGAGAGCGGACGTGATGACGCCTTTATCTGGCCGTCGATTGTGCGTGTGGGTGATGAAGCCCGTAAGCTGGCAATGCAGCGTATGGGCACCGAGGGCAATAGTGGGATCTCCAGCCCGCGCCGTTATCTGTGGGATGAAACGCCGGTGTTACATGACTGGCGCTTTAGCCAGATGAATGGAAAAACCCAGCGCGAACCGCTGGCTACCGCCTTCCCACTGATGAACCTGATGAACGATGACGGGCAACCGCTGTTCAGCCTGCCGCAGGACGATCGTCTGCCGGTATTCTCACCGCAATACAGCCGCAGTACGCTGATGACGCATATGTTATGCGAAATACTGGCCCAGGCGCTGGGGCAAATTAACAGCGTAGCGACGCGTTTGCGCCTCGGATTCCCGGCATCTCCTCGTCAGTTACGGACGCTGATCCTGACCCTACCGTCGGCGATGCCCAAACAGGAACGCGAGATTTTCCGCCTGCGCATGTTTGAAGCTATTGCCCTGGTCTGGAAAGCAATGGGCTGGCACCCGCAGGATGAAGACTTCACTACCCGTAAACAGCAGGAAAAGAGTGTGGTTCCCGTACCTGAAATTCAGATGGAATGGGATGAAGCCAGCTGCGGGCAACTGGTGTGGCTGTATAACGAGGCTATCTCTCACTACGATGGCCACACCGAATCATTCTTTAACGCCCTTGCCCGCCCGGACCGTTTGCCGGAACCCGGTGAGACTAAAGGCCGGGCGCTGCGCGTGGCATCGATCGACATTGGCGGCGGGACAACGGATATGGCCGTCGTCCATTATCAGCTTGATGACGGCGTCGGCGCGAACGTTAAAATTACTCCGCATTTGCTGTTCCGTGAGGGTTTTAAGGTGGCAGGCGATGACATGCTTCTGGACGTGATTCAGCGTTGCGTGTTGCCTGCGCTGCAAACCCGCTTACAACAAGCTGGCGTGACCGATGCCGCTGCATTACTGGCCACGCTGTTTGGCGATTCCGGTCGCATCGATACCCAGGCGATTTTGCGTCAACAAACGGCATTGCAGCTCTTTATGCCGCTCGGTCATGCGGTACTCAGTGCCTGGGAACAAAGCGATATTAACGATCCGGTCGCTGGTCTGCATGCCACATTCGGAGAACTCCTGAGCCAACGACCAACGCGCAACGTGATGAACTACATCCAGCAGGCTATCGACCATGCGTTGCCAGCAGGTTCGCCAGCGTTTGATGTTCTGAGCGTGCCGTTGCAGGTACAGTTCAGGCAGTTACAAGAAGCTCTGTTAGCGGGGCAATTTACCCTGACTTCCCCGCTGCACGCGGTTTGTGAGGCTATTTCACATTATCGCTGCGATATTTTATTAGTGACCGGCAGGCCCGCCTGTTTACCGGGCGTGCAGGCGTTGATCCGCCATCTGCAACCTGTTCCGGTTAACCGTATGATCTGGATGGATAACTACCGCGTGCATGAGTGGTATCCGTTCAGCCAACAAGGGCGGATTGGTAATCCCAAATCCACCGCGGCAGTCGGCGCCATGCTGTGTAGCCTGGCGCTGGATTTGCGTTTGCCGCGTTTTAACTTTAAAGCTGCCGATATCGGCGCTTACTCGACCGTACGTTATCTTGGCGTACTGGATAACACGGTCAATACACTGCGCGATGAGAACATCTGGTATCACGATATTGATCTGGATAAACCAGGTGCGAAGCTGGATGCCCGGTTGCACTTCCCGTTACGTGGCAACGTGACGTTAGGATTCCGGCAACTGGCAAACAGCCGCTGGCCTGCCACGCCGCTGTATACGCTCAGCATAAATTCCGCCGAACTGGCAAAAACCATCGCCGGAGATGGCGTGTTGAATGTACGGCTGCAGCTACGCGGCGGCAGCAAAGAAAGTGGCCCAGAATTCTTCGTCCTGAGCGATGCCTGGTTACAGGATGGCACCCCCGTTGCCGCCAATGCCTTAACGTTAAAACTGAATACGCTGGCAGACCGTCGCCATAGCGGAAGCCATTACTGGATTGATAGCGGGAGCGTGTACCTGAAATGAGTAAGATGTTAAATACCGCGCAGGCCGCCATCGAGTGGGTGGTAGATACCCGTCAACGTGCGGCGCGTCTTGATGATGAAGCGGATGCCCTGCTGGCACAGCTTACGCTAGCCGCAGTGAGTGAATCTGCGCTAGAGACAACCTTTTCATCGCAAGGATGTATAGGGTTATACGGACATTCACAATCGGCAAAAGCACATCTGCTTGCGGCATTGTGCAGCAATGCCACTGGCAAAGTGAATATTGTTACCCCGGATCGCAGCTTTGATTATTTCTCGCATATTAATCCTGGCCATGCGCCAACCAATATGGCGATCCGCTTTACGCGCGATGAAAATCCGCATGATAGCGAATGGCCGTTGCGTCTGCGGTTACTCAGTGAAGCGGAACTGGTACAGCTATTTATCGCCCAGTTCAGCGCGCTCCCGGATAACCGGCAGGTCGAGAAATCGATTATTGAGGCGCGCCTGGAAAAATGGCAAACGCTGCGTCAGCGTCACCCTGTGCCGGGCATTACCGCACATGATGTTGCGGCAATCGGTCGTTTCTGGCGCTCCTGCGTACCGGCAAACCAGCAGCAAATTGACGATGCGCTATGGCACCAGTTTGCCACGTTGCTGCCCGCACTGGATCTGACTACCCGGGCAAACGCCTGGGCACTACTGTGGGGAGAACAACCAGAGCTGACGCAGCAGTGGCTGACGCTGGCGCACACGTTGCAACAAACTGGACACGCGCAAGAATTAGCGGCCCCGCTGAGTCTGCTGGTTGATCATTTTGGTTTACCTGCCGAAAGTTTCCTAACCCAGGTGGCATTAACCGGCAATAATGAGGCGCAAAGCGATGTGGTGGTTCATCCGATTGAAAATCATCAGTTGCTCAATGCAGTCAGCCTTTCTTTGTCGTCACTGGCGCTGCTCACGCGCGAACTGGTCCTGACGGTTGAAGACGCGGTGCTGGAGAATGTCGATCTGCTCGATATTCCCCTCGCCCCGGATACTCATCCGCATCCACTGTGGCAGGCAAAATTAGGCTGGATGCTGGAACATTATCGCCAGCACCTGCAACCGGATGTGCTCTTAATCTGCAACGCTGTCTCTACCCGCGCCCAGACGCCCGCCATCACCCGCAAGCTATTGGGCTGGGTTAACGATACTCAACCCGTCCACGACGCCGCATTGCCAGGCGTGGTCTGGGCCATTACCCCGCAGGATGCGCGTTTTAGTACCCAGCAAAATCTTGACGAATCCGTGCAGCAATTAATGGGCAAACCCGGACTGCACTGGGGCACGCTGCAGGCGCTGGATAAACACAGCTTACAACGCCTCGTCGAATGGTTGACTCAGGCAACCTCACCACAGCAGCGCCTGGCCAGGCTGACCTCCCTGCGTGAACAGCACCAGCAGCGCGTACGCGAAACCCTAATCGGCTGGATTAATCCCGTTGAGACCGAATCAGCAAGCAATGAGTCAGTGATCCGCCAGCTACAGGCTCAGGCGGCAAAGCATGGCGAACTGCTGGATGGTTTGCTCCCGCCGATGCGCATTTTTGAGTCGCTGCTGCGTATTCAGCAACCGCGCGAGGAGCAGGTAAGTGGTTTATTTAATGAAGAGATTGACCTGTTTGCCGAGGTGCGTGACACAATGCACTCACCGGAAAGCCAGGAGACCGGATATCAGGCTCACAAAATGTGGATTAACCACGTGCGCCAGTGGTGTCGCGATGAAAATAATGCCCGCCGTTTACGACTCGATCCCCGTACGTTAAGACAGGTTGCCGACATCCTCGTCACCACCAGCTATCGCCTGGAGATGCCGCAGCGCTTACAGCGCATTATGCAGCGCGAAAACGTCTGTGCCGCGCAGCTATACGCCGATATCGGTGATTTTATTACCTGGCTTGGATTTGCCGACGTTGCTGAGGATCAGCGCCCTGCCAGCAGGATCCAGAAAGGATCGGCTATTTTTAGCGCGCCGAAGCAACAGCCGATGTTACGCCTGACGAAGTTGGATGAACAACCTTCGCACGGCGCAAGCCGCTACGTATACGACTGGCTGGTCGCTTTGTATACCCGTGCGAATGAGAACGTGGGGTATCAGCATCCACAGGATGTCAGCGAAGTCGACAAAAAGCGATTAGATGCCCTGCTTTCCGCCTGAAGCGGCGTTTACTCCGTCATCAGAAGAGAGAGAACATTAACGCGACGGGAAAACTCATCGGCCAGGTCGCACCGACTAATACCGCGCTGAGAAAGCGAATTCGCTTTTTATCGCGGGAAAGAAACCAGGTGATGATTGCCGTGATAACGGCCATCACCGCATAAAAAACCAACATTTTTTGGTACAAAGACATGTAAGGCATCCGGGCCGAAAGGTGAAATCGCGCGCAATATGCTCTTTTTCATGACCTACATCAAGTTTTATTAATTAATTTAAGAAAAGCGGCTGTAAAACAACCCATTTTCATTATGTTCAGAATTCGTACTATTGCGGATAGTTATAACCCGTACTATACCCATAGGGGTTAAAACGAAAGGTGGCACAAATGAATGTTTCCAGTAAAACGGTGGTGCTGATAAATATATTTGCTGCTGTAGGACTTTTCAGTCTGATTTCCGCAAGGTTCGGCTGGTTTGCTTGATGTGGTTCTTGTTTGATTAATTGCAGCGTCCGTTGGCAGAGAGGGACTTCTCTCTGCCATTAGTAAACTATTTTCCCATTCTCACACTGCCGGGTAAATTATCCTTTGTATGTAATACCCCTAATCCTTCTGCGGCATTATATTGCCCCAATCACGGCCTGGTGTTGTGTCGGTATACTGATGGAAATTAGGATGGAGCGCCAGATCCTTTGGCTTGACGGGGTTGTTACTGGCATTTGCTTCACTATTGGACAAACTGCTGCACCGGCGATTATTGACGACAGGTCTGACGCCGGAGCAACTGGGACTGGTTCTGAGCGTTTGTGCGCTACTCGCCTGACTTAGCAGCTTACGCCGCTAATAACCGGACGGTATACCTGAAAGCACAAAGCCCCGACATTCAACCGGGACTTTGTTGTATCAATTAGCCTGACCTCGCGGATATTTCCAACTTACCGCCGTCCGATGGCGACGAGGCCAGTGGCGCGAATAGTATAGACACACGTTTGCCGATATTTAGCTATCCGTGCCCCATTTACCGCTCGCGCTTAAAAGATTACTCATGCTTGATCATGACATGGCGAACAATCGTGTAATCTTCCAGCCCATAAACCGACATATCCTTGCCATACCCAGACTGTTTTTGCCCACCGTGCGGCATCTCGCTAACCAGCGTGAAATGGGTATTGACCCAGGTGCAACCATATTGCAGGCGAGCGCTAAAGCGATGCGCACGCCCAACATCCCGGGTCCAGACGGAAGATGCCAGTCCGTATTTCGAATCATTTGCCCACGCCAGCACCTGGTCTTCATCATCAAATACGGTCACGCTGACCACCGGGCCGAAAACTTCCCGCTGCACGATGGCATCTTCTTGCTTCGCCCCGGCAAGCAGCGTTGGGGCAAAGTAGTAGCCTGCGCCATCCACTTTCTTGCCGCCGGTGATAACTTTGATATGCCCCAGGGCTTTGGCCTCATCGACCGCTTTAGTCACGCGATCAAGATGTACCTGCGAACTTACCGGTCCCAGTTCCGTCGATTCGTCGTTCGGCGCACCAATTTTCAGGCTGGCAACCGCGGCGCCGAGTTTCTCAACCAACGCGTCATAAATGCCTTTTTGGGCATAGATTCGACAAGCGGCGGTACAGTCTTGCCCGGCATTGTAATAACCAAAGGTCCGCACGCCGCTCACTACCGCATCCAGATCGGCATCATCAAAAATGATCACCGGGGCTTTGCCGCCCAGTTCCATATGTGTGCGCTTAATTGACGGCGCGGTGTGCTGAATAATGTGTTCACCGGTTGCAATGGAGCCAGTCAGAGAAACCATGCGGACTTTTTCATGGCCGGTCAGCGGATCGCCCACCGTTTTACCGCGACCAAACAGGACGTTAATAACGCCAGCCGGGTAAATATCTTTGGCAAATTCGGCCAATTTAAGCGCCGTCAGCGGGGTAATTTCTGATGGTTTAATCACCACACAGTTTCCCGCTGCCAACGCTGGAGCCAGCTTCCACGCCGCCATCATCAACGGATAGTTCCACGGTGCAATAGAGGCCACCACGCCCAGCGGATCACGGCGAATCATCGACGTATGTCCTTCCAAATACTCTCCGGCCGCCTGTCCTTGCAGAGTTCGAGCAGCCCCGGCAAAGAAGCGAAAAACGTCGACAATAGCTGGAATTTCATCGTTGAGGACACAGTGCAGTGGCTTACCGCAGTTAAGTGATTCCAGCTCAGCGAAGGTTTGCGCGTTATCGGCAATAGCGTCCGCCAGTTTCAGCAGCAATTCAGAGCGGACTTTCGGCGTGGTTTGCCCCCAGGTGGCAAACGCGGTGTCTGCCGCACGCACCGCGGCATCAACCTGCATGGCTGACGCCTCAGCAATCTCCAGAATGAGTTCACCAGTGGCAGGGTTATAGACTGGCTGCTTTTCACCTTCACCGTTGACCAGCTCGCCATTAATCAGTAATTGATGTTGCATAGCAATTTCCCATATCGTCGTTTATTTACCGTTTCCGGCGAGAGTGTCGCCTTCACGCGTTAGCCACCAGGCCCCTAAAATTGGCAGTGTTGTCACCAGCATTACCAGCAATGCCACAACGTTGGTGACCGGCACATCCCGTGGACGGCCCAATTGATTGAGCAGCCACAGAGGAAGTGTTCTTTCATGTCCGGCGGTGAACGTTGTCACGATGATTTCATCAAACGACAAGGCAAACGCCAGCATCCCGCCCGCCAGTAGTGCCGATGCCAGATTGGGCAGCACGACGTAACGAAAGGTTTGCCAGCCGTTGGCGCCAAGATCCATAGACGCTTCAACCAGACTCCATGAGGTACGGCGAAAACGCGCCACAACGTTGTTAAACACCACCACCACGCAAAACGTCGCATGGCCCACTACGATCGTGAGAAAACCCGGTTCCAGGTTGATGGTTTTAAACGCCGTCAACAGCGCAAGGCCGGTAATAATGCCCGGCAGCGCGATCGGCAACAGTAGCAACAGCGATATTGCACTTTTGCCAAAAAAGTCCCTTCGCCACAGCGCGGCCGCGGCCAGCGTCCCCAGAACAAGGGCAATAGCGGTCGACAACGCAGCGATCTTAAGTGACAACGTCACAGACTCCAGGATATCGCTACGCTGCGCCGCAACGCTAAACCACTTCAGCGTTAATCCCTGCGGTGGAAAACTAAAAGCAGCCTCCTCAGTATTAAAAGCATAGGTGGCAATGATGAGGATGGGAAAGTGCAGGAAAATAACCCCACCCCATGCCGCCAGTTTGAGTAACCAGGGCGCGCGTTCAGAGTGCATCGAAAGCTCCCAGACGCTTCACGAACGCCAGATACAGTGCGATTAACACAATCGGCACCAGAGTAAATGCCGCCGCCATCGGCATATTGCCGATCGCCCCTTGTTGCGAATACACCATGTTGCCGATGAAATAGCCTGGTGGTCCCACCAGCTGTGGCACGATAAAGTCGCCCAACGTCAGAGAGAAGGTAAAGATAGATCCCGCAGCGATACCGGGTATTGCCAGCGGAAGGACCACATAGCGGAAGGTTTGACGCGGACGCGCGCCCAAATCAGCGGAGGCCTGTAACAGTGACGGCGGAAGTCTCTCCAGCGCGGCCTGTACCGGCAGGATCATAAACGGCAGCCAGATGTAGACGAACACCAGAAAGCGCCCTAAGCCTGAAGTCGACAACGTATTGCCGCCTACCGCAGGCAGCGTCAGGAACGAAAGCAGTAGCGGCTCCAGCCCAAGATGGGTTAAAAACCACTGCGCCACACCGTCTTTAGCTAACAGCAGCGTCCACGCATAGGCTTTAACGATGTAACTGGCCCACATTGGCAACATTACGGCAATGTAAAAAAAGGCTTTCATTTTGCCGCTGGTATAGCGCGCCATATACCACGCCATCGGAAACGCCAGAATCGCGCTGACAATGGTGACCGCCACCGCCATCGTCAGGGTACGCAAAATGATGTCGTAGTTAGCAGGATTAAACAGCGCCTGCAAATTCGCCAGCGTCAGGTCCGGCGTGACCGACATAGTGAAATCGTCGAAGGTATAAAAACCTTGCCACAACAGCGTCAGTAATGAGCCGAAGTAGACAATGCCAAACCACATCAGTGGTCCAAGGAGCAGCAAAAACAGCCCCATCCCCGGATTACGCCAGAAGTAACCTGAGATCCGGTTCAGGCTTGTCGACTGTGGAGGCGAATGTAAGACGTTCATAGCCATTCACCTCTCCTCAACCAGCGGTACCATCACGTCGCGGGACCACGATGCCATCACCTGCTGACCCGGCGACAACGTTGACGGTAGCATTTCTCCCGTCAGGTTCGCCTGGCTAACCAGCAGTTTTTCCCCTCCGGCGAGTTTCAGCTCAAACCGCGTCGCCGCCCCCTGATACTGCACCGCCTGAATAACACCCCGGGCCTGGACTTCTCCTCCGGCATCATTCAAGCGAATGTGTTCGGGACGTAGGGAGAACATACCCTGTAGCCCACAAACGTTCGCCGACATCGTCGCATCAAAGACATTTGACGTTCCGACGAAACTTGCCACAAACGGCGTCCGCGGACGCATGTAAAGTTCACGCGGAGAATCCACCTGTTCGATGCGACCGTTATTAAACACCGCCACCCGATCGGACATCGACAGGGCTTCACCCTGATCGTGGGTGACAAAGATGAAGGTGATGCCAAGGGATTGCTGTAATTTTTTCAGCTCCAGCTGCATCTGCTCACGCAGTTTGAGATCCAATGCCCCGAGCGGTTCATCCAACAGCAGGACGCGCGGTTCATTGACCAGCGCCCGGGCAATCGCCACACGCTGACGTTGCCCACCGGAAAGCTGCGACGGTTTACGTTCATAAACAAAACCGAGTCCGACCTTATCCAGTGCTTCACGTGCTTTCGCGTGGCGTTGTTTTTTATCAATGCCTTTAACCATCAGCCCATAGGCGACGTTGTCGAGGATCGACATGTGCGGGAATAACGCGTAATCCTGAAATACCGTATTGACGTCCCGTTCCCAGGGCGGCAATTCGCTGGCCTGTTTACCAAAAATAGTGATTGCGCCGCCTGACAGTTGCTCAAACCCGGCAATCAGGCGCAGACAGGTGGTCTTGCCGGAGCCGGATGGCCCCAGCATAGAGAAAAACTCACCGTCGTTAATTGCAATACTCACCCCATCCACTGCACGAACATCCCCATACAAACGCGAGACGTTATGAAACTCCACTGCGTACGTCATAAAACCCCCAGCGGAATTAACGACCACCCATAATGGCGATGTAATCCTGCGTCCAGCGACTGTAAGGAACGAATTTTCCACCTTCGGCAATTGGCGTTTTCCAGAAGGCAATTTTGTCGAAATAGCTATAGCCGTTGGTTTCACAGCCTTTTTCACCCAGTAACGGGCTGGCTTTACAACCTTCAGGTACCACTGGCAGAGAACCAAACCAGGCCGCTACGTCGCCCTGTACTTTCGGAGTTAATGACCAGTTCATCCATTTGTAAGCGCAAACCGGGTGTTTCGCTTCACTGTGCAGCATGGTGGTATCAGCCCATCCGGTAACCCCCTCTTTTGGGAAGACCGTGGCAATTGGCTGACCTTCGCCTTTCAAGGCGTTAGCCTGATAAGGCCAGGCGCTTGACGCCACTACGCCTTCGTTTTTGAAATCGCTCATTTGCACGGTGGTATCGTGCCAATAGCGATGGATCAACGCGTGCTGATCGCTCAGGACTTTGATCACCGCCTGATACTGTTTTTCAGTGAGCTGATAGGGGTCGGTAATACCCAACTGCGGCTGGGTGGCTTTAACGAATAATGCGGCGTCGGCAATATAGATCGGGCCATCGTAAGCCTGAACGCGACCTTTATTGCTTTTCCCGTCAGGCAGATTTTGTTCAACGAATACCACGTTCCAGCTGTCCGGCGGCGTTGGGAAGGTTTTGGTGTTATACATCAGCAGGTTTGGTCCCCACTGGTATGGCGAACCGTAAACTTTACCGCCAACGTTAAACCACTCCCCTTTTACCACTCGCGGATCAAGGGTTTTCCAGTTAGGGATCAGCGCAGTATTAATCGGCTGAACGCGTTTTCCCATTATCAGGCGCAGTGAGGCATCACCAGAAGCGGTTACCAGATCGTAACCGCCTTTAGCCATCAGGCTGACCATCTCATCAGAGGTGGCCGCCGTTTTTACATTGACCGCACAGCCGGTATCTTTCTCAAACTGCGAGACCCAGTCATATTGTTTATCGGTTTGCCCACGTTCGATATAACCCGGCCAGGCAATAATATCCAGGCGGCCTTCCGGTTTATCTAATGATGTGGGGGGTTCGGCTGCCTGCGCAGTCATCAGCGTCATGCTGAAGGCACACAGGCTACTGAGGGCAAGTTGCTTGCTCATAACGTCTTACTCCTGTCGAAAAAATATTGAGCGGCAGCCTTGCCGTAAATATATGTCCTTTTCTAAAAATAGTCGGGGTGTGGTAAGCGTTCCTGCTGGTGCAAGGAAATTTAATCAGGTTGTGAGCTAACGCTCATTACGCTACAGACTCTGACCTGGGGGGTAATCTTCTGGAGTATAGACAAGGAGTTAGACGCAGAGGTGGCAATAGTATTAACTATTGATATTTTGTATGGCCGCACCCGATATAAATAATACCGTGGTTCAGCATTCACTATTTCGAAAATAAGAATGCACTATTCATTTATATTGAATAGCGCGTTATGGTTTATTTCATCATTTCACGAATTAATTTGCCAAGCTGTTTTACGGCCTGCTCTTCGCGCTCTCCCCAGTGCCATGCAGTATTAAAACGAAAAAAACGTGTCCAGCTTCCCGAGGTCGAGAACATTTTCCCCGGCGCAATGCTGATGTGGTGTACCAGCGCATGGGTACTGAGCACACCAGCATCAAGCGGTTCCGGCAGCTCCAGCCACAGAAAATAACCACTGTCGTTGTGGTGAATTTTGACTTCCGCCGGAAGATGACGCAGCAGCGTTTGCCAGGCCTGTTGTTTACGTTCCGCCAACTGCCGACGCAAGCGTCGCAAATGCGCGTCATAGCGCCGGGTTGAAAGATAATCAACAAGTGCAAGCTGCATGGGCGAACTGGTAGATAAGGTGCTCATTAGCTGGAGTCGCTGAATACGCCGGGCATGTTTCCCTGCTGCCACCCAGCCAATACGAAATCCTGGCACCAGACACTTCGAGAAAGACGAACAATGCAGAACGCTGTCGGCACGATCCCAGGCTTTGGCTGGTAGCGGTTTTTCGCGGCCAAAGTACAGCTCGCTGTAAACATCATCTTCAATCAGCATTACGTGGTATTTTTCCAGCAAGGCAACCAGACGCGCCTTTTTCTCTGCGCTGAGCGTAAAACCCAGCGGATTTTGGCTGTTGGTCATTAGCCAGCAGGCTTTTACCGGATATTCCTGCAACGCCTGCTCCAACGCGGCAAGATCGATCCCCTCGTTAACGTCGGTGGCTACCGACAGCGCCTTCAGACGTAATCGCTCCAGGGCCTGCAACGCCCCATAAAAACAGGGGTTTTCGACAATCACCCAGTCACCCGGTTCAGTGACTGCTTGCAGGCTCAGGTTGAGGGCTTCCAGCGCGCCGGTGGTGATGACGATTTCGTCCGGTGAAATCGTCATCCCCTGTTGAGCATAGCGACGGGCAATGGCATGACGCAGCTCAGCATTCCCCGGCGGCAGGTTTTCAATCACACTCATGGCGGTGGCGGTTTTACTCACCTGTGCCAACGAGCGGTTCAACTGTTGAAGTGGAAACAGACGCGGGTCGGGGAATGCGGAGGCAAAGGGCATCACTGACGCATCCCGGCTGGCCTGCAACATATCAAAAATATAGGTATTGATATCCACCGCTTCGTCGCGCGTGACCTGCACCTGCGGCGCTGCCAGTTCACGTTCGGGGCGCGCGGCGACATAATAACCAGACTGCGGCCGGGCGATAATCCGCCCCTGGCTTTCCAGCAACTGGTATGCGTGTCCGACGGTCATAAAACTCATTCCGCTGCTGACCACTTGCTCACGCAAGGAAGGCAAGCGATCGCCTGGCTGCCATACGCCAGACGCAATTTGATCGCGAATTTGCTCTGCCAGTCGCTGGTACTTTTTCATTTTTGATCCCGATTACCGGTGTCGGTGACAATCACTGTGTATATCAGTTTACATAATCAGGGTGTTTTTTATAACTGTTATAGTTAACAGTTTTACAACATCGTTAACGCCAGCTCTTTGCCTAAGGCGCGCGCAGCAATCTGCACGGCATCAATTTTCGTCGTGTGCTTTAAATCAAATAAACGGGTGATCTCCTGCTTAGGTCTGCCGATCCTGTTCGCCAGCTCCTGCTGGGTGATTTTTGATTCAAGGAAGGCATTCAGCAGAAGAACCTTAGACGCAACGCTCAGCGGTATTTCTACGTAGTCATCTTCAGCGCTAACCGCCGAAGGGAGTGGAATCGCCTCGTTGTCGTCGAAATAGAATTCAAAAGCGGTAATCAATGCCGCCTGCGCGGCCTGCAAAGCGTCATGGCGAGTATTTCCCTGAGTTAATGCTTCCGGAATATCCGGGAAAGAAACCACAAACCCACCTTCCACTGCCGGTGTTAGAGTAACAGGATAACGCATAGAATTTTCAAAATCTCTCATATAATCAACCTTGTAGTGATGATGATTACTGTAAGTCAAGCTGCTTAATAATCGCTTTTCGCAAGGCTTCTTTTATTTCATCACCTGGATGTCTGGGCATAACGCTACGCCTTCCCTGATATCTCAGTTTCAGATGATTTGAGCCGTTTGTAACAGCAACTCCCTGAGATTCAAGCCAGCGTCTAAACTCACTTTGCTTCACTGCGCCTCCCTGTCGTCTATTATACACACAAAGTAAACATTTATGATTACCTTTTAATTACCTTGCTATTAATATCGCAAAATCACTAACGTGGGGAGGACGCTATTTAATAACAGGAATCCAGCTTCCAGATTTCATATCAGCGTGTACAACCTATAACAGCACTGCAACTGTTATGGTTAAAAAGAACTGTTCTGTTTCTGCCCCGCATTGCTTCTCAGGCTTAGAATTGCGCCAAATCAATTTTGCCTGCGGAGTTAAGCATGTTCGGTCTTGACGCGTTTCACCTGGCGAGGATCCAGTTCGCGTTTACGGTATCCTTTCACATCATCTTTCCGGCCATTACCATCGGCCTCGCCAGTTATCTGGCAGTACTTGAGGGGTTATGGCTAAAGACGAAAAATCCCACCTGGCGTTCGCTATACCATTTCTGGTCGAAAATATTCGCCGTAAACTTTGGTATGGGTGTAGTTTCCGGGCTGGTGATGGCTTATCAGTTCGGTACCAACTGGAGTGGTTTTTCCGAGTTCGCCGGTAGCATCACCGGGCCGCTTCTGACCTATGAAGTGCTCACCGCCTTCTTCCTTGAAGCAGGTTTTCTCGGGGTAATGCTGTTTGGCTGGAACCGGGTTGGCCCAGGGCTTCACTTCTTTGCCACTTGCATGGTCGCACTGGGTACGATTATTTCAACCTTCTGGATCCTCGCCTCTAACAGCTGGATGCAGACACCGCAAGGCTATGAAATAGTTAACGGCCAGGTCGTTCCCGTTGACTGGTTCGCCGTTATTTTCAATCCTTCATTCCCTTATCGTTTACTGCATATGTCCGTTGCCGCTTTCCTCAGCAGCGCGTTGTTTGTTGCAGCGTCAGGTGCATGGCATTTATTGCGCGGGAATAACACCCCGGCTATTCGCGCAATGTTCTCAATGGCGCTATGGATGACGTTAATCGTCGCCCCGCTGCAGGCTTTGATTGGCGATATGCACGGTTTGAATACGCTGAAGCATCAGCCGGCAAAAATTGCTGCGATTGAAGGGCACTGGGAAAATCCGCCCGGCGAACCAACCCCGCTACTACTCTTCGGCTGGCCGGATATGGAGCAGGAACGCACCCGCTATGGGCTGGAAATCCCGGCGCTGGGCAGTCTGATCCTGACCCATAGCCTGGACAAACAGGTCCCGGCACTAAAAGAGTTTCCTAAAGAAGACAGGCCTAACTCAACTATGGTGTTCTGGTCGTTTCGCATAATGGCCGGGCTAGGCATGCTGATGATCCTGCTGGGCGCTTTTGCCCTGTGGCTGCGCTATAAGCAGCGTTTATACACCTCGCGCCCTTTCCTGCGCTTTGCCTTGTGGATGGGCCCCTCAGGTCTGATTGCCATCCTTGCCGGTTGGGTGACCACTGAAGTTGGCCGTCAACCGTGGGTGGTTTACGGTCTGCAACGTACGGCGGATGCGGTTTCCGCACATGGTGATTTACATATGAGCATCAGCCTGCTGTCCTTCTTTGCGGTGTACAGCTCAGTGTTTGGTGTGGGTTACAGCTACATGATACGCCTGATCCGCAAGGGGCCACATGAAGATGACCCAACAATTCCGCCAACCGGCACGCCTGCCCGGCCGCTTTCGGCTGCCGTCCTTGATTCTCAACCGGAGGCTCATCGCTAATGGGTATCGATTTATCAGTTATCTGGTTTGTGATTATCGTATTCGCCACGCTGATGTATATCGTGATGGACGGTTTTGATCTCGGGATTGGCATTTTATTCCCCGCAATTCAGGACGCTGATGACCGCGATGTGATGGTTAACAGCGTCGCTCCCGTATGGGATGGGAATGAAACCTGGCTGGTGCTGGGCGGGGCCGGGTTATTTGGCGCGTTCCCGCTGGCCTATGCGGTGATTGTCGATGCGCTGACGATCCCGTTGACCCTGATGCTAATCGGCCTGATTTTTCGCGGCGTCGCGTTTGAGTTTCGCTTCAAGGCCACGCCGGCGCATCGACCATTCTGGGATAAAGCCTTTCTCAGCGGTTCAATCCTGGCGACATTCACCCAGGGCGTGGTGGTGGGTGCCGTACTCAACGGATTTTCCGTTACCGGACGCAGCTACAGCGGCGGTCCTTTCGACTGGTTGACCCCGTTCACGTTGTTCTGCGGCGTTGGCCTGGTTGTAGCCTATGCCCTGCTGGGGGCGACATGGCTGGTGATGAAAAGTGAAAATCCGTTGCAGGATAAAATGCGTCGCTTGGCCAAAAAACTGCTGCTGGCAATGTTGATTGTGATTGCCATTATCAGCCTGTGGACACCACTGGCGCATAGCGCGATTGCCGAGCGTTGGTTTAGTCTGCCCAACCTGTGGTTCCTGATGCCGGTTCCGCTGCTGGTTGCGCTTATCAGTATCTGGCTGTGGCGTTCACTGGGGCAACATAACTGCCATACGCTGCCTTTTGTATTGACACTGGGGCTGATTTTCCTCGGGTTTAGCGGACTGGGGATCAGTATCTGGCCACACATCATTCCGCCGTCCATTACGCTCTGGCAAGCGGCGGCTCCGGCACAAAGTCAGGGCTTTATGTTGGTTGGCGCACTGCTGATTATCCCGATAATCCTGGTGTACACCTTCTGGAGCTACTACGTTTTCCGCGGCAAAGTTCAACATGGTGAGGGGTATCATTGATGCAACAAACAATCTGGAAACGCCTGATGTGGCTGGTGATCCTCTGGGGCGGCAGCGTGCTGGCCCTCGCCGCTGTTGGCATGTTCTTTCGTCTCCTGATGACGGCCGCCGGATTTAAGTCCTGAATCTCTCCGTGATAACACCCGGGCAGCGCTGCACTGCCCGGGTGTTACAAATCCCAACATCGACTAAACAAAAATGTAAAAAACATCGAAATGACAAAACAGAGATTGTCATTATCCCGATTAAAATATTGAATAGTCACCAGGCGAAATTATCGCCAATTCCGCAGCTAACGTACCAGAGGGTGCATGATGTTTAAGAAAGGGTTAACAGTGTTATTGCTGGCCAGCGCGCTTTTTTCCGGTCAACTTTTCGCTACTAATCAGGGACATGAATATCTTCAGGTGCAGGATGCCGATCATTTACTACGACACACGGCCGACAGCGATGAGCTGCGAGTGACGGCGGAAGAATCCGCCGCCGATCTTCGTGAACACCATCACTGGCAAAAATCACGCAAACCCGATACGCATCTGAGCTAACGATTAACCTTTACACTTCGGCAGTGTCTTCATCAGTTCTTCCGGACTGACCGAAGCCACGACGCTACCCGGCAACGGCATCTTCAGAATGTGATGTTTCATCTTGCCGATCACGTGCATTTCGCACGGTCGGCAATCAAATTTCAGCGTCAGGACTTCATCGCCGTTAACCAGTTGCATTGGTGTCGCTTTCCAGCTCTTGATATTCCCTTTCGCCTGTTTCGGACACAGGTTAAAGGCGAAGCGCAGGCAATGTTTGGTGATCATCACCGGTACTTCGCCCTTTTCTTCATGCGCTTCATAGGCTGCATCAATCAACTGAACGCCATAACGGTGATAAAACTCACGCGCTTTTTGGTTGTAGACGTTAGCCAGGAAACTCAAGTGCGTTTGCGGATAAACCGGCGCAGGCTGGGATACTGGTTTGCGGCTACCGCGCTTATAGCTTTGCAGGCGCGCTGCATCCAGCATATCAACGGCTTCACGTCGTAACTGATTTAGTTGACCGTTTGGCACGAACAGCGCGCCCGGCAGATTCACCTGAATATTGCGGGCGTAGTACATCGTCTGCCCAAGTTTTGCCAGTCCGTCCTGTAGGTTACTCAACGCTTTTTCCGCATTGTTCGCTTCCTCAAACTGGCCATCCAGCGTATGGGTAATGCTCACGCCCTCTTCACTGGTGAGCGTCAGAATCAACTGCTCCTGCCAGCCGCCGAGCTCAATATCGATCGCAACACGGCGTTCGCTGGAGGTTTTGGTTAACGCTTGCTGCCAGTTATGATCGAGGTTGCGATTCAGCGGATGATGCGGACGCACTTTGTGCAGATCGGCAGGCATTTCATTCGGCCATACCCGATAACGATTGTTCCCCGTTTTTTCCACGGTGTTGGCGCGGAATCCAACAACCTCACGTTTGATTAACACGTTCAGGCCATCCCCGTTAGCCAGCGGTTCTGTCACCTCAACATCGAGATGATCTTTCGCCACCTTCAGGACTTCGCCGACCGGCAAACCGATAAACTTTGGTGAGTCGAATGCGCCGATATCCCCTTTACGGGCATTCACAAAATAATCGGTGCTGCCACGATGGAAGGTTTTCTCCGTGGATGGGGTAAAGAAATGTTCGGTACGTCCCGCTGATGAACGGGCCAGGTCGCCGCGCTCTTCAATGATGGCATCGAGCATCTGGCGATAATGCGCGGTAATATTCTTTACATAACTCATGTCCTTATAGCGCCCTTCAATTTTGAAGGAACGCACACCTGCGTCAATCAATGCGCCGAGGTTGGCGGTCTGATCGTTGTCTTTCATCGACAGCAGGTGTTTTTCATAGGACACCACGCGTCCCTGATCGTCTTTCAGGGTATACGGCAGACGGCAAGCCTGGGAACAGTCGCCACGGTTAGCACTGCGTCCGGTTTGCGCATGTGAAATATAACACTGACCTGAATAGGCAACGCACAGCGCGCCGTGAATGAAAAACTCAATGGTCGCATCGGTAGCCTGATGGATGGCGTTAATTTGCTCAAGGCTCAGTTCGCGCGCAAGGACAATCTGGATGAATCCGACATCAGCAAGAAATTTCGCCTTCTCAACGCTGCGAATATCACATTGGGTGCTGGCATGCAGTTCAATCGGGGGAATATCCAGTTCCAGAATCCCCATATCCTGTACGATCAGAGCATCAACACCGGTCTGATACAAATCGGTAATTAACCGCTGCGCGGGTTCCAGTTCATCATCGTGCAAGATAGTATTTAGCGTCACAAAGATTTTCGCCCCATAGCGATGGGCGAAAGGCACCAGTTCGGCGATATCTTTCAGGCTATTACTGGCGTTATGGCGCGCGCCAAAACCCGGTCCACCAATGTAAACGGCGTCTGCGCCGTGCAAAATGGCTTCGCGCGCAATGGCGGTATCCCGAGCCGGGCTTAACAATTCAAGGTGATGAGGCTGCTGGCGCATACAGTTGTTACCATCCACAAGCGGTAAAAATGGCGGCTATTGTAGTCACAAGCGCAGCTTTTCGGAATAGTTTTCCCGATTAACTGCGCGGGTAATGGATCAGCGAATGAAAGTGCACCGTTTGTTCGCTGCTGTTACGGTAACTGTGTGCCATATCTCCGGCGAAACGGACACCCTCACCAGATTTAAGGGTGCGCCACTGCCCCTCAATACACATATCCAGCAGACCATTAATCACCACCACGTGCTCTATTACGCCGGTCTCATGCGGAGTAGATTCACTGAGCGCGCCGGGCGCCAATAGTATCGAAAAATGATCGAAGCACAGTTGAGGATCCCACGGGAACAACGGCGTGACGACCATTGCCTGCTGCTGGGGATCGAATGTTAGCGTGCCGTCTGACTCTGGTGGTGAAATAAACGTTGAAAACGGGACGTTCAGCCCAGTGGCGATTTTCCACAATGTCGCCACCGTTGGACTGGATTCATTACGTTCAATCTGCCCCAGCATCGCTTTTGAGACGCCAGTTTCCTCCGCCAGACGCGAAAGACTCCATTCCCGCTGGTGACGTAATGTCCTGAGCGTTGTGGCCAGATAGTGGGTTAAGTTGTCCATTTTCTCCTTCGTCGCTCTCCTTACTCGGGGCTACAGTTTAGCACTTGTACGCTATAACGCACAGTGCTACAGTGATTGACCGTTATAACGCACACGGAGTGAATATGCGTGCATTCTCCATCCCCCTGCCCACTGTATTATCGGGTTTTGTGGCGGTCCTGGTTGGCTATGCCAGTTCGGCGGCCATTATCTGGCAAGCGGCACTCGCCGCAGGTGCGACTACCGGACAAATTGCAGGTTGGATGACCGCACTGGGGTTAGCAATGGGGGTCAGTACGCTGGTGCTGACATTGTGGTATCGCGCTCCTGTACTTACCGCATGGTCAACGCCCGGTGCCGCGCTGCTGGTGACGGGCCTGCACGGGGTATCTATTCAGGATGCCATCGGCATTTTTATCGTGGCTAACGCGCTGATTGTGCTGTGCGGCGTAACCGGACTGTTTGCCCGCCTGATGAAAATCATTCCCCACTCGCTGGCATCAGCCATGTTGGCTGGGATCTTACTGCGTTTTGGTTTGCAGGCATTTAATAGCCTGAACAGTGAGCTTATTTTGTGCGGTAGTATGCTGGTGGCATGGCTGGTGCTAAAAGTTATTGCCCCAAGATATGCCGTTATCGCTGCGATGTTAGTGGGTATTGCCATCGACTTGATGAAAGGTGACATTGTCACTAATGATGTTAATCTGTCACCGGTTATCCCAGCGTTTATTACCCCGCACTTTTCATTAGCCCACAGTATCAGCATTGCACTACCGTTATTTCTGGTCACTATGGCTTCGCAAAATGCCCCTGGTATTGCGACCATGAAAGCATCAGGATATTCGTTACCCGTTTCCCCTCTGATAGTTTTTACGGGTCTACTGGCGCTGCTATTTTCACCTTTTGGCGTCTATTCCATTTGCATCGCCGCCATAACCGCCGCAATTTGCCAAAGTCCTGAAGCGCATCCGGATGCAAATCGGCGCTGGCTCGCCGCAGCGGCAGCAGGCGTCTTCTATCTTCTGGCTGGGGTGTTTGGCGGTTCGGTTACAGGACTGATGGCAGCCCTGCCCGTAAGCTGGATCCAGATGCTTGCTGGTCTTGCATTACTCGGCACGATTAGCGGTAGTTTATATCAAGCCTTACATAATGAAGCTGAACGCGATGCGGCCATCGTAACTTTTCTGGTTACGGCCAGTGGTCTGACGGTATTTGGCATTGGGTCTGCATTCTGGGGGCTGGTTGTCGGCGGTATTTGCTACGCAGTGTTGACGTTATTTCGCCGCGCGTAGCTGCGTTGGTGTTTTACCTGTCACTTGTTTAAACCGGTTACTGAAATGACTCGCCGAGCTAAATCCGCAGGCCATTGCAATATCCGACAGGCTGCGTGATGAATAACAGACCAGTTGCTGCGCCAGTGCCATACGGCGTTGCATGACGTACTGATGCGGCGCCATATTCATCGACTGGCGAAACATTCTGGCAAAATGGAATTCGCTTAGCGCTGCCTCACCAGCCAGATCGCTCAACGTTATGGGATACGCCAGATGTGCTTCAATATAGGCCAGCACGTTGCGCAAGGTGGCAGGTGCAAGCCCTCCGGTAACAACGGGAAGTCGCCATTGAACGTTGCTGTAATGCTGGATCAGATGCGTTAACAGTAGTGAAGATGCCGCGCTAAGCGTGAGGTGATTAGCGGGTTGCAGCCAGTCGTTACCAAGTAAAAACTGACGGTAAACCGCCGTGATCCCCGGGTCGCTGCCAAAAGTATGCTCGTCCAGCGTGAAGCTATAGGGGCTTTTGTCCCAGACTTTTTCACCCACTTCGCGCAGGTGAGCGTCAGTACAATAGAGATGAACAAAGGAAAGATCGTCGCGAATATCCCAACTGGACTCACTCTCTTTTGGCATCAGGCAAAAACGATCCGGTCCGCCGCCATTCTTCCAGCCTCCCGCCGTTTTGTGATAACTCTCGTAGCCATCCGCGATGTATAAACTGAGCGTGTGGTGATCGCAATACTGGGTAATGGTGTCGCGCTTGTTTGACCAGGCAGCCAGTTGGATCCCCGAATGTAACGCAACCGACTCGTGCAGCACGGCATTGTGTTTGCGTAAGTTTTCAAAGGCACCGTAGGGCTGAGACATACCATCACATTCAAAATAAGTTAGCAGGCTTTCAGTCTATATCAGCTACATATCGTTAACAGCTTCCTTTTCACCTTTACACTAAAAAAAGCGCAAGATTTTGCAAGTCCACCGCAAGCCGATGAAAGCCCCCTGCTACCCGACGTGGCACAGTGTGCGCCTGAAGACCAAAAAGAGAGAGTTGTATGAACGGACTGTTGTACTGCCTGGTGGTGGTGATTTGGGGAACGACATGGATTGCGATTTACCTGCAACAAGGCCCGGTTGCGGCGCCAGTTTCCATCTTCTGGCGCTTTGCCATCGCCAGCACCGTGATGATAGCCATCCTGCTGATCAGCGGGAAATTGCGTAAGCTTTCCGGACGCGATCATCTGTTTTGTCTGTTACAAGGTGGATGCGTTTTTTGCTTTAACTTCTGGTGTTTTTACACTGCCGCTGCGTGGATCAATACTGGTCTCGAATCCGTCATTTTCTCGATGGCGGTCCTGTTCAATGCGGTTAATAGCTACCTGTTTTTTGGTCAAAAACCACCAGGACGCTTTTATGTTGCCGCCGGGCTGGGGCTAACAGGTATCGTCACCTTGTTCTGGCAGGATTTGGTCAACAGCGGGTTGAATCACTCGCTGCTGCTGGGGATTGGTTTAAGCGCCCTCGGCACTTTTGGTTTCTCACTGGGCAATATGATAAGTCTGCGTCATCAGAAAAAAGGTCTCGAGGTGATGACCACCAACAGTTGGGCGATGCTGTACGGCACCGTGTTGATTGCTACCATTGCGCTGGTGCGCGGCGACAGCTTCACGCCACAGTGGACCTTCAGTTATCTCAGTGCGCTGTTGTATCTGGCTATTTTTGGTTCGGTAATCGCCTTCGGCGCCTATTTCACGCTGGTCGGACGCATTGGTCCCAGTAAAGCGGCATACAGTACACTGCTTTTTCCACTGGTGGCGCTAACGCTGTCTACGTTGTATGAAGGGTATGTCTGGCAGGTTAATGCGATTGTGGGATTAGTATTGATTTTGCTGGGGAATCTGGTGATGTTTGCCCGACCAGAAACGCTGATGGGTAAACTCGTATATCGTCGCCGGGCGGCATAAAAAAACGCACCATCCAGGGATGGTGCGTTCTTCGTTATTATTGTTTTTTATTTACGTCAAACATGGAAGCATCAGTCGCCATGTCATCAACAACTTTCTTCAACGTTTCGAACGCCATCGGCGTACTTTCGTTGTTCAGGTCTTTACCTTCACCCTGACGTACAACTTTAATGACAGGTTTATTGGTTGCCGCATCAATCAACTCACCTTCGAAAAAGAGGTGCGTGTCCATGGTACGGTGCCCCGTCGCCATTTGCGTACCCGCAACGAGCAGTGCAACCGGGACCACTTCATAGAACTGCAGCCCTTCTTTGCTGGTAGCAACACCGGTGATTGCCCCGCGGAAAATCAGACTGCGCGAGCCTGGCGTCGTAACCAGCGGTTTACGTTTTGCCAGGGCAGTTTTCATTTGGGTATTGGTATAGCTCAACAGCTTATCAAGAACCTGCTGACCGACCTGGGTGGTTGGTTTAGGAACCGGATAATACGTGATCGGGTTATAAACGATGTTATCGTATTTAGACTCATTAAAGTTGGGATCAACCCAACGCAGCACCGGCTGTCCGGTTGCAGATTTTGTTTCCTTCAGGCCGGAGTAATCTTTTAAAAAACCTGAATATTTATCAGGCTGCGTAATTTTTGAAGCACAGCCTGATAACGCCAGTAAACCCGTAAGCACTGCAACTTTAAATAAAGTTTGAGCACGCATGGAACGATCCCTTAGTATTTGCAGATATGCATCTGAAATAATAGCAAAAGGAAATCATTTTGGATGAACTAAAAATGGTAAGGCCCGCACAATTTTATCTTAACGTTTTCTTAATATTCAGCACGAAAAAAATGCTGAACGTAGAAAGAGTTATCACAAATGGGCAGGTCAGACCGTTTTACGCGCCAGCATTGTTGCAAAGCGTAGTTTAATTCGGTTGCCGTGCTCATCCGTACGATGAAGTTCACCTACGTCTTCGTTATATTTCAGCAGATCCCAACCTGTGTAGTAGCGGCGTAACTCCCCTGTTTTAAACGCAAACGGGAACCCAACGGTGCACGGAAAATCATCGGTATCCATTGCCGCGACGATCAGGTTATACCCACCAGGGTTGGTGCAGCGCTGCATATTTTCAATCAGGCCCGGGATGGTTTTCGCGTCCAGGAACATCATCACCACGGTAGAAAGAATAAAATCGTATTCACCGTCAAAGTTTAGCGCATTGAGATCCGCCACCTCAGCGTGCAGATTAGTCAGCCCTTCCGCGTTTTTAATGCGTTCCAGATTGGCGATGCTCATCGGATTCTTGTCCCATGCGGTAACGTCATAACCGTTGGCCGCCAGGTACAGACTGTTACGGCCATTCCCGCAGCCCAGATCTAACGTTTTGCCCGGGGCAACAATTTTTGCCGCGTCGACGACATCGGAATGCGTGCGGGTCAAATCATATTTCTCAGTAAAGTAGTTTTCGTCACAACGGATCATTATTTATCCTCAGATTTCAGTAATGCAGCACGTTCGGTGCGAATAAGCAGTTTTCCCTGCATCAGCAATGCAAACGTACGTATCAGTAATAGCGCAATGATAAAATTGGTAAAAATAAACAGCGGGATCGCCAGCGTATGAAAAAAACCTGACTCGCTGCCGTGCCCTAAATGCAGCCCCGTAGTCGCCAGTGCCGACACGCCGAACGAGAAGCTCCAGAAAGACGCATTAAACGGCTGTGACAAATACCACGGCATCAGGCGTAGCATAAACAGAAGTTGCAGCAGACCATAGCCGAACAGCATTTTGGCTAACGTATCTCCCTCGCCACCGTTCACACTAAGCCACGCGCTACAGGCGACCAGCGCAGGCGCCAGTTGTATACCAAGTGAAGTCCGTAAAACCGTCGGCAGCTCGCCGCAGCTTCGTAAACGCTGCAGAATAACCGGTTCGAGGCTGAGCCAGGAAAATACCCCTGCGCCCAAAAACACCAACCCGGCATCGTTGAAGCCAAGCGCACCACAGGCCATGGCGCTGATAAAGTTATTGGCAACGGTTGGCAGATACAGACCCGGAGTGGTGGCCTCTTCCGGGTGCTCGCCACGCCATAATCCAGCCGTTTGCCAGGCCGCATACGCCAGCTGTATCACAACGCCAATGCTGAACAACACAATCGCCAGCGGTCGATACCACGGGACAAAACCAATCGCGACCAGCATCGTTGTAGCCGGAAACAGACTGACAAAACTGCTCATCACCGGATGACGAATTTCCGCCAGTACGCTATGAGGAAAACGCAGTAAACGACTAATAAAGGCCAGCGTCAACAATCCCCAGATGACCATCGCAAGGATCACTAAACCGTCGCCAATCCAGTGGCTTACAGGCCATACCTGGCTGGCATATCGCCACGCGAACCCCATCCCGATGATGCCCAGTACCATGCCAAAATAACCGGCCGGAAGATTGAGGACTCGCTCACTTTGCTTGCTCTTACTCATTTTGTTTATTTTTTAAAGTATATTTGAAATGCATTTTATGGAATTTCCACGAATTTAGCCAGTACGGAAAACTTTGCTACGTTTAACTAAGGTGCGCAACATGGAAATGAGCTATGACCAAATATCGTCTGGGCGATGAACCTCGCGCCTTTAGTTACCAGGATAATGGCAATAAAAAGAGCGTATTACTACGCCAGATAATTGCGCTCATTGATTTTAATGATGTTAAAGCCGGTACGCTCGGTGGCTGGATTGATGATGAAAGCGTGCTTTCGCAAAGTGGTGATTGCTGGATTTACGATGAGAATGCGCTCGCGTTTTCCGGCGCGACGATATCCGGAAATGCCCGTATTACACAGGCAAGCGTGGTCAGAGATGGCGCGCAGATTGGTGATGCCGCCTGGATTGACCGAGCAGAAATCAGCGATAACGCGCAAATACGTGACAACGTCACCATTCGGGATTCTGTTGTTCGCGGTGAGTGCCTTCTCTGCGGTGATGCGCGCATTGTGTGTGACTCTGAAATTATCGCCGCCAAAGGACTAACTCGTGAAAACGACCAGCTCCTGCAAATTTACGATCGGGCGACAGTCAGCAATTCACGCGTGGTGCATCAGGTGCAGATCTATGGTGATGCGATGATTAACTATGCCTTTATAGAACATCGGGCTGAAGTTTTTGATTTTGCACGGGTAGAAGGTAACGAAGAGAATAATGTCTGGATCTGCGATTGCGCTAAAGTCTATGGACATGCGCGTGTCATCGCCGGAACTGATGAAGACGCCATTCCTACCCTGCGCTATAGCTCTCAGGTGGCGGAACACGCGGAGGTTGAAGGTAACTGTGTGCTGAAGCACCATGTGCTGGTCGGGGGGCATGCAAAATTACGCGGCGGCCCAATTCTGCTGGATGGGCACATCCTGATTGAAGGCCACGCCTGTATTCTGGGTGAAGTGCTGATCGAGCATCATATTGAGATAACCGGTCAGGCCCAAGTTGAAGCCTTTGATGGCGATGCGATCCATCTGCGCGGGCCAAAAGTGATCAACGGCGAACAACGTATTACGCGCACCCCTATCGCCGGTTTATTCTGAAGAGTCATCAATGATGCGGGCATAGAGATTCACATCATAGTAATCGCCATTGAGGAACTCCGCTTGTCGTAAGCATCCTTCCAGTTGGAAGCCATTGCGCAACGCCACCTGGTTGCTCTTGACGTTATCTACACGACATTTAATCACGAAGCGGCGAATCTCCTGGCGCTGCGCATAATGCTGAATCAATGCCTGTAGCGCCTGAGACAGAATACCTTTGCCCTGGTGATCTTCGTCCAGCCAATAACCAATATAAGCGGCTCTGTTCAGCGGTTCTATCTGGTTAAACGAGATAACGCCAGCCACCTCCCCTTGTTCGAAAATAAGGAACATTTTGGCGTAGCCGCGCTGGTGCAACATCATATTGCCCTGCACATTCTTGCGGGTGTCCTCCACAGAAGTCACAAACTGCGGCCAGTTCAGCGACTGCTGGAGCCAGACTTTATTTTTAAGCACCAATTGATGCAGAGGGGTGACGTGTTGTTCTTCGACGGCACGCAGTTCCAGCGCGTCACTAACGATTATTATTTCTGACATGTTTATCTCCTTTGCAATCGTAAACGGGGCATTTCTGACTGGCAGTAGCCGATATTACTCTGTTTAGAGTCGGGGAGGTCTTATTTTTATGCTGTAACAGCAATCACTTAGAAAGAATCTCTGGCGTGGAACCCGTTACTCTGGTGATCCGGGTATCCCCTCATGGATAGACCGTAATGATGACAATAACACTTTCACTTTATTGCTAAGGAGCAAGCATGGCAGCACCTTTGGGTCGTTTAGCACTTATTCCGCTTTTACTGATTACCGCCTGTCACCAACCCGTTTCCTCCACTCAAGCAGGCCCCGTTCCCTTTGCAGTCAATCAGCAACAGGTCGTGGATAATACCACGCTGGAAATTTCCCGTAGCGCACTGGAATATAACATTCATAAAGTTCAGCAACTGCTGGCAGATAAAACCCGGATGTGCGCCATTCTTAAAGGAGACGCGTATGGCCACGATCTCTCACTGGTAACACCGGTGATGATGCAAAACGGCGTGCAATGTATTGGCATCGCCAGCAATGAGGAGATTAGAACCGTTCGCCAGTCAGGCTATACATCACAGCTCATGCGCGTTCGCAACGCGACGGAAAAAGAGATGCGCCAGGCAGCGGACTTCGATACCGAAGAGCTGATCGGTAATCTGGATATGGCTAAGCGTCTGAGTGCCATTGCTCAGGAGAAAGGTAAAATCATTCGTATTCATCTGGCACTGAACTCTGGCGGTATGTCGCGTAACGGTCTGGAAGTCAGTACCGCCGCAGGTCTGGAAGAAGCCCACGCTATTTCCGCATTACCCGGCCTGAAAATTGTTGGCATCATGTCGCATTTCCCGGAAGAAGATGCTGCGGTGGTTAGACGCGATCTGGCCCGTTTCAATACACAATCGGCCCAGGTACTGAAAATTACCGGGCTTAAACGCGAAGATGTCACCCTGCATGTTGCGAATACGTTCGCCACCCTGACCGTTCCTGAATCCTGGCTCGACATGGTCCGTGTTGGCGGTATTTTTTATGGCGATACCATCGCCAGCACCGAATACAAACGCGTCATGACATTTAAATCCGCCATCGCGTCGGTAAACCATTACCCCAAAGGAAACACCGTCGGATATGACAGAACCTATACCCTTAAACGTGATTCCGTTCTGGCCAATATCCCGACAGGTTATGCCGATGGTTATCGCCGTGTATTCAGTAACGCGGGACACGTGCTGATCCGCGGCCAGCGGGTTCCGGTCCTGGGTAAAACATCCATGAATACCGTGATCGTCGATGTGACCGATTTACCGCAGGTTGCATCTGGCGATGAAGTGGTGCTGTTCGGTAAACAGGGAAATGCGCAGGTTAGCGCAGAAGAAGTCGAAGAAATTAGCGGCGCGCTGTTCACTGAAATGTCGATCCTCTGGGGGGCGACGAACAAACGCGTGATGGTCGATTAACACCTAAAACAGGAAGGGCTTCCTTTTCTCGCTGGAAGCCCTTTTACACAGCAAGCGCCATTCTACTTAGCTCTCACTGACACTCTCTCTTTGCAAAATTTTGAGCAAATCTTCCTTCAGGTGGAGTTTCTGTTTCTTAAGACGAACAATGTCCAAGCTATACCCCCGACCATCCGAACCTTCCAGTCTGGAGATCTCATGATCAAGGCTGTTGTGTTTTTCGAATAAGGACAGAAAGCGAGGGTTCTCGGATTTCAGTCGGGAAATAAGGTCTCTGTATTCTGGAAACATACTTTCTCCCTGTTAGTGGACAAGAACGTGTATAAGAAATACACACTCACAGAGTACCCATTTGCCATACAGAAAAATGCGAACAGGATCGAGTAAATAGTGTACAGAGTCGTTATGAGGATGAATGCAGATACGGCTCCCCATCAGGAGAGCCGTAAAGAGAGTGATTAACGCATCTCGCGGTCGTCAACGTACTGACGTTTATCCGGCGCTGGTGGGAAGTACTGATACAGCCAGGTTTCGCTGATGGCGTCACCCTGACAACGCAGGAACATACGCATATCTACCGGATCGGTTGAGTCAGAGGTCGGATACCAGTCAAACTGAATGCGATAACCGTCGATTGGTTCCACGTAGAGGATCTCAATCTGTTTCGCTTCACCGCTTGAGAGCGTAATCACCGGTTCAATGCCTTTCGGCGCAGCAGCTTTTAGATCGCCACCAACAAAATCAACGGCAAAACGGCGCGCCCATTTTTCCGGGTAGTGCTCGCCCGGTGCCCATCCTTCCGGAAAACCGCCCATGCCTGTCCGGGTCGCCATCACGCGAGCCAGCGGTGAACGCACCGGCGGCTGAGCGCTCCAGTACAGGCGATATTTGAATTCCAGCTCATCGCCGGCTTTGATCTTCTTCTCAGGCTGCCAGAAGCAGACAACGTTATCCAGCGTTTCGCCGGTCGTCGGGATCTCCATCAGGCCGATGGTCCCCTTGCCCCACTGGTTTCGCGGTTCGACCCACAGGCTTGGACGCTTGTTATACCAGCCCATGATGTCCTGGTAATGGGAGAAGTCGCGATCGAGTTGCAGCAAGCCAAACCCTTTCGGGTTGTTATCGGTATAGGCGTTGAACTGCAGCTTTTGCGGGTTATTCAGCGGGCGGCATATCCACTCGCCATTGCCCCGCCACATCGCCAGACGATCGGAGTCATGAATTTGCGGGTGAATAGTGTCGCACATCCGACGCTCATTGTTGCCGCAGCTGAACATGCTGGTCATCGGCGCAATGCCGAGCTGCTTGATGTCTTTGCGCGCATAGATGTGGTTATGTACATCCATAATCACCTGCGTTTTCTCGCAGTGGATCACGAACTTGAATGCACCAGTTACGCTTGGGCTGTCGAGAAGTGCATACACGGTAAAGGAGGTTGCGCCCGGTTTAACCGTTTCGAACCAGAAAGAGGTGAAATCAGGAAATTCTTCTTTGCTGTCGGTATAGGTATCTACCGCCAGACCGCGGGCCGATAAACCGTACTGATAGGTGTCATCCACGGCGCGGAAATAGCTGGCTCCCAGGAAAGAAACGACATCGCGGCGGGCCAGTTCTGGCGCTTTAAAAACACGGAACCCGGCGAATCCGAGGTCAGTCTGCCCTTCCAGCTGTTTGGTATCCACGCCCGCATCGTTATATTTAAACAGTTCCGGACGGAAGTGAATTTCACGCGCCATATGCGTACTGCCATCAACCGAGAACATGCGTACACGGCGACGAAAACCCATTCCCACGTGGAAGAACTGCGCATCAAGCTGACGATTTTCAACGTTGTTCCACAGAGACTGCTCTGCGTCATATTGAATGCTGTTGTAGGCCTGCGGCGTCAGTTTCGCCAGCGTGTCCGGTAACGCGCGCGGTGCGCCGCCCCAGGGTTTCTGTGCTAAGTCATGGGCCATCGATTGCAGAACGGAAAAATCAAAACGTACGGTTTTTCCGTCTGCAATGTCAGACTCTGCCGCAAAGGCGGCGCGGGAAAAGAGTGATGCAATACCACTGGTTCCGCACACGGCGGCCATTGCCATTGAACCTTTAATAAATCGTCTGCGATTCATGCCTGAAAGTGAGTCCTTCTGGTCGTGTAAATGGTCCCGCGCCGGTCAAAATCAGCGGCAAGAGAGTGCACATTTCTGACCGCTCACTCTAGACAAAATTCATTAATAATCCAATTGTTGGTCGCCGATTATCTGTACAAAATCGAAAATATTTTATGTCGATGGGAACAGACCGAATCCCATGTAAATTCCATTAAAGTAAACCACACCGACGTTTACTTCGCTCTTGCGCCTCCTGATACAGCGCAAACTCGTCATAAACCGCGCAACCCAGCGCCTGTTCAAACGCGTCGCGGCTGGAATTCCCGTGGCTGCGAGCCTGCGTTTCATTCCCCAGATTGGACTGGAAAATCCCTGCGGCGCTCACCGGTAAAAAATCTTCGTAAGTGATGGGTTGCGCAACCAGCCACCCTCGCTCAATGAGCGGTTGCGGGTCGTCATCCGGACGGATTGCCTGGCGATGCGCTTCGCCTGATGGCGTCAGTCGATAACGAAACCAGGCGAGTCCCTGCTGGCGCAGCAAAAACTCACTGTCCGGGAACGCCTTGAACACCTCCTGAAGATGTAACTGGTGCGTCAGATTGTCTTTCCCCGTTCCCGCTTTATTCAGCAATTCGTCGTATAACGCTCTGCCTTTCGGCGTCAGGGCCACACCGCGCTGTTCGATTTCACCGAAACGTGCCGTGTGAGTGCCGCGCATTTCACCGGCAAACAACACCGGTTCTTCCAGCGCTTTGAAACTCGTCTGACGTAATAAAATGGGCACCTCGCGGCGTGGTGGCCCTTCAATCAGTATTTTCGGTTCAATGCCACATTCCGGCATCATCGACTGCACCCGGTCGATATCCAGCGTACGCGGCGTCAGGTGGTTGATATGGCAACCGGGGAAACACACTACATCAGCAATCAGCCGGTGTTCGTTATGCAATGCGTGATAGGTCTCTTCATCGACCGTGGCGTGCTGATGCCAGCGGAATGTTTCCAGCGCTTCATGCACAAACTCTTGCGCCTGTTCAGATGTAAAACTGCCCTGCGCATCAAATTCATCCAGCAGCTCGTGACAACGGCGAGTGAAAATATCGCGTTTCGCGAGGATCTCAGCGGCTTTTTGCCGCAGCGCGGCGTTTTCGATTAGTTCGAGCCGTAATAACGAGGTGAATACCCGAAACGGGTTGCGCGATAGCGAGGCATCGTCGATGGGACGAAAGGCTGTGGAATGTACGGGGACGCCTGCCTGGGAGAGATCGTAATAACTCACCGGATACATGCCCATAACGGCAAACATTCGGCGCAGCGTAGAAAGCTCCTGCGCGGTACCCACTCGAATAGCGCCATGGCGCTCAACGTTTAGCCGGGCCAGTTCATCCGCATTCGCCAGTTTTTCATGCAGCGTCGGATTATTTTCCAGTACCGCCAGATTCACATCAGCGACAAGTTCCAGCAACGTGCCGTATTGCGGGACTTCCTGCTGGTACATTGCTGACATTGCCTGCGAAAATTGTTCCCGAATCTCATCTGCCGTGATGGTGTTCGCCATAATGTCATGCCTCCAGTGAATATTACCTGGAGTGTAGAAAACACCGCTGACTCCGGTGGGAAGAATTTACAAAGTGTGACCCCGCGTAAACTTCCCACCCATATAAACGATGAACAGTACCTACTGACGGGGTTTCAAATGACTTTCCAGCCAGGGGAGCATCTGTTTTTTACGGCTAAGCATACCTTCTACCTTGCAGGGTTGCGGGATGTCTGAAAGTTCTGCTCCAGCAAACCACAGGCTGGTGTCACCCAGATTGATGTCGGTGAGCATCAGCACGACCAACGCAGCATTCTTTTCCTCTGCATAGCGCGCCATTTCCTGACGGAGATCGTCCAGCACCGCATCCACCTGTTGCAGCGCATACAGTTCAAGCTGCGCTACACAGACTGAATGTCCATGGATGGTGAAGGTTTTAATGTCTTTCTGCAAAAGTTCGCGGGCGCTCATCCCTTCCACGCTTGTTTTGGCTGACAGCAGGTCGCGACTGAAAGCGTCAAGATCCACTCCGGTTTTTTGGGCCAGCGCATCAACCGCCAGGCGATCGTCAGTGGTGGTCGTTGGTGAACGAAGCGTTACAGTGTCACTCAATACGGCGCCAAGCAGTAAAATTGCCTCAGCGGAAGATAACTGGTTGCGTTCATCTTCCGTCATCAGTTGCCACAGCAGGGTTGCGCTACTGCCGACGGGCTTCACCCACACTTCCGGTGGCAGACGGGTGACTAACCCACCAAGTCGGTGATGATCGATAATTCCCACCACGTTACTTTCTGTCAACGATTCCGGCCCCTGGGCAGGCTCGGTGAAATCGACCAGCCAGACATCACGATCGGTCAGTTCAAACGTCAACCGTTCAGGCATCGTCAGCCCCGCATGCTCAAAGATAAACTGCGTTTCGCGGTTAGGCTCGCCCAAACGCCATGCCGTCGCCTGCTGGCCACGTAAACTAAGCCAACGAGCCGTCATTGCGGCGGTGCAGATGGCATCGCTATCGGGATTAAGGTGCCCTATTACATGTATCATTCATCAGTGCCTTGTGAAGAGAAATCGTTCAAAAGTAAACAATAACCAAAGTATAACGACTGAACATACTCCCTTCCATGATCCCACCACCCAGCAACGCTGTACAAAACATAAGCAAAATAAATCAGTTGTAAGTAAAACATGATAAATGTTAATAATATTTTGCTATCAGGTTATCAAAAACAAACAACTTTACTTGTCACCGATACGGCTCTGTTTTTAACATCGCTTATGGAAAAAAATGTTCTGTTCAATCAGCGCATTCGCTTGCGCCATCTTCATACTTTTGTCGCCGTTGCACAGCAGGGAACGTTGGGGCGCGCGGCTGAGACCCTTAACCTGAGTCAACCGGCTCTCTCCAAAACGCTAAATGAACTGGAGCAACTGACCGGGACCCGGCTCTTTGAGCGTGGCCGCCTTGGCGCGCAGTTAACGCTGCCGGGAGAGCAGTTTCTTACCCACGCGGTAAGAGTGCTGGATGCGCTCAACACTGCCGGGCAAGCGTTAAATCAGCGCGAAGAATCGCAGACTGATGTCGTACGGATTGGGGCCTTACCCACCGCGGCACTGGGCATTCTGCCTGCGGTAATTGGTCCTTTCCACAAGCAGCAAATGGAGACCACGCTGCAGGTTGCCACCATGAGTAACCCAATGATCCTGGCGGGTTTAAAGTCCGGAGAAATTGATCTCGGCATTGGTCGCATGGCCGATCCGGAATTAATGGTCGGTCTGAATTATGAATTGTTGTTTCTGGAATCACTTAAACTGGTCGTGCGCCCTAACCACCCGTTGTTGCAGGAAACCATCACATTAAGTCGGGTAATGGAGTGGCCGGTGGTGGTTTCGCCAAAAGGAACCGCGCCTCGCCAGCACGCAGAAGCATTGTTGCAAAGTCAGGGTTGTAAAATGCCGCCAGGCTGCATTGAAACACTTTCAGCATCGCTCTCCCGCCAACTGACGGTTGATTACGACTATGTATGGTTTGTCCCTTCAGGTGCGGTTAGAGAGGATTTACGCCAGGCGACGCTGGTATCGTTGCCGATACCTACCCACGGGGCGGGTGAACCCATCGGGATTCTTACTCGTGTCGATGTGCAACTCTCTCAGGCCGCGCAGATCCTTATCGCCGCAATACGCAAAACCGTACCGTTTTGATGCCAAAAATAAAGGGACCAGATGGTCCCTTTATTGATGATTAAAACGTTTCCCAATTATCGCCGCTGGCCGTTGCCGCCTGCGGACGTGAATGACCCGGCGTAGTGGTTACCGGAACGCGTTTAATTGCGCTTGTCCCGGTTAAACGGAATGTGCCGACGGCTTCCGTTAAGCGTGCGGCCTGCTCTTCAAGAGAGGCCGCAGCAGCCGATGCTTCTTCAACCAATGAGGCGTTTTGCTGCGTGACCTTATCCATCTCTGAAATCGCCTGGCTTACCTGGACGATGCCCCGGCTTTGTTCATCAGAGGCCGCCGCAATTTCCAGCATAATGTCGGTCACGCGTTTTACCGCATCGACAATATCCGTCATCGTATTGCCCGCCGCGACGACTTCTCCAGAGCCCTGGTCAATCAGTCGGACTGATTCGCTGATCAATCCTTCTATCTCTTTTGCCGCCTGAGCGCTGCGGCTTGCCAGCGTACGGACCTCACTAGCCACCACTGCAAACCCACGCCCCTGCTCTCCTGCCCGCGCCGCCTCAACCGCCGCGTTCAGCGCCAGGATATTGGTCTGGAAGGCAATGCTGTTAATAACGGCGGTAATTTCAGAGATTTTCTTCGAGCTCGTTGAGATATTGCCCATGGTTTTCACCACGCCAGAGACCATCTGACCGCCCCGGCTGGCCTTGCCGGATGCATCTTCCGCCAGCGTACTCGCATGATGCGCGTTGTCGGCGTTTTGCTTCACCGTAGCCGTCAGCTCTTCCATGCTGGCCGCCGTTTGTTCAATCGCCGCGGCCTGTTGTTCGGTACGTGAAGACAGATCGGTATTACCCGCCGAAATCTCACTGGTACCGCGGTAGATTTCTTCCGCGCCCTGACGTACCGTGCCCACTGTTTTCGCCAGCGACCGTTGCATTGTCTGCAGATGACGGCTCAGGCGCCCAATTTCGCTGCGCCCGGTTGGTTCCTCTGGCATTGTCAGGTCCCCTTCTGAAATTTGCTCAATGCGCTGGGCCGCACGTAACAGAGGATGAATAACGGTACGGCGCAGAACAATAAACGTCATCACGGTCAGTGCCAGCGCAAGAACGAATGCCCCCAGCATAAAGGCCATGCCAAGCTGTGTACGTTGGTGCGCCTGTTCGCTTAACTGATTCGCCCTGGCGGTACGAATATCGATCGCCTTTAACAATACCTTGTTGTAAGCAGAGTCCAGCGGTCTGGCCTGTTCATTTTCATGGTTGATGATCGCCTCGAACATGCCGTTTTTAGCGTACTTGAGCATAGGCTGTAAGCCATCGATATAGGCTTTGAAATTGGCGCTCAGTTCAGCGTCTAACGCCTCTCCGGCAGTAGTTTTCACCGCACGAGCCATATAAGTATTGAAACCGTCCTGCGATTGCTTAATACGTTTTTCTGCCTCGGCAATATTGGCCTTCATGTCATCCATTTCAGCAATACGGCTCGCCGCACCAGCATGGATCATGTTGATACGCGCGGTGCGTAAGTGGTTAGAGCTGTTAGATAACCCCATCCGGACCTGAATCTCATCGGTTACATCGCGCTGATCGCGATCGGCCTGCATAAGAAAATAACCTGCCAGCCCGGAACTTAAGGCGAATAGCAGAAGGATGCCACCGAGAATGGAGGAAAACAGCGGAACCAGCCGGATTTGATGCAGAAAGCCCAGTTTATGCAGGGCTTGCATCGATGTAGTGTTGTCCATGACCGTCGACTCTCTTGTAGGGTTTATGCGTGAAAACACGCCCGTTAGATAGTCATCGGCAATCCGGGAAGTTTACTTACCGTGAAAAGCGCCGGATTCGTCACACTTTCACAACATAATTCTAAAAAATTCAGGAAAGTGCCAGCGGTGAAATCCGCTGGCCAATGAATCAGTTATCACCAAAATGGATAACAGTACGGATGGATTTACCCTGATGCATTAAATCGAACGCTTCGTTAATCTGCTCCAGAGGCAGGCGATGCGTAATAAACGGATCTAACTGAATTTTTCCGCTCATTGCTTCTTCGACCATACCCGGCAACTGAGTGCGCCCTTTTACTCCGCCAAACGCGGAACCGCGCCACACGCGACCGGTTACTAACTGGAACGGACGTGTTTTGATCTCCTGACCGGCACCCGCCACCCCAATGATGATGCTTTCGCCCCACCCTTTATGGCAACACTCCAGCGCCGCACGCATCACGTTAACGTTGCCGATACACTCAAAGCTAAAGTCCACGCCACCGTCGGTGAGCTCAACAATCACGTCCTGCACCGGCTTATCGTAATCGTTTGGGTTGATGAAATCGGTCGCGCCCATTTCACCAGCCAATTTGAATTTCTCCGGATTGGTATCAACAGCCAGAATACGCCCGGCTTTTGCCTGCACTGCGCCCTGAATCACCGCCAGGCCAATACCGCCCAGACCAAATACGGCTACGGTATCGCCTTCCTTCACTTTCGCGGTGTTATGGACCGCTCCGATACCGGTGGTCACGCCACATCCCAGCAGACACACTTTATCCAGCGGAGCCTGCGGGTTAACCTTCGCCAGCGAGATCTCTGCGCAAACGGTATATTCGCTGAAGGTACTGGTGCCCATATAGTGATAAATCGGCTCGCCGTTATACGAGAAGCGCGTTGTGCCATCAGGCATCAGACCTTTGCCCTGTGTCGCCCGCACGGCCTGACACAAGTTAGTTTTACCCGATTTACAGAACTTGCACTCGCCGCACTCTGCGGTGTACAGCGGGATCACATGATCGCCCGGTTTCAGGCTGGTGACGCCTTCCCCCACTTCAACCACTATGCCGCCGCCTTCATGGCCCAGTACCGCCGGGAACACGCCTTCCGGATCGTCGCCTGAGAGCGTAAAAGCGTCAGTATGGCACACGCCGGTGTGGGTAATTTTAACCAGCACTTCACCTTTCTTTGGTGGTGCGACGTCGATTTCAACAATTTTTAACGGTTGGCCGGGGCCAAATGCAACTGCTGCACGTGATTTCATTTGTCTCTTCCCATTATTGCAAGGTGATGGTGTTATTTTAGATAAGCACGCAGAAGATGGCCGATCTCAGCCATGCGCACAGCTCGCTGGTCTGGTGTTGTCTCCCCACTGACCAGTTCATCTTTCAGGTGGATCTCAACCATTTCGCCCATCAGACCATTGGATGCGCCGCGTACGGCGGCAATTTGTTGCAGGATCGCCAGGCATGGTTCGCCAGATTCCAGTGCGCGCTCAAGCGCATCAACCTGACCGCGAATACGGCGTACACGGGTGAGAATGCGTTTTTTATCTTCGGGTGAATGCGGCATACGCCCTCCATATACTATAGGGGGGTATACTATCAGAATTTTTATGTAATTGTAAAAAACTAACATTTATTTAATGAGGGGGTGACGACCAGGCCTCGTCAGATGAACCCTGGTCGCCAGGTCACTGAATGGCTTTCTGAACTAATTTTTCCAGATTTTTTAAGGGTTGAATTGCCGCAGTATCTGGTCCATAAGTCTGTAATATCTCAACCGGATGATATCCAACGACTACACGTCCATCCGACTCTTCCCGAATCAATACTCTAAAGGGAAGGTCGAGCGCCATATCAGGATATGCCTGCATTAATGGTGTACCACCTTTAGGATTGCCAAAAATAATGACGGTTGTGGGTAACATGGTTAGTCCAGCATTTTTAGCCTCTTTCGCATGATCAAATTCGCCAAAAAAAACAAGATTATTACTCTCAATGGCAGCAATGAGATGCTCTCTGGTCTGCTGGTAATTATAAGTACTATACGTTTTGATCATGGTATTCCCGGTGTTGGCAGCATGACTGGTTACCGTCATAAGCAGATACAGTGCAGCTGTAATAAATATATTTTTTAGAGACCGAAGCATCACAACATCCTTAATTTAACGATAGTCTGGAAAGTTATCTAAGACCAGCGGATACTTTGCCGGTATAATCTCTCTCGTGCTGATTCTGTGCAAGGATACATTTGGCAGAATGCACCATCGCAATAAGACCCGCAGCCATCATTATCGTGTCTTTTAAGACCAGTCGCCCGGCGCCAGAAAGATAGGGAAACCCGGTGTGAGAATCCTGGCCACTTACCCATGTTTCTGGTGTAAATATCAGGAATGTCAGAGTGACAAAAGGAGTTAAGAAGGCAAGTGTTGCCCCCCAAAAACCGATTTTTGGTGATACATAATGAGCAAGAATCAATAATGAAAAAATGACTTCAACAACACCAAGTCCGGTAGAGTACCCATAAGTATTATTCGCATGATGCCATGCGCGGTTAGCCTCTATTAATTCGCCTTCATGGTTCATGAACTGAGTATAATTACTCGGATCGTTATAAAAGAAAGACATAAATGGGCTATTAGCTACAAAAGGAACGATGCTATCTGCTTCATAGGGAATGAACTTCAACAATCCTATCCACATAAATACAATGGCAATAGAAATGCGACAAAGATTTATTCCCACGTTTTCTTTCGTTGAAACATATTGGTATAGTTTATCCATCATATCCAGAGGTCCTGTGTTGTAGAAATCACGACCTTTATAACCTTGTTATTTATATGCCTATATGTTCAGGAATCTATAATTTTTGTTTGATCGTCTGTAAAGGTCAAAATATAGACTATGGATAAGTTCGGTTGAGTGGAATGAACTCCTTGTTTTCGGTTTGGCTATCAAACTACTCGTAGCAAATCGTTGTATAACGTGGTGAAAGCATGTCTCTCTTCATCGCCCACGGTTGCTGTATCCCTTGTCCGGCAAAGTAGAGCGTTCCTTTACCCTTTTCCCAGATACCTCCATCAGTTTATCGCTGTTACGCCGCGGCGTTAGGTTGTCGTCAAAAAGATTCAGTTCGCCGTACGTATCGGCAACCAACCTGACATGATCAATTTTTACCAATCCATAACCCAGGCTTACAGCATTAATATTCTCTCACGTCAATAACCACTAAAAGTTAATGGTTTATAAAACAATTTAACCTTACAATAACCATACTTTTTCATGTCTTAAGTTTAAGCTGGAGAAACAAATGGAGCTCAGCCGGAGGCAGTTCTTTCGAATCTGCGCGGGCGGTATGGCAGGAACCACTGTTGCATCTCTCGGATTTTTATCATCTTTTTCCGTTCACGCGGAAATCCGTCAATACAAACTCTTAAAAGCAAAAGAGACACGTAATAACTGTACGTACTGCTCAGTAGGCTGCGGCATGCTGATGTACAGCCTTGGCGATACAGCCAAAAACGTCAAAGAAAGTATCTACCATATTGAGGGCGATCCGGATCATCCGGTGAGCCGTGGATCGTTGTGCCCTAAAGGCGCTGGCGTGCTGGATTATATTCATAGTGAAACCCGTCTGCAGTATCCCGAATATCGTGCACCGGGTTCGGATAAATGGCAGCGTATTAGCTGGGATGATGCGATTAATCGTATTGCCCGGCTCATGAAAGATGACCGCGATGCCAACTTTATAGAGAAAAATGCCCAGGGCGTTACCGTCAACCGATGGTCCACCACGGGCATGCTATGCTCCTCAGCGGCAAGTAATGAAACCGGGATCCTCGACGGTAAATTTGCTCGCGGACTAGGTATGGTCGCTATCGACTGTCAGGCACGGTTATGTCATGGCCCCACCGTTGCTGCTCTTGCACCAACGTTTGGACGTGGTGCGATGACCAACAACTGGGTCGATATTAAAAATGCCAACGTAGTGCTTATTATGGGCGGTAATGCCGCTGAGGCGCATCCGGTAGGCTTTAAATGGGTAGTCGAAGCGCAAACTAAAAACGACGCCACCATGGTGGTAGTCGACCCGCGTTTTAACCGTAGCGCCGCCGTCGCCGATCTTTATGCGCCAATACGCGCTGGTTCCGACACCGCATTCCTGCTCGGTGTAATCCGTTATCTGCTGGAAAACAACCAGGTGCAGCACGACTATGTGCGCCATTACACCAACGCCAGCCTGATTATCCGTGATGACTATCAGTTCGACGACGGCTTGTTCAGTGGCTATGACGACAAAAAACGCCAGTACGATAAATCGAGCTGGTTCTATCAGCTTGACGAACAGGGTAATGCCCTACGTGATGAAACATTGTCTCACCCACGCTGCGTGTGGAATTTGCTGAAAGCCCACGTCGACCGCTATACGCCAGAAATGGTTAACCGGTTGTGTGGGACCTCAGTGGCAGATTTCAATCGTATCTGCGAAATTCTCGCCAGCACCAGCGTGCCTGACCGCACCGCGACTATTCTGTATGCGCTGGGTTGGACACACCACTCCGCCGGGGCACAGATTATCCGCGCCGCCGCTATGCTCCAGTTGCTACTGGGCAATATAGGCATGGCGGGCGGTGGCGTTAACGCCTTACGTGGCCACTCCAATATTCAGGGCTATACTGATCTTGGCTTGTTGTCGACGAACCTGCCGGGCTATATGCCGCTGCCGTCGGAAAAACAGACAGACTACCAGACCTATATTTCGCAAATCACGCCGCCTGCGCTAGGCGTGAATGAGGTCAATTACTGGCAAAATACGCCGAAGTTCTTTGTTAGCATGATGAAAAGTTTCTGGGGCGACAATGCAACAGTGGAAAATAACTGGGGCTACGACTGGCTACCTAAATGGGATCGCCTGTATGACGTAATGACCCAAGCTGAATTGATGCTCGAAGGGAAGATTAATGGTTACATCGTTCAGGGCTTCAATCCGCTGGCGGCGTTTCCGGATAAAAACAAATCAACTCGCGCGCTTTCAAAACTGAAATATATGGTGGTTATCGATCCGCTGGTCACTGAGTCGTCCAATTTTTGGCAAAATCATGGCGAGATGAACGATGTAAACCCGGCAGATATTCAGACCGAAGTTTTCCGTCTGCCCTCTTCCTGCTTTGCTGAAGAAAATGGTTCAATCGCTAACTCCGGGCGTTGGTTGCAATGGCACTGGGCTGCGGCAGAACCACCAGGTGAAGCCTTACATGACGGGAAGATCCTCGGTCGCCTGTTTATGCGGCTGCGCGAGTTGTATCAACAGGAAGGTGGAGCGAATCCGCAACCCTTGTTGAATATTGCCTGGAATTATAAAGATCCATACGACCCACACCCAGAAGAGATTGCGCGTGAAGCAAATGGCCAGGCGCTTGAAGACCTTTATGATGACAAAGGCCAGCTTATAGCCAAAAAAGGCCAGCAGCTCAGCAGCTTTGCACAGTTGCGCGATGACGGCTCGACCAGCAGTTTCTGCTGGGTCTACTGCGGAAGCTGGACAGAACAAGGCAACCAGATGGCCAATCGCGACAACAGCGATCCGTATGGTCTGGGCTGCACACCGGGCTGGGCGTGGTCATGGCCTGCCAACCGCCGTATTCTCTACAATCGCGCTTCGGCCGATCCATCAGGAAAACCGTGGGATCCCAAACGAACCCTGCTGCATTGGAATGGCAAAAAATGGGCCGGTATGGACGTAGCCGACTACGGCCAGGCCGCACCGGGCAGCAACGTTGGTCCGTTTATCATGAATCCGGAAGGCGTAGCGCGTCTGTTCTCCATCGACAAAATGAACGACGGGCCATTCCCGGAACATTACGAACCCATTGAATCGCCTATTGGTACCAACCCGCTGCACCCGAATGTTGTATCCAGCCCGGTTGCGCGTATCTACCATGACGATATCGCCAATATGGGTAAAGCGGATGCCTTCCCGTACGTCGCCACAACTTACTCCATTACCGAACTGTTCCGCCACTGGACCAAACATGCGCTGCTCAACGCCATTGCTCAACCCGATCAATTCATCGAAATCGGTGAGGCGCTGGCGAGCAAAAAAGGCATTGCGGCAGGTGATACGGTGAAAGTGATGTCGAAACGCGGCTTTATCAAAGCGAAGGCGGTGGTCACCAAACGTCTGCAAACGCTGACGATCGATGGTAAGCCGGTCGATACTATCGGTATCCCTTGTCACTGGGGCTTTGAAGGCGCCACACGCAAAGGGTTCCTCGCCAATACGTTAACGCCATCGGTGGGTGACGCGAACTCGCAAACACCGGAGTATAAAGCGTTTCTGGTCAACATCGAGCGAGCGTAAGGAAGGGAACTCATGGCTATGCAATCACAAGATATTATTAAACGCTCGGCGACGAACAGCATCACGCCACCGCCCCAGGCGCGGGATTACCGTGCAGAAGTGGCAAAATTAATTGATGTCACTACCTGTATTGGCTGTAAAGGCTGTCAGGTCGCCTGCTCAGAGTGGAACGATATTCGCGATGAAGTGGGCTACTGCAACGGCGTCTACGACAACCCGACCGATCTCAGCGCTAAGTCCTGGACGGTGATGCGCTTTAGCGAAACCACCCAGAACGACAAGCTGGAATGGCTGATCCGCAAAGACGGCTGCATGCACTGCGCCGATCCCGGCTGTTTGAAAGCCTGTCCATCCGCTGGAGCAATCATTCAGTATGCCAACGGGATTGTCGACTTTCAGTCCGAGCACTGTATTGGCTGTGGCTACTGCATTGCTGGCTGCCCGTTCAATATTCCGCGACTTAATCCCGAAGATAACCGGGTCTACAAATGTACGCTGTGCGTTGACCGGGTCAGCGTGGGCCAGGAACCGGCCTGCGTGAAAACTTGTCCGACCGGCGCTATCCAGTTTGGCACCAAAAAAGAGATGCTCAATGTAGCGGAAACTCGCGTGGCGCAGTTGAAAAAACGCGGCTATGCCAATGCGGGCATCTACAACCCGCAAGGGGTCGGCGGTACCCACGTGATGTATGTACTTCATCACGCGGATCAACCATCGCTGTACCACAATCTGCCGGATGAGCCAAAAATCGCCGCACCAGTGAACCTCTGGAAGGGGATTTTAAAACCACTCTCTGCCGCCGGATTTATCGCCACCTTTGCCGGGCTGATTTACCACTACGTGGGAGTCGGCCCAAACAAAGAGACGGATGATGATGAAGAGGAGAACGGTCATGAGTAAAAGCAAAATGATTCTGCGCACCAAATTCATCGACCGTGCTTGTCACTGGACGGTGGTAATAAGCTTCTTCCTGGTGTCGCTTTCCGGTATTGCGCTGTTCTTCCCGACGTTGCAATGGCTCACCGAAACTTTCGGTACACCGCAAATGGGGCGAATTCTACATCCGTTTTTCGGGGTGATGATTTTCATCGTGCTGATGTTTATGTTCGTCCGTTTTGTACACCACAACATTCCCGATAAACAGGACCTTCCCTGGATTAAAGGGATCGTTGAGGTACTTAAAGGCAATGAGCATAAAGTCGCTGATGTGGGGAAATACAACGCAGGGCAGAAAATGATGTTCTGGAGCATCATGAGTCTAATTCTGGTATTACTGATTACCGGCGTTATTATCTGGAGGCCCTACTTTGCCCATTATTTCTCAATTAACATTGTTCGTTGGAGTTTGTTAATCCACGCAACAGCAGCCATTGTGCTGATCCACGCCATTCTGATCCATATGTACATGGCGTTTTGGGTAAAAGGTTCAATTAAAGGTATGATCGAAGGGAAAGTGAGTCGGCGCTGGGCGAAGAAACACCATCCTCGCTGGTACCGTGAGGTTGAACTTACTGAAGAAAAAGCACCGGAATTAGAATCTAAATAAAAGCAATAAGGCCGCTGTTATTCAGCGGTCTTATTCTCTCAATGGCCCAGTGATATGCTGCGGCGCTGCGAGACCTGATTATCAGGCGAATAAAAGGCCCTCCATTCAATGATGAACAAACCCTACCCAACCCGCAGCAAATCACTGTATCTCGTGGTATAACGCGGAGAGAGCATATCTCGCTTCATCGCCCACGGTTGTTGTATACCTTGTCCGGCAAAATAGAGCGTTCCTTTACCCTTTTCAGCATTGAGCGTATCCAGAACGGCCATCAGCTTATCGCTGTTATGCCGTGGAGCGTTGTTATCAAAAAGATTCAACTGTGCAACACCTGAGCTAAAAAAATCGCCCAGCATGACCCCTGCTTTTTGATAACGTAGCCCCTCTCGCCATATTGCGTCCAGGCTACATGTGGCCGCCCTTATAATTTCCCGACTATCCTGGGTTGGTGTCAGCAGTTTTATCGATGCGCTGTTACCGTAATACGGTTCATTCAGGGAAAATGGGCTGGTTTTGATAAACGTAGAGATAAACCGGCAGAACTGGTGCTCTCTGCGCAGCTTTTCCGCAGCACGTGAAGCATAGGTACAAATTGCCTCTCGCATCGCGTTGTAATCCGTGAGTTTTTCACCAAACGATCTTGAGCAGATAATTTCCTGCTTAACTGGCGCAAACTCCTCCAGCTCCAGGCAAGGTTCACCGCGCAATTCCCGCACAGTGCGCTCAAGCACAACGTTGAAATGTTTGCGGATAAAGCGAATATCGGTATCTGCCAGGTCGCAGACCGTTTTAATGCCCATAGCGTCAAGTTTTTTACTGATACGGCGTCCAACACCCCAGACTTCATCAACCGGGAGCGCAGTCATCAGCTTACGCTGGCGCTCAATATTCGAGAGATCCACCACCCCGCCAGTCTGTTCCTGCCACTTTTTGGCAGCATGGTTAGCCAGCTTGGCCAGGGTTTTGGTCTGGGCGATACCGACCCCAACCTTGAGGCGTGTTTTTTGTAAAATGGTTGCTCTGATTTCCCGACCAAAATCCGTCAGATCCCGGCAGTTTCGCACGCCCGTTAAATCGCAAAAGGCTTCATCAATACTGTACATCTCCACGCGCGGCGACAGCTCCTCCAGAATCGACATCACCCTGCTGCTCATATCCGCATACAATTCGTAGTTCGAACTAAAACAGAACACGCCATAGCGCCTGAACAGATCTTTCTGTTTGAAATATGGTGCGCCCATATTAACGCCAAGCGCTTTTGCCTCCGCACTACAGGCAATGACACAGCCATCGTTATTTGAAAGAACGACAACGGGTTTACCCTTCAGATCGGGCCGGAATGCCGACTCACAGCTGGCATAAAATGAATTAACATCCACCAGCGCAAACATAATCAGCCCGCAGATTTAATGATGAATGTCACTACGCCAAATATATCCAGCGTGTCCTCGCTGCCGATCATGATCGGCGCGTAGGCGCTGTTCTCTGGCCTCAACATCACCACCGGATGCAATTGCAGGCGCTTAACGGTGAATTCGCCTTCAATAGCAGCAACCACAATGTCTCCGTGGGCCGCTTTTCTGGCACTGTCGACTACCAGCAAGTCGCCAGCACCGATCCCTGCCCCCATCATGGAGTCGCCAGACGATTTAACAAAATAGGTTGCACTGGGATGCTGCACCAACAGATCGTTGAGATCGATACGTTTCTCAACGTAATCCTGTGCAGGAGAGGGAAAACCGCAGGGCACGAGATCGCTAAATAGCGGGAAGTGTTTGATTTCGCGGTGTTCAACTGGCTGGAAAAACAACATAATAATCTGCCTCTCATATAACTGTATTTATATACAGTAGTTTTAATGAAGACAGTGATCAAGTGACAAGTGTGGCGAATTGAGCGTTGTTTAACCATCTTGTCGATAAGCTTTTATGATGTCTGGAAAAATAATCGGCTAAAAAAATGCCCCACATTTGCGGGGCATTACCTCAGGAGCGTTTTCGCGGCATCATACGCAACAACGTATTGTCCTTCCAGAAATAGTGATGCATCAGGGCAGCAGCAGCATGCAGAGCAATAACAAAATAACCCAGGTTTGCCAGCGTCACGTGCCAAGACTTCAGCATATCCACTAAATCAAAGTTGGCCTCTGCCGCATGCGGCATAACGATGCCGAATGCAATCCACGGGTTACCCCGGTTGTAAATCATCACCAGCCCAATAATCGGCAGGACAATAAACAACAGATAGATAACCAGATGCCCCAGATGCGCCATTCCGGTCATCATCGGCTTCGGTTTTGGCACAATCGGCGGAGCCGGGTATTTCAGCCTGACCAGCAGACGCGCCACCATCAGCGTTAAAATAGTGATACCGCAGGATACGTGCACCATGTTGAACAAGGGGCGATAGCTGCGCGGGAAAAATCCGCGAAACTCCATGGCGCTGTACGCCACAATAACCAACAAAAAGACCAGCCAGTGAATACCGATTTGCAGGCCAGAATACTTATTCCCCATAACACTTCCTGAATAAAAACAATAATGCGTCAACATAACGGGCTTTTGTTAAAAATTCATTAACTTTTGTTCACCCATTTTCAGTCGCTTACGCTTAACCGCAAGAACCGCTATTGCCGAGGATGCCTGTCTGGACTAAGCCTGGTAGGGAAAATATGTCGTACCGCCTCATTCTGACAGGAGAAAACCATGAGTAAAATTGGCATTAACGGTTTTGGTCGTATCGGTCGTCTGGTATTGCGTCGACTACTGGAAGTCAAAAGCAACGTGGAGGTTGTGGCCATTAATGACCTCACCTCGCCCAAAATTCTCGCCTATCTGTTAAAGCACGATTCAAACTACGGCCCGTTTCCCTGGAGCATCGACTTTACCGAAGACGCGCTGATTGTCGACGGTAAAAAAATCGCGGTTTACGCAGAAAAAGAGGCCAAAAATATTCCGTGGAAAACGACTGGCGCTGAGATAATCATCGAATGCACCGGTTTTTATACCTCGACAGAAAAAGCCAACGCGCACCTGGATGCAGGGGCCAAAAAAGTGCTGATATCCGCCCCGGCTGGCGATATGAAAACCATCGTCTTTAACGTCAACGACGATACAATGGATGCGAACGATCGGATTATCTCGGTCGCATCGTGCACCACTAACTGCCTCGCACCGATGGCGAAAGCCCTGCACGACAGCTTCGGTATTCAGCTTGGCACCATGACCACCATCCACGCCTACACGGGAACGCAGTCGCTGGTTGATGGACCTCGCGGGAAAGATCTGCACGCCTCACGGGCAGCAGCGGAGAATATCATTCCCCATACCACCGGAGCCGCCAAAGCCATTGGTCTGGTCATTCCGGCATTGAGCGGAAAATTAAAAGGCCACGCCCAGCGTGTTCCGGTGAAAACAGGATCCGTCACGGAACTGGTATCGGTATTGGGGAAAAAAGTCACTGCTGAAGAGGTCAACAACGCGCTGAAAAAAGCCACGCAAGACAATGAGTCATTTGGTTATACCGATGAGGAAATCGTCTCGTCAGATGTCATTGGCTCGCATTTCGGTTCGGTATTTGATGCGACACAAACCGAAATTACCGAAGTGGGCGATCTGCAACTGGTAAAAACAGTCGCCTGGTACGATAACGAATACGGTTTTGTCACCCAACTTATTCGTACACTGGATAAATTTATCAAGCTCTAATGTTCTGGCGGAGGCTCGCCTCCACCCTCTTTCATTTCCCGCGAATTCAATACGTTGTGAGTCTCTCCCCGTTTTCGATTCACTGACTGTGCTATAGCTAACCTTTGCCACTGAGGGAGCATAGTAATGGAAGCACTGAGTCGTGAAACGTTAGAAAACATGATGGAGCAAGCCGTTGCTAAGGCCACCACCGTCTCATTCTGGCCGCAGGGTGAAGCCCCCGGAGCAAAAAACAGCGATGCGGTGTTTACGCCTGAACCCCGACATACAGGAACATCTCAGTATGATCGTGCGGTCACCGGTATTCGCGCCCCGGAAATTACCGTTTATGCCCCCGCAAAACCTAACGGCATAGGGATCCTTGTCACGCCAGGCGGCTCTTATCGTCGCGTGGTGATGGATAAAGAAGGCAGCGTACTGGCACCGTTCTTTAACGCTCGCGGTTATACCCTGTTTGTGATGACCTACCGCATGCCGGGTGATGGCCATGAGGAAGGCGCAAACGCGCCGCTGGCCGATGCCCAGCGCGCCATGCGCTACATTCGCGCCAACGCCCATGAATGGAAAATTAACCCTGATCGTATCGGTGTGTTGGGCTTCTCTTCCGGTGGTCACGTGGCCGCCAGTCTGGGAACCCGGTTTGCCGAAACGGTTTATACGCCGATAGATAACGTAGACGAGCAACCTGCGCGCCCTGCGTTTATGGCACTGGTGTACCCGGTTGTCACTCTGCGCGAAGACATCGGTCACCCGGGATCTCGTCTTGAGCTGGTTGGCGCTAAGCCAGAAAAGGAAGATCTGCGCCACTATTCTCTGGAAGAACGCGTGGATAGCACAACGCCGCCGACATTCCTGCTACACGCCATTGACGATCCGGCGGTGAAGGTAGAAAACAGCCTGGTCTTCTTTAATGCGCTACGTGAGCAGGGCGTTCCGGTCGAAATGCATCTGTTTGAACGCGGTAAGCACGGATTTGGTATTCGTGATGCGCAAGGGTTACCGCTGGCAATCTGGCCGGAAATGATGATGAACTGGGTAGCCACTAAAGTGTGAAGATTGCGCCGGGTGGCGTACAGACTCACCCGGCGAAAAACTTAGGACTGCAGATACACCACTTGCGTTTGCAGGTATTCGTTCAGACCATGTTTACCATCAGCCCCGCCAATCCCGGACTTACGCCAGCCAGCGTGGAAGCCCTGCATCGCCTCGAAGTTTTCACGATTAATATAGGTTTCGCCAAACTTCAGCCCCTTAATCGCCTTCATTGCCGTATTCAGATTCTGCGTATAGATCGATGAGGTCAGACCGTAGTCGCTGTCATTGGCCATTGTCAACGCCTGTTCCAGCGTATCAAACGCCACCACCGGCAGCACCGGACCAAACGTCTCCTCGTGCATAATCGCCATCTCCTGGCGCACGTCTAACAGTAACGTCGGCGGGTAGTAATAACCTTTGCCGACAACAGCCTTACCGCCCAGCACCACTCTGGCCCCTTCCTGCACCGCTCGTGCGACTTTCTGCTCCACACGATCCAGCGCAGCGGCGTTAATCAGCGGCCCCATCGCAATGTCATTGCGTTCGGCCGGATTGCCAAACTGCACGGCTTTCATCGCCTCACCCAAACGATTAACGAACTGGTCATAGATACCTTTCTGAACGTATACGCGCTCAGCACAGTTGCATACCTGTCCGGTATTGATCACCCGCGAGTCAACAATGGCCTTCACCGCCAGCTCAAGGTCAGCATCGTCCATCACGATAGCCGGAGCTTTACCACCCAACTCAAGACAAACTTTAGTGATGTTTTTGGCCGCTGCGGCCATAATTTTTTCGCCCGCGCCGACGCTGCCGGTCATACTCACCATCGCCACCTTCGGGTTTCCGGCCAGCTCCTGACCGACCGTTTCACCGCGTCCCAGCACCAGATTAAAGACCCCGCGCGGTAAACCAATGTCATCAACAATTTTGGCAAAGGCGATGGCGTTATTCGGTGTGAATTCACTCGGCTTAATGACAATGGTATTCCCCGTCAGCAAGGCGGGAGCCAGTTTGCGGGCAATCAGGAAAAACGGGAAGTTCCACGGCAGAATACCCGTCGTCACGCCCAGTGCACGCTTAAACAGCAGGATATTCTCACCCGGGCGATCGCTTTGCAGGATCTCGCCTTCATAGCGACGCGCCCACTCAGCCATGTAATCGATATAGTCGGCAGTAAACGCGACTTCAACGTCAGCCAGTTGTTGAATTTTTCCACCTTCCGCCACAATCAACGCGCTGATTTCATCGGCTCGCTGGCGGATACCCGCAGAAATTTTGCGTAACCAGTTTGCCCGTTCAATGGCAGGCAACGCTTCCCATTGCGGCTGAGCGCGATCCGCGGCATCGATCGCTTTACGCGCGTTTTCGGCACGCCCATCGGGAATACGCGAGATAATCTCTTCCGTGGCCGGATTGACGACATCAATCCAGGCGTCATCGTGCCAGGTCACAAACTGCCCATCGATATACATAGGATGTTGTACGGGTACTGACATGCGGCTCTCCTGTGATTGATTTGTTTTTAACAAGTAAAACTATTGTTAATTAATATCAATCATGCATGGCGCATTATCGCTGGAGTGGCGGTTCTGTGAACTGCTTCATAAAAGCGTCTGGAAAAGTGATGATGAAGAGAAAAAACGGGTGGGCTTTCTGCCCGTTTGCCGTAAAACGCCGACAAACGGGCAGAAGGGATTACAGCGAACGGCTCTCAAGTAAGTCGGTCAGCGCGGTATCATTTTTTAGCTGCTGCCAGGCTTGCTCAACCTCCTGAGGAATATCAACATGGGCGATAAAATCGCGGCCACGGGGCCCATAACCGGTTGCATCATCACGCAGGCGCGGAAGCTCACCGGTAATGAGAGACAGGTAACGATCCACCGACCACAGACCTTCGGCGGTCGGGGTAAAATCCACGCCGTCGCCCTGCTCAGTCAACTCGGGGACAAAACCGGGGAAACTGATCCAGCGTGGAGCCTGCGGATCGTCACGCGTGACGCGTTCAAATGTCGCCATGGTGCGGCGCTGCATGGTAGGGTCTTGCACCACAATGACGGTCCCCATGGTTTGGGTCGCCTGACGCAGTAACGCACAGCTAAACCGGGCGTTTTCCCCACAGTTGGTGGACTGATCCTCTACCCAAATCTTCTCACCAGGAATGTGCCAGAACTGGTGCGCGATATCGGCAAGGATCGCCGCTTCCGCGCGACCGGTGGTACGAATCGTGTGGTAGTGTGGATGCTCTGCGATGGCAGCATACAGAAAGGTCGTTGAGTGACCGATACCACCGCTAATCAGTAGGGGAACCTGTTGCTCTTTCGCTACCCGACAGGCTGCATCGATGGTCGGGATCACTGCGTTCCCGGCCAGAATCACGCAATCTGTCTGCACCGTGATATTTTCAGCGAAATCATTTTGCGCCAGCCATTGCCCCACGGTGTTAATCGCCGCAAGGGTGGTGGCGGAAAGTGGCGGAAACTGTCTCATGTTCATGACTCCTGGAGTTTGTTCTTTACCGGATACAGATGCCGGATGGCGGCTACGCCTTATCCGGTCTACGGCCCAGCACTGCGTTAACCCGTAATCTGATCCATTGCCTGCAGGATACGCTTATCCGAAATCGGATACGGCGTGCCAAGCTGCTGGGCAAAGTAGCTGACGCGCAGCTCTTCTATCATCCAGCGGATCTCTTTGACATCGTCATCTTCGCGGCGCGCGGGCGGCAGTTTATTGAACCACTGCTGCCAGGACTGCTGCACGGTGTCCACTTTCAGCATCTGCGCGCGATCGCGGTGCGGATCGATGGCCAGTTTCTCCAGCCGTTTTTCAATCGCCTGCAAATAACGCAACGTATCGCCCAGACGTTTGAAACCGTTGCCGGTAACAAATCCGCGATACACCAGTCCGCCCATTTGCGCTTTGATATCCGCAAGCCCCAGCGCCATGGTCATATCCACGCGCCCTTTCAGACGTTTGTTGATATTAAACACTGCGGTCAGGATCTGTTCGACCTGCTTCGCAATCTCCACCACCGTATCGTTCAGTTCAGCCCGCACTTTTTCATGCAACGCCGCAAAGCCTTCTTCGGTCCACACTGGACCACCGTTGGCGTCAATTAACTGATCCACACCGCAGGAGATACAGTCGTCTATCAAATCCAGAACTTTACCGTACGGGTTAAAGTACAGTCCCAGCTTGGCTTTATTGGGCAGCTTCTCGTGCAAATATTTGATTGGCGAAGGAATATTCAGCAGCAACAGGCGGCGTAAACCGCACCACATCGCCTGCTGTTGTTCCAGCGGATTATCAAACAGTTTGATGGCAACGCTGTCACGCTCATCGACCAGCGCCGGCCACGCTTTTACCTTATAGTTACCGCGTTTTTGTTCGTAACTTTCCGGAAGTCGGCCGAAGCTCCAGATGTGCAATCCACTCTGTTCGATACCGTCATCGGCCACCGCAGACAATGTTTCCTGAACTTTGCCCTTCAGCGCATCTTTCAAATCCTGTAGCGAACGCCCTTCCTGCAGCTTCTTGTTCTTATCATCCACCACCCGGAAGGTGATTTTTAGGTGATCGGGCACCTGATCCCAGTGCCAGTCTTCACGGTCAACGGTGACGCCGGTCATGCGGCGCAGTTCACGCTCCAGCGAGTCCAGCAGCGGCATTTCCAGCGGCGTCACTCGGCCTAAAAACGCTTCCGCATAGTTCGGTGCGGGTACAAAGTTGCGTCGTACCGGTTTTGGTAACGATTTAATCAGGGCGATCACCAGTTCGCGGCGCAGCCCTGGAATTTGCCATTCAAAACCGCTCTCGTCGATCTGGTTGAGCAGCGGGAGTGGAATATGTACGGTCACACCGTCCGCATCGGCTCCGGGTTCGAACTGGTAGCTCAGGCGCAGCTTAAGATTACCCTGATGCCAGAAGTTCGGATAATCCAGCTTACTGATTTTCTCCGCGCCCTCTTTGATGAGCATGCTCTTTTCAAAGTTGAGCAGATCCGGTGTTTCACGGCTGACCTTTTTCCACCAGCTATCAAAGTGACGAGCAGAAACCACCTCATGGCTGATACGTTGGTCGTAGAACTCAAACATCGTTTCGTCATCGACGAGAATGTCACGGCGGCGTGATTTGTGCTCTAACTCTTCCACCTCCGCTCGTAGTTTCAGGTTATCGCGGAAAAACGCATGGCGCGTTTGCCAGTCACCTTCCACCAGCGCATGACGAATGAACAGTTCACGCGATAACGCAGGGTCAATCTGGCTGTAATTCACCTTACGGGCCGCAACAATCGGTAAGCCGTAGACAGTGACTTTTTCTGTCGCCATCACAGCACCCTGCGCGCGTTCCCAGTGCGGCTCACTGTATGAACGTTTGATCAGATGCTGGGCTACCGGCTCCACCCATTCAGGATCGATACGCGCGGCAATGCGTCCCCACAAGCGGCTGGTTTCCACCAACTCCGCTACCATCGTCCACTTCGGCGGTTTTTTGAATAAACCTGACCCCGGGAAGATCGAGAAGCGAGCGTTACGCGCCCCGGTAAACTCCTGTTTATCGGTATCTTTCATCCCGATATGAGACAGTAAACCGGTCAGCAACGCGACGTGGATCTCCCGATATTCAGCAGGTTCGCTGTTAACCGGAATACCCAACTCTTTCACCACCTGGCGCAGTTGCGTGTAGATATCCTGCCACTCTCGTACGCGCAGATAGTTCAGAAAGTCGACTTTGCACTGGCGACGAAACTGGTTTGACGACAACGCTTTTTGCTGCTCGCCGAGATAGTTCCACAGGTTCACAAACGCGAGGAAATCAGACTCTTTGTCGTGGAAACGGCGGTGCTTCTCGTCGGAAGCCTGCTGCTTGTCCATTGGACGCTCGCGCGGATCCTGAATGGACAGTGCCGAGGTAATGATCATCGCCTCACGTACGCAGCCATGTTTTTGCGCTTCCAGCACCATGCGCGCCAGACGCGGATCCACCGGCAGTTGCGACAGCTGACGGCCCAACGGCGTTAACTTGTAAGCGGTTGCCTGTTCGTCGGTGGTTATCGCCCCCAGCTCTTCGAGCAGGCGTACACCGTCCTGAATATTGCGCTTATCCGGCGCTTCAACAAACGGGAACGCCGCGATATCGCCCAGCCCCAACGCGGTCATCTGCAAAATAACGGATGCCAGGTTGGTACGCAGGATCTCCGGGTCGGTAAACTCCGGACGCGACAGGAAATCGTCTTCGGAATACAGACGAATACAGATCCCTTCCGAAACACGACCGCAGCGGCCTTTACGCTGGTTGGCAGAAGCCTGCGACACCGGTTCAATCGGCAAGCGCTGAACTTTGGTGCGGTAACTGTAGCGACTGATACGCGCGGTGCCCGGATCAATGACGTATTTGATTCCCGGAACGGTCAGCGACGTTTCTGCCACGTTGGTCGCCAGCACGATACGGCGACCACTGTGCGACTGGAATACACGGTTCTGCTCACTGTTTGAAAGACGCGCATACAGCGGCAACACTTCGGTGTGGCGTAAATCCAGTTTATTCAGGGCATCGGCGGTATCACGGATTTCACGTTCGCCGCTCATGAAGATCAGAATGTCGCCCTGACTTTCACGGCCTAACTCATCTACGGCATCAAAAATCGCCTGCAGTTGGTCACGCTCGGTGTCATCTGCATCTTCAACAATCGGGCGATAGCGCACTTCCACCGGATACGTTCGGCCGGAGACTTCGATAATCGGCGCGTTATTGAAATGCTTTGAAAAGCGTTCAGGATCGATGGTCGCCGAAGTGATGATAATTTTTAGATCCGGGCGACGCGGCAGAAGTTCTTTCAGATAGCCGAGCAGAAAGTCGATATTCAGACTGCGTTCATGCGCTTCATCGATGATGATAGTGTCGTACTGCATTAGCAGCCGATCCTGTTGGATTTCCGCCAGCAGGATACCATCCGTCATCAGCTTGACCATGGTGTTATCACTGACATGATCGCTGAAACGAACTTTATAACCAATACAGCCGCCCGGCTCGGTCTGCAGCTCTTCCGCAATACGGTTCGCCACGGTGCGCGCCGCCAGACGACGCGGCTGGGTATGGCCGATCAGCCCTTTTACCCCGCGCCCCAGTTCCATACAGATTTTGGGTAACTGGGTGGTTTTCCCCGAGCCGGTCTCGCCAGCAACAATCACCACCTGATGATCGCGAATTGCGTCCAGAATATCCTGTTTTTTCTGGCTGACGGGCAGGTTTTCCGGATAGCTGATTTCCGGACGCGCCGCTTCACGCAGCACAACTTTACCGGCTGCCTGCTCAATCTCTTTCGCCATCTCCTGGTAAATGGCCTGTTGTGCATCAGGATTTTTAACCTTCTTCACACCGTGCAGGCGGCGGGCAAAACGCTGTCTGTCACGCAGCATCAATGAATCCAGCTGTTGCTGCAACATGTTGAAGGTTAATTTTTGTTGTTCTGTCATAGCGTTAAAAGGCAGTGCTCTGCCGGGTTAAATCTCTTTTAGATGATGGGTATAGAGTACCACATCGGCGCTTTTCATGTGTTGTTCAATAATTTCGAACATAGGATTCGATATATTGCGCTATCACTGCGACAGGATTGTGAATAAAGTGTCAACAAGCAACGGGGCTCTCCCCCTTCAAACACATAAAAGGAAACACCCATGAGCAAGGTATTAGTTCTTAAATCCAGTATTCTGGCAGGGTACTCTCAGTCTGGTCAGTTGTCTGATTATTTTGTTGAACAGTGGCGTGAAAAGCACTCTGCTGATGAAATCACTGTCCGTGACCTGGCTGCAAATCCTGTACCGGTACTGGATGGCGAACTGGTGGGTGCGATGCGCCCGAGCGATACACCGCTGACGCCGCGTCAGCAGGAAGCGCTGGCGCTGTCCGATGAGCTGATTGCTGAGCTGAAAGCGCATGATGTGATTGTTATCGCCGCGCCGATGTACAACTTCAACATCCCAACGCAGTTGAAAAACTACTTTGACCTGATTGCCCGCGCTGGTGTGACTTTCCGTTATACCGAGAAAGGCCCAGAAGGTCTGGTGACGGGTAAACGCGCTGTGGTGCTGACCAGCCGTGGTGGTATCCATAAAGATACACCAACCGACCTGATCACGCCGTACCTGAACGTATTCCTGGGCTTTATCGGCATCACCGACGTGAATGTCGTCTTTGCTGAAGGTATTGCTTACGGCCCGGAAGTGGCGTCTAAAGCACAATCCGACGCGAAAGCCGCTATCGACAGCGTAGTCGCTGCCTGATAATTCCCCCTCTCACCGTCCGGTGAGAGGGTTTCTCCGGCACTTACTTCTTTACCTGTACCCGTATCTGTTTGCCGTGAATGCGATTAATATCACGCCAAATGGTTGCATAATCCCTGCATTTCGCCAGATTCTCTTCCCAGCAATGAAGCAAAAATTGTTCAGGCTCCGCGACATCCCGGCTTAACAGTTTGAATACCCAACGATTCCAGACATACCACTTGAGAAGCCACATGATTTCACCCCACAACGCGATCGGTGTTGGACTATATCAGCATCCATTTTATGCCGTGTGACAACTATTGCGATGTCGATGAATAAGTCAGCGTCGTGACCAGGGGTTGTGTACAAAGAGATTTATTCTTTCCGCAACCACTTACCATTTATACCCTGGACGTATTCACCCGGTTTAGCGCGAGCAACCAGCTTTTGCCCGGCCATTTTTGCTACTTCATCTGGCGGAATATTATTGCTCTCTGCCAGTTGCTGATAGCTGGCGTTGCGCGCTTTATTAATCTCACTCACCAGTGCCTGCGTTTCGGCATCGGTTTGCAATGCAACCAGATAGCCATTGAGCGTTTCTCCTACTCGACCCTGAGCTCTGGCTTCATTCAGGGTCAATGCCCACGCATTGCTACTGAGTAAACTCAGGACGACCAGCGCCACTGCAAACTGTTTTCTCATCATGACCTCAGAACAAATCGCTGCGCGATTTCAATAAGCTTTCGACGTCTTTATCAACTTTGATATGGATCTCATGCTCGATTTTGACGTTCATATTAATGGTGATGGGCTCTTTTGGCGCAGCCACTTCGATTCTGGGAGTGCACCCTACCAGCAGAGATGAAGCCAGCAGACCCAGCATGGCAGCTATCGTTTTCATTGTTGTTCCTCACATTCCTTGCCTTCCGGGCAATGGGTTTCCGGCAGCGCTGCATTTTGTTCAAGCCATGCCTGTAAATTGTCGCCAAAACGCAAGCTGCGCCATAGCGTAAAGACGTTTTCCTCGTGGGTATAATTCAAATTAACTGTACCTACTTTGCCATCCACCCGACTATTGCCAGTCACGGTTGACTGCATGGTTAAGACACCGAGGTTATCCAGATTTATTTTCGTCCACGAATGGCTTATTTCCATATAACGCAGCCAGTTAATGGCCGCCCCCGCCGCCATGTTATCTTTGACGACCGCATCCGCGGTGTCCTTATCAATACGCAACGTCATCGGCCCCGGATTAGTCAACCAGCCGTCTTTGATGATCCATTTTTCGTTATCCAGCCATAATGGCAACGCGCCACTGACCGGGCCAGACATGGCGAACTGTTTGGGGTTAACCGCACTGATAAGCTCGCTGGAAGAGATATTCTGCACTCGCAATAAGGCCGGATCGTGCTGCGGCATCCGCAGTTGCTGCATGATGATTTTACCCCCCAGCAGATCAGCGCTGACATCGCTCAACAGTAACGGGTTGTTTTCACTCCAGGGGTACGCCCCCTGCAGATCGGCGGCGATATTTTTCACCGTCACCTGATTCACCACTTCCGCAATACGCAGTGAAATAGGTCCACGCGTACCCAGTTGCCATGCACCTTCACTAAACCGGAAAGGCAATACAAAATCGACACCGTTGATTTGGTTATCGGGCATCCAGGCGCTACCGCCTTTTAACACTCCATGACCGCCCGCTTCAAAGCCCTGCTCCGGGGCTGCCGAAAACGCGACCTGCGCATACAGCTCACCTTCTCGTAGCTTCATTTTCCAGTCAGGTGGGATCAGAGGTTGGAATACGGTGAGCGATTGTTTTGGCCACCAGGCCTGTCCGCGCAGGCGGATACCGTCCCAACGACCATTCAACTGTACGGGCCCAATCGCCCCAGCGTGAAGCTGGCCTTTGAACTGGAAGATTGTCGGATCGCTACCATCGACGCTAAACTTCAGCGTCGATGGTGGTAACACGCTTCCCCCGGTGAAGGTGGTGTTACCTGCGTCCAGCGATAGCGCGCCGCTAAATGTCGGTTTGGTTGCATCCCGCACCCAGACTATCGGTTCGTCCATCACCAGGCGTGGGTTTTCCACCTTCATCGTGCCGTATTGCAGATGATCAAATCCGGTGGAAAGATCAAATAGCTTCAGACTATTGTCATGCCATTCCCCCTTACCCGCTACGTCCCAACGGGCATGCATCGGCGTAAAGCTGCCTTCACCCCAATATCGCCACTGCCAACGACCAGCATCAGGAAGAAAATCATTTGCCAGGCCATCCAGATGCAGTTCAAAGCCCCCCATCTGGTTTTCATGCGCACGTAAAATAGCCTGCAGACGCCCATCCACACCGCGTTGCGTGACTTTTACCCCTGCCAGCGGCCAGCGAATCTCGTCAATATCCAGCGAATCAATCACCCGCCCACGTGAGCGCAGCAGCGCCCCTGGCTCGAAAGCCAATTGCGGATCGTTCAGACTTCCGGTGAGTCTCGCGGGTAATTTCGCGTAGAAGATCAGATCGCCCTGTTTCGCCTCACCGGTCAACTGTAGCGGCATCTCGCTACTATCCATGCCAAGCTTACCCGGCCCCAGCGTTAATACGGCATTTCCTTTACCGGCGTCGCCATGCGTCAGAACATTCAGACGCCCACTCACCACCGCGTTTTCCAGTCCTGCCTGCCAGTTTTCAACTTTCATGCCCAGCCGGCCACTTAACGGGAATCCCTGATAAGGCCAGTTCCAGCGTCCGTCGCTGATGGTCAGTTGCTGGCGTGTTATTTCCCACGGAAGGTCAAGCAGCGGATCGGCATTATCCCGCGCCATGACGATCAGTTGTCCGCTGTTTTGTTGCCACTCCAGTTCGGCGTCCACAAGCGTAGGTTCTTGCGGCAAACTTAACGTCGCAACCGCATGACCGCTTACCGGCAGTCCATCGGGCACCAGTGGCATAGTAAATTCACCGACCAGTCTTACCGGCGGCTGGCCTTCAAATGCCGCAACATCCAGCTCAGTTACTGTGAGGTTTTGCCCGTGCAAACGCCCCTGGAATTTAACTTTTTCCCCCTGGTAACGCAGCTGTTGAGTGGAGGGAGTGAGCGAGAGTGACAGTTTTCCCTGCCATTCCTGCCATGGAGAGAGAATAAGTTTGTCGATGTTAATCCAGGTATTAGGCAGCATTGACTGCCATTCAGCCAGCGTTTTGGGCGCTACTGGCGACGGCTCGGTCTGCGGCAATTTGGCCAGGCAAGCTGAGTCCAGCTCGATGGTCCCGACATTCAGCAACCAGCGGCTGGGGTGAGACAGATCCGCCTGAGTAATGCGCGCTAGCGGACAATCTTCAACCAGATAGCGGAGTTCAGGTATATGTAACCCATGCCGTGTCAGCCGCGGGCTCTCGTCCAGCGCGATGCGTGTTCCAACGGGTAACCAGATACCCACCAACGTAGGCACCCACAGGCCAAGCGTCATCACTAGCGTCAGCGGCACGAGAATCAATAATAAGAGGAGTGCCAGAACGGCTTTATATTTACCCTTCATGGGTAGTTAATATCCTGATTTAGCAAAAATTTAAGCCGGTTTAGGCCCGTATTGTGGCATGTTTAACTGGATATGCCCACATTAAGGATAGATAACCGTTTTATAGGCACGCTGTTACACGTGCCGTCGGGGATATTAAGATTCAGACTCAATGGGGCCTCAGTTGTCCATCGCTATGTTTAGGTCCTATACGACCTGCTTCTATCAGAATTTCTTCAATGAGTTCTTCGAGGCACTCCCTACCATGATGATCGCAGACCAGATGTACCTGCCGGGAAATCTCATCAGGTTTCATACCATCGCATAATGCCGCCTTCAGCATTAAGGTGGCCCATCGTTTTGCTTCAGAGTGAGTTAACATGACTCCTCCCGATATTTGCTACCTGTATAAGCGTAGCTGTCAGGATGTGATTCGGCTGGCTTTTTAACCACGTTGTCTTTACCGGCATGAGCTGAATGAAAATTATCCAGTTGTTGAAAACGCGTAATCTGCCCACACTAACCAGATATACGTTGGAATTATTCATTACGTCCATGACTATCAATAACTTTTTATATTTTGTAAAATAATTTGAATTGGATTAATGTGACGTCAAAATCACTGGAGAAAGTCTTATGAAACTCGCCATCTATAGTACAAAACAGTACGACAAGAAGTACCTGCAGCAGGTTAACGAGGCTTTTGGTTTTGAACTTGAATTCTTTGACTTTCTGTTGACGGAAAAAACAGCCAAAACCGCCCATGGCTGCGAAGCTGTGTGCATTTTCGTCAACGACGATGGTAGCCGCCCTGTTCTGGAAGAGCTGAAAAAGCATGGCGTGAAATATATCGCGCTACGTTGCGCCGGGTTCAACAACGTCGATCTCGACGCTGCAAAAGAGCTGGGTATGCAGGTCGTACGTGTGCCAGCCTATTCACCGGAAGCCGTCGCTGAGCATGCAATTGGCATGATGATGACGCTGAATCGCCGCATTCACCGCGCTTATCAGCGTACCCGTGATGCCAACTTCTCTCTTGAAGGGCTGACCGGCTTTACCATGTATGGCAAAACGGCTGGGGTGATCGGTACCGGTAAAATCGGTATTGCGGCCCTGCGGATCCTGAAAGGTTTTGGTATGCGCCTGCTGGCGTTTGATCCCTACCCAAGTGCTGCTGCGCTGGAGTTAGGCGTTGAATATGTCGATCTTAAAACGCTATTTGCCGAGTCCGATGTCATCTCTCTGCACTGCCCGTTAACACCGGAGAATTATCATCTGCTCAATCACGAAGCCTTTGAGCAAATGAAAAACGGCGTGATGGTTATTAACACCAGTCGTGGGGCGTTGATCGATTCGCAAGCCGCTATCGATGCGCTGAAAAACCAGAAAATTGGTTCTCTGGGTATGGACGTGTATGAAAACGAACGCGATCTGTTCTTTGAAGATAAATCCAATGACGTGATTCAGGATGATGTGTTCCGTCGCCTGTCGGCCTGTCATAACGTGCTGTTTACCGGGCATCAGGCGTTCCTGACCGCCGAAGCGTTAACCAGCATTTCTGAGACTACGCTACAGAATCTGGCACAAATCTCCAAAGGCGAAACCTGTCCAAACGCCCTCTTCTGATTTCCGTGCTCCCCTGGATTCAGGGGAGCATTTTCAGACAATCACCGATGATAAAACACTCAGTATCATTATTATATTGAATGTATTCCCGTCACAAACCCAGAGAAATAGAATGAAGAAAGTTGTCACGTTGATTGCGCTCAGCATGCTGATGGCTGGCTGTGTGAGCAATGGAAAAGTGTCCGTCAATCGCGAACAGTTGCAGCATCACCGCTTCGTTTTGCAGAGCGTCAATGGCAAGCCGGTAACCGTCGCCAATAACCCACCTGAATTAAGTTTCGGTGAAAATATGACAGTGTCGGGAAAAATGTGTAATCAGTTCCATGGTCAGGGCAAGCTGTCCGACGGTGAATTAAAAGTGAAAGACATGGCAATGACGCGCATGATGTGCGCCGATCCACAGCTTAACGCGCTCGACGGCATCGTCAGCGAGATGTTTAAGCAAGGCGCACAGGTTGATCTGACTGCTGACCAGCTAACACTGGCTACGGCAGAACAAACGTTGACGTTTAAACTGGCAGATTTAATGTAGTAAAAGCAGTGGCTCAATAATTCCCACAGCTTCCGGCGGCAAGCGACTGCTCACTACAGCGTTTGCCGTTAGGTAATGCACACATGCCGATGGCAGAACCATCCAGTTGGCGTGCCACGGAGAGCGAACCTCCAATCATGGCGCAATTTGCCTCTCCAGAACTGGACATTGCGGCCTTCATCCCCGGTGCGACATGAGCGGCGGTTGCCTGCTGAACAGGTTCACTGCTGCACGCCGATAATAAAAACGCGGCACACCCTACCCAAAACGCTGCGCGCATCTTACTCCCCTCTGAATATTAACCAAACGACACAGCCATAAATAATAGGCAGCGGAAACACTGCCGTCGAGAGGCAAAATGCGCATTTATGCGTGCTGTTTACATTTTCTGGCAATTTTTTGGCTACTCCTTTGATCAAACCATTCATTCTGATTATTCCCAGGACACAAAAGCGAAAATCTGTCTTTAGCACTTTTGCTAAAATAGAAAGATAACTACAGGATTCGCCGCGGTTACGCGGGTCCCTCTTTTTGCGCAATGTAAGGGTGTCAGTATGATCACAATTGACGGTAATGGTGCGGTTGCTTCAGTCGCATTTCGTACCAGCGAAGTTATCGCCATCTACCCAATTACGCCCAGTTCGACGATGGCTGAACAGGCAGATGCCTGGGCCGGAAACGGGCTTAAAAACGTCTGGGGAGATACCCCTCGCGTCGTAGAAATGCAGTCAGAAGGCGGCGCAATCGCGACCGTTCACGGTGCATTGCAGACCGGTGCGCTCTCTACGTCGTTTACCTCATCGCAGGGCCTGTTGCTGATGATCCCAACGCTGTACAAACTGGCCGGTCAGTTGACGCCATTTGTGCTGCACGTTGCCGCGCGTACCATTGCTACTCATGCGCTGTCTATCTTCGGTGACCATTCCGACGTAATGGCAGTGCGCCAGACAGGGTGCGCGATGCTGTGTGCCAGCAGCGTGCAGGAAGCACAGGACTTTGCGCTCATTTCACAAATGGCCACTCTGAAAAGTCGGGTTCCGTTTATTCATTTCTTTGATGGTTTCCGCACATCGCATGAAATCAATAAAATTGTGCCGCTGGCCGATGACACGATCCTCAGCCTGATGCCGCAAGCTGAAATTGATGCGCATCGTGCCCGCGCGCTGAACCCTGAACATCCCGTTATTCGCGGGACATCTGCGAACCCGGATACCTACTTCCAGTCGCGTGAAGCGACAAACCCCTGGTACAACGCGGTTTACGAAAACGTCGAACAGGCGATGAACGACTTCGCCGCGGCGACGGGCCGCCAGTATCAACCCTTTGAGTATTACGGTCATCCACAGGCGGAACGTGTCATTATCTTGATGGGTTCTGCAATTGGTACCTGCGAAGAAGTCGTCGAAGAGTTACTTGCTCGTGGAGAGAAAGTTGGCGTCCTGAAAGTTCGGCTATTCCGCCCATTCTCTGCCAAACATTTACTGCGCGCCCTGCCGGAAACCGTACGCAGCATCGCCGTTCTGGATCGCACTAAAGAGCCGGGTGCCCAGGCAGAACCGCTGTATCTGGATGTAATGACCGCGCTGGCGGAAGCCTTTAACTGCGGCGAGCGGGAAACCCTACCACGCGTAATTGGCGGGCGTTATGGCCTTTCTTCCAAAGAGTTTGGCCCGGACTGCGTCATGGCGGTCTTTACTGAGCTGAGTAGCGCGAAGCCGAAACCTCGCTTTACGGTTGGTATCTATGATGATGTCACCAACCTGTCACTACCGCTACCGGAAAACACCCTGCCCGGTACCGCGAAGCTCGAAGCGCTGTTCTACGGTCTGGGCAGTGACGGCAGCGTGTCGGCCACCAAAAATAATATCAAGATTATCGGTAACTCGACACCGTGGTATGCGCAGGGTTATTTCGTGTATGACTCAAAAAAAGCAGGCGGTCTGACGGTTTCTCACCTGCGCGTCAGCGAGCAGCCTATTCGATCAGCGTATCTGGTTTCACAAGCCGATTTTGTTGGCTGTCACCAGTTGCAATTTATCGATAAGTATCAGATGGCCGAGCGCCTGAAACCAGGCGGGATCTTCCTGCTTAATACGCCTTACAACGTGGATGAAGTCTGGGCGCGTTTGCCACAGGAAGTTCAGGCAGTACTGAATCAGAAGAAGGCCCGTTTCTACGTGATTAATGCGGCCAAAATCGCTCGCGAATGCGGTCTGGCAGCGCGTATTAACACCGTTATGCAAATGGCATTCTTCCATTTGACGCAAATCTTACCCGGCGACAGCGCGATGGTTGAATTGCAGGGTGCGATTGCGAAAAGCTATAGCAGTAAAGGTCAGGATCTGGTTGAACGTAACTGGCAGGCGCTGGCTCTGGCGCGTGAATCCGTCGCCGAAGTGGCACTCCAGCCAGTTGACCCGCACAGCGCTAACCGCCCACCGGTGGTTTCTGATGCCGCGCCGGATTTCGTGAAAACCGTTACCGCGGCAATGCTCGCCGGTCTGGGTGATGCTCTTCCCGTATCCGCGCTGCCGCCAGACGGCACCTGGCCAATGGGCACCACGCGTTGGGAAAAACGCAATATCGCCGAAGAGATCCCCATCTGGAAGGAAGAGCTGTGTACCCAGTGTAACCACTGCGTTGCCGCTTGCCCGCACTCGGCAATCCGCGCCAAAGTGGTTTCACCAGAAGCGATGGAAAACGCCCCTGCCAGCCTGCATTCTCTGGATGTGAAATCACGCGATATGCGCGGTCAGAAATATGTCCTGCAGGTTGCGCCTGAGGATTGCACCGGTTGTAATCTGTGCGTCGAAGTGTGTCCGGCGAAAGACAGGCAGAACCCGGAGATCAAGGCCATCAATATGATGTCGCGCCTTGAGCATGTTGAAGAAGAAAAAGTTAACTATGACTTCTTCCTCAATCTGCCGGAAATAGACCGCACTAAACTGGAACGCATTGATATTCGTACCTCGCAGTTGATAACGCCGCTGTTTGAATATTCCGGCGCCTGCTCGGGCTGTGGTGAAACGCCGTATATCAAACTGCTTACGCAGCTGTACGGCGACCGCATGCTGATCGCCAATGCGACTGGCTGTTCATCGATTTATGGCGGTAACCTGCCCTCAACACCGTATACCACCGACGCCAACGGTCGTGGGCCAGCGTGGGCAAACTCACTGTTTGAGGATAACGCCGAGTTCGGGCTGGGCTTCCGTCTGACGGTGGATCAGCACCGTGTGCGCGTTATGCGTTTATTGGAACAGTTTGCCGATAACATTCCGGCTGAACTGAATGACGCCCTGCACGCTGAAGCGACGCCAGAAGTACGCCGTGAACAAGTTGCCGCGCTGCGCCAGCACCTGAAAGATGTCGAAGGCGCACAGCAGCTGTTAACCGATGCCGACGCGCTGGTCGAGAAATCCATCTGGCTGATTGGCGGCGACGGCTGGGCTTACGATATTGGTTTTGGCGGTCTGGATCACGTCCTGAGCCTGACCGAGAACGTCAATATTCTGGTGCTGGATACTCAATGTTACTCCAACACGGGTGGACAAGCGTCGAAAGCCACGCCGCTCGGGGCTGTCACCAAATTTGGCGAACACGGCAAGCGCAAGGCGCGTAAAGATCTTGGCGTCAGTATGATGATGTACGGGCACGTGTATGTTGCACAGATCTCTCTAGGCGCACAGTTGAACCAGACGGTGAAAGCGATTCAGGAAGCAGAAGCCTATCCGGGTCCGTCGCTGATTATCGCCTATAGCCCATGTGAGGAGCACGGTTACGATCTCGCGCTAAGCCACGATCAGATGCGCCAGCTGACGGCGACCGGATTCTGGCCGCTGTACCGCTTTGATCCGCGTCGTGCAGATGAAGGTAAATTGCCGCTGGCGCTGGACTCTCGCCCACCGTCAGACGCGCTGGCCGAAACATTGCTTAACGAGCAGCGCTTCCGCCGCCTGAATGCCCAACAGCCAGAAGTTGCTGAGCAGCTGTGGAAAGACGCCGCCGCCGATCTGCAAAAACGCTACGACTTCCTGGCCCAACTGGCAGGTAAAGCAGAAAAGAGCGGTGCCGAGTAATACATTTATCTCAGTATTTGCCTGGAACCAAAAAAAAGCCCGAACAGTTGTTCGGGCTTGTCAATTTATTCGCTGGCGAATTAATAATTACCATCAATATACCAACGAAAAATAAAACGTGACAATAAAGGCATATAACACGCGCAGAATAGCCCAACAAAATTCAATTGTATAATTTTTATTTTATATATTTTCACGCAACACATTCATCGCAATTATCATCATTTCCGTAGAATTATTTATTTAAGGTTTTACTTAAGGCGTAACAATTCATATTTATCTCTTTACGGAACTTCTCCTTTAGCATGCTTTTACTCCCTACATGGGTAGTCACAGGTTAATAAAAAAACTAAAGGATTATTTCAATGAACAGAAAAGTACTGGCTCTCGTAATTCCTGCCCTGCTGGCTGCAGGCGCTGCTCACGCTGCTGAAGTTTATAATAAAGACGGCAACAAATTAGATCTCTACGGTAAAGTAGACGGCCTGCATTATTTCTCTGATGACTCTTCTAAAGATGGTGATCAGACCTATATGCGTATGGGCTTCAAAGGTGAAACTCAGATCAACGATCAATTGGTTGGTTATGGCCAGTGGGAATACCAGGTAAACGCCAACAGCACTGAAAGCGACAAAGGCAACAGCTTCACCCGTCTGGCGTTTGCTGGTCTGAAATTCGGCGACTACGGTTCATTCGACTACGGTCGTAACTACGGCGTACTGTATGACGTAGAAGGCTGGACCGATATGCTGCCAGAATTCGGTGGTGACTCTTATACCCAGGCAGACAATTTCATGACCGGTCGTGCTAACGGCGTAGCAACTTACCGCAACACTGATTTCTTCGGTCTGGTGAACGGTCTGAACTTTGCGCTGCAGTATCAAGGTAAAAACGAAAACCAAAGCCTTAACGATGATAACGTAGGTACTAATAACCGCAATGGTGGTGATGCACGCTACGACAATGGTGACGGTTTCGGTATTTCCTCTACCTATGATCTGGGCATGGGCGTAAGCTTCGGTGCTGGTTATACCTCTTCTGACCGTACAAACGAGCAGATCAATTCCTATAATGCAGGAGGCGATAAAGCAGACGCATGGACTACCGGCCTGAAATACGATGCAAACAACATCTACCTGGCAACCATGTACTCCGAAACCCGTAACATGACTCCGTACGGCGACAGCGGCGTGGCGAACAAAACTCAGAACTTCGAAGTCACTGCACAGTACCAGTTCGACTTCGGTCTGCGTCCGGCTGTGTCTTTCCTGATGTCTAAAGGTAAAGATCTGAACGCTACCGACGGTGACAAAGACCTGGTTAAATATGCTGATATCGGCGCTACCTACTACTTCAACAAAAACATGTCCACCTATGTTGATTACAAAATCAACCTGCTGGACGAAGACGACAGCTTCTACACTCGTAACAACATCTCTACTGATGACGTAGTTGCATTAGGTCTGGTTTACCAGTTCTAATCCGTCAGCCCGCTGGCAACAGCGGGCTATCCTTTCTTTGATAACCAATCTGTTTTATCCAGATCGAAATATTATATCTATTGTATTAAAACACGCCTTTGATAGATGATATCTTGCATTAAGACCTGTAGTAGAGGATACCTGCAATGAATCATCATCCTGTAAAATCATCCCGTATTGCATCCGTCGGCTATGACGAATCCTCTCACACGCTGGAAATTCGCTTTCACCAATTGGCTACCCTGCAATATCAGCCTGTCCCTGCCCGTATTTTTCGTGATTTCCTGAGCGTGGTCTCGAAAGGTCGATTTTACGACGGCGTAATAAAAGGAAAGTTTCCTGAAATCAAAATAAAGTGATGCCAAAATGTGATCTTTGTCATTGTACATAAAGTGCCATTACGCGGTAAGCTTTAGGTGGATACTTAAACAGGAGGTTTTATGAACAGAACGATTCTTGTACCCATCGATATTTCAGACTCAGAATTAACTCAACGCGTTATTGCCCATGTTGAAGCAGAGGCCAAAATTGACGATGCGCAGGTCCATTTTCTGACCGTAATTCCGTCACTGCCCTATTACGCTTCTCTGGGACTGGCCTACTCGGCAGAGTTACCGGCCATGGACGATCTGAAAGCCGAAGCAAAATCTCAACTGGAAGAGATTATCAAGAAGTTCAATATCCCAACGGACAGAGTGCACATTCATGTCGCAGAAGGTGCGCCGAAAGATAAGATTCTGGAGATCGCCAAAAAATTACCGGCTGATATGGTCATTATTGCCTCACACCGACCTGACATCACCACCTACCTGCTGGGCTCTAACGCCGCAGCAGTAGTGCGTCATGCGGAGTGTTCGGTACTGGTAGTCCGCTAAGCTTTCAGGCCCGCACATCGCTGCGGGCTTTTTGTTTCTACCACTTATACCCCACGATTCTTGTCCTAAATGTGCTGACATTTTTCCCGCTTATCCGTACCATACACGCCACAGTTTTTATATCAGACTTCTTTTGCCGGACTATCCGGCGTGATGCATACTCTTCTGATGCCACACTATGAATTGAGCCTCCATTAAATGTCGCAAAATCAAGATATTAGCAAGAAAGAACAATACAACCTGAACAAATTGCAAAAACGTCTGCGTCGTAACGTGGGCGAAGCCATTGCCGACTTCAATATGATCGAAGACGGCGATCGCATTATGGTGTGTCTTTCCGGCGGGAAAGACAGCTATACCATGCTGGAGATCCTGCGTAATTTGCAGCAAAGCGCCCCGATCAGTTTTTCCTTGGTTGCGGTTAACCTCGATCAAAAACAACCCGGCTTCCCAGAACACATTCTGCCGGAGTATCTGGAACAGCTGGGCGTTGAGTACAAGATTGTCGAAGAAAACACTTACGGGATCGTCAAAGACAAAATCCCTGAAGGCAAAACGACCTGCTCGCTCTGCTCTCGCCTGCGTCGCGGTATTCTGTACCGTACGGCAACCGAGTTAGGTGCCACCAAGATTGCGCTCGGCCACCATCGCGACGACATCCTGCAAACGCTGTTTTTAAACATGTTCTACGGCGGAAAAATGAAAGGTATGCCACCGAAGCTGATGAGTGATGACGGTAAGCACATCGTGATCCGCCCGCTAGCTTACTGCCGTGAGAAAGATATCGAGCGCTTCTCCGAAGCGAAAGGTTTCCCGATTATTCCGTGCAATCTGTGCGGCTCACAGCCTAACCTGCAGCGTCAGGTCATTGCTGACATGCTGCGTGACTGGGACAAACGCTATCCAGGTCGGATTGAAACCATGTTCAGTGCGATGCAGAACGTTGTGCCTTCACATCTGAGCGATATCAATCTGTTCGATTTTAAAGGCATTAAGCACGGTTCAGAGGTTGTGGACGGCGGTGATTTAGCGTTCGATCGTGAAGAGATCCCGCTACAGCCTGCGGGCTGGCAGCCAGAAGAAGATGATGCTCAACTGGATGAGTTACGCCTGAACGTGGTGGAAGTGAAGTAAGTCGATTATGTAAACGCCCTATCAGGCCTACAACGAGCATATACCCGTTGTAGGCCTGATAAGCGGAGCGCCATCAGGCACTCCAATGGGTATTTATTTCAATAAACGAACTCGGCAAGTCTTGCCTTTAATCTTACCGTTTTGCAATTGTTTCCACGCCTTGTGCGCTATGTTCTGGCGAACGGCGACATAGACGTGTGCTGGATGAACGGCAATTTTGCCGATATCGGCGCCATCCAGGCCAATATCACCGGTCAGAGCCCCCAGAACATCACCAGGACGCATTTTAGCCTTTTTGCCACCATCAATGCATAATGTCGCCATCTCTGCTTCCAGCGGCAGGATTGACACGTTAGCTGGCGCTGGCAGCCAGTTCAGCTTCAATTGCAGCATTTCAGAAAGAATATTGGCACGCTGTGCTTCTTCCGGCGCACAGAAACTAATCGCCAGACCGCTGTTACCGGCTCGCGCGGTACGTCCGATACGATGGACATGAACCTCCGGATCCCACGCCAGTTCGAAGTTAACTACCAGTTCGAGTGATTTAATATCCAAGCCACGTGCGGCCACATCGGTGGCAACCAGAACGCGTGCGCTGCCGTTGGCAAAACGCACCAGCGTCTGGTCGCGATCGCGCTGTTCAAGATCGCCATGCAGTGAAAGTGCGCTTTGCCCCGCCGCATTCAATGCGTCACACACGGCCTGACAGTCTTTTTTGGTGTTGCAAAAAACGACGCATGAAGCAGGCTGATGCTGGCTGAGCAATTTTTGCAGCAGCGGAATTTTTCCGTGGCTGGAGGTTTCGAAAAACTGCTGTTCAATCGCCGGTAACGCATCGACCGTATCAATTTCAATGGTTAATGGATTTTGTTGCACCCGTCCACTGATAGCGGCAATGGCTTCCGGCCAGGTCGCAGAAAACAGCAAGGTCTGGCGAGAAGCTGGTGCAAAGCGAATGACATCATCAATTGCATCGCTAAAGCCCATATCCAGCATGCGGTCGGCTTCATCCATAACCAGCGTATTCAGGGCTTCCAGAGAAACGGTGCCTTTTTGCAGGTGGTCGAGTAAACGCCCCGGCGTGGCGACAATAATATGAGGCGCATGCTGCAGAGAGTCACGCTGTGCGCCAAAGGGCTGCCCACCGCACAGCGTTAAGATCTTGGTGTTTGGCAGAAAGCGCGCTAAACGACGCAGTTCACCCGCCACCTGGTCGGCAAGCTCTCGGGTTGGGCACAGCACCAGAGACTGCGTCTGAAACAGCGCGGCATCAATATGCTGTAATAGCCCAAGACCAAAAGCAGCCGTTTTGCCACTGCCGGTTTTAGCCTGCACGCGAACATCTTTACCCGCCAGGATTGCCGGTAATGCAGCAGCCTGAACAGGCGTCATTTCAAGATAACCCAGCTCGTTAAGGTTCTCGAGTTGAGCAGCAGGTAAAACATTCAGGGTTGAAAAAGCGGTCACAATTTAATCTCGCGGTAAAAACTCACATTCAGCAGGCGCGTATCCTCGCAGATCTACGCCTACGATGCGACAATTTAATAGGTTCTTCATCCGGCGGCGGATCCGGCATTGGCTGCGGATGAGGAATGGGATCTGGAATGGGAACCGGGTCAGTCGGGAGCGAATCCGTGTGCGCAGTTGCAATCAGACAGGTCATATACTCCTCCAGTCATTCAGGTTGACTCTTTTAGGGTAGACGCTGATTTCCTGCAGGCAAAAAAAAGCCGACTAATCTAAGTCGGCGTCGTACGAATCAATTGTGCTATGCAGTAATTCAAAAAAGGAAGTAAGACAATATGGAGCGCAACGCCCATCGCTTGACGTTGCATTCACCTGCGAGAGAGATATTGCCCCGAATAGGTAGATGGTTTATTGACCTCGCTCAAAATTCAGGACGTTTTCATGCGCAAAAGTCACTAAAAAACGTTGTTGTTACAACCATTTACTACGATGCAACCATAAAGTAACACCACCAATCAGGACCACTAACAGAATACAAAAAAGTGAGAAACCGAACTGCCAACCACCGCCAGGGATACCGCCGAGATTAACGCCGAAAAGCCCGGTTAAGAATGTGCTGGGAAGAAAAACCATTGCCATCAATGACATTGTATACGTTCGGCGAGCCAGAGACTCCTGCATCACCTGCGCAATTTCATCCGCCATGATACCGGTCCTGGCAATACAGGCATCGATTTCATCCAGTCCTCTCCCCAACCTGTCAGCGATATCCTGCATCCGTCGCCGATGGTCGTCAGTCATCCAGGACAACCGTTCGCTCGCCAGGCGGGCATAGACATCACGCTGTGGCGCCATATAACGGCGCATCACAATTAACTGCTTACGCAGTAATGCCAGGAAGCCACGCGGCGGGATCTGCTGATCGAGCAGGTTATCTTCCAGATCGATAATTTTGTCGTGCAACTGTTCGATAAATTCGCTGGCATGATCGGTCAGCGCATCACAAACATCCACCAGCCAACCGCCACAATCAACCGGCCCTGTACCTTCCTGGAGGTCGCTGACCACGTCATCCAGTGCCAGCACTTTGCGCTGACGCGTTGAGACAATCAGACGTTCATCCATATATAAACGCATCGCTACCAGTTGGTCAGGCCGCTCGTCGGTGCTGCCGTTGATACAGCGCAGCGTAATTAACGTACCTTCTCCTACCCTGCTGACACGCGGGCGCGTGCTTTCACCCGCCAGCGCATCACGCACGTTATTGGGGAGTAAGGGCGTTGTCACCAGCCATTGCGCACTTTCAGGATGAGTATAATTAAGATGCAGCCAGCAGGGATGCTGAGTGTCGATAACATCGTTATCTTCCAGTGGTTTCACCCCACCACGCCCATCCAACAGCCAGGCAAACACGGCATCCGGCACATTAACATCCGTTCCCTTAATGGCTTCCACAGCGCCTCCACAAACATTCAGCTTTTTTCGTTAGTCTAGCCGTCAGAATATGTTAAGCAATATCTCATTGTCCCATTGTGCTGAAATGACTCATAAAAGTATCTGATAACAAAAAAAGCGCCGACAAATGTGGCGCTTGTTGCGAGGCCCCCTGTTAAGCCCGCTGGCGTCTCTCAGATTCAAAAGCGTGACTTAAACGAAACTTGTGCGTTCGCGACTGGAGGTCAGTCACTTGATTTTTCAGAATATCCGAAGAGTCAGACAGTTCATCCACCATAATGGCGTTACTCTGGGTAACGTTTTCCAGTTCCGCGAGCGCATGAGTAATACTGATGATCCCTTTCTCCTGCTCCTGCGTAGTGGTTAATATCTCGCCCATCAGTTGGTTTAATTGCCCGGCGCCACCAACAATATCCTGCATATTTTTTTCAGCTTCACGCACAATAGCCGCGCCTTGCTGAACGTTTTCATGAGTTTGGGCAATCAGATGTTTAATATTCTTAGCGGCATCTGCGCTACGGTGCGCGAGCATTCGTACCTCTCCGGCCACCACGGAAAAACCTTTGCCATGTTCTCCCGCTCTCGCCGCTTCTACGGCGGCATTCAATGCCAGAATATTTGTCTGGAATGCTATACCATCTATAAGGGTAATAATTTCTGTCATCTGCTGGGCGCACTCGGTGATCGACTGCATATTGGTTGCGACCTGCACCATTAAATCACCGCCCTGCCGGGCAGATAGTGTTGCAATATTGGCCTTAGCACTCGCCATTTGCGTATTCTCTGCATTGTTACGCGTGCTGACCGCTATTTCATCCATGTTGGCAGCCGTTTGCATTAATGCTCCGGATTGCTGCTCTGTTTTTACTGATAACTCAGCGCTGCGTTCCGCGAGCTGTTCAGAGAGCGCCATCGCCGTTTGCGAAGATGTTCTGATCTCATTAACGAGTGTTGAAATATTACTTGATAAACTATTAATGCCCGGTATTAATCTCCCCGCACAGTTATTGCCAAACTCTGGAATACTAATCGCCAGATTCCCGGAGGTTACCTCCTCAATGCTTCTTTTAACCGTATTAATTGGCACGACCAAATATTTCGTCATGTACCACCACAAACATAATATAGAAGTAAAACTGACCAAATTAGTTCCAATGATAATTACCGGGGGAGCAGAAAATATCATTTCAAAAACATTCAGAGCGACCGCCGTAATGAGCAGAAATAAAATAATAAAGGTTCTGACGCTAATATCATTTAACATTTTAGTCCTGTGCGCTAAGAAATAACGTGGATATTATTTCTTATAGCATCTGCAATGCAGATTTCCATAACGCGGAGACGAAAGACGAACTTTCAATGAGAGTCTGCAATCCTTTCACTTAAGACAGGCAATCACACTATTAATTTACATTAACCAGGTGCTTTATCCTGCAAAGGATGATGCTGGCGCTTGTCGTTAGATTATTGTGATGGCAAGCACGTCGTGTACATAAAATGCACAGAATTATAAATTTGATGAATATTTGTATAAGTAAAGGTCTATCATTTTCGATGTTTGCCCCTTCCCCCTAATAGTCATTGTAAAAACACAAGAACATCCCAGGTTTTATCAGGTTAACTGGACAAAACCTGCTAAATTTATCATCACGTCTTTTTTTTGATAGGTAGTAAGATGTTGCACGTGTCGTGGGACCCTGTATTGATTGGGATTTCCTTTATTGTCGCGTTTATTGCCTCCTTTATTGCTCTCGACAGCGCGGGCAAAGTGGCAATTTCCAGCAGACGTGAATCTACCTTCTGGCGACTCTCTGGCGGCGCTACGCTGGGTATGGGGATCTGGTCGATGCATTTTATCGGTATGCTGGCCATGAAAATGAGTATGCCAATAAATTACCATTTATCCCTCACCGCGTTTTCGTTCTTTATTGCGCTCATTTCTGCGACAGTCGCCATCAATATCGCCATTTCTGGTAATACGCTATCAACAAAACGCCTGCTCATTGCTACCAGCATATTAAGTGCCGGTGTTGTTACAATGCACTACGTTGGTATGTATGCCGTTATCGAACATGTGGCTATAACCTGGGATCGCTCGCTGATCCTGCTCTCCGTGATTATTGCCGTCGCTGCGTCTGGCGTGGGTTTGTGGCTGGCCTTTCACTTACGCCAAAATAGCCGTCGAGCGCTAATAAATCGGCTTATTGCTGCCTTTATTATGGCGCTGGCAATAGCATCTATGCATTACACCGGTATGGGAGCCGCTACGTTCACCCATTTTGGACACACTGCGCACGATGGTCTCAGCACGCTGGAACTTTCTATCTGGGTCTGCGCCGTCACGCTTGTTATTTTGGGGATCATGCTGGTGGTTTCGATGGTGGATTCGCAACTCCGTACCTCCCGACTGGCTGACAATCTGCATCAGTTGAACTGCCAGCTTGAGCATCAGGTTCACTTCGACGCGCTGACCGGTCTCGCTAATCGTACACAAATAGACACCTGCTTACTGGCCTGCCTGCGGCATTCTAAACTGCATCAGCAGCATTTCGCGTTGGTATTTATCGACCTCGATCGTTTTAAAGTCGTTAACGATACCTGGGGACATCACATTGGCGATCAGCTACTGATAGCCAGTACACAGCGAATCTTCACTTGCCTTGATGACTCAATGACGCTGGCAAGACTGGGGGGCGATGAATTTATCCTGCTGGTTCCAGACTGCAACCAGCAGGATATCTCCGCCCTGCTGACGCGGATTGCCGATGTGATCGGTGAACCCTTTACCTTGTTCGAACATACCATTCGGGTTTCGTTAAGTGCGGGGAGCAGTATTTACCCTGAGCATGGCTCAACGCTGCATGAGCTAAAAGTGAAGGCCGATATGGCGATGTATCATGTCAAACAGGCGGGCAGAAACGGCTGGGCTATTTATCATCCGGAAATGGAAGCTATCGCGGATACACCGCCGACATTTTTACAAGAATTGTCGCAAGCGCTTGAACGCAACCAGTTTGAGCTATGGTATCAGCCTAAATATACCGCTGGAGATCATTCCCTGACCGGTTTTGAAGCATTATTACGCTGGCATCATCCGGAACGCGGCATGCTGCTGCCAGCCGAATTTCTTTCTGCGTTGGAAGATACGGGCCTGATTATTCCCGTTGGGAAATGGGTTATCCAGCAGGCATGCCTGCAGTTGCATCAATGGAAATTACAGGGAAATACAGAATGGACGCTCGCCGTTAACCTCTCACCCGCCCAGTTTGAACAGCATGATATTATTGATGTTGTTTGTAATGCCCTGGCGCAGTATCAACTGTCACCTGCCTGCCTCACGCTGGAACTCACTGAAAGCACCGCCCTTAAAAATTTGAAACGCAGTGTGGAAGTCCTGAATGCTTTTTCTGCTTTGGGGATCACCGTATCTATTGATGATTTCGGTACAGGTTATTCAAATATATTGATGCTGAAGTCTCTTCCGGCGCGCGAATTAAAAATTGACAGGATATTTGTCAAAGATATCAGCGAGAACAGCAAAAACACAAAAATTGTGTCTACCATTATTGACATAGCTCACTCCATGAATATGCGTGTGGTGGCAGAAGGAATAGAAACCCAGGAACAGGAAATACTCCTTACTCAGATGGGGTGTAGCATGCTGCAAGGTTTCTTGTTTGCAAAACCGCTGCCAGCACATAAGATTCATGAATTGATACAACAAGAAAACAGCATCAAGCAAAAGCCAGTTGTACCCCCCTTGTCTCACCGACAATCAATAACATTGTGAGACGTAATATCTAAAAATATTCGCCATTTAACAGGCAACACAGCAGATAAAAATAACGGGATTATCGATGAGCACAACCGAGCTGCATTCACTGGATTTATTAACCATTCCGGTGTGGATTGTTTTGCCACATACCGAAGAGCTGGTGTTCGCTAATAACGTTGCACGGGAGCTAATGCAGGGTCTCTGTTTTTCCCCGCTCCGCAAGGGAACATTTTCAACGCATGCTCAAAATGATTTAACTATGTATCTCAGCGACTTGAGAAATCATCACCATGTAGTGGAAATTCTCACGGTTTACCGCGACGGTGAAGAGATTGCGATGGCAAGTCGCCTTTCCATTAAACCCCTACCAGGCATGGGTGAAGTCATCCTTTTCGAAGGCATTGAGACGCCTACTGCACAGGGTCTGAAAGCGAGCCGTTCAGCAACCTATCAGCGGAAAAAGCAGGGATTTTATGCACGCTTCTTCCAGACTAATTCCGCGCCAATGTTACTTATTGATCCGTCACGCGATGGGTTGATCGTGGATGCAAACCTCAGTGCGCTCAATTTTTATGGATACACTCATGATGTGATGTGTCAGAAACATACATGGGAAATCAATATGCTGGGCCGCCATATACTTCCGGTGATGCATGAAATCGCCCATCTGCCCGGCGGCCATAAACCTTTGCATTTTGTCCATAAACTGGCTGATGGGACTTCCCGTCATGTGCAAACCTACGCCGGACCGATCGAAATTTACGGTAATAAACTGATGTTGTGCATTATTCATGACATTACCGAACAAAAGCGGCTGGAACAGGAGCTGGAGCGTGCGGCCCTGCGAGATGTTTTAACGGGATTACTTAACCGCCGACATTTTTATCAGGTAACCGAACCGGAACAGACGCATGCGATATCATTGACGCAGGACTACAGCCTGTTGTTGATCGATACGGATCGCTTTAAAAGCATTAACGATCTGTTTGGCCATTTAAAAGGCGACGAAGTGCTTTGTGCTCTGGCACGCACCCTGGAATCCTGTGCGCGAAAAGACGATCTTATTTTTCGCTGGGGTGGTGAAGAATTTGTGCTGCTCCTGCCGCGAACGTCGCTGGATGTCGCTCTCAACCTCGCAGAAGTGATCCGTGCGACGGTGGCAAAGGTGACTCTCCCTGGCCTTCCCCGCTTTACCGTCAGCATTGGTGTAGCACGGCACGAAACAAATGAAAGTATCGATGAGTTATTCAAACGTGTTGACGACGCGTTGTACAAAGCCAAGAACGAAGGCAGGAACAGAGTGCTGGCCGCCTGATGTTTACGTCGTTCAGCGACTACGTTTAGCGTGACGCTCCCAGTTATCCTGTTTTGCCTGCGCGGTTTTACGCAATGCCACATAGCATGCCCCGCTGCCGCCGTGATGCGGCAGTGCGGCGCAGTATGCTTGCACGTCGTCAAATTCCGTCAACCAGCGCGCTACGTAGCTGCGAATAATATTGGCATGAGAATTATCGTCACGTCCCTTGCCGTGTATCACCAGCACGTTACGCAACCCTTCTTGCTGCGCCTGCATAATAAAGCTAAAGAGCATCTGACGACATGTTTCAACAGGTTGGCGAATAAGATTAAGACTCGCCTGCTGCGGGTATTTTCCGTTTCGCAGTTTGTCAGTCACACCGTTCTGTAAACCTTCGCGACGAAACTCGAGCGGCACACTTAACGGGACAATATCGAGAAATCCTGTCGAGAGAAAATTATCCAGTTGAAGCGTATCGATACGCGCCGGAGTGCGAAGATTGCGCATGGGCTGCCAGTGTACATCGGTATGGCTTTTCAGCGGTTGAACATCCCCCATAGCGTCAAGAAACAACGATGCATCATCAAGGTTCATGTTTCATCCTCCAGCGTATTGCGACGGGCATTATCATAACCGCGCACTATTATACCGACAACTATACCGGTAACGGTTTACGGTTATTTCCAATAATTAACCGGATCCGTCGCGCTGAACCGATCTACTCACGACAAGTTGATATCCATTTTTAGAGGTATAGCTGCGACGGTCACTGGCGTGATAATGTGTAGCCTCGCCTGAATGCTGTAATGAGAGAAACGGATGCTTAACTTACTGGAAGACACCATCGACACGCCGCTGGGCCCGCTGTGGGTTATTTGTGATGAGCAATTTCGCCTGCGCGCAGTGGAATGGGATCAGCACAGCGATCGCATGGAACAATTGCTGGATATTCATTACCGCACAGAAGGTTATCAGCGCATTACCGCCAAAAACCCAGGTGGATTAAGCGACAAACTCGCTGAGTATTTTGCCGGAAACCTCAGCATCATTGACACGCTGGAAACAGCAACCGCTGGGACGCCTTTCCAGCGTGAAGTCTGGCAAGCGTTACGCACTATCCCCTGCGGGCAGGTCATGCATTATGGTCAACTGGCCGAACAGTTGGGACGCCCCGGTGCTGCAAGAGCCGTCGGCGCAGCTAATGGCTCCAATCCAGTAAGCATTGTGGTCCCCTGCCATCGCGTCATTGGACGTAACGGCACCATGACCGGATATGCCGGTGGCGTACAACGAAAAGAGTGGTTATTGCGTCACGAAGGTTATTTGCTACTCTAGATTCCAGGCAATTAATGCCTTATCCATCACACTTCCGCATAATGTGACCACAAATTAATTGTGGTTAATCAAGCAGATACAAACATTCACTCCAGTTATGCCTGAATTATTCTCTATTGGGAGTAGCTCAGGCTTACGTGCTCACCAAAAAGATGTTAAAATTGACAAATATCAATTACGGCTTGAGCAGACCTATGATCCCGGAAAAGCGAATTATACGGCGCATTCAGTCTGGCGGTTGTGCTATCCATTGCCAGGATTGCAGCATCAGCCAGCTTTGCATCCCGTTCACACTTAACGAGCATGAGCTTGACCAGCTCGATAACATCATCGAGCGCAAAAAGCCTATCCAAAAGGGGCAGACGCTCTTTAAAGCAGGTGATGAGCTTAAATCACTCTATGCTATCCGCTCCGGAACGATTAAAAGCTATACCATTACCGAACAAGGCGATGAGCAGATTACTGGCTTCCATCTGGCGGGCGATCTGGTCGGTTTTGACGCGATTGGCAGCGGACATCACCCGAGCTTTGCTCAGGCGCTGGAAACCTCAATGGTATGCGAAATTCCTTTCGAAACCCTTGATGACCTGTCCGGCAAAATGCCAAATCTGCGTCAGCAGATGATGCGTCTGATGAGTGGCGAAATCAAAGGCGACCAGGATATGATCCTGTTGTTGTCGAAGAAAAACGCTGAAGAGCGCCTGGCGGCCTTTATCTACAATTTGTCTCGTCGCTTTGCCCAGCGTGGATTCTCGCCTCGTGAATTCCGCCTGACCATGACCCGTGGCGACATCGGTAACTACCTCGGTCTGACGGTTGAAACCATCAGCCGCCTGCTGGGTCGTTTCCAGAAAAGCGGTATGCTGGCGGTGAAAGGCAAATACATCACTATTGAGAATAGCGACGCGCTGGCAGTTCTTGCTGGCCATACGCGTAACGTAGCGTAATCTTTCCGCAAGCATCTCTGTTATCCTTCTGTCAAATCGCTAAATTATCCCGATTTATTGATCTGGCAGGAGGTTATTCCCTGTTTCAAACCACATTATTGGGTTACTCTTTTAGTTACAAACTGCGATGACAGTTGTAAGGAGACCCTGTATGGCTATGTATAAAAATATGCTGGTCGTCATCGACCCGAACCAGGACGATCAACCAGCATTACGGCGAGCTGTTTATTTGCATCAACGGATTGGTGGCAAAATTAAAGCCTTTTTGCCGATCTATGACTTTTCCTATGAGATGACTACCCTGCTGTCGCCCGATGAGCGTACGGCAATGCGTCAGGGGGTTATCAGCCAGCGAAGTGCATGGATACGTGAACAAGCGAAATACTATATCGAAGCAGGGATCCCTCTGGAGATTAAAGTGGTCTGGCATAACCGACCCTTTGAAGCCATCATCCAGGAAGTCATCAGCGCCAAGCATGACCTGGTCCTCAAGATGGCGCACCAACACGACCGCCTCGAAGCCGTAATATTTACGCCAACCGACTGGCATTTATTGCGTAAATGTCCAAGTCCGGTATGGATGGTGAAAGACCAGCCATGGCCTGAAGGGGGTAAAGCACTGGTTGCAGTAAACCTCGCCAGTGAAGAGGCTTATCACAACGCGCTCAATGAAAAACTGGTCAAAGAGACGCTACAGCTTGCAGAACAGGTTAACCATACCGAAGTGCATCTGGTAGGCGCCTACCCTGTTACGCCAATCAACATCGCGATTGAACTGCCTGAATTTGATCCCAGCGTTTACAACGACGCAATCCGTGGACAGCATCTGCTGGCCATGAAGGCGCTACGCCAGAAATTCAGTATTGATGAGAAAGTGACGCACGTTGAAAAAGGCTTACCTGAAGAGGTCATTCCTGATTTAGCCGAGCACCTACAGGCAGGTATTGTGGTATTGGGGACCGTCGGACGTACCGGTATTTCTGCCGCGTTCCTTGGTAATACCGCGGAACAGGTTATCGATCATCTACGCTGTGACCTGCTGGTCATCAAGCCAGATGAATATCAGACGCCAGTTGAACTGGACGACGAAGAAGACGATTAACCACATAATAAAATGCCGGATGGCGATATCATCCGGCATTTTAAACGCCTAGTGTTGCTCCTCGCCGCCGAGGAAATAGATACCAAGCGGGATAGCCAACAGAATCGTAAACACCATGCTGTAGACACAAATCATTGCAGATTGAATGGCATACATTGAAGCGGTCCAGTCGGATAGCGGAATGTCATACTGTTCAATAACGCCGCCGATCGTCGCGCGCGTCACGACCGACGCTGCGATAATAAACACTCCAAGCAGGCACAACAGAAACTTCCGTCCCTTCGCTGTTTTCAGCTTAGCCATGATCATAGTACTGTCCTTTTGCAGATGAAAACCTTGTTACTTTGCGCTAACAATACCATGACATCAACTGACTGTCTGCTACATAAACCGCATACAGGGTTGACGTCAGCATTATTTCGCTGAAAATAACGCTGATTGCATTATTTATCTCTCCTTTTGATTAATGATCTGACCGCCCTAACTGAGTAAAATATCCGGGGATTAAGATGTCAGATGATATTTAGATAACATGGAGTTGCCAGGAAGAATCATGATCGCTGAACTGTTTATGAATAATGCGTTTAATTTGACGGTAATTCTCAGTTGCTGTGCCGCGCTGGTCCTGATGAGCGTCTGGTATCATCGTGAAGAGCGTCGCTGCAAAGGATTCATATTTCATGCCGCACAATTTTTTGTCTATGCCATTATCATTGGGACGTTTGGCAGCATTGCTAATAACGTTATCGAAAGTTACAGCCTGAAATTTATCTCCCCCAGCGTGGTCGACTTTATCTGCACCTCATTGATTGCGTTAATCCTGACCATTAAACTTTTTCTGGTGATTAATCAGTTTGAAAAGACGCAGATTAATAAAGGTAGAGATATCACCAGCGCGAGGATCCTGTCGCGTATCATCAAGATTACCATCGTGGTTGCCATCATTTTACTGTATGGCGAACACTTCGGTATGAGCTTATCCGGCCTGTTAACCTTTGGCGGCATCGGCGGTATCGCTGTGGGTATGGCGGGGAAAGATATTCTGAGCAACTTCTTCTCAGGCATTATGCTCTATTTCGACAGACCGTTTAGCATCGGCGACTGGATCCGCTCCCCGGACCGCAATATTGAAGGCACTGTGGCCGAAATTGGCTGGCGAATGACTAAAATAAACACCTTCGACCATCGTCCGTTGTATGTGCCAAACTCGATTTTCTCCTCCATCAGCGTAGAAAATCCAGGGCGCATGACCAACCGGCGTATTAAAACGGTGATCGGGTTACGATATGAGGATGCCGATAAAGTCGGTGCTGTTGTCGAGTCGGTCAGAGAAATGCTGCAAAACCACCCAGGAATAGACCAGAAACAAACTCTGTTGGTCTATTTTAATGAATTTGCCGATTCATCGTTGAATATCATGGTGTATTGCTTCACGAAAACCACCGTCTGGAAGGAATGGCTCGCGGTACAGCAAGACGTTTATTTAAAGATTATCACGATAGTCCAGGCAAATGGCGCCGACTTTGCGTTCCCCAGCCAGACGCTGTATATGGATAATCCTGAAGCATCGCCGTCGACACACTAACAAAAAAGACGCGGAAGTCCGCGTCTTTTTTGTACTTATTTCAATGAGGCAATATCAATTACAAAGCGGTATTTCACATCGCTTTTCAACATCCGCTGCCAGGCATGATTAATATCCTGAATATTGATCACTTCAACATCGGCGGTAATACCATGCTGACCGCAAAAATCGAGCATCTCTTGCGTTTCGGCAATACCGCCAATAACTGAACCCGCCACAGACCTACGTCCAAGGATCAGGGGAACCGTATTCAGAAACGGATCCAACGCACCGAGATAACCAACCAGCACCAGCGTACCGCTTAGTGCCAGGGTTGGGATATACGGGTTCAGGTCATGAACGTAGGGCACAGTATCGATAATCAGATCAAACTGATTCGCTGTCGCTTTCATCTGCTCACTGTCAGTGGAAAGCACAACATGACTGGCACCCAAACGTCTGGCATCAGCTTCTTTGCCCGGTGAACGCGTAAACAGCGTAACTTCCGCGCCCAGTGCATTTGCAAGTTTGATTGCCATATGCCCAAGTCCACCCAGACCGACAACCGCGACTTTACTGCCCTCGCCTACCTGCCAGTGGCGCAGAGGCGACCATGTCGTGATCCCGGCGCAGAGCAGCGGTGCCGCACCGCGTAAATCGATCCCTTCAGGGACCTTCACCACAAACTTTTCAGTAACGACAATTTTGTCAGAATAGCCGCCGAAAGTGGGCAGACCGTCATGACGGTCGATATCGTTATACGTTAGCGTGTTGCCTTCTTCGCAATATTGTTCCAGCACTTGTTCACAGGCGCTACAGTGTTGACATGAATCAACCATGCAGCCTACCCCTGCGAGATCGCCCACGTTGAATTTCGTTACCGATTTACCAACATGCACCACGCGGCCAATGATTTCATGCCCTGGTACCATCGGATATTTAGCACCGCCCCAATCGTTGTAGGCGTTGTGGATATCCGAGTGGCAAACACCGCTGTATAAAATATCGATAACCACATCATCTTCACGCGGGTCACGACGAACAAAACTATGGGGGACTAAATCTTCTTTCACTGCCAGAGCAGCATAACCCTTCACGTTCATGACCATTGAGATCTCCTCAGGGATTAGGTGTTACCAGAACCAGCATAGTTCAGGGCAGCAGGTTGTACTCAGCGTCGCTAACCGGTTCCAGCCATTCGTTCGACGCGCCAGGGGCCGGGATTTCCACGGCGATATGGGCAAACCAACTATCACGCGCAGCGCCATGCCAATGTTTCATTCCCGCAGGAATATGCACGACATCACCGGTTTCCAGCTCGCGCGCCGGTTGATTCCATTCCTGATACCAGCCTCTACCCCCGGTAACCAGCAATATTTGTCCGCCCTCGTGATGAACATGCCAGAAGTTACGACAACCCGGTTCAAATGCGACATTGCCAATTACCACACCTTCCATGGAGAGCATGGTCAGATAGCTATCACCAGTGAAATACTTCGCAAAAGCTTCATTTTTCTCGCCTCGCGGAAAGACGCTGTTACCATCAAATTGTTGATTCATAATCTCCGCGCTGGCGCTGGGCGCGGTATTCAGTTGATTTTGCATTTCGATTCTCCAAAACGGTGGCGGCATGCGCCACCGGATGCTGAAAACTATAAAATTATAGAGACTCGACAGGCTGGTGATTAGAGGTGGAAAGAAGGACAAACTTATGAATCATGTTCATTAATAATAAGCGTACGATTTATCCCATGGCGCTTGCTTTAAGCCCTACGCCACAATTTCAATCAGGTTACCGTCCGGATCTCGTATCACCGCTTCGTAATAACCATCGCCCGTAGTGCGCGGACCTGAGACTAATATCCCCTGTTCCTGCGCTTGCATTGCAACGGCATCAACATTTTCATTGCCGCCAACAGAAATGGCGAGGTGTACCCATCCGCAACGATTATTGTCAGGTTGCTGCCCGACAAGACCCGGTTTGGTCATTAACTCAATCGCGATATCTTCACCCATTCTGACAAAATAAGATTCAAACCCAGGGTTGGTTTTACTGCAGTATTTCTCGTTGATCTTACCGTCAAAAAATGAGACCCAGAAGCGAGCTTGCTGCTCGAGATCCTGTGTCCATAACGCCATATGCGCAATCTTCATAGCGAACCTCTTTCCGTTGTATCCAGAATAGTACGATCCCTGTAAGGGATGTTGACATCGTTAATCATAATGCACGATCATGCACTTTATTGCTCGATGTTTATTTTACCTGGAGTATCTATGCTCGATTACGCCGCATTTCCGGAACAGCGCCAGGCGCTTATCTATCAGATCCTGCAAGAAAACGGCAGAGTCATTTGTTCTGAACTCGCGAACCGATTAGGCGTTTCTGAACATACAATTCGTCGTGACTTGCATGAATTGAGCAAAGATGGCGTATGCAAGAAGGTCTATGGTGGCGCGGTAATTGCACTCCCTGAATCCGAAGACATTGCCGTGCGCAAGGGTATTAATGTGGCCAAAAAGAGCAACATCGCGCAGCGATGTGCCAGACTGGTCAAATCCGGAAGCTGTATTTTTATCGACACGGGTAGCACCAATCTGGCGATGGCAGAAGCTCTGCCCGCCGAACTGGCGTTAACCGTGGTGACAAATTCACCGGAGATTGCCGCCGTTTTGCTAAAAAAACCGCTGTTTGAGGTCATTATGCTGGGCGGCGCGGTACAGAGATCTTCAGGCGGGTGTGTGGGAGCTTCCGCCATCGCACAAGTGCAGGACATTTTATTCGATCAGGGATTTATTGGCGGCTGTGCGATGTCGCCTGAATCCGGCTTAACGGGGTTTGATTACGCGGATTGTGAGTTCAAAAAAGCGGTGATCAAACAATGTAATGAAACTATCGTCGCGCTAACCGCTGAAAAAATCCCAGCCATCGCCCGATATGTCGTTACCGAAAGCAGCAATATTGATGTAATTGTTGTAGAGGACAACATCAGCAAAGAGTACGCCACAGCATTCCAGGCGCACGACATTCGGATTTATACCGTCTAACCGCGGCAGGCTCTCTGAAAACTTACTGTGCTAAACGTCGGCTCCTGGCGTCAGCGCGGTGATAGCTGACAGACAATCCAGACGGATTTTTTGCTGATTTTCAGATTGCCCCACTACCAGAAATTCTTCTTTTTCCACGGTGGTACACGTCGTCAACGCTTTAGCATCAAAACATGTGCCATCCGTTAGTTCAATGCGCAACCAATAGTGGTACATGCAGGCGATTTCCAGATAATCATGAAGATCGCAATCTATCGGGTGATACTCTTCGGTCGTGTTCATCGCGTTACCTTCCCCAACGTCTTGTATATTCGGGAAATCACCAACGCAACTTCCCGAACTATCCAGCTATTTCAACGCTTCAATGGGAGCGCCAAAATTAATATGCAGCACATTGCCGTCAATCACCAGCGCCGGAACAGATTTCACGCCAGCCACTTCAGCCTCGGCAACCCGATCAGGATGCTCTCCCAGATGAACCACATCGATTTCAACATCCGCAGACAAGTGCTGGAGAAGAGTTTGTTCTGCGGAAACACAAACCGGGCAACCTGCATGATAGAAACGAGCTTTAGTCATGATACATCTCCTATAAATTATAGTATCGATTCGATACTATAATTTATAGTACGTTGCTTTTATTCTTTGTCAATATAGTTTTTAATCGATACTATATGCCGAGGAGGATTTGTTATGCCCGACATGTCACTTTTCGACGTACTTGACCGGCTTTCCAGCCTGACACGGATGTGGTTTCGCCAGCATCCTTTACTGGTGGATCTTCAGCCAGTACAACTTAGTGCGTTAATGTATCTGGCCCGTTGTAACCGTTATTCCAATACGCCGCTTGGCGTGACAGACTACCTTGGTCTCACCAAAGGTACCGTGTCGCAATCGCTGAAGCTGTTGGAAAACAAAGGGTTGATTGTTCGCAAGCCGGATGACCGTGATAAACGTAGCGTCCATCTCCACTTAAGTGAGTCTGCCAATACCTTACTGGAAGCCCTGCTGCCCCCCACGTTTTTAGTGGAGGGTGAATCGGCAATGGGTGAACGGGCGAGCGTACTCAGAGAGCTGCTGTTAGAACTGTTACGCGGGATCCAGAGGACCAACAATGTGCCTGGCTTTGGTCTTTGCCATAGCTGTCGGTTCCACCAAAAAATCGATGGTCAGGGATTTTGTAATCTGACGAAAGAGAGATTAAGTGAAGAAGATTCATTGCTGATTTGCCGTGAGCATCAACCGCCGGAAACGTAGAATGGCTGATGCAAAATCACACCAGCCATTATCTCTGTCAGTGCTTAACGATATACATTGTGCGGCTATAGGCCACATCTTCAGGGTTAGTAATCGGATACCCTTTCAGCCATGGTTTAATTAAACGCCCATTAGTGTACTGATAGATCGGCGCAATAGGTGCCTGTTCCATCAGAATCTTCTCCGCAGCGTTATAATCAGCATTGCGCGCTTTTTCTGTATTCTCCAGAGTAGCCTGGGTCAACACTTTATCGTATGCCGGATTATTAAAGCGGGAGATATTGCCCGTATGGGTCGATGTTAATAATGACAGGAACGTAGAAGGCTCATTGTAGTCGCCCACCCAGGAGGCACGGATCACATCAAAATTACCGGTATTACGGCTGTCGATATACGTTTTCCATTCCTGGTTCTGCAGTTTCACGTCAACACCGAGGTTTTTCTTCCACATAGAAGCCACTGCGATAGCAATCTTCTGATGATTTTCTGAGGTGTTGTACAGCAGCGTCAATTTAAGCGGTTTCTGTGGGCCATAACCCGCCGCACGCAGCAGCGTTTTCGCCTGCGCATTCAATTCTTCCTGACTCATTTGCTCAAACGGTGAAGGTTCCGGCACAAATCCTGCCGTTACATCCGGCGTAAAATGCCATGCAGGCTTCTCACCGGTACCCAGCACCTTCTCCGCCATCAGGCGACGATCGATAGTCATGCTGAGCGCCAGACGCACGCGTGAATCGGCAGTCGGTCCCTTCTGGGTATTAAAGGCATAATAATAAGTACCAAGCTGCGGCGGGGTGTAAACCTGACCCGGGATATCCTTCAACAGTTTCTGGTACAGATTTTTCGGGAAGGATTCCGTGATATCAATATCACCAGCAAGATAGCGCTTGGTCGCTGCCGATTCCTGGTTAATTGGCAGGAATGTGACTTTTTGCAGCACTGTTTTGGCGTTGTCCCAATAATGCGTGTTCGGGACAACTTCCAGTTTTTCGTTCACGACGCGATTTTTTAGCACATAGGCGCCGTTACCAATCAGGTTGCCCGGTTTGGTCCACTCTTTGCCGCTCTCAACGTTGGCTTTTTGTACCGGATAAAATGCAAAACTCGCCGTCAGATTGGCAAACCAGGGCAGCGGTTTATCCAGTTGAACTTTCAATGTCCGTGCATCGACTGCACTAACGCCAAGTTTATCAGGCGTGGCTTTGCCATCGATAATAGCCTGAGCATTATTAATGCCCGCCAGCGCAGCAAACCAGGCAAACGGCGACAGCGTTTTTGGATCAACCAGACGCTGCCAGCTGTAGACAAAATCCTGCGCCGTTACGGGCGTACCATCCGCCCATTGCGCATTGTCGCGCAGCGTAAACGTCCAGATGCGGTTATCATTACTCTTCCACTGGGTAGCGACGCCAGGTACGATCTCACCCTTCTCATTCTGGTTGACCAGCCCTTCAAATAAATCACGAATTACCTGAATCTCAGGGAGCCCGACGGCCTTTGCCGGATCAAGCGACGCCGGTTCGTCTTTTATATGACGCACCAGTTCTTGTTTCTCTGCCAGTACCGTTCCGCTGGGAACATCAGCAGCCCAGGATAAAGAAATGCTGCTAACCAACAACGCACAACAGGTTACTGAAACAGAATGCTGCATAAGATACCCTCGATTCCGGCTACTAAGTGGATGTGTAATTATTTGTATCGCCAGCAGGAAATGCAATTAACTTCCGACAAGAAAGTGATATTACACCTGAAAAGATAAGTGTGTGAAAACGATTTGATTATCCATACATTTTGCACAACACTGCGAGTAACAATCCAAGCATTCAGAGATGACTATGACCGTTACCCGTCCCCGTGCCGAGCGCGGCGCATTCCCACCTGGAACCGAACATTACGGACGTTCATTGTTAGGCGCACCGCTAATCTGGTTTCCTGCACTGGCAGCCGATCGTGAAAGCGGCCTGATACTGGCGGGAACGCACGGCGACGAAAACTCCTCAGTCGTTACCCTTTCCTGCGCATTGCGTACGCTTAACCCTTCCCTGCGTCGCCATCATGTGGTGCTAGCCGTAAACCCTGACGGTTGCCAGCTTGGGCTGCGCGCAAATGCGAACGGCATCGATCTTAATCGTAACTTTCCCGCCGCAAACTGGAAAGCAGGCGAAACGGTGTATCGCTGGAACAGTAGCGCAGAAGAGCGTGATGTAGTGTTGTTGACCGGCGATCATCCGGGCTCGGAACCAGAAACCCAGGCATTGTGTCAGCTTATTCACCGAATTCATCCCGCCTGGGTGGTCTCTTTTCACGATCCACTGGCCTGTATTGAAGATCCCAGAAGCAGCGAGCTGGGCGCGTGGCTGGCACAATCGTTTGAATTGCCTCTGGTCACCAGTGTAGGTTATGAAACGCCCGGCTCTTTTGGTAGTTGGTGCGCAGACCTAAACTTACACTGTATAACCGCCGAATTTCCGCCCATTTCATCGGATGAAGCGAGCGAAAAATACCTGCTGGCCATGTCCAATCTCCTGCGCTGGCACCCTAGAGATGGAGCTGCCCGGTCGTAAAATGCAGGGCTGGCACCGCATCGGTGGCAAGCCACGTTGGGCCATCAAGATCGGCAAAGCTAACCAGTGGCGTAAGGGGTAACGCCGCGCCGATCGCCCGGGAGGTACACAGCATACAGCCCAGCATCAGCGCAAATCCCTGCTCGCGTGCTTCGGTTGCCAGCGCGAGCGCTTCCGTCAGGCCGCCTGTTTTGTCCAGTTTGATATTGACCATTTCATAGCGTCCGTGCAGCGCTTTCAGACTGCTACGGGTGTGGCAGCTTTCATCTGCGCAGATGGGTAGCGGATGTACAAAATTCTCCAGCGCGGCATCATCCTGCGCCGGCAGCGGCTGCTCCAGCATCGCAACCCCTAAATCAGCCAGCAGCTGACAGCGTGCCGCAAGGCCTTCTGCACGCCAGGATTCGTTGGCGTCGACAATAATCGTGGCGTCAGGAACAGCCGCACGGATGGCAACCATTCGCTCACTAATCAAGCGAGCATCCAGTTTAACTTTCAGCAATTTCGCGCCATTTTCCCACAGCGCAGCCGCGCTCGCGGCCATTTGTTCCGGTGAGCCAATCACCACTGTTTGCGCCGTAGTCACCACTTCCGCCAGTTCACTTCCCACTAATTCCGCCAGCGACTGCTGCTGTTGACGCGAACTTAGATCCCACAACGCGCAATCCACGGCATTACGCGCTGCCCCCGCTGGCAGCTGCTTTTGCAGCTCTTCACGCGTCATTCCGTTTTCCAGTTGTGGCGTAATGCTCATAATTTGCGCCAGCACTGAGGCATCGCTTTCACCGTAGCGCGGGTACGGTGTGCACTCGCCAATACCTGTGACGCCGTTTTCTTCCACTTCGACAACCACCACATGCGCTTCGGTCCGGCTCCCACGGGCAATGACAAAGGGAGTGTGCAGCGGCCAGGCTTCCTCATATACCTTAACTGTTCTCATTTGTTTTCCTTAATGCAGTCCCTGAAGCGGATATCCGCAAATAGCGTTTGCCGTGTTAACTGCTGATGGCATAAACTAGCCTCGACGTTAACTATATGTAAACAGGAAGATAACCATGTCACAAACCGTTCATTTCCAGGGCAACCCGGTTGCAGTTGCCGGCTCTATTCCTCAGGCTGGAAGCAAAGCTCAGGCTTTTACCCTTGTGGCTAAAGACCTGTCTGACGTTACGCTGGGCCAGTTCGCAGGCAAGCGCAAAGTGCTGAATATTTTCCCAAGCATCGATACCGGCGTTTGCGCGGCATCGGTACGTAAGTTTAACCAACTGGCGACAGAAATCGACAATACCGTCGTACTGTGCATCTCAGCCGACCTGCCATTCGCCCACTCTCGTTTTTGCGGCGCGGAAGGTCTGAGCAACGTTATCACGCTGTCCACCCTGCGCAACGCAGAATTCCTGAAAAACTACGGTGTTGAAATCGCTGAAGGCCCGCTGAAAGGCCTGGCCGCACGTGCCGTGGTCGTTATTGATGAAAATGATAACGTTGTTTTCAGCCAGCTGGTCAATGAAATCACCAACGAACCAGACTACACTGCTGCGCTGGACGTACTGAAAGCGTAAGCTGCGTCTGCATACAAAAATGCCTCCGCATGGAGGCATTTTCATTTACGGCATTACTCTTCGCTTTTTTTCTGCTGGCTCAGTCCATACTCACGCAATTTGTTAGCAATCGCAGTATGCGAAACGCCGAGGCGCTTGGCCAGCTTGCGCGTGCTGGGATAATTCATATACAGCTGCGTCAACACGGAGCGTTCAAAGCGGCTGGTGATTTCATCCAGCGACCCTTCCATCACCTCTTCTCCGACAGCAACCGTTGCCGCATCGTAATCCGGCAGCAAAATATCCTGTGGTCGCAGCTCATAGCCTTCTAGCTGGGTCAGCGCCCGGTAGATCGCATTTTTAAGCTGACGCACGTTGCCCGGCCAACCATAACGAGTTAGTACCGTGCTGAGATCTGCGGACAGTTTCGGACGCGGCACGCCCTGCTCGTCGGCAAAACGCGCCACAAACAGTTCGGTAAGCGGCATAATATCTTGTGGGCAATCGCGCAGCGGCGGCAGGTTTAGCGTTAGTACATTAAGACGATAATAGAGGTCTTCACGGAAAAGTCCTTTCTGCACCAGTTCCACAAGGTTCTTTTGCGTTGCGCAAATCACGCGAACATCAACATGAACTTCGTGATCTTCTCCCACACGACGGAATGTGCCGTCATTGAGAAAACGCAGCAATTTGGTCTGCATACGTGGCGACATTTCGCCAATTTCATCTAACAGAACCGAACCGCCATTCGCCTGCTCAAAGAAGCCTTTTTTACCTTCCGGCGCATGGCCAAACAGCTCGCTTTCAACCGCATCTTCAGGAATTGACGCGCAGTTCAGCGCCAGATACGGTTTTGACGCACGCGGACTTGCCAGGTGGCAGGCATGAGCAAAGAGATCTTTGCCGGTGCCGGTATTACCGGTAATCAGCAGCGGCGCGCTCAACGTCGCCAGCTTGCGCGCCTGTTCCACCACGTGTTTCATTTTGGCGCTGACGGCAATAATCTGGCTAAACGCGCTGAGATCCTGCGTAGTCATATTTTGCAGCTGACGTCCCATTCGGATAGTGGAGCGCAACATCACCACCGCACCGGTCAGCATCTGCTCCTGATTTTCGCCCTGCAAATGGACAGGCGTAATTTCCATCAGGAAATTCTGTCCGTTAATCACGACATGTTCGCTCTGGGAATCCTGCGGATTGCTTTCCAGCCAGCGCTGGAAGTTAAACCCATTTATTAACTGGGCGGCGGTATGATTGCGCATCCGATCCTGAGTATGCGCGAAAAGCTGACAGCTCGCAGGGTTCGCCATCTCGACTTTGCTTTTCATATCCAGAGAAAGGACCGGTTCTGGCAACGCTTCAAGCAGCGCACTAAGCGCCAGATGTTCACGTTCGGAAGGCATCCAGGGTACGGTACGCACATCCGTAACCCCTGAAATACGGCGGATTTCAGCCATCAGACTGCTGAAGTTGGTGAACTCCAGCTCCGCAAAATTAAGGTAAATTCGCCCGATGGGGTCAATCTCGATACCGCGTAAATCAATGCTTCTCAGCACCAGTAAATCGAGCAGTTCGCGGGTCAGACCAAGACGGTCTTCACAAAAGACTTCCAAACGCATAGGAACCTTCACCTGGACAAGGGATTATGTGTTAAATGATAAGACAGTATTTGGTTTGCAGGAAGAACTCTGTCAACAAATATTGACAGCTAGCTGGAAAATTGGGCGCCGGGGCGTAAAGTTAAACGATCGGCGCCTGTTTATAGCTAACTTTCGCGCGGAGATTTATTCTTTTGTAAGGTCTCTTTCACCTGACCAATCAGTTGGCGGCGGAAATCACCCAGCCGAGGCTTATCATCATCGATCCACGGTAGCGGTCGGCATAGTTCCATGGCTTTGATACCCAGACGCGCCGTTAATAAGCCCGCGCCAATGCCCTGAGCTGCACGTGTCGATAAGCGGGCGGCTAAATCCTGCGACATCCAGTCCATCCCTACTTCCCGCACCAGTTCACTGGCCCCGGCAAAAGCGATATTCAACAGCACCAGACGGAACAAACGCAGGCGGCTGTAATAACCCAGCTCAATGCCATACAGCGAAGCAATACGATTAATCAGCCGCAGATTGCGCCAGGCGATAAACGCCATATCCACCAGCGCCAGCGGGCTGACGGCAATCATCAGCGTGGACTCTGCCGCTGAACGACTAATCTCACGTCGGGCCTGCGCATCCAGTACCGGCTGCACCAGATGAGCATACAGGCTAACCACTTCACGATCGTTCTGCGTTTCATGAATTGAGGCATACCAGCGCTGCAATGCCGGATGAGACTGATCGATGCCCGCCTGCTGCGCCAGCTTTTCACAAAATGCACGACCTTTTCCGGTTCCATGGCTGTGGAGCAGATCTCGCGCTTCATCGCGCTCGTGCGCGCGCTGACGCAATCGCCATAGCCGGCGCCATTCGGTCGCCACCGATCCAACCCCTGCACCGATAATCAATGCGCCTGCGGCACATCCTCCCAGCGCGACCCAGTCCTGAGTCTGCCAGGCATTCATAGTCCACTGCACACCCTGAGCGACAACGCTCACGCCAAACAGCGCCAGGCCACCCATCACCATCTTACGCCACAGACTGCGTTTAGGGCGAAGGGCCGCATCAATAACGGCTTCTGCCTGACCTTCGTCTTCCAGTGGTTCATCCACTGTCGCCGGAGAAAAAGTCTGCGCCTCCGTTTCATTAAACATCTGCTGCGCTTTAAACGCCGCATTTTGTTCCACGCCCAGCGGACCTGAGAAATCGATACGCGGTTTTAACGGCTCGCTCATCGCAATTTATCTCCTATCAAAAACTCCAGCGCGGCATCAAGACGGATATGCGGTAAGGGCTTATCGACATCCATCACCTGCGGGCGAAACGCCTCAAACTGAAAGCCCTGGTTGTCCCAAAATGCCTGTCCAGGTAAACGCGCGGGCACTTCCCCCGGATAAACGGTTAGCGGTTCGCCATCGCTCAGACGATTACCACGCAGCGCGGGGATCTTTTCACCTTTCACATCGATCAGGCCGCTGGTGGTTGCCTGCACCGATGCCAGCCCCAGACAATCCATGCTGATACCTTCGAACGCAGCGTTTTGCCAGGCATCCTGAATTAACTGCTGCAATAGCGACACCATATTGGCGTGCTGATCGACGGTGACGTGGTCGGCTTTGGTGGCGGCAAACAGCAGTTTGTCGATCACCGGAGAAAACAGCCGACGAAACAGCGTGCGCTGTCCATAATGGAAACTTTGCATCAGTTGGGTCAGCGCCAGACGCATGTCGTTAAACGCCTGTGGCCCGCTGTTGAGCGGTTGCAGGCAATCGACCAGCACAATCTGACGATCAAAGCGCAGGAAGTGATTCTTATAAAATCCCTTCACGACTTTTTCACAGTAGTAATTAAACCTGTCGCGCAGCATGCCCGCATTGGTGTGTTTATCTGCCTGCGCCAGCTTCGATTCTCCCCAGGCATCAACGTCCGGCCACGGGAAGAATTGCAACGCAGGCGCGCCCGCCATATCTCCTGGCAGAACAAAACGGCCCGGCTGAATAAAGTGCAGTCCCTGCTGCTTGCATTGATGCAGATACTCCGTCCAGGCAGCAGCGATTTCCGCCAGACGGTTTTCGTCAGCAGGTGCCAGTGGATCGAGCCCGTGGCTTAACTGCCGCCATTTTGCCGACCATTCGCCACGCTGACCCTGTAATAATCCGGTCATTTGCCGCGACCAGCTCAAATAATCCTGGGCCAGCATCGGTAAATCGAGCAGCCACTCCCCCGGATAATCGACGATTTCCAGGTACAGCGTGGAGGTGTCTTTAAAGTGGCGCAGTAATGAGTCATTAGACTTGTAACGCAGCGCCAGACGAATTTCACTCACACCGCGCGTTGGTGTCGGCCAGGTCGGCGGAGAGCCATACAGCTGCGCCAGTCCTTCATCATAGGTAAAGCGCGGAATACCAAAGTCGCGTTGTGGAACCCGTTTAACGCCAAGCAGACGCTCTTCGCGCACGCAACTGAGCAACGGCAAACGCGCACCGGCATGAATATTGAGTAACTGATTTACCATTGCGGTGATAAACGCCGTTTTACCGCTCCGGCTAAGTCCGGTGACAGCCAGGCGTAAATGCCGGTCTACGCCGCGATTAACCAGCGAATTGAATTCATTTTTAAGTCGCTTCATCGCCATCCCGTTTTGCTGAAGGAACCGAAGAAATTATAACAAACAGGAAGTAAAGATAGGGGTCAATTCTTACTTATCAACTACCTGAGCTGTATCAGGCGGCATTATTCTTACCGCCTGTAGCAGAATGAATGTGGGCGGTTTATTTATTCTCTACTTTAGGAAGCGCTATCTGATTGATGCCACCTTCGTTGGTCACCTGCGTGTAGCCCATTTCAGTCAGCATATCTTTCGCCTGCCCTGATTGACGCCCGGAGTTGCAATAGAGCTTCACGGTATCGTTCTTATCTGGAACTTCAGTTACGATACGTGCCTTGATTTCTTTTAACGGGATGTTGACAGCCCCCTGAATATGCTGCTGTTGGTACTGTTCAGGAACGCGAACATCAATCCAGTGCTCGGCAGCATAAACCGGCATGCCAATAAGCAGTGCCAACGCTAATACGCTTTTCTTCAACATAATATCTTCCTGACTGATAGTTGGATTTAACCCCTACACTATACGCCAGTTCTTAAGAAAATATTGCGACCGCATTATCACCGTCCGCACCCGTGGACGATTGTTCCTCAGCACGCACATAGTGCGATTAGCCTTTTGATTTTCCTACCCGCATTCCGAGATTGTTGTCATTCGCCACTTAACTCCATAATATGTCCGCCATTGACTCTCGGACGGAGCTTGGGATCTATGTCTCCTACCATTTATGATATTGCACGAGCCGCTGGTGTATCAAAATCCACGGTATCGCGCGTGCTTAATAAGCAAACCAACATCTCGCCGGAGGCGCTTGAAAAGGTGCTGCGCGCAATTGATGAGTTACAGTATCAGCCGAATAAACTTGCTCGCGCGCTTACCTCTTCCGGGTTTGATGCAATAATGGTGATATCCACCCGTTCTGCAAAGACAACTGCCGGTAATCCGTTTTTCTCTGAAGTATTGCATGCAATTACTGCCAAGGCTGAAGAAGTCGGTTTTGATGTCATATTGCAGACGTCGCGAAGCACCGAAGATGATTTACAAAAATGTGAGAGCAAAATTAAGCAGAAGTTGATCAAAGGGATCATTATGCTGAGCTCTCCTGCCGATGAATCATTTTTTGCTCGGTTGGATAAATACAACGTCCCGGTTGTGGTTATCGGGAAGGTTGAAGGTGACTACACTAATGTCTATTCTGTAGACACCGATAATTATCGCGACAGTATTACGCTGACAAATGCGCTGATTGAGAGTGGCCACCGTAATATAGCCTGTTTGCATGCACCGCTTGACGTTCATGTTTCTATCGATCGCGTTAACGGTTATAAAGCCAGCCTTCAGGCACATAACATTAAAATGCGCGATGAGTGGGTTATTGACGGGGGGTATACTCATGAAACCGCCCTACTTGCTTCTCGAAAATTACTTAGTCAGCAACCGTTACCCGATGCCGTATTTGCGACAGACAGCTTGAAGTTAATGAGTTTATATCGCGTAGCGGCCGAGAAAAACATTTCCATTCCAAAGCAACTTGCCGTTGTAGGCTATAGTAATGAGCTACTTTCTTTTATGCTCACACCAGTTCCTGGTGGAATTGATGTACCTACTCAGCAGTTGGGTGAACAAAGTTGTAATTTATTATTTAATCTGATTGCAGGTGAAAAAGGATTACAGAATATCACGGTGAGCACGCAAATATCGTTGGCCGATTCACTGGTGTAAAAACAGGGGCATAATAATGCCCCTGTTCATTTTTAGAATGCGTAGTTCACGCCTATACCAGCATAATGGAACCTGTCGCTTTCACCTTCGTCATGATTTTCCCACTCATAAGCATACTCCAGAGACATTGATAAACCGTTCTGGAAATCATACGCATACAGTAAACCGAGGCGATTGAAATCATGGCCTTCGCGTTCAGGATCATCCTGCCAGTCCCAGTTTGACCAGCGATCAAGCCCGATACGGGTATACGGCGTCAGGGTTGTATTGCCGAAGGACAGAGGCAGATAAGCACGAATTTCCTGGGTTGAGAACTCACCATTATTACGCGAGTCCGCCAGATTAAAGCCGCGTTCAAGGTAATAGTTGACCGTTAATCCTACTGTTTCGTTAAACGTATAATTCAACCCGCTCTCACTTTCGACGCGGCTATCAGAGTAGCCGGTGGTGCTCAAATCATTAACGAATTGATACATCGCAAACCAGCCGCTAAAGCGCAGGTCATCAGTAAGTTTAACATCCCAATCTGGCTGCACTTTCCAGCGCTGCATATTAGCAGTGTCTTTTCCGGGTTCATTGACATAGTGATAACCGTAATTACGGAAGCCACCGGTCAGACCGAAATTAACATTTTCGCTTTCAAGGAATTGATAGCGGACTTCCAGTTCAGGGCGGTCAAACCATGTACCGCGCTTGCCCTCGCTGTAATCAACCGGTCCTTCCTGGTAATAGGCCAGCGATATTTTCCACGGCCCATTAGACGCATTAAAATAGACGGACGGCTCAGCCAGTCCATCCATATCTTCGCCCTGACCTTCAACGTTTTCTATTTCGTACATAGCACCGATATTAAAGTGCCAGTCATTCTTTTCAGCAGCCTGCGCGCAGGCCATTCCCGCGCTCATAATCAGCGCAGTCGCGGACAGTAGGGTTTTCATTATTATTCCTTGTTAAAATACTCGCAAAAATGCCCCAAGGCGCGGGGGATTATTATCCCCCGGAATTTTATTGAATAGCCACTTCAGTTTCAGTATCAAAGAAATGGCATTTCGCCATATCAAAATGAATAGTGATGTTTTCTCCTGCGTGATAATCATTCACTGCCCCAGCACGGACCACTAACTCATGCCCCCCAACAATGGTATAAAGCATAAATTCAGCGCCAGTTAATTCTGCAACGCTAATTTTTGCCGGTACACTATTTTCATTATTAAGCTGCGGAAGTATATCTTCAGGGCGAATTCCCAGCGTGACCGCCTGATGTTCATAACCCTGTGCTTTTAATTGTGCTAATTTATTCTCTGGAATCGTTAATTTTAGTGTTTCAGTAACAAACTTATCACCGTCAATCGCGCCACGAATAAAGTTCATGGCCGGTGAGCCAATAAATCCTGCGACAAACATATTTGCTGGGTGGTTATAAACTGTTTTCGGCGCACCAACCTGCTGAACAATACCATCCTTCATAATCACAATACGCGTCGCCATCGTCATGGCTTCTGTTTGATCGTGGGTAACATATATCATGGTGGTATTGAGTTTCTGATGCAGCTTGCTGATTTCTGCCCGCATCTGTACGCGAAGTTTGGCATCGAGATTCGATAAGGGTTCATCCATCAGGAAGACCCCTGCCTCACGAACAATCGCACGCCCCAGTGCCACACGTTGACGCTGACCACCGGATAACGCACCCGGTTTACGTTGCAGATAATCGCGCAGGCCAAGGATTTGCGCCGCCCAGTTGACACGTTCCTCAATCACGACAGGGGCAATTTTCTGCATTTTCAGGCCAAACGCCATGTTGTCATAGACTGTCATGTGCGGGTACAACGCGTAGTTCTGAAAGACCATCGCAATGTTGCGCGATTTCGCCGGCACATCGTTCATCCGTTTACCGTCAATCAGCAGATCGCCACCGCTGATCTCCTCCAGACCGGCGATCATGCGCAACGTCGTTGACTTCCCACAGCCTGAAGGGCCAACAAAAACAATAAACTCTTTGTCTTCAATTTCCAGATTGAAGTCTTTAACGACGTGTACCTGGTTGTCGTAAATTTTTTGAATGTGTTGCAACGAAAGCTGTGCCATGTTGAATCCTTTACTTGTCGTGTTGCCAGAGAGCCGATAAGCACGGCCACGTCAGAAATTCGGTTGAAGGAAGTTGCAAGCTTGCTCCGTTCAGCCCCGTACCAATGCCAACAGAGAGCATGCCGCAGGCGTTGATCGCATCAATACCCGCCTGAGCATCTTCTATGCCAATACACTGCTGTGGGTCAGCGCCAAGGCCCGCACAGGCTGCCAGAAAAATCTCCGGATCCGGTTTCGAGCGAGAAATTAGCGCGGCATCCGCACAGAAATCAAAATAAGATTTAAGATCAAGCGCTTGTAAAATCGCAGGGGCATTGAGCGACACAGAGGCCAGCCCCACCGGAATCCGCTCTTCCCGCAACGTCATCAGCAGCTCACGTATTCCCGGCAATACCGAGTTCACCGTCAACTGGCGCAAAGAATGGACATACAGTCTGTTTTTTCTCTCGGCCAATTGTGCGCAAACCTCAGGTGTAAACTCCCCCGCTTTCCCGCCATATTGCAAAATACGCTGTAGCGATTCGCCGCGACTAATCCCTTTCAGGCTGTCATTAAATGGCTCGTCAATCGCAATCCCTATTTCACCGGCTACCTGCCGCCAGGCGAGAAAATGCAGATGTGCAGTGTCGGTAATCACGCCATCTAAATCAAAAATGATGGCCTGTGGTTTGAGGATCATTCATCATCCCCTTCCGTGGAAGCGGTCCCATAAGTGGGCGAAATAATGGCGTCATTGCAGATAACTATCTCCCCCTGAACAGAGATCTTTTCCCCTTTTACCCAAAGAGTAATCTGCTCGGCGCTGTTAATGCGGATTTCAGTTGCATTGATGGTTACCTGCAAATCGATACCCTGCCAGCGCAGTGGGAAAGACAGTGTTTGCCAATGTTCCGGTAATGCAGGGGCAAGATGTAACTCCCCATGGCGAACATTCACTCCGGCAAATCCCTGGATAGCACCCAACCAGATTGCGCCCGTTGCCGCCGCATGAATACCATCATCGCAGCTGTGCGGGTCATCCCCGAGATCGATTAGCGAACCTTCGCGCCAAAACCGATATCCCTGAGCCGAATCACCACAACGCGCAGCCACAATCCCGTGAATCGCCTTACTCAAAGAGGAGTCGTGAATCGTACGTGGCTCGTAATAACGCAGGTTAGCCAGACAGGTTTGCGGGCTAAATTGCTCCGGCAACATGTAGGTCAGCATCACGACATCAGCCTGTTTAAGAATTTGCATCTCATTGACTTCTGCACGGGAGTAATCGAGCAAAATGGTCTGCTTGCCCGCTTTGGCTTTGTACTGCGACAGATCGATAACCGGTTTGTTCAGGAAGGTATCATCCTGAGGAAGCACGCCATCGGGCTGCACTTCCGGTCGCCAGAGATACTGTAAAAAATGCTCTGCGCGATGAATAAACGTGCCATCGCCACAGCCCAACCGACGGGCAAAACCCAGCGCCTGCTCTACGTTGTACCAGGCCATGTAGTTGGTGAACGCATTGTTGTTCACATGCTCAGTGTATTCATCCGGGCCAATCACATCGTGGATCTCTAAACGATCGTTGACCATGACAGCCCTGCTAATCCAGAACTTCGCCGTTTCCAGCAGCAGCGTCATGCCCTCTCGGGTCATGAAGTTTAGATCCCCTGTGACATGCCAGTAATTGATTACCGCCCAGGCAACATCCGCCACGAGGTGATGTTCAGCCTGTGCGGAGGCCACTTTTTGCCGCAGCCCGGTACGGATGTTGATCGCCGCGAATTCAGGCGTTTCCTCATCACCGCTGCGAGCGCTTTCCCACGGGAACAGCGCGCCTTGCCAACCGTTACGGCGGGCTTTCTCACGCGCGCCCGGCAAATTATGCCAGCGGTAACGCAATAGACCTCTCGCGGTTTTCGGTTCGGTAAACAAGTGAAACGGTAACAAAAAGACCTCAGTATCCCAGAAGATGTGGCCTTTATACCCTTCACCCGTCAGACCTTTGGCCGCAATACTGCTGCGCTCATCATGGTCTGGGGTCATCACACGTAGATGATAGAGGGCATAGTCCAGCGCGCGCTGATCGCTAATATCAGAACTGGTAACCTGAACGCGACGAGTTTGCCACCAGGCATGCCAGTTGGTGCTCGACTCAGCCAACAGAGCGTCATATCCCTGTTGCGAGCATGCTTCAATATTACGCAGCGACTGGCGTCCCCAGGTCTCAAGCGACAGGTTGCGTTCGCTCGTCCAGTCAACCCAACTCATTTTCGTCAGCGTGACGCGCTGCCCGGCTTGCGCCTGCACGGTGTTGTGTTGTAACAACCGACGTTCTTTCGCGGTGAAGCAGCGCTGCGCTGCGCCGTCGACGTCACAATATGAGGTGATCGCGATATCGTTGCGATTGTCCTGGGTTGTGTAAATGCCCTGCAGAAGATGCTGACCAAAGACTCTAATCTGTGTTTCATCCAGATGCTGACGGCCATGATTGGTGATCGTGGCATCAATACCGGTTGAGATACCAATGCTGGCATCGGCATCCAGTGGCGTTACGACCACTTCCATAGCAAACAGCGGCAGCTTCTGTGCCGAGACAAACCGCCGACTCTCAATAGCAAAACGCGCCCCGCCAGGTGCATGCCAGATAAACGCACGGCGCAATTCCCCGCTGGCAAAATCCAGTTCGCGATGCCAGCTTTCAATCACGCCGCTGGTTAGCGAGAAAATCTCGCCATTAAGCGTGATCTCCACTCCGACTACATCGGGTAGATTAACCAGTTCATTAATTTCGCCTTTACCCGCACGGTGATACAACCCAGCCAGATACATGCCACGAGTCTGTAAGGTGTAAGCTTCCTCGTGGCTGGCGCGAATTCCCATATACCCGTTACCGGTCGTCATGAGTGACGCATATTTATTCAGGCTATGTGGGCAAAAAGCCGGTTCAGTTAGCATTACTGGCTTCGTCATAAGTCTACGTAGGTCCCTGTTTCAGCCGATTGGTACAGTGCGGCAACCAGTTTGTTGAATAACGACGCCCTGCTCTGCGTCAGCAATAGTGACAGGCTCGCCCTGGACATGGTTAACGAAGGCTTCCATGCTGCGATAATGACGGTTGTCATCAGCCATCTCGCGCGCAAGCAGCACGTCAAGCGCACCATCACGGTCGGTGTAAACCTGGGCCGGGAATAACGTCGCCCCCGCCAAATCGCCGCAGAAATTAACGTTCATAATCGATTGTTCAGGAATATTCAGCGCGAAAGAGGTTTCCAGGCGCAGGATACCGCCGTTATGAAATTCAATCGTGCCGAACAAAGAATCCTCCACGGTATATGTAGTGGGATCCCATTTCCCAAACTGACCGCTGTTTTTAAGCGTGCCAATGCGTTGATAGCTGTGCGCGTTAACACGCTTTACCGCCGGGAACCCCAGCACATACATGGCGGCATCAAGCATATGAATACCGAGATCAATCAGCGGCCCGCCGCCCTGCAGTTCTTTGTTGGTAAACACTCCCCAGCCGGGCACGCCGCAGCGGCGCAAAGCGCGGACATTGGTGACATAGATTTCACCCAGAATACCGGCCATCACCTGCTCACGAAGCAGTTGCGTATCCAGCGCAAAACGATGATGAAAATCATAAGCCAGTACTTTTCCCACCCGACGCGCTGTTTTGCACATCTCCAGCGCCTCGTCTGGCGTCATTGCCGGAGGTTTCTCGCACATCACATGGCATCCAGCGTTCAACGCCAACATGGTGTGTTCATAATGAAAGCGATTGGGCGAGCAGATGCTGACGATATCTGGCTTAGCTTCGCGTAGCATCGTTTGCGGATCGTCCCAAACCTGCGGATTACCGTATTTTTCTGCAAACAGCCGCGCCTGTGACAGGCGGCTGTCGCAGACAGCCACCAGTTCCAGATCGTTGCGGGTGCAGTAGTACGAAGCATGAACTTTATCCGCCACCTGCCCGGCGCCAATAATGGCGACACGTAACGGAGCGCTTGTCAGTGCACTTTTCACGGAAATCCTCTTAGCAAGTACGCAGCCAGGTCAGTGACTGACGATACGCTTCCGGCAGATTCTCTGCTCGTACGCGCCCTTCGTACACAACGTAGCCCTGATAATTATCTTCACGTAACTGGTCAAACAGTGCAGCGAAATCCAGCGTACCGCTTCCCGGCTGATAACGATGGTTATCCGCAATATGGACGTGACCCAGCAGATCGCGATTGTCGTGCAGCGCCTGTGCCATATCGTCTTCTTCGATATTCATATGGTAAAAATCACCAATGATTTGCACATGCTTTAGATTATTTTCCACGATATAGCGACGGGCATCCGCCAGGGTGTTGATCATATGATCCTGATAGCGGTTGAGCGGTTCCAGATACACCACCGTCCCCGTACGCTCGGCAACTTTATCAAGATAAATCAATGAATCACTGATAGCTTTACGATCGCCTTCCTGGCTACGCGGAGAGGTCATCGGCGGTAGGCGGAAGGTAAACATGCCCCATGCAGCAGGTACAATAATGCCTTGTCCGCCAACTTCGGCCAGCGCTTCGAGAATGCGGGTAATCTGCCGCAACCCGTTTAAACGACGCTCTTCGATAAAATCACCGATCCAACCGTCATATCCTCCACAGGCAGTGGTAACAGGCAAACCTGTTTCTTTGATCGCCGCTTTTACTTCATCAAGGTTATTGACCAGCAACTTACCGTCAATTTCAAAACCGTCGAATCCCATCTCTTTGATGTAACGGAATTTCTCGAGAATATTTTCCGGGAAAAAAGCCTGATTCTGTGTTCCAATTTTCATCTTCTGCATTCCTTAATTAAAACGTCACACCCATTTTGATGCTCTTTTCCGGATGGCGATCGACATACTGCATATAGCTTTCCGGGCTGCTGGCGAAAGTCACTACCGGGTCGATCAGTTCTTCACAGTTTAGGTAACCGTTCATCAACAGTTCCCAGCAGGTCTCCTCAATACGCTTGCGGCTCCAGCGCGGATAATCTGGATTCGGTTCACTGCAGGCGCGAGAGAAGACAATTTTGGCGTTGTTGAAGTGCGCTTCACGCCCCAGGTTGAAACCTTCAGCAAAAGGTTTCGCGAAAGCGACATAGGAAATGGTTCCACCATAGGCCAGACCGCGTAACGCCGACTGCAGCGCATCTGCATAGCCACTGGTTTCGATGATCACATCTGCGCCCTGCTTACCGGTCAGCTTCTTAATTTCCATGCCTACATCGGTGCCAATCGGATTCAGACAGAAATCCGCGCCATGGCGACGCGCGATATCGCAGCGATGGGCAATAGGATCGACGCCGATGACCACTGAGGCTCCCGCTTTCTTAGCCAGTTGCACGGCAATCTGGCCAATTGCGCCTAAGCCCACGACGACCACAAAGTCACCGACGCGCACATTGGCGTCGCGCACACCGCTCATGGCGAACTGTGCCGGGTCATAGCACACGGCATTTTTCCACGAACTGCCTTCAGGCATTTTGCGTAGTTTGTAGTTGTTCACCGCATTAAAAATAACCGTTTCTGCCAGAGGACCGTATCCGCAAACTGAATCGCCAACGGCGTATTCGGTCACATCGCTGCCACACTCAATAACATCGCCCACCACCATATTGCCAAGCTGGAATTTACCGAATTCGATTCCGCGTGGAGCCCCTTCCGGACGCGGCATAAACATTTGCCATTCACCGTTAAAATCTTCGTCAATAAACGGGCTGGCAGCACGAAAATCGACCACTTCTGTGCCATGTTTCGGCGCGCCAAATTTAACGCGAACTTTAACTTCATTGGCGGATACCGCTCTGTCTTCATATTCCACCAGCGCTGCAACGCGCGGTTCTGTGGCAACTAACTTCTTCATTTACAACTCCTTAATTAAACTGGCCGCTTAGCCTTTCACGCCGCCTGCGGTCAAACCACTTTTAATAAAACGTTCGGAAAGCGCATACATAATGACCACCGGCAATGCAGTGACTAACGATGCAGCCATCATGCGTCCCCAGATATAGTCAGGTGTACTGAACAGCGCGTTCAGACCGACCGGTAAGGTAAAATTGCTGGCGCTGGAAAGGAAAATCGAAGCAAACAGATAGTCATTCCACGCCACCATAAAGCAGTACACAAAGACCGAAACCAGACCAGACATTGCCAACGGCACGGTAATACGAAAGATGATCTGCAGACGGTTCAACCCATCCATCATCGCGGCTTCTTCGATCTCGTCCGGAATGGTGTCGAAATAGCTTTTCAACATGAACACCGCGGTCGGCAGCGTCTGGGTGACCATAGTGATAATCAACGCCATTTCGGTGTCGTAGATGCCGAGTGCCGTAATGATCTTGAATAACGGCACCACCAGCAGGATCCCCGAAAACATATACACCGTGTAAAAACTGGCATTGATGGTCATTCGTCCCTTAAAACGCAGGCGGGAAAGCGCATACGCCCCGAGCACGCCCAGAAATACCGCCACCACCGAAGAAGTCACCGATACCACCAGGCTATTACGGAAGTAGTCAACAAACGGGAAAATCATCGGGTTGAAGATGTCGATGTAATGTTCCAGCGTCCATTGCTGCGGTAACAGCGTCGGATGCAGCGAAATCGCCTCTTTTGCGCTTTTAAATGAGGTCATCAGCATCACAAAAAATGGAAATAGCGTGATACCCAGGAAGACAATTAATCCACAGTAAAAGCCGATGCGGCCAAGCGTGCGCTTATTTGTTGCCATTGAGGTTCACCCGTTTTCTGGTCAGCAGGATAACAGCGAAAATAATGACGAAGAGGACGACAGAGATCGCGGCCGCTTTGCCTAAGTCATTAAATGCAAACGCTGTTTTATAGAGATAGACCCCGAGAATATCGACTTTAGTGGTCAGCAGATAAACATCGGCGAACATATAAAACATCCAGATCGTACGCAGTGTGACTACGGTCGCCAGTACCGGCATGATCGCTGGCAGCGTGACGATGCGAAACCGTTGCCAGGCGTTCGCGCCATCCATTTCTGCCGCCTCATATAACGATTTATCAATAGTCTGTAAAATCGCCAGAAACGAGATAAAGGCATAGGGGAAGTAGCGCCAGATGGCGAACAACACGACCAGCGCGAAGCTGCTACCGGGATTGTCGAACCACAGCGGAGCCTGATCGTAGAGATGCAACAGATCCACGCCGAGGTAGTTCACAATGCCGTAGCCGTTGTTGAACATGTATTTCCAGGCAAACACCAGCGAGATTGATGGCGTTACGTAAGAGAGGATGACCAGTGAGCGCGCCGTTTTCCGCAGACGAAACTCACGGTTAAAAAACATCGCCACTCCCAGCCCCAGCACCGTGCTCCCTGCCACAACCAGCGCGGTATACCAGACCGTCATCCACAGCGAATGCCAGAATCCGGGATCGGATAAGATACGGATATAGTTGCTCAGCCCGACAAACGTAGACTCAATTTGCGGATTAAGCGGCAAACGCATAAAGCTGATTTCGATGTTAGATATCATCGGCCACGCCACTAAACCGCCCAATAACAGCAAGCTGGGCGCCAGCAGCAGCATGGCAAATGGCATATCAGATCGACCTGAAAAGAACTTATTCATCACGGCTTTCCATTTCCCCATTAGCGCTGTTCAACGAGGTCATCCAGTTTTGTCTGGCTTGCCTTGATGGTCGATGAAAGGTCAGCTTTTCCTACCGTGACGTTGTGCACCATGGTACTCACGATGCCGGAGCCGGTTACGTCGCCCATGCGGGTAAAGTTCTTATCACCGACGGCACCAAAGACCTGAATATTTGGCAGTTCGGCAATCAGTTGATCGGGTAATTCACCCAGCGCTTTGATAACGGCGTTATCTTTCCACGTCGAAGTATTCACCACCGCTTTGTTGACTGGCAGCGCCGCCCCTGGCGACATCATGACCCAGTCCGCAATGTTGTCTGCCTGCTCCATAAAGGTGACAAATTTCTCTGCCGCTTCTGTCTCTTCGGTTTTTTGACCTGCGGTTATGGTCAGCGACGTCAGCATGCCGTAAACAGCGGAATTTTTTTCCGTCGGCACCATAAAGCCAACATTTTTAGGATCGCCCTCTTTGATCACCGCCGGGAGGATATAGGTGGAATAAATCGCCATTGGCGCCGTGCCGTTCATGAAAGCATCTTTGACTTCCATTATGTCGTTCGAGCCAGGCATAGTGTTCATGGCAAGTTGGCGGTAATACTGCAACGCCTGCGCCATTTCAGGTGTGTCGAGCGTAATCTTTCCCTGCGCATTAAAAACGTTGGCCTGGTTAGAGAGCGCAAACTGGGAGAATGACTGTTCGGTCAAAACGCTTTCTGCCGTCGGCAGCGCAATGCCGTATTTCTTACTGCCAGGATTGTTGAGCTTCTGCGCCACGTTTAGCAATTGCTGCCAGTCTTTTGGCTCTTCCAGTCCGGCTTTTGCCAGCACATCTTTGCGGTACCAGATCCCGCCAATCCAGGCGCTGACCGGAACCCCTGTCCATGCACTACCGTCTTCAGTGCGCACAATACGCAGGACGCCATCATAAAAAGCACCCTCACCTACGCCGTTGATGACCTGCGCTACCGCTTTACGGTCAATGAGGGATTCTTTATCCATAACTTTCGCGTAGTCATGGCTGGTTTCAATGACTTCAGGCAGTGAACCGCTGCGCGCCAGGGTGATGACCTTGGTGTTGTAAGCATCTTCTTCCACAGGAACCTGTTTGACGCTGATGCCCGGGTTTTCTTTTTCAAAACGCTCAATCAGTTTTGCAATGACCGCCTGCCGCTCCTGCTCAACAGAAGAGTGCATAAATTCAATTGCGACGGAGGACTTTTTATCATCCTTACACCCGGAAACCAGGGCGCAGGAAACCAGTGCTGAAATCAGCACAATTTTAGCTTTAAGCATGAAATGTTCCTTTTTATTACTTAACCCACATGACCTGCCAGGCGTACAACGTTAATTCCTTACCGGAAATAGTTTTACCGCCAATCAAATCAACTCCATTTTCTATATCAATACGAATGGTTTGAGTATGACCGCTGACATTAAATAACCCGGTAATTTCCTCACCTGTTTCCGCAGTACGTTTAATTTGCATTACGGCTGGTGTAATACTGTTAATTTGAAAATCACTATCAGGATGAAATGCTTTATTATTACGACGTATTACAATTAGTCGGGATAACTCATGATAAATAGCGTGACGCAAACTGGTTTCATCTGCCAGCTCCGCTTCTATTTGTCTCACCTGATATTTTTTGCGGTTGATCGCGCGGTTATAACCGAACGTCTCAACACCTTTATAATCATTGCGTGAGCCAAGTATGCTTTGAATGTAAACCGCCGGCACGCCTGGAAAACTCAGCAAAATGGCATGTGCGAGAATAAAGCGAGAAAACCGTTCGGCATCGCTACAATTACCAGGGGTTAGCGCATCCATATATGTCACGTTAATTTCATACGGGCTGCGACTGCCATCAGGGTTATTTTTCCAGTTAAACAGCGCACCTTCCTGTTGTAGTTCTGTCACCAGCCGCATGATCTCGTCTTCAGGCAACAAACCGCGTAATGGGTTGAGACCAATGCCATCATGCGATGCGAGAAAATTAAACCAGGTCGTCTCACCAGACGGCAGCTCCAGTGATTGCGCCCACTGGCACAATATCGACGTGTCCTGGCGTTGTACCGCATGCAGCACCAGCGGCGGCAGCGAGAACTGGTACACCATATGCGCTTCATCATGGCCATTACCGTAGTAGGACACGTTATCCTTATGCGGGACGTTGGTTTCGGTAATAATCGCCGTACCAGGCGCCACGCAGTCCGCAATAGCGCGGAATAGTTTGATAAGCTGATGCGTTTTTTCCAGATGAATACAGCTCGTTCCAGGCTCTTTCCACATAAAGCCAACCGCATCCAGGCGAACATAATCTGCGCCCTGCTCAAGATAGCTCAGCAGCACATCGACCATCGCCAGTAATACCACCGGGTTGGCATAGTTGAGATCGATCTGGTCATCGCTGAACGTCGTCCATAAATGGCGCACGGTGTTATCTTTTAGCGTAAATGGTGTCAGTAACGGTAATGCGCGTGGACGTGTGACGTTGCTCAGGTCCGTATCAGGATCCATTGCAATAAAGAAATTTTCATAACCGTCAAGCTGTTGCAAATAATTATTAAACCACTCGCTTTTAGCTGACATATGGTTACAAACAAAATCAAACATCAGTCGACTGGACTCACCTAATTCCTTAATATCATTCCAGTCACCGGTTTCTTCGGCAACCTGATGGTAATTAATCACGGAAAAACCATCATCCGATGACCACGGATAAAATGGCAGAAGATGCACATGAGAAAATGTCGACTTAAACCATTCATTATAAAACTGATTAAACGTCGGCAACGGTTTTTTACCAACCCCGTGGAATTGATCGGCGTAGGTAATAAGCACCACATCGCCCTCATCCCAATGCGCTTTACGGATTTTTTTAATTAATCTCTGTGATTTCTCTAAGCGTGCAAACAGCGCTTCATAGTGGCATGAAGTAAATGTATGACCATAAACTTCTGTCAGGCATTTTTGGATTTTTTGGTTCACCTTCGATTCTCGTGGTAGCGGTCCCATGAACCAAGAGACTACTCTGCGTAAAATAAGCTGTCAATTAGCTGAGGTGGTCTGAAGGGGGGTAAAAAAAGAATTTTGGCAGCCAAAAAATCGTATTTGTGAGCTGCCGCAAATTAACTGAGGGAATGTTGATTAATTGTTGCTTGCTTTTACTGATTCAAATATCAGGTTCGATTACCGGAATATCGTTTCGACAATTTTGCCGCTGCCCGACTCAACACCGGTTCCAGAACCAACGCCAGCAGCATTTTTAGCGGGCGTCGGGCGACGGATTTCACCGCCCACCCTGCTACCCCCGCCGGGCCGTAGCGAAGCGCCGTTAAAAGCACCAGCTTACCTGCTATTTTAAAGCCCGGCTTAACCCTTTGCCCGGCACGTTGCCAGCGATTGTTCATTTCTAACCTCACAATTGGCGGAAACGACTACGTAAGGAAAAAGTATCGGACGTCACATAACGTTCCATTTCACGCAAACGCTTTTCACTAGCCGCCAGCTCGCGATCGACAGCATCCAACAGTTCACCGCTTGATGGCTGCTGCTCGCCGGAAACCACATTGTCCGGCATAGGGTCCAACACAAATGTCAGCACGATATAGGCGACGAAGGTGAAAAAGGCCAGACCAAAAAAGACTGACAGCACCACCAGGATCCGTACCAGCTTCACAGGCACATCGAGATAATGCGCAATACCCGCACAAACCCCCTTCACCATGCCCTGCTGCGGAATACGCCACAGTTTTTTGTTCAGATTAACGCCTCCCATTAGCGGTCCCTCCAGTTTGGATGTTCAGCATCAAGGATGTCTTCCAGCGCCTGAATGCGCTCACGCATCCGCTGTGCGTCGTCGTTGAGTTCGACCAGACGTTGCTGTTCACTTTGCGACAGTTCGCCACGACTGGAACGGTTGCTGTAATGCAGCCAGAGCCAAATCGGTAAAACAAACAGCACAAAGATGGTTAACGGGATAGCCAGAAATAGCGCGCTCATGAGTACTCCTTACAGGTGATGAGCGGCGGCGCGTTCGGGCGCCGCCAGATGTTATTATTGCTTGTCTTGCTGCATTTTGGCTTTAAGTTGCGCCAGCTGCTCGCTGATTTCATCATCTGCTTTCAGGTCAGCAAATTGCTGATCCAGGGACTTCTGTTTACCGAAATTATGGCTTTCAGCCTCAGCTTCCATCTGATCGATACGACGCTCGAAAGATTCAAAGCGCGCCATAGCTTCATCAAGTTTACCGCTGTCCAGTTGACGACGAACATCACGTGAAGAACTCGCTGCCTGATGACGTAGCATCAGCGCCTGCTGACGAGCACGGGTTTCACTGAGTTTATTTTCCAGCTCACCAATCTCTTTTTTCATACGCGCCAGCGTATCGTCAACCAGCGTGACTTCATGCTCCAGAGAAGCAATCAGGTCAGTCAATTTCTGTTTTTCGATTAACGCAGAACGCGCCAAATCTTCTTTCTCTTTGCGCAGCGCCAGCTCAGCTTTTTCTTGCCACTCTGCCTGTTGCGCGCTGGCCTGTTCGATACGACGAGATAATTGTTTCTTTTCTGCCAGAGCGCGTGCGGAGTTTGAACGCACCTCAACCAGCGTATCTTCCATTTCCTGGATCATTAACCGCACCAGCTTCTGCGGATCTTCAGCCTTTTCCAGCAACGCATTAATGTTGGCGTTCACGATGTCGGCAAAACGAGAAAAAATACCCATAATGTAATCCTCACTTACTGTTCTGATATCGGGCTAAGCCCTGCTGATTTCGTAATGCACTTGGCGTGCCAACTTTTTATCTCATTGATTTTAATAATTATATCTAATTTTACCTGGCGAGAGAATTAGGGTAAATTGGTGAATAACACTAACAAATGGTGAATTTCATCATGGCAGGATACAAAGACAATCTTCTGGGTGAAGCAAACAGCTTTATTGAAGTGCTGGAGCAGGTTTCTCATCTGGCACCGCTGGATAAGCCTGTCCTGGTTATCGGTGAGCGAGGTACTGGGAAAGAGCTTATTGCCAACCGCCTGCACTATCTGTCCACCCGTTGGCAAGGCCCGTTTATTTCGCTTAACTGCGCAGCACTCAACGAGAACTTGCTTGATTCCGAACTGTTTGGTCACGAAGCAGGTGCCTTTACCGGGGCGCAAAAACGCCATCCAGGGCGTTTCGAACGCGCCGACGGCGGTACGCTGTTTCTTGATGAACTGGCAACCGCCCCAATGCTGGTGCAGGAAAAACTGCTGCGCGTTATTGAATATGGAGAGCTGGAACGTGTTGGCGGCAGCCAGCCGTTGCAGGTTAACGTACGACTTGTTTGTGCAACCAATGCCGACTTACCTCGCATGGTCAACGAAGGTACTTTTCGCGCGGACCTGCTGGATCGTCTGGCCTTTGACGTAGTGCAACTCCCACCGTTACGCGAACGCCAAAGCGACATAATGTTAATGGCCGAGCATTTTGCTATTCAGATGTGCCGCGAGATCGGGTTACCACTGTTTCCAGGGTTTAGTGCCGAAGCCAGAGAAACGCTCCTCCACTACCGTTGGCCGGGCAATATTCGTGAACTGAAAAACGTCGTGGAGCGATCCGTTTATCGACATGGGACCAGTGATTACCCGCTGGATGAGATAATCATTGACCCCTTCCGCCGCCATGTCGTGGAATCTCAGGTGCAGGAAGCAAAACCAGCATCTGTAGCATTACCGCTGGATCTGCGTGAATTCCAACAACAACAAGAGAAAGACTTTCTACAAACCAGCTTACAGCAGGCAAAATTTAATCAGAAAAAAGCCGCTGAATTACTGGGTCTGACTTATCATCAGCTACGAGCCTTGCTGAAGAAACACCAGATTTAATGCACATTTGTCGACGTGATATTGGATGGTTTGACGTATAACGTTAAAACAGCTTAACATCCCAGTAATACTGTATAAAAAAACAGGCACATTATTATGGCTCTGGCATTAATTGGCGAAAAAATTGACAGAAACCGCTTCACCGGTGAAAAAGTTGAAAATAGCACTTTTTTTAACTGTGATTTTTCGGGTGCCGACCTTAGCGGTACTGAATTTATCGGCTGTCAGTTCTATGATCGAGAAAGCCAGAAAGGGTGCAATTTCAGTCGCGCAATACTGAAAGATGCCATTTTTAAAAGCTGTGATTTATCCATGGCGGATTTTCGCAATGTCAGTGCGTTGGGCATAGAAATTCGCCACTGCCGCGCACAGGGTGCAGATTTTCGCGGCGCAAGTTTCATGAATATGATCACCACGCGCACCTGGTTTTGCAGCGCATATATCACTAATACCAATCTAAGCTACGCCAACTTTTCGAAGGCCGTGCTTGAAAAGTGCGAATTGTGGGAAAATCGCTGGATGGGAACTCAGGTGCTGGGTGCGACGTTGAGTGGTTCCGATCTCTCCGGTGGCGAGTTTTCGTCGTTCGACTGGCGGACGGCAAATTTCACGCACTGTGATTTGACCAATTCAGAACTGGGTGATTTAGATATTCGGGGCGTCGATTTACAAGGTGTCAAATTGGACAGCTATCAGGCCGCATTGCTCATGGAACGTCTTGGCATCGCTGTCATTGGCTAACCGCTTACGCATTTTATCATCGCGTCGAAACCATAACCGATTACACCAAGGCTCACATCCTGCGCCTCGTTTATTGCGGGTCAGATGGGTCATGAAAATGCTAAGATAGTTAACAGAGTATATTCAAAGTGGATGGCGGGTATGAATTTTGACCATACCGCGATGTTGAAATCGTGGTTATCCCCCCTGCTGCCCCCTAAAACAAACGGTAATGGCAAATGTCATTAAGTATTAGTAAGATAGCCTCTTTATATAATCCATTAAAATTATGCGCCTGGTTTTATCATCTCTGATCGTGATGGCTGGATTTCTGAGTGGTCAGGCTGCTGCTGCGCCTGAGCAAGCTTCGCACGCTGATATCCGTGACAGTGGGTTTGTCTATTGCGTCAGCGGGCAGGTCAATACGTTCAACCCGCAAAAAACGAGCAGTGGTCTCATCGTCGACACGTTAGCGGCCCAATTGTATGACCGACTGCTTGATGTAGATCCCTACACCTATCGACTGGTGCCTGAGCTGGCTGAAAGCTGGGAGGTGCTGGATAACGGCGCAACCTACCGCTTCCATCTGCGTCGTGACGTACAGTTTCAAAAGACCGCCTGGTTCACTCCCACCCGCAAACTGAATGCAGACGATGTAGTGTTTACCTTCGAGCGCATCTTTGATCGCCACCATCCGTGGCACAATGTGAACGGCAGCAATTTCCCCTACTTCGACAGCCTGCAGTTCGCCGATAACGTCCAAAGTGTGCGCAAACTGGACAACAACACCGTTGAATTCCGCTTAACTCAACCTGATGCCTCCTTTATGTGGCATCTTGCCACACACTATGCCTCCGTAATGTCGGCGGAATATGCGGCTAACCTGGCAAAACAGGATCGTCAGGAACTGCTCGACAGACAACCTGTCGGCACAGGACCGTACCAACTTTCGGAGAATCGTGCCGGCCAATATATTCGGTTGCAGCGGCATGAAAAATTCTGGCGTGGCACTCCTCTGATGCCGCAGGTGGTAGTGGACCTCGGTTCTGGCGGAACCGGACGGTTATCAAAGTTACTGACCGGCGAATGTGACGTTTTAGCCTGGCCTGCCGCCAGCCAGCTCAGCATATTGCGTGATGACCCTCGCCTGCGTCTGACGCTGCGCCCGGGGATGAACATTGCCTATCTGGCGTTCAACACCAATAAACCGCCGTTGAATAACCCTGCCGTGCGGCATGCGCTGGCGCTAGCGATCAACAACCAACGGTTAATGCAGTCTATCTACTACGGGACGGCAGAAACCGCGGCATCTATTTTGCCTCGCGCCTCGTGGGCTTATGATAACGAAGCTAAAATTACAGAGTACAACCCGGCAAAATCGCGCGAGCAGCTAAAAGCGCTGGGGCTGGAGAATCTGACATTACAACTTTGGGTCCCTACCAGCTCTCAGGCCTGGAACCCCAGTCCGCTGAAAACCGCAGAGCTGATTCAGGCAGATATGGCTCAGGTGGGTGTGAAAGTGAAGATCATCCCGGTAGAAGGCCGTTTTCAGGAGGCAAGATTAATGGATATGAACCATGATCTGACGTTATCCGGCTGGGCGACGGACAGTAACGATCCTGACAGTTTTTTCCGGCCGTTGCTCAGCTGTGCCGCCATCAATTCACAGACCAACTTTGCCCACTGGTGTAATCCGCAGTTTGACAGCATTCTGCGCAAAGCCCTCTCTTCGCAGCAGCTTTCATCGCGAATTGATGCCTATGACGAAGCGCAAAATATTCTTGCGCAAGAGTTACCGATCCTGCCGCTGGCCTCTTCACTGCGTCTACAGGCTTACCGCTACGACATCAAAGGGCTGGTGCTCAGTCCGTTCGGCAATTCCTCTTTTGCCGGGGTATCCCGGGAAAAGAAAGATGAGGTGAAAAAACCATGATTATCTTCACCCTGCGTCGATTTTTGTTGCTGCTGGTCACCCTGTTCTTTCTGACCTTTATTGGATTCAGCCTGAGCTACTTCACACCTCATGCGCCTTTACAGGGCGCATCGTTGTGGAACGCCTGGGTATTCTGGTTCAATGGTCTCATTCACTGGGATTTCGGCGTATCCAGTATCAACGGTCAGTTGATCTCAGAACAGCTGAAAGAGGTGTTCCCGGCCACAATGGAACTGTGCATTCTTGCCTTTGGTTTTGCACTAATGGTCGGGATCCCCGTTGGTATGCTGGCAGGCATCACGCGCAACAAATGGCAGGATCGTTGCATCAGCGCATTGGCTCTGATGGGGTTTTCTATCCCCGTTTTTTGGCTGGCTCTGCTGCTGACATTGCTCTTCTCACTGACCCTCGGCTGGTTACCCGTTTCCGGGCGTTTTGATCTTCTCTACGAGGTGAAACCCGTTACCGGTTTTGCCATTATTGATGCGTGGATCTCCGATTCACCCTGGCGCGATGAAATGCTGGTCAGCGCTATCCGTCATATGGTGCTCCCGGTGCTAACGCTCTCCGTTGCGCCCACCACCGAAGTCATTCGCCTGATGCGTATCAGCACCATTGAGGTCTTTGATCAGAACTACGTCAAAGCGGCGGCCACACGCGGTTTGTCACGCTTAACGATTCTGCGCCGTCACGTTCTGCACAACGCCCTCCCGCCGGTGATCCCACGCCTGGGCTTACAGTTTTCCACCATGCTGACGCTGGCGATGATCACCGAGATGGTCTTTAGCTGGCCTGGTCTTGGCCGTTGGTTGATTAACGCGATTCGCCAGCAGGATTACGCGGCGATTTCAGCGGGCGTTATGGTGATTGGCTCACTGGTTATCATCGTCAACGTTATCTCTGATATTTTGGGTGCTATGGCTAACCCTCTGAAACATAAGGAATGGTATGCCTTACGATAGCGTCTATAGCGAAAAACGCCCGCCAGGTACGTTGCGCACCGCATGGCGCAATTTCTATGGTGATGCAACTGCGATGATCGGCCTGTACGGCTGCGCGGGATTGGCTGTTTTGTGTATTTTTGGTGGTTGGTTTGCCCCTTACGGCATCGATCAGCAATTTCTCGGCTATCAGCTTTTACCGCCGTCATGGTCACGCTATGGCGAAGTCTCTTTCTTCCTCGGAACTGACGATCTGGGACGAGACGTTTTAAGTCGTCTGCTCAGCGGCGCGGCCCCGACCGTTGGAGGCGCGTTTGTCGTCACTCTTGCCGCCACACTGTGTGGCCTTGTATTGGGCGTAGTTGCCGGTGCGACGCACGGCTTGCGCTCCGCAGTGCTGAACCACATTCTGGACACCCTGCTGTCGATCCCTTCTCTGCTGCTGGCGATTATTGTGGTGGCCTTTGCCGGACCGCATCTGACACACGCCATGTTTGCGGTCTGGCTGGCGTTGCTGCCGCGCATGGTGCGCTCCGTTTACAGCATGGTGCATGACGAGCTGGAGAAAGAATACGTCATTGCCGCTCGCCTGGATGGTGCAACCACACTGAATATTCTGTGGTTTGCCGTTCTGCCGAATATTACCGCCGGTCTGATTACTGAAATCACCCGCGCACTGTCGATGGCGATTCTGGATATCGCCGCGCTGGGTTTTCTCGACCTTGGCGCACAGCTGCCATCCCCGGAATGGGGGGCCATGCTCGGTGACGCGCTGGAGCTGATTTATGTCGCACCGTGGACGGTCATGCTGCCAGGCGCAGCAATTATGATAAGCGTGCTGCTGGTTAACCTACTGGGTGACGGCGTGCGCCGCGCAATTATTGCGGGGGTGGAATAATGCCATTACTGGATATCCGCAACCTGACGATTGAATTCAGAACCGGTGACGACTGGGTTAAGGCAGTTGATCGCGTCAGCATGACCCTCAACGAGGGTGAAATCCGCGGGCTGGTCGGCGAGTCGGGTTCCGGCAAAAGTCTGATCGCTAAGGCCATTTGCGGCGTCGCTAAAGATAACTGGCGCGTAACCGCAGACCGTATGCGTTTTGATGATATCGATCTGCTACGCCTTTCCGCGCGTGAACGACGCAAACTGGTCGGTCATAACGTCTCCATGATCTTTCAGGAGCCACAGTCATGTCTCGATCCGTCTGAGCGGATCGGACGGCAGCTAATGCAAAATATTCCAGCCTGGACTTACAAGGGCCGCTGGTGGCAGCGCATCGGCTGGCGCAAACGCCGTGCGATTGAACTCTTACACCGCGTCGGGATAAAAGACCATAAAGATGCCATGCGCAGCTTCCCGTATGAGCTAACCGACGGCGAATGCCAGAAGGTCATGATCGCTATCGCATTGGCGAATCAGCCGCGTTTGCTGATTGCCGATGAACCGACGAACGCGATGGAGCCAACCACCCAGGCGCAAATTTTCCGTCTGCTAACCCGTCTGAATCAAAACAGCAATACCACCATTTTGTTGATAAGCCATGACCTGCAAATGCTCAGCCAGTGGGCTGACAAAATCAACGTGATGTACTGCGGACAAACGGTGGAAACCGCGCCAAGTAAAGATTTGGTGACCATTCCGCATCATCCTTATACTCAAGCGTTGATTCGCGCTATTCCTGATTTTGGTAGCGCAATGCCGCACAAAAGCCGCCTGAATACCATGCCAGGAGCAATTCCATTGCTGGAACAATTACCCATCGGCTGTCGTCTGGGGCCGCGCTGCCCTTATGCACAACGCGAATGTATTGAAACCCCAAGACTGACCGGAGCAAAGAATCATCTCTACGCCTGTCATTTCCCGCTGAACATGGAGAGAGAGTGAGATGGTAGAAACCCTGCTCGAAGTTCGTAATCTGAGCAAAACCTTTCGCTACCGGACAGGTTTATTTCGCCGCCAGACCGTTGAGGCCGTCAAGCCCCTGAGTTTCACCCTGCGCGAACGTCAGACGCTCGCCGTCATTGGTGAAAACGGTTCAGGGAAATCTACGCTGGCAAAAATGTTGGCGGGTATGATTGAACCTACCAGCGGTGAGCTGCTGATTGACGATCATCCGTTAAAATATGGTGATTATTCATTTCGTAGTCAGCGGATCCGTATGATTTTCCAGGATCCGTCAACATCGCTTAATCCTCGGCAACGTATCTCGCAGATCCTCGATTTTCCGCTACGACTGAATACCGACCTCGAGCCTGAGCAGCGTCGTAAACAGATCGTGGAGACCATGCGCATGGTCGGACTGCTGCCCGATCACGTAAGCTATTACCCACATATGTTAGCGCCGGGACAAAAACAGCGTCTGGGCCTTGCCCGTGCGCTCATTTTACGACCCAAAGTCATTATCGCCGACGAAGCCCTGGCTTCTCTGGACATGTCGATGCGTTCGCAGCTCATCAATCTGATGCTGGAATTACAGGAAAAACAAGGGATTTCATATATCTATGTAACTCAGCATATTGGCATGATGAAGCACATCAGCGACCAGGTATTAGTCATGCATCAGGGCGAAGTTGTTGAGCGCGGCAGTACAGCGGACGTTCTGGCCTCCCCGTTGCATGAACTTACCCGTCGCCTGATTGCAGGTCATTTCGGCGAAGCGCTTACCGCCGACGCCTGGCGGAAAGATCGCTAACAAACGACTGCCCCCTCAACCGGGGGGGCATTCTGCCATCAGTGACACAACGTAGGTAAGAGCAGCGTATCAACTTCGGTAAACGTGACTGACGGATAAAGGGCACCCTGCATTGCCCAGACACCTGCAGCACTGGCCTCGTCGACAAGTTGTGCTGTTTCGACTCCCTTCACTACAACACGGTCGCAATATTCCCTGATATTTTTGATCAGCACCGGGAACATCGGTTTTTCTACCTGTTCCAGGAAAAAACCGCGATCCAGTTTAACAACGTCAAAATGACCGCAAACCAGCGGGCTGGCCCCTACGCTGCCGGAGCCAAGATCGCCTAACCACAATGCGTTTGGGCCGTCGCGAAGTGAATTAATCAACAGACTATTCAGGCACACGGTATTCGTCAGAAAACGTTCTGAAAGTTCCAGTGCAATAAATGGTAGTGCCTGTAAGGCCGACTTGATGGCTGGATCACCAATCGCCAGCAGCGCCATTTCGTCAATGAGTTTCAGGGTACAAATAAGGCTGTTGCGCTCAAACCAGTCACGCTTTTCGGCAATTAATCGAATTTGCTCGAGCATGAAATTACGCTTTTGTTCGCTATCCCACGCTGAAATGATGAAATCTGGATGCAACGGTTGAACCGTATCTGAAGTAAACCGGGCGTTCATCTCCACACCCAGTAATTTATCTGTTGTGTCTCTCATCGTTTCCGCGATGAAATGGTAGTGCATAAGACCACTCCAATTGATCATAACATCCTGATAATGCACTTCTAATCACAATCAATCAATAATATCGATCAATGTATCTATATTGATCGATAAAAACAATATATCATAACAAGCTGAATATTGTCATATTTTTTGTTTTAAGAAAGTTCCTACCTTGCTATGTTTATTAACATCAGCTAGCAATGAAATAATACCATTTCAATGCCTTTGAAACCTTGCATTTTCTCTGCTTCACCGACGTTAAATGCCTGAACGAAGCATAACCGGAGGGGGATGATATACTCCCCACATGCAATGAAGTGACAGGTCACGTGAGGTTGATAACAATTCCTCAAGGAAAAGGCGTGGGATATAATTTCAGACCAATTTCGAGTGAGCTTAACGCGTCAATCATAATTCATTGATTGGTAAAAGATAAGTGTTAACAAAAAGGATTAAAGCCATGGGTTTTTTATCAGGTAAGCGTATTCTGGTGACAGGCCTTGCCAGTAAATTGTCTATCGCATGGGGAATCGCTCAGGCGATGCATCGCGAAGGTGCTGAACTGGCGTTCACCTACCAGAACGACAAGCTGAAAGGTCGTGTGGAAGAATTTGCAGCGCAATTAGGCTCCAACATTGTTTTGCAGTGTGATGTGGCTGAAGATGCCAGCATTGACGCCATGTTTGCTGAACTGAGCAAAACCTGGCCGAAATTCGACGGTTTCGTACACTCAATCGGCTTCGCACCTGCTGACCAACTGGATGGCGATTATGTGAACGCAGTTACCCGCGAAGGATTTAAAATTGCGCATGACATTAGCGCTTACAGCTTTGTTGCGATGGCAAAAGCATGTCGTTCCATGCTAAACCCTGGCTCTGCGCTACTGACGTTGTCCTATCTGGGCGCAGAGCGTGCAATCCCTAACTATAACGTGATGGGCCTGGCGAAAGCCTCCCTGGAAGCGAACGTCCGTTATATGGCTAATGCGATGGGGCCTGAAGGCGTGCGTGTGAATGCCATTTCCGCAGGTCCAATCCGTACACTCGCCGCTTCAGGCATTAAAGATTTCCGTAAAATGCTGGCGCACTGTGAAGCAGTTACACCGATTCGCCGCACCGTTACCATTGAAGATGTGGGTAACTCCGCAGCATTTCTGTGCTCCGATCTCTCTGCCGGTATCTCTGGTGAAGTCGTACACGTTGACGGTGGCTTCAGCATCGCCGCAATGAACGAGCTGGAACTTAAATAATCCTAAGACCTCGATGGGCGGTATTGCGCCGCCCATGACACTCCTCTCAGCCACCACATATGCCTTTCTGATATTTATTATCACGTAACAATCTTTCATCCCCTCATCTGCTTACGTCAGGATATTGCAGCGCAAACGATCCGGCGTAGTAGTATGACGACGAGTCCGGGTCGCCACTTTTAGACCAAGGAACGCCCATGGAACAACGCCGAATTGAAGGCAAAAGCCACTGGTATCATGAGACGCAATCCAGCACGTATCCGCAAGATGTTCTGCCGCTGGTCCCGGAAGCCGCTCATGTCGACGACAGTTTTTTACTGGATCTGGCATTACCTGATGACGCTCTTTCGCCCTTTCAATCCTGGTTAACCCCTGCCCGTAAACTTGCCCAGACGCTCTTCCCGGCTCATGTAAACCTGAATCAGATGCATACGTTCAGTGCCTATGAACGAATGAGTACAGCCCTGACCGTCGCTCAGGTGTATGGTGTGCAGCGATTATGTAATCACTATGCCGCGCGTTTAACACCGCTTCCCGGTCCGGACTCCTCGCGGGAAAGTAACCATCGACTGGCACAAATCACCCAATATGCTCGCCAACTTGCCAGCTCTCCTGCCGTGATAGGCGAACGCGACCGTCAGCATCTGGAGGCGGTCGGACTGACCACCAGCGATAATATTCTGATGAATCAAATCATCGGCTTCGTCGGATTTCAGGCCCGAACCGTGGCCCTGTTTCAGGCCTGGTCTGGTCATCCGGTACGCCGAATACCGGGGCTGGATATTCAGCAATTTGCTCACGCTTCGTTATTTAACGCCACAAAGACAACCTGGCATGCTGCACCATTCCCGATCGAAAAATATCCCCCCCATGATGAGAACGCTGCCAGAGGATATCCCGATGAACTGCGAGCGTTGGTGCCATTATTGATACATTCACCGGTCATTTTAGATTTACTCACGACGCTGATTTCCAGTGCCCGGCGCAGCGCTGTATCAGTACAGGCATTTTCACTGGCAGCGCTGATGACGTCACGAATTAACGGCAGCGTGGCCTGCTTTAACGAGCAGGCGTATACAGCAAATGAATTAGTCGACGTTATCGCCCTGCTTCGCCTGGATGAACGTGAATTACAACGTTGGGAACAACGACATCCGGTTGAGCGCGTTACCCTACAGGCGGTACAATGGCTGACCCGGGCGCCCGACCGCTTTAGCACCGCACTGTTAACGTCTTTGTTCGATCAGGGAATCTCTTCAGAGCAGGCCATTAACCTGCTAGCCTGGAGTGGATTGTGCGGATGGTTGAATCGCTTGAAAATCGCGCTGGGCGACACTGATTAACCGATCCACTTACTGAAAGAGCGCTTGCTGCCACTGGCAGAATCGCGTAAAACTGTCAGCCGCTCTTTTAGCCACGAAAATAGACAATTATGCTTCAGGACAACCCGCTGCTAGCGCAGCTTAAACAGCAACTACATTCCCAGACGCCACGTGCTGAAGGGGTGGTAAAAGCCACGGAAAAAGGCTTTGGCTTCCTGGAAGTCGATGCACAAAAAAGCTATTTCATTCCACCGCCGCAGATGAAAAAAGTGATGCATGGCGACCGCATTGTTGCGGTTATCCATACAGAAAAAGATCGTGAGTCTGCAGAGCCGGAAGAACTGATCGAACCCTTCCTGACGCGCTTCGTGGGTAAAGTTCAGGGCAAAAATGATCGTCTGTCCATCGTGCCGGATCATCCGTTACTGAAAGATGCTATTCCATGTCGTGCCACCCGCGGCGTTGAACATGAATTTAAAGAAGGCGACTGGGCGGTTGCAGAAATGCGCCGTCATCCGCTGAAAGGCGATCGCACCTTCTACGCCGAGTTAACCCAATTTATCACTTTTGCTGATGACCACTTTGTCCCGTGGTGGGTCACACTGGCACGCCATAATCTGGAAAAAGAAGCACCGGACGGCGTAGCAACCGAAATGCTGGACGAAGGCCTGATTCGTGAAGATTTAACCGCCCTCAATTTCGTCACCATCGACAGCGCCAGCACCGAAGATATGGACGATGCGCTGTATGCTGAAGAACAAGCTGACGGCACGCTACAATTAACCGTCGCCATTGCCGACCCAACAGCCTGGATTGCAGAAGGCAGTAAGCTGGATAAAACGGCAAAAATTCGCGCGTTCACCAATTATTTACCGGGGTTCAATATCCCGATGTTGCCACGTGAATTGTCTGACGATCTCTGCTCTCTGCGCGCGAACGAAGTGCGCCCGGTTTTAGCTTGTCGTATGAGCATTACCGCCGATGGCACGATTGAAGACAACATCACTTTCTTCGCTGCGACAATTGAGTCAAAAGCGAAGCTGGCCTATGACAATGTTTCCGACTGGCTGGAAGGTACAGGCGAGTGGCAACCAGAAAACGACGCGATTGCGGAACAGATCCGTCTGCTGCATCGTATTTGCCTGAGCCGAGGAGAGTGGCGTCATAACCACGCGCTGGTCTTTAAAGATCGCCCGGATTACCGTTTCGTTCTCGGTGAAAAAGGTGAAGTACTGGACATCGTCGCTGAGCCACGCCGCATCGCAAACCGTATCGTGGAAGAATCCATGATTGCGGCAAATATTTGCGCCGCTCGTGTGCTTCGCGACAAGCTGGGTTTCGGTATTTATAACGTCCATATGGGATTCGACCCGGCCAACGCCGACGCTCTGGCCGCGCTGCTGAAAACCCACGGTATGCACGTCGATGCCGAAGAAGTCCTGACTCTGGAAGGTTTCTGCAAACTGCGCCGCGAACTGGATGCTCAGCCATCCGGCTTCCTCGACAGCCGAATTCGCCGCTTCCAGTCTTACGCTGAAATAAGTATTGAACCAGGTCCACACTTTGGGCTGGGTCTGGAGGCATATGCCACCTGGACTTCCCCAATCCGTAAGTATGGCGATATGATCAACCACCGTCTGCTTAAGGCCGTCATCAAAGGCGAAACCATCGCCCGACCTCAGGATGATACCACCGTGCAAATGGCAGAACGTCGTCGCCTGAACCGGATGGCTGAGCGTGACGTGGGTGACTGGCTATACGCCCGTTTCCTGAGTGATAAAGCCGGTACCGACACCCGCTTTGCGGCCGAGATCATTGACGTCAGCCGCGGTGGCATGCGCGTGCGCTTAGTTGATAATGGCGCTGTTGCATTTATTCCAGCACCGTTCCTGCACGCCGTTCGTGATGAACTGGTATGCAGCCAGGAAAGCGGCACCGTGCAAATTAAAGGTGAAGTTGTTTACAAAGTCACGGATGTGATTGACGTAACTATCGCTGAAGTACGGATGGAAACCCGCAGCGTTATCGCGCGTCCAGCCGCGTAACACGCATAAATCAAGCGACCTTTCTCATTTTTGAAAGGTCGTTTTCTTTTTACCTCCCAAATTTCAACCGCGCACTACACTTCTTTCATCCAGTCAAAAAATTTATTTACCATTTTTCAGTTCCGTTGGCTTTGCTTTTTACGGATTCTGGATTACACATAAATATATAAAAAAAACAATACGTTCAGCCATAATCACCCTGAATGAATCATGGCTACCCATACTTTTGAGGCTCTATGCGCTTTAAACGTAAGCGTACAGCGTGAACCGTCTGGTCATAATCCGAAGCATCCGACAAAGTGGTGTCCACCAAATAAGTAGTGGGAACCAAAGTGTCAGATATGCAGAAAAATGTGACTCCCGGCAGGCGAAAAGGCTGCCCTAATTATTCTCCTGAGTTTAAGCAACAACTCGTTGCTGCCTCCTGCGAACCAGGAACATCCATCTCAAAACTGGCGCTTGAAAATGGCATTAACGCCAATCTGCTGTTCAAATGGCGCCAACAATGGCGCGAGGGAAAGCTGCTATTACCTTCTTCAGAGAACCCGCAGCTACTTCCTGTGACTCTCGATGCCGCTGACGTACAGCCAGAGCCGCCCACTGAGAGCCCGGAAGCCCTCAGTATCAGCTGTGAGATAACGTTCCGGCACGGGACGCTCCGCCTCAACGGCACTGTCAGCGAAAAGTTCCTGGCTCTGCTGATACAGGAGCTGAAGCGATGATCCCGTTACCAACAGGTACCAAAATCTGGCTGGTTGCCGGTACCACTGATATGAGAAATGGCTTCAACGGTCTTGCCGCAAAAGTACAGACGGCGCTGAAAGACGATCCGATGTCCGGCCACGTCTTCATCTTCCGGGGTCGCAGCGGCAACCAGGTCAAACTGCTGTGGTCCACCGGCGACGGGCTGTGCCTGCTGACCAAACGGCTGGAGCGTGGTCGCTTCGCCTGGCCCTCTGCCCGTGATGGCAAAGTGTTCCTGACCCCGGCCCAGCTGGCGATGCTGATGGAAGGCATCGACTGGCGACAACCTAAACGGTTGCTGACATCTCTGACCATGTTGTAGGCCTCTTTATCCTGGTTGTTGCTGAATAAGCCTGGTAAAATACGGGCTTATGAACGACACCTCTTCTGACGAAATCCTTCTGCTGAAACAGCGGCTTGCCGAACAGGAAGCGCTGAACCGCGCCCTGCTGGAAAAGCTGGCCGACCGTGAGCGCGAAATAGACCACCTGCAGGCGCAGCTGGATAAACTCCGCCGGATGAACTTCGGCAGCCGTTCCGAAAAAGTATCCCGTCGTATCGCACAGATGGAAGCTGACCTGAAGGTGCTTCAGAAAGAAAGCGATACGCTGACCGGTCGTGTGGATGACCCGGAAGTGCAGCGCTCGCTGCGTCAGACCCGCACCCGCAGACCGTTCCCCGAATCACTCCCGCGTGATGAAAAGCGTATGCTTCCGGCAGAATCCTGTTGCCCGGAGTGCGGTGGTTCGCTGAGTTACCTGGGTGAAGATGCCGCCGAACAGCTGGAGCTGATGCGCAGCGCCTTCCGGGTTATCCGGACAGTACGTGAAAAACATGCCTGTACTCAGTGCGATGCGATCGTGCAGGCAGCGGCGCCTTCACGGCCCATTGAGCGGGGTATCGCCGGCCCGGGGTTGCTGGCCCGCGTGCTGACCTCAAAGTATGCAGAGCACACACCACTGTACCGCCAGTCTGAAATATACGGCCGCCAGGGCGTGGAACTGAGTCGCTCACTGCTGTCGGGCTGGGTGGATGCATGCTGCCGGCTACTGTCGCCGCTGGAAGAGGCGCTTCAGGACTATGTCCTGATGGGTGGCAAACTCCACGCCGATGACACGCCCGTCCCGGTACTGTTACCAGGTAATAAAAAGACGAAGACCGGGCGGTTGTGGACGTACGTTCGCGACGACCGCAACGCCGGGTCAGCGCTGGCGCCGGCCGTGTGGTTCGCTTACAGCCCGGACAGAAAAGGCATCCATCCGCAGAGCCATCTTGCGGGCTTCAGCGGTGTTCTGCAGGCGGATGCGTACGCCGGGTTCAACGAGCTGTACCGCAATGGACAGATAACTGAAGCAGCCTGCTGGGCTCACGCCCGCCGCAAGATCCATGATGTGCACGTTCGTACTCCATCAGTGCTGACGGAGGAAGCCCTGAAACGGATAGGCGAACTGTATGCTATCGAGGCTGAAATACGGGGAATGCCGGCAGAGCAGCGTCTTGGTGAGCGTCAGCAGAAAGCTAAACCGCGACTGAAATCCCTGGAAAGCTGGCTGCGTGAAAAGATGAAAACGCTGTCGCGACACTCAGAGCTGGCGAAGGCGTTCGCGTACGCACTGAACCAGTGGCCAGCACTGACGTACTATGCAGACGATGGCTGGGCTGAAGCCGATAACAATATCGCTGAAAATGCGCTGCGGACGGTCAGCCTGGGCCGCAAAAACTTCTTGTTCTTCGGCTCTGACCACGGTGGTGAGCGCGGAGCACTGCTGTACAGCCTGATCGGGACGTGCAAACTGAACGGCGTGGAGCCAGAGAGGTATCTCTGTCATGTGCTCAACGTCATAGCTGACTGGCCGGTCAATCAGGTCAGCGAACTGTTACCCTGGCGAATAACCCTGCCAACTGAATAACCCGTTCCCGTCAATACGGTTCTCGCTGTACGCTTAC
>NZ_JAOWFA010000041.1:0-106912 GCF_030333885.1 Citrobacter sp. Cf132
CGTGGAGTGCGGGCGGCATTCGTTATAATCCTGCCGCCAGTCATTAATAATTTTCCTGGCATGAACGATATCGCTGAACCAGTGCTCATTCAAACATTCATCGCGAAATCGTCCGTTAAAGCTCTCAATAAATCCGTTCTGCGTTGGCTTGCCCGGCTGGATTAAGCGCAACTCAACACCATGCTCAAAGGCCCATTGATCCAGTGCACGGCAAGTGAACTCCGGCCCCTGGTCAGTTCTTATCGTCGCCGGATAGCCTCGAAACAGTGCAATGCTGTCCAGAATACGCGTGACCTGAACGCCTGAAATCCCAAAGGCAACAGTGACCGTCAGGCATTCCTTTGTGAAATCATCGACGCAGGTAAGACACTTGATCCTGCGACCGGTGGAAAGTGCGTCCATGACGAAATCCATCGACCAGGTCAGATTGGGCGCCGCCGGACGGAGCAGCGGCAGACGTTCTGTTGCCAGCCCTTTACGACGTCTTCTGCGTTTTACGCCCAGGCCACTGAGGTGATAAAGCCGGTACACGCGCTTATGATTAACATGAAGCCCTTCACGGCGCAGCAACTGCCAAATACGACGGTAGCCAAAACGCCTGCGCTCCAGTGCCAGCTCAGTGATGCGCCCTGATAAATGCGCATCAGCAGCCGGACGGTGAGCCTCATAGCGGCAGGTCGACAGGGATAAACCTGTAAGCCTGCAGGCACGACGTTGCGACAGACCGGTCGCATCACACATCAACATCACGGCTTCCCGCTTCTGGTCTGTCGTCAGTACTTTCGCCCAAGAGCCACCTGAAGCGCCTCTTTATCCAGCATGGCTTCGGCAAGCAGCTTCTTGAGTCTGGTGTTCTCTTCCTCAAGCGACTTCAGGCGCTTAACTTCAGGCACCTCCATACCGCCATACTTCTTACGCCAGGTGTAAAACGTGGCATCGGAAATGGCATGCTTGCGGCAGAGTTCACGGGCGGGTACCCCAGCTTCGGCTTCGCGGAGAATACTGATGATCTGTTCGTCGGAAAAACGCTTCTTCATGGGGATGTCCTCATGTGGCTTATGAAGACATTACTAACATCGGGGTGTACTAATCAACGGGGAGCAGGTCATGGGGATTTGGGGATTACAGGGGTATCTTATTAAATCTGTCCCTTTTAAAAATGTGGATTCATTGCTGTAGTGTTGAAACCATCACCCCTTTGATGTATCACCCACCTGTAGACGATTGACCGGACGACATTTGCAGCGTTAGCGACTGAGCAAAGCTGGCTTGAGAAGCTCTCGCCTGGAAATCAATGTAATCGCTTAATCTTGAGCTATCGCTGGCGATAGTGAGCGGTACGGATGCCTCAAGATTTAGATTGAATGTAGGATTCACCGTGTACACTGGCGCATTGCCGCTGCTGAGTGACATTGCGGAACCACGAAGAGAATCACCATTTAGGCTGTATTGATTTGCCGCTGTTCCAGCATTACCGCCACCAACGCCCAACCAATCCATGATAGCTGGCCCCACTGAACGAGTATTGAAGCCCGTCTTATCCTGAATCCAATCCGCTGTAGCATTCGCAGAACCACCCACAGCACCATCGTAGAGGGCCTGGGCCGCTGGCTTATCGCTATTAGTGAACCACTGAGGGAAACGGGAGCGAAGCCCTTCATTCAGATCAGACACTACGCCGGAAATCTCACCAACAAAGCCCGTCACCTGTTTAGCCAGATCTCCTAATCCCTCTCCAAGCATTCCAGCCGATTCGGTGATAACTTGCGTGTTTTTAACAAGCTCGTCGCCACCGTCAGCGAAGCCTTTCATAAAGCCAGTGAATAGACTGTTATCAACACCATTCACCAGATTACCCATTGCAACGGACAGATCGCCGTAAGCGTAGGCTTGTTTGATCTGCTCGTCGTCCAGCGTCTGACCGCTATCAACCAGCTTTTTCAGAGTCGAAATAAATTGTTCACCGTTATTCTTGAAGAGATCGAGGTAATGAGCGCCATCGTCGAAAATGTTTTCCAGAAGGTGGGACAGTTCACCGTCAGAGTATCCGCGTCTTTGCCCTTCGTTAACACTGGCCTGGAGGAAGTCCAGAGGGTTGTCTTCGTATTGTGAAAGCTGCGACTTGTTCCAACCAAACTTGTTGAGGATTTCTTCAATGTTAGAGTTGCCCCCCTTCCATTTACCACTCTTCTGATCGAATTGGCTGTTCATCAGAGTTTCACTGATTTTCTCGCGCGTATCTTTCCCGAAGCCGTCAGTGATTTTGTCCACGCTGGCACTGTCTACGCCGTGTTGCTGTCCCCAGGCGACAATCGCCTTAACAGCATTAGGATTCAGTTTGGTACGTTCGGACATACGGACAAGTTCCAGATTCTCATTCCCTTTGTCACGGATACGAGACAGGATGCCAGCGCCCCCCGCAAGGGCAGCAGTAGCACCAATAAAACCAGCACCGCCGCCGATCACATTCAGCCCCTTCTCTTTGATACCAGCCGCCGCGCCTTTGTAATCCGTGCGTTTAGCGTGTTTGAGTGCTGCCGCCTGTGCCTGAGTAGATGCCGTCACTTTAGCCTGTAAAGCCGCCTCACGGCGCATGAGGGCAATTCTCTCGCGTAGCTCATAGTTCATCTTCTGACTACTGATCTGACCGCTACGGAACAATTCAGTCTGCTGGTGAGCGAATTTAGCAAACTGGTGTTGTGTGGCGGCATCAACGCCGTATTTTCCGGCTATACCTTTCATTTGGAGGTTGGCTGAGCGCCGTTTCAGGTCGGCTGTCTCATTACGTTTGGCAATCTTAGCCGCTTCTCTGGCTTGCGCTTTCCCTGCCTTTTCTGCCTGGCGTTGCTGCTGCTTCAAGTCACTGGGCGTTTTAGGCAAAGTAGATTTTGCATCAGCCACTTGTTCCCGCGCTTTAGTTCTACGTTGCTTTTGAGCCTGAAAACGAATCTTCGGGTCTTTAATCTTAGAAAAATGACGTTGAAGGTCATCTGCGGATTTTTTAGCCTCCGCAATACTCTGCTTGTCCACAACGAAGGTGACGGTCGATTTTATTTCTGCGATGTTGATCGATAGTCCACCTGACATTATTCACCGCCTTTCTGATCTAAAAAATGGTGAATCGCTTGCTCTACAGTTTCACCACGAAAAATACGTTGCCTCACGCCGTTATAGTCAACATCTAATAGTCTGCAAATAGCAGCAACATTTAATAGCCCCTCTGCATCTGATGCAGAAAGTTGAACATGCAGCCCTTTGGCTGATTTTAAAATTAATTGCATAGTATCCTCACCTGAAAATAAAAAAGGGCGGGAACACTGGGGAGATTTGCGCTCTCATAGTTCCCAACGTTCACACGCCCTGTTTAAAGCTCTTCTGTTATTTTCCAGACGTGAAGAGCTAACGTCTATCGCTTGTTAAGCCGCTTTGATGTGAACAGAGAAGCCCAATCCGTGGTTAACGCTTAACGCGGAATTTTCCGAGATCACGTTAATCGCGTTTCCGCGCTCGCTTTCGAAGCTCCAGCTATAAACTTCCGCAGGTGCTGCATTAAGGAGTTCAAAGGTGCTGCTGGCTGCGCCGTAAATGTTGGTGTAAATACCGCTTCCCTTAGCGAATTGCGGGATAGCGATAGCATCAGCATCGCCCATTTGTGCGATCAGCAATGGGTCAGTTACTTTGATCACATCTACATTTGAACCAGGGATCGAGAAGGTGCTCACACCTGGCAGGAGGTCACGACGCTGGAACACTACGTTCCCTTCGTCCAATGGGCTGACATAGCGGAAAGCCGCTTCCATTGCAGGGCTGAAACGCAGATCGCTATAGAATGAGCCTGTAGCAAAAACAATAATTCGCTCCACTGCCGACGCCTGGCTTTGTGCCGCTTCGGTAATCTGGCTCACCATGTCGTCAATGGCACGTAGAGTGCTGCTATCGGTAGCTGACAGATCAAGAGTGGCATTCATCGGGGCTACGCCGAACAGGTCGCCAAAGTCGATTAACAGATCGTCTGTCTTAGGCGTATACACCTGACCAGAGAAGAGTGATCGTGCGAGGTAACTTTCACGAGTGCGCATAAACGCTATAGCGTGTTTATTCATGTAATCGCTGTAAATGTCAGTCACGGTTTCTTGAATGTCGCTTCCAGGCTTACGCTTGCCCTGAATGTCTGCCGGGACAATAAGATCCTCACGGAGGAAATACGGAAGCTCGATCAGCCATTCTTTACCGCTTTGACGGGATGTTACGTTATGTTCGTTGGAGAACCTTGCAGTAGGCTGATTATAAAGGCTGGTGTTATCTTCCAGTAAACGGGAAACACTCACTTTATGAGATGTAACTCCGTCGCCATCAAAAATGTTTAGTGACGACAGTAAAAAATTGCGGGTACTGGTTAGCTGGAATAGTGGACTCAGATCCACACGTTCATTTCCAATAATCATTATTATCTTCCTTGCTTAAGAGGTGAAAAATTCACGAGTGGCGAAGCCTTGCGCCTGTAATGCGCTGATCGCTGCTGCGTGGTTAGCTGCGTTGAGGTTGTCGCTCTTGAGGGCAACGTATGATCCAACGTTGGGAGCGCGTAGGACGTTTACAGGCTTATTACTGCCAGCAGTGACAAATTCACTGACGACTACGAAAGCCACATTCCCAGATGTATAGAGATCGCCGGAAGCGTCTATAACATCGCCGCACTGCACATCAGCAGGAAGAGAAGCAAACACTTTACTGTCTACTGCTGCAAAATTATCGGTCGCAGCACTCACAATGTCTGTGTAGCTTTTACGAACCGGAAAAACGTCTGATAGGGTGATAATCATTGTTTGGTTGATTCCTTTTTTACTTTATTGGCGATCCGTTCCTGAATACTTAACTTATTTGGAGTGGTGTTTTCAGAAGGGAAATAACGCTCTACAGCCTTTTCTATTTCTTCTACAGTGCATCCTGCCATTTCAGCCACTTTAGCTATCATTTCAGGGTTACACAAAATCACTTCATCTTTGTATTTTAGGATTCGGTCGCGATTATTTAATAAGAACATTGTTGTTCCTTCGCGTTGGTCTGTGCATTAATTACGAAAGCATTAATAACGAAAGCGTTACACACAGATTGTTAAAAAGGGGCGATCAAGCCCCTGGAGAGAATGCCCCTTGCTAAAGAAAGCATTATTAACGTCATTTTTCAGGAGAAATGAAGTTAAGAATACAATCTAATAAAAAGACCCCCGTTTTATTATCTTAGGAGATTTAAAAAGATCGGGGGTACTTTGCATCTGTTAAACGTGAAGCCCTTCACGCTGGCAATAACAGATCTTGATTTCATTATCTATTAGCTGACACTTTCGGGAGTGTTATTAATAGAAGATTGCCAGCTTAACGTAATTCCTGAACCTCTCACAATTCAAGGGTAGTTAAGTCTGACTACATTCATCCTAACGGAATGAATGAGGGGTAAAGAGCGAATGCCCTTTCTGAAAAAGTCGGAGATGCGCGGGTGATTGCATGTAAAGCCAACACAACGAGACATTACATCCCACGCATTCCTTCGGAACTAAACAAAAAAGAAGAAGAAAGAACCAACACTTTCAAAAAAAGCATTCAAAAGAGAGTGCCGCTATGGGAAACGGCATTCAGGAGGGAGAAGTGATTCGAATACTATCCCTACTTCTTATTCTATAACATTTCTGTTAATTTGTCAATACCTAAACCGACATTTTATTCACTTTACTTGCATTTTCATTCACCCTCGCTTACAGCGTATTTCTCTGCAATGCTAACGGCAAGCTCTCCCAGCTCAAGCGTGATGTATTGCAGGGAGCAAGCAAGCTCTTCAAGGGTATTTGCTACTCGCCACGCCTGATCAGCGGTGATGGTGCTGCCGTCACGCTCCACCAAACGAGCTACAGAGGTTTGAAGGTGCTCAAGGGCTGTGATGGCTTGCTCAGTATGTCTGACAGCGTTCAGGAGGCTCTCAGGCGTTACTGTAATGTATGTTTTATTCACTTCCTGTAGTAGCGGGAGATGATAATTATCTTCGAAACTAAGAAGTAGAGATTGAATTGTGTCGTTAGTCATTATAATTTTCCCTATCGTCATTAAATAAAAAATCTAAATCGGCAGTGTGACCACTCAGGCCGTTAGTTTGTGAATACCCGACATAATCGGAGTAATGTTCAAATCCGATAATTTGCCAGGGTTTAAGCTGGCTACTATCAATTATGTATTCTTTTCTTTTTCGAGGTTTCCAGAATACGCCAGGCGTAGTGCTAATTATTTCTTGCAAGGCGTTGTATTCATCACCGCAAGGTACAGAGGGAGGGTGTTCTAAAATAGTTGTTTTTAGTGAGCCTGGAATAGATTCTCTTGAATAATCTTTTAGCTTATGGCTGTATTTACGTTTTGTTGCTCTTACTGCTTTTTCAATTCTGACAATGTTACTGCGTTCTCTTTTTCCCATTCATTCCTCGTAAAGGGGGAAACTCTGTGTTTTCTCGTTAATGTCCATACTGCGTAAAATGCAAATAGCCAATAGATAGCGATGATCATAAAAGTTTCCCATTGATTGTTATTTAGTCATTTGAATAAATGATCTCATAATCCGAGATCATAGATTTAACTGTTACGTCGAAATAGCCAGCTTCTTTAAAATCGATAACACCGAATGATTTTAAAGCGTGAAGCCAGAACATCACGCCGCCTTGCGAACATCCAGATCGTTCGATAATGTCACCAAGTTGGATTTTTGTCGGTTTGGATTTATAGAAGTAATGCAGGGTTTCTAACACACGCTTTCCAGCGTCATTAATCTGAATACGGTCAACACCGTATTTCACTAAGTATTGGATCATAATCCTCCTGGTTAAAATGGTAGATCTTCGAATTCGCCGAAGGTTTCATTCGTTGATACGGTTAAAATAATCTCACGTCCAAGATGTTTGGTCGCTGTCTGTGAAATAAGTTGGTAGGCTGCTTCCTCATCGCCCATTGTCTCTGTTAGCGCCCATTTCAAAGCGGCATCAATGGGATCGCCATTCGGTTTGAAGATAGCTACACCGCCCCAGGGAAGGTCTGGCTTGTCCTGCTGAGTGGGGATCGTTGGTGTTGGTGCTGGCGGCTCCAGGTATTCTGGAGCATCCCAGACAAACGGAAGATCATCAAAATCAGGAACTGAATGCTCCTCTGCGGCCTTCACTGGCTCAGGGGCTGGCACTTCGTCAGACGCTGCTACAGGCTGCGCTGTCGGCGCTTCTGGTGGGGTAATGTGAGCATCAGTTAGCGGAAGTGCTCGTAATTCCTTATTCCTCCTACCAGGTATTTTAGTTCTCGTAATGAGTCCTATTAATTCCATCTGTTCGATCAGATCGTTTGTTTTTCCACGAGATAAATCACAAACCTTTGCAAGCTCGGATTGCTCTTCATAACAAACACCACCGGATTTCTCCCAGTCTGCTACGTAACAATACAACTTTTGCATCCTGGCGCTGAACTTCACTCTTCCTTTTTCAAGGTGTGGGGAGTAGATAAAAGGGATTTCTTTGAAGTAGTGGGGAATGTTGAGAGTGCGCTCTCTCGTTACACCATCTTTATCGGTGTATTGGTATTTTGGATCTGCCTTAATCTGGGCGAGGGTTTTTGCCATTGTTGTTTGCTCCTATGTATGCTCAGTAAATTACGAATGCTCCTCATTTGGTTTTCTCCGCTTCTCATTCGTGGGGTGGGTTTTGACGCTGAAACGTGGTTATTACGCGCCAGCTTTCGAGTATTTGACCGCCAGACTTTGGCATTCTTCAAGAAGGAGTGCGCTTACGCTCATTTTTCGGCGCTTCGCTTCTCTGAACAGAATCTGAAATGTCTCATCCGGTATCATTAACGATGTGGACGGTGGTAGTTTGGTTTTCTTCTCGATCATTCTTGTTCTCCTTCTGGGTTATTTAGTGGTCGAAGTGCGGATTTCATCCCAGCGCTTCAATACTTCTGTGAGAAAGGCTTCCCTTTCGTGGTATCCACGAGCGCGGCAAGCGTTGCGTAGTGCTCGGATGCGGTAACGGTTGGTGGTTCCGTCTTTCAATTGTTGAAGTGTGTCTTCAACGTCAAAGTATCTCAGTGTGGCCTCCTATGGTTGGCGTATATAAAAAACACCTTGCAGCCTGACGGCTCAAAGTGCGTTGATGGGTAAACAAAGTTTTGTGCTATAAGACTACTTTAACATTTTTATAAACTTTTGTCAACCCCTCAACGGTGATTTCTCAAAATAATTTTGATCTTTTTCAACGCGTTGCATTTTTGCTTTGCGATTAGTGCTCTTTATAGACAAAATCAACGATGGAAATCAATCTGTTTTTGTGGTAGTTTTGCCAACCAGAACGGAATGCTTGGGAAAACCCCAGACACCACATTAACAAGTGATTAAAAAATGAACGATAACAACTCAACCAAGAGGACTTATTGACTAAAAAACAGACAGGAGGACTTAATGAATCATTCTCAGCCACACCTCAGCACATCTCACACGCCACATACAATTGAACTCACCACCGAACAGATGTTTGACAGCCTGGTGCCCTATTTCACCGAAGTAACGCATCCACAAAAGCGCGGTAAGCACCCCAAAGTACTGACCATTACCACCGATCATAAACGAGTGTGGGCGTATCTCAGAGAGTGTGAGGACGATACAGCCGGATGTGTGATGTTCGATCTGAGTTGTACAGCCCGTAATCTCGGCATGACTCAGAAACGAGTGATGACCGTCATTGGCGATCTGGATAATGCTGGCTGGATACTCTGCCGAGACATTGGCTCGCCCGGTGCTGGAACCTATCAGATCACCATCCAGGACATTGAAACCATCGTTTCATTATGTAGCACCATCACGTATGCCCAGCCAACTATACTAACGATGGATGTGCTGAGAGGCTCACGCCTGGTTCATTAACTACAATAGTCCTAAAACGCTCTGTAAAGCATTCTAAGAGCTTTTATTGCATCGGCAGTGTCTGTATTCCTTACCATCTTAAAATCGACTACAGCACCTCTGAGGCGTTCTATTTGCATTTATGCCGCCCTCTGGCACTTACTCCCGAAACCAATAGCACAACTACAGAGGGATAACGGTAGTTATCAGGATAGTAGGTGTTGGTATTGGATTGAGGCTGGATGAACTGGAGCCATCAGCGAACAGTGAAGCCTTAGCCACTGACTTACTGAAACCTTGCATGGGTGAACGTTAGTTCATGAATGGATGGTTGAAGTTAGTCAGCTTATCAGATGGACAATCAACGGTAGTTGGTTGGTCAGATGGTAATTCCGCGCACAGCGCAATGGTATTCGCCCACGGCGAAAGCGATCTCTTGCCGATGGCAAATAATCGTTCGTGCCTGACTCTCGTCAGAAACGAAGTTTGCACGAGTCCAGAAGGTAAAGAGTACGCTTGCGCTTGTTCCATGAGCGGTACGGGGCTGACCGAGGAGCCAACCAAAGGCGAAACAGGTCACTTGCCCGGAGAGTACCGAGCAGGGACAACAGCAAAAGTATTAAAAGATAGTCTTATTAATTAGTAGTCTTATTTAATCTTATAGTGTGCCGTTTCGTTACTTTAAAAGTACCAAAACGTTACTTTCGTTGTGATCTCGAGTACCAAAACGTTACTTTCAGCCCTTCACCCAACGGCAGACCGTCGCCCTGCTCACTCCGAATCGCACATGCAACAATCCTAAGAACAGCCAGAGGCAAATCTTAGATTATTCCTATCAAACCCCTACATTAATAACGTCAAAACCTATCTTAAATGACAGGTAAAGATCCAGGGTAAATGTAAGCTAAAGTAGATTGTTCACTTTCATTGTCAGAATGATCAGTTTAGCCAAACCGTTGTGTAGTGCTGAATACAGCGCCATTTGTCATGAAAACTACTTTGCACCCGTGCCAGATTCGTTGAACGAGTCTTCTCGCCTTATTGTTATAATGTAACAATTCTTTTTTCATGCCAAAACCCCCATTATTGAGAACCATTCTCAAAAACTCAATTCACATCACCACAGATGAGAATAGCTCTCACTTACAGTGCGAATCCCTCACGATTCGATACACTTTAGAAAAGTGTATTTTGTAAACCTTTGATTTTATTCAATCAGTACACTTTTCCATCACTTCGCCGTGCAAACAGGGGTAACTCCCCGTCATCGAAAATAAATTTCTTGACATAACCACCGTTTCATGAATCATTGGCTAAATTGAATTTATTGTTAATTTTCAATCTGTTACAGATATTCGGTGCTGACGGACAGCAGAATTGGGGCGGCCTTGATCACGCCGTTAAGCAACTCAAGCAACCGCGCATACCTTTTGATCATTTCGTGCTCTTCATAAACAAATGTATCGTGCAACATATTGAAAATGATCAATTTCTGATCAATTATGATTTCAACGAAACGAACAAGAGGAGGGATAAAGAATGGAAGGTATCGCAGTTGCGCTTAAAAGCGCGGAGGACGTGAAAGCAGTGGCGGCAGAGCTACGACGCAATACCAGAACAAACCTGTTCTACTGTGCATGGGTGATGCAGTATGAGAGCGCATTACGTATCTCTGACCTGTTAACCCTCACCTGGTCACAATTCAGTGCAGGGAAAACGCATATCGAGGTGAAACAGCAGAAATCTAAACGAAAGGCAGATCCTAATAAGAAGGTGAAACCGCTCCGTATCAAGATTACTGACACCATGCGGAAAATCGTAGAGATGCGGAGAGAGGAACAATCCACTATGCCTGTGAAGACGGATTTCATCTTTAGCAAAGGCGATCTCCGTAGCAGAGGCAACGCCGTAACTCGTAACACTGTGTTCACTGAGTTCAGCAAGATCGGGCGTAGAGTGGGATTCTCTAACGTAGGGTGTCATACCCCGCGAAAATCAAAAGGGCGAATTTTATTCAGTGCAGGTGTGCCGGTTGAACAGATCGCCCTTCTCCTGGGTCATGCTGATCCACGGTCAACGCTCTTTTATATTGGTTACACGCTCGAAGTAGGCGACGAATTGACAGAGGAGTTTAGCCTTGAAATCTAAATATCTTGTGCTGACGCTGGCACTACTGCCAGCCCTGGCAAATGCCGGACAAATAACCCTTGTTCTTAGTGACGAACAGGAAACAGACAACGCGCGGATTTGCGTTTATAGCAACGCCAATTATACAGAGACAGTGACGACCAGACCGTCGCAGCAATGCCGCTACACAATGACCTTTGAAGAGGAGTAATGAGTATGGAGATTATAGAGATGAACGAACACACAACCGCTTTCAGCCCTATTAAGAGCGAAGAAGAATTGAAATTCGCCGTAGCATTTTTGGACATGTGGCAGAGAAGCCAGGAGCACGGCGTGAACTTTGAACAGGTGTTGAAAGATGCAATTCAACAAGCAACACCGAACGAGGATCGTAAATGGGTGAGTATCAAATGACTAACAGTTACGGATTGAAAACGCCTGAACAATGGCAACAAGAAAGTATTCTTGCCCTGCTGTTTCATTACGACCACGTAGAAGCCTGTTTCATGGCAGATGCAATCAAGGTGTTACCAGAAGATCACGACGTGAACAGAGCGGAGGAGTATTTAGAAAGCCTGATAGAATGGCTGGCTGGTAACACGGACGAAAGCGAAATGAGAAAGGCTATCGAGTGTTACAGCGTCAAAGGCAGCGAAGAGCAAACAGAATTTTTCTTAGGTGCAATTCTCGGAGATGAGTATTGAAAAAGGAAGAAGAGCTAATCACCAGCTTTATCTGGTGTGGTGCTACGGTGTGCGTTTATACGCAGGTAGTGAAGTTTGCAGGGACGACGATACAGCGTCATCTGTTACCGAGAAATTTACGCAATGCTGTTAATAGTGCTGTGCAGGATGCTGAGAACATCCCACACAGCGATCCGACAAACAACAAACCACCACGGAGTGTTAGGAATGCCAGACCATCAGATCATAACAATGAGCCTTCGATTACTGCAAGGGGAAAGCAGGTACGCCAGTACAGGAAAGGCTGATATACGTATTCGTGTTCCGGCGATGAAAGGTAGCCAACTGAAAGCCTTGCTTGATTACATACGCGCGTTGAAGTGAAGAAGCGGGGGGCGAGTTGCCCCCTGACCTTATGCCTTGATTAGCCATTTAGGAGGGATTTCGAGCCATTTCTGACTCTCTTCATCGTAGAAAAATACATCATCTACACCGTGTTCAATCAGATTCACTGGTTTCTCACCTATCGGGAGAGACAACTCCTCAATAAGAACAGTCAAAACACTATTCACCTGATCATTGCCATCCCAGGCAACATTTTTTTCCATGTGTTTTCCATGAAATCCATAGCGGATACGTAACTGCTTGTTGGTCATTACCATCCCCCTACTGTTTGCATTGTCTTGGTACATTGATTCAACAAAATCTCGTTGCTCTCCAGTCAAGGCGAGTATCTCCAACAAAAGAGTTAACTCCCTTCGTATTGATTCCTTATCTGACATACCCACCCTTGAGTGATTAAGATTAATCTCAGGTTATACAGGGTGCAAAAATTGTGCAACTAACAGATTTTGGACAATAGAAGCCTAATGCCCGTTGGTGGTAAGACAACACGCGGAGCCGTTAGGCGACAACATCAGGGATATGTCAGACAGTGAAGTTTATCAGGATGACCATGTACCCGAAGGAGCGAGGCCGAACCGCTGGCAGAGCCTACATATCGTTTGTAGGTACGAACACCACCATAAACCTGTTTATTCCCTGCAACGTCATCGCGACGTGTGGCATGTGGGAGCATCGGCAAAAAATGCGCTTCACTGTAAGGTTATGAGAAGTGCGATCCGTCGCTGCCTGGTGTAGGCTTTGCGTTCATTGTTGGGCTATCGCGGTAAGAACTTGAAACCACCGCCGACGATTGGCTACACTCTCATTTCACCGAGTAACCATTCGTGACAAGTGTCAAAGTAGTGAACTATGGTAGAACGCCTAAGCATGTTAGTAAGCACTACTGCGTAACATGCTGAAAGAACCGGAGTTTTTCGAACGGTTCCACCTGGGGAGATTCTGGAGCGGGCGAAGGGAATCGAACCCTCGTATAGAGCTTGGGAAGCTCTCGTTCTACCATTGAACTACGCCCGCATTGAAGTGCGTAAGGGATTATAAACCTTACGCTCTTCTTGGCAAGGGACTAACCGACTGACTGGCGATTAATTCACCGTCAGCATTTTGGCTTACTCCCCTGCGGCGGTAAATAACGCAGCGGATCGATAGCCGTTGCCCGGTAGCGGATTTGGAAATGCAGGCGCACCGTCGTCGCATCCGAGCTGCCCATCGTCGCTATCTTCTGCCCGGCCTTCACGTTTTGACCGTTGTTCACCAGCATGGTGTCATTATGCGCATACGCAGTGATGTAGTCCTCACTGTGCTTAATCATGATGAGATTACCGTAGCCCCGCAGCTGATTACCGACATAAACCACCTTCCCTGCTCCGGCCGCATAAATCGGCGTACCGCGCGCAGCCGAGATATCAATGCCCTTATTGCCGCCGTCCGCCGTAGAATAAGGCAGGATCACCTTACCGCTGGCAGGCCACTGCCAGCAACGTTGCCCTACTGGTGGCCAGGACGACTGCGGCACAGAAGAAGATGGTCTGACCGCCGCCGTTTTGGTTGAGGATTTCTTGGTTGTTTTGCCAGATCCAGAACTGGTTTTCGCGCCGCCGCTGACCTTCAGCTTTTGCCCCACTTCAATGGTATAGGGCGGTGAAATATTATTCAGGCGAGCGATCTCTTTCACGCTGGTACCGGTGGCGCGCGAAATACGGTATAGCGTATCTCCCCGCTTCACGGTATACACGGAGCCGGAATAACTTCCTGTATCAGACGACTTGCTCCCGGAACAGCCCGCTAACAGCAGACCGACACACAGCAGCATCACGATACCCAGGCCATTTTTCTTCAGGCGTCCTGCACTCAAAACAATACCTCGCAACATTTTCAGACGCTTTATCATAGCAGCCAGAAACCGGATGCCAAATCATATCGCGCAACGAACCGGCAGCTCTGGCATTTCACACCCTCTGTTAATCACTCTGACTTAATTAAGCATATAATGTGAGTGCTTAAGATTGATGGTGGACGCTATGCGACAGGAACATGTCATTTTATTGAATGAGCAGGACCAACCCTGCGGAACGCTGGAAAAGTATGCGGCGCATACCGCCACAACCCCCCTGCACTCCGCTTTCTCGTGCTGGATATTTAACGAGCAGGGCCAACTGCTGGTCACCCGCCGCTCGCTGCACAAAAAAGCCTGGCCAGGTGTCTGGACCAACTCTGTCTGCGGTCACCCGCAGTTGGGTGAAACCAACGAAGTCGCTATTGTCCGCCGGGCTCGCTTCGAACTGGGTGCAGATATCAACTTGCTCACCCCCGTATACGCTGATTTTCGTTATCGCGCCACGGACCCGAGTGGAATAGTTGAAAACGAAGTATGTCCGGTTTATGCCGCACATATCGTCAGTGAGCTACAGCTAAACCCAGATGAAGTGATGGATTGCCAGTGGAGCAATCTTGAGGATGTCTTAAGCGGGATTGACGCGACGCCGTGGGCTTTCAGCCCGTGGATGGTAATGCAGGTTGCAAACAAAGAAGCGCGTGCGCTGTTGCAGAATTACTGCCAACAAATTATTGCCTGATGGTGCTACGTTTATCTGGCCTACATTTCGAATCGTAGGCCGGATAAGGCGTCAGCCGCCATCCGGCATTTCACATCTTACTTAACCGGGCGCATCGCCGGGAACAGGATCACGTCACGGATGGTGTGGCTGTTGGTGAACAGCATAACCATACGGTCGATACCAATGCCCAGACCCGCAGTCGGCGGCAGACCGTGTTCCAGAGCGGTAACGTAGTCTTCGTCGTAGAACATCGCTTCGTCATCACCCGCATCTTTGGCGTTAACCTGATCCTGGAAACGCTGCGCCTGATCTTCGGCATCGTTCAGCTCGCTGAAGCCGTTACCGATCTCACGTCCGCCGATGAAGAATTCGAAGCGATCGGTGATTTCCGGGTTTTCGTCATTACGACGCGCCAGCGGAGAAACTTCTGCCGGATACTCGGTAATGAAGGTTGGTTGAATCAGGTGCGCTTCTGCAACTTCTTCAAAGATCTCGGTCACAATACGGCCCAGACCCCAGCTCTTCTCAACTTTGATGCCGATAGATTCAGCAATCGCTTTTGCAGAGTCGAAGTTATCCAGATCGGCCATGTTGGTTTCCGGACGGTATTTCTGAATCGCTTCGCGCATGGTCAGTTTTTCAAACGGCTTACCGAAGTCGAAGACTTCTTCACCGTAAGGCACTTCAGTCGTTCCCAGAACGTTCTGCGCCAACGTACGGAACAGAGATTCAGTCAGTTCGATGAGATCTTTGTAGTCCGCATAAGCCATGTAGAGTTCCATCATGGTGAACTCTGGGTTATGGCGAACAGAGATGCCTTCGTTACGGAAGTTACGGTTAATTTCGAATACGCGTTCGAAGCCGCCAACCACCAGACGCTTGAGGTAAAGTTCCGGCGCGATACGCAGGTACATGTCCAGATCCAGCGCGTTATGATGGGTGATAAACGGACGCGCTGCCGCACCGCCTGGGATCACCTGCATCATCGGGGTTTCGACTTCCATAAAGCCGCGAGCAACCATGAACTGACGGATGCCAGCCATAATCTGTGAACGCACTTTAAAGGTATTGCGGGATTCATCGTTAGAGATGAGATCCAGGTAACGTTGACGATAGCGTGCTTCCTGATCCTGCAGACCGTGGAATTTGTCCGGCAGCGGGCGCAGCGCTTTGGTCAGCAGACGCAGTTCGGTGCAGTGGATAGACAGCTCACCGGTCTTGGTCTTGAACAACTTACCTTTCGCGCCGAGGATATCGCCCAGATCCCATTTTTTGAACTGCTCGTTGTAGACGCCTTCCGGCAGGTCATCGCGAGCAACGTACAGCTGAATACGGCCGCCAACGTCCTGCAGCGTAACGAATGATGCTTTACCCATAATACGACGGGTCATCATACGGCCAGCAACGGATACCTCAATGTTCAGCGCTTCCAGCTCTTCGTTTTCTTTCGCGTCGAAGTCAGCATGCAGTTGGTCTGAGGTATGATCGCGACGGAAATCGTTCGGGAACGGGATCCCCTGCTCACGCAGGCTCGCCAGCTTCTCACGGCGCGTTTTCAGTTCATTGTTAAGGTCGGCTACCGCGTCAGCGCCCTGTACGTGTTGTTCAGACATGTTGGTTCCTCATAACCCTGCTTTCAAACTTGCTTCGATAAATTGATCCAGGCTGCCATCCAGCACCGCCTGCGTGTTACGGGTTTCAACCCCGGTACGCAGATCTTTGATGCGGGAGTCATCAAGGACATAAGAACGAATCTGGCTACCCCAGCCGATATCTGACTTGGTGTCTTCCATCGCCTGTTTCTCGGCATTCTTCTTCTGCATTTCCAGTTCATAAAGCTTCGCTTTCATCTGCTTCATGGCCTGGTCTTTGTTCTTGTGCTGGGAACGGTCGTTCTGACACTGCGTCACAATCCCGGTCGGGATGTGGGTAATACGCACCGCAGATTCCGTACGGTTAACGTGCTGACCGCCTGCACCGGAGGCACGGTAAACGTCAATACGCAGGTCCGCCGGGTTGATATCGATATCAATATCATCGTCAACTTCCGGATAAACAAACGCCGAACTGAACGACGTATGGCGACGTCCGCCGGAGTCGAACGGACTCTTACGTACCAGACGGTGTACGCCGGTTTCAGTACGCAGCCAACCGTACGCATATTCACCAGCAATTCTGATGGTCACGGATTTAATACCCGCGACTTCACCTTCAGACTCTTCAATGATTTCAGTCTTAAAGCCGCGCGCTTCAGCCCAACGCAGATACATGCGCATCAGCATGCTTGCCCAGTCCTGCGCTTCCGTACCGCCAGAACCTGCCTGAATATCGAGATAGCAATCCGCGCTGTCATATTCACCGGAGAACATACGACGGAATTCCAGCTGGGCCAGCTTATCTTCCAGCGTATCGAGTTCTGCTACGGCTTCGTTAAAGGTTTCTTCGTCGTCGGCTTCTACAGCCAGTTCCAGCAGGCCGGAGACATCTTCCAGGCCCTGGCTCATCTGATCGAGCGTATCAACGATGGCCTCAAGGGAGGAACGCTCTTTGCCCAGCGCCTGAGCGCGTTCGGGTTCGTTCCACACGTCCGGCTGTTCCAGCTCGGCGTTTACTTCTTCCAGACGCTCTTTCTTGGCATCATAGTCAAAGATACCCCCTAAGAACGTCAGAGCGCTCCGTGAGGTCCTGAATGCGGTTATTTACCGGATTAATTTCAAACATTGTCTGATTTCTTTTATTGGACTAGTCAAAATGCGGTGATAAGAGCGGGATTGTAACTAATCCACGCCCTTTTTTATAGCGATTAGTGACGCTAAAGTGGCCAGATATTGTCGATTATAATCTGCAAGCTGCGGTTGCCGCGAAACTCGTTAATATCCAGTTTGTAGGCAAGCTGAACTTCGCGCACGCCGTTGTCTGGCCAGCAGGTGGTATCGACATTAAACGCAATACCGTCCAGCAGCGGACCACCGCCCACGGGCTCGACCATCACCTTCAGATGACGCTCACCGACCAGACGCTGCTGGAGCAAACGGAAATGCCCGTCAAACAGCGGTTCCGGGAACATTTGCCCCCACGGTCCGGCATCGCGCAGCATTTGTGCGATCTCCATGGTCATCTCCGCCGCGCTCAGTGGGCCATCCGACACCACTTCACCTTGCAGTAAGGCAGGATCCAGCCACTCGGTTATCAGCTCGCCAAAACGCTGCTGGAAACGCTCAAACTGCGCCTCTTCAAGCGATAAACCCGCCGCCATGGCGTGACCGCCAAACTTGAGGATCATGCCCGGATAAAGGGTGTCCAGGCGCTCCAGCGCATCGCGCATGTGCAGCCCCTGAATCGAACGCCCGGATCCTTTGAGAGTACCGTCACCTGCCGGGGCAAACGCTATCACTGGACGATGGAATCGCTCTTTAATACGCGATGCCAGAATCCCCACAACGCCCTGATGCCACTCGGGATGATACATTGCCAGGCCGCCCGGTAGCGTATCGCTACTGCGTTCCAGCTTTTCACACAAGGTCAGTGCTTCGGCCTGCATACCCTGCTCGATCTCTTTGCGCGTCTGGTTGAGCGCATCCAGCTCATTGGCCAGCACACGCGCTTCGCCAATGTTGTCGCACAGCAACAGCGCCACACCAACGGACATATCGTCCAGACGGCCCGCCGCATTCAGCCGTGGCCCGAGGGCAAAACCTAAATCACTGGCTGCCAGCTTTAGGGGGTCGCGATTGGAAATCTCCAGCAGCGCTTTAATACCAGGGCGGCACTTTCCGGCGCGGATACGGCTTAAGCCTTGCCACGTCAGAATACGGTTATTGGCATCCAGCGGGACCACGTCCGCCACCGTGCCAAGTGCAACCAGATCGAGCAAATCCGCCAGGTTCGGCGGTGCAATGCCGCGTTCATCAAACCAGCCTTTGTCACGCAAAAAGGTGCGCAGCGCCAGCATCAAGTAGAAGGCCACACCAACGCCAGCCAGCGATTTCGACGGGAATTCACAGTCGGGCAGGTTAGGGTTGATGATAGCCTCTGCGCCCGGCAGCGTATCCCCTGGCAGGTGGTGATCGGTCACAACGACCGGGATCCCCAACGTTCTGGCATGTTCGACACCTGCGTGAGACGAGATGCCGTTGTCTACGGTGACAATCAGCTGAGCGCCCCGGGCATGGGCCTGATCAACGACTTCCGGGCTTAAACCATAACCGTCTTCAAAACGATTTGGCACCAGGTAGTCAACGTTACTGCAGCCCAACGCGCGCATCGCCAGGATGCTTAGCGCCGTGCTGGTCGCACCATCAGCATCAAAATCGCCGACAACGATGATTCGGGTTCCTTCGCGAAAGGCGTTGTAGAGGATCTCAACCGCTTTTTCGACGCCGTTCAAATGTTGCCACGGCAGCATGCCTTTCACGCTACGCTCAAGCTCCTGCGCGCTACGTACACCACGGCTGGCGTATAAACGGCGCAGCAGTGGCGGCAAGTCGGCAGGTAGCTCGGCGGTCTCGTCGGCCTCACGCCGACGAAGTTGTATCTGTTGTTTCACGCGAATTATTTACCGCTGGTTTGTTTTGCATGTGCGTCGAGGAATTCTTTCATCTCTTTCGGGCCCTGATAACCAGGTACGACATAGCCATTGCTCAGCACAATCGCCGGTGTACCGCTGACGCCAAACTGTACGCCCAGCGCATAGTGGTTAGCGATATCCACATCACAGGTCGCCGCTTTTACACCCTTGCCAGTCATCGCGTCATCAAAGGCTTTGTTTTTGTCCTTAGCACACCAGATAGACTTCATGTCCTGCTCAGCCTGGCTGTCCAGCCCCTGACGTGGGAAGGCCAGATAACGTACGGTGATCCCCAACGCATTGTAATCTTTCATCTCTTCATGCAGCTTGTGGCAGTAACCACAAGTGATGTCGGTGAAAACAGTAATGACGTGTTTTTCCTGCGGCGCTTTGTAGATGATCATCTCTTTTTCCAGCGCGTTCAGATGCTTCATCAGCAGTTGGTTGGTGACGTTCACCGGACTTGCGCCGCTCACGTCATACATCGGTCCCTGAATAATATGTTTACCGTCTTCAGTTACGTACAGCACGCCGCTATTGGTCAGTACGGTTTTCATGCCCACAACCGGAGCAGGTTGAATCTCGGTGCTCTGCACACCCAGCTTTGCTAATGACTGGCGAATTGCCGCGTCGTCTGCATGTACCATGCCGGAAAACGCCGTCGCCAGCAGGGTGAACATCATAAAACGTTTTTTCATAGCCTATCCTATCCTGTCAGCACTCACGCTCGCGGGTGATGCTGTTGATGTAGTTGCCGCAAGCGCTCCGTTGCGACATGAGTATAAATTTGCGTTGTCGAGAGATCGCTATGCCCCAGTAGCATCTGCACCACGCGCAGATCTGCGCCATGGTTGAGCAGATGCGTGGCAAATGCGTGCCGCAGGACGTGCGGTGACAGCTTTTCGCTGTCGATTCCCGCCAACACAGCATAGTGTTTGATACGATGCCAGAAGGTCTGACGGGTCATCTGTTGCGCCCGCTGACTAGGAAACAGCACATCAATCGATACGCCGTTGAGCAACCATGGACGCCCATGCTCCAGGTATGTTTCCAGCCAGTACACTGCCTCCTCACCCAACGGGACAAGGCGCTCTTTGTTACCTTTACCGATCACCCGTACCACGCCCTGACGCAGGCTGACGTCACTCATCGTCAGTCCTACCAGTTCAGACACGCGCAGGCCCGTTGCATACAGCACTTCCAGCATGGCCTTGTCGCGTAGCTCCAGCGGTTGATCGATAAGCGGCGCCTGCAGCAGTCGTTCTACCTGCGCTTCGCTGAGATCTTTGGGCAGACGCTGCGGAAGTTTAGGTGATGCAAGCGAGGCGCTGGGGTCATCTTCGCGATATTTTTCGCGGTACAGATGCTGAAAAAAACGTCGCGTCGCACTGAGCAAACGTGCAGAACTGGTGGCTTTATACCCTCCATCCATCCGCTCAGCCAGCAAGGCTTGCAGATCATCACTTTGCGCGGTCGCAAGCGAAGCGCCGCGGTGATGTAACCATTCCACAAGCATGGTCAGATCGCGACGATACGCACTTAATGTGTTTTCCGCCAGATTTCGTTCCAGCCACAGGGCATCAAGAAACTGCTCGATGCGCGCCAGATCCTGTTCCACTCGCGCCCCTTATTCCACTCTCATTTTTGATGCATTATGCCTCATTGTGCCGGGATTGCGGCGATTCTGTTACACTACCCGCAACGCTACAGCAGAATTGAGATGTTTACGTCATGAACATGGGTCTTTTTTACGGTTCCAGCACCTGCTACACCGAAATGGCAGCAGAAAAAATCCGCGATATCCTGGGTCCCGAACTGGTGACACTGCACAACCTCAAAGACGATTCCCCGACCCTAATGGAGCAGTATGACGTGCTCATTTTGGGCATCCCAACCTGGGATTTCGGTGAAATTCAGGAGGACTGGGAAGCGGTCTGGGAGCAACTGGACGACCTCAACCTGGAAGGAAAGATTGTCGCGCTTTACGGTATGGGCGATCAGTTGGGATACGGTGAATGGTTCCTGGATGCGCTGGGTATGTTGCACGATAAACTGATCACCAAAGGTGTAAAGTTTGTCGGCTACTGGCCCACCGAAGGCTACGAATTCACCAGCGATAAACCCGTCATTGCCGATGGACAGCTGTTTGTTGGTTTGGCGCTGGATGAAACGAACCAGTACGATCTCAGCGATGAACGCATTCAGGCCTGGTGCGAGCAAATTCTTGGCGAAATGGCCGAGCACTGGTCCTGAATTTCTGCCGACTGACGGCTAAGGTCGCAACCTTACCGTCAGTACTACTTCTGCTTCGCCTTTTGCAGCATCAACCGCCGTAAATCCCGCCACTCTGCATCATCCATACTGTCTGCCGCCAGCCACAAATGTTGACGTTTTCCGGCATCAGAGCGCAAACGCAGCATCATGCCTGTTTTAACCATCCAGGGGGCGCTAACGATAGACCACTCTTGCCCTTGCCAGCGCAGACGGCCATCCATCAACAGCCGAATCTCACCCTGACAGGCGTTGATTCGACGCTGACTGCGAACGCTATCGAATACCACCAGAGAGAGCAAAACCAGCCATAATGGGGTGTAGCTCAATGGCCAGGGCATCAATAAAATAAACACCGCGACCAGCCCATGAATTAGCAGTGAAAGCCACTGCGCGCGCCATGATACGCGTAAATCAGATTGCCACTGGACCACGTTCCCGATTCCGTGTCTGGATAAGTCGCACCATCTGCTCCAGCTCAGCATCAGCTGGTTTCCCATGATTCATCAACCAGTTAAATAAATCTGGATCATCACATTCTAGCAGACGGATAAAGATACGTTTTTCTTCGTCACTTAAGCTGTCATATTCATGTTCGAAAAACGGCATGATCGAGATGTCCAGCTCGCGCATACCGCGGCGGCATGCCCAATGAATACGTGCTTTGTTGTTAATATCCATGTTCTTCTCCCTGTCTCGCGAAAACGAAGTATCCCGCTATTGTAACGTGTTTTTCCCGCTCTTTTACGGGAATATCAGTAAACTGAAGCTCGCTCGCTAAATAAAACCTTATTAAGCCAAAGGATTCACCATTTTTTGATGTTTCCTCGCAAAGCGCAATATATGGCACAAATAGCCTGTTTAAACCGCTTGCAATGGGCCATAGCTCTTTTACCATTAGTCATTATCACTGCGTTAAGCAAATCAGGACATTATTATGGCTTTTACATCTTTTCCTCCTCGCCAGCCTTTCGCGTCAACGCGTTTGCCTCTGACGCTAATGACGCTCGATGACTGGGCGCTCGCCACCATCACCGGTGTCGACAGTGAGAAGTATATTCAGGGTCAGGTCACGGCGGATGTCAGCCAGATGACCGAGCATCAGCACCTGTTAGCTGCACATTGTGACGCCAAAGGTAAAATGTGGAGCAACCTGCGTCTGTTCCGACAGGGTGACGGTTTTGCATGGCTTGAGCGCCGTAGCCTGCGTGATGCGCAGCTCACCGAGCTGAAAAAATACGCGGTCTTCTCGAAGGTGGCGATTGCCCCGGATGACGAGCGTGTCCTGCTGGGCGTAGCGGGATTCCAGGCACGTGCAGCGCTGGCCAATCTCTTTAACGAATTACCGAACAGTGATAAGCAGGTCATTACCGAAGGTGCCTCCACGGTATTGTGGTTCGAACACCCTGCTGAACGTTTTCTGCTGATCGTTGATGCCACCACAGCAGAAACCTTGGTTGAAAAGCTGCGTGGCGAAGCAGAGTTAAATAACAGCCAGCAGTGGCTGGCGCTGGATATCGAAGCGGGTATCCCCGTTATTGATACAGCCAACAGTGCACAGTTTATTCCACAGGCTACCAATCTGCAGGCTTTGGGCGGGATCAGCTTTAAAAAAGGCTGCTACACCGGTCAGGAAATGGTTGCTCGTGCAAAATTCCGCGGAGCCAATAAACGCGCCATGTGGACTTTGGCGGGTGCCGCCGGTCGAGTACCGGAAGCTGGCGAAGACCTTGAATTAAAAATGGGCGAGAACTGGCGTCGTACCGGTACCGTACTTGCCGCAGTAAAACTGGCCGATGGTCAGGTACTGGTGCAAGTTGTGATGAATAACGACATGGAGGCCGACAGCGTGTTCCGCGTTCGTGACGACGCAAAAACGCTGCAAATCGTACCGCTGCCGTATTCGCTGGAAGAGTAAATGAATAATGCCTGATTGCGATGCGTCTATCAGGCATGCTGGCTTTTGTTTTGTAGGCCGGATAAGGCGCTAGCCTCCATCCGGCGTCAGTGATTACGCCTGACCAACGTACAGATAGATCGCCAGGAAGTGGCAAACGCTGCCGCCCAGCACAAAGCCGTGCCAGATCGCATGGTTATAAGGAATACGCTTACAGACGTAGAAAATTACGCCCAGGGAATACACCACACCGCCAACAGCCAGCAACGTCACGCCTCCCGCTGCCAACTTAACCGCCAGTTGATACACCACAATCAGCGATAGCCAGCCCATTGTCAGGTAGGTTACCAGCGACAGAACCTTAAATCGGTGCGCAATGGTCAGTTTGAATAAAATACCGATCAGCGCCAGGCTCCAGATAACAATCATCAGTCCACGTGCCAGCGGCGAATCAAGCCCCACCAGCAGAAATGGCGTGTAGGTCCCGGCAATCAGCAGATAAATCGCACAGTGGTCAAATTTTTTCAGCCAGACTTTCGCTCTCTGATGGGGGATCGCGTGATACAAAGTTGAGGCGAGGAACAGCAGGATCATGCTGCCGCCGTACAGGCTATAGCTGGTAATCGCCATAGCGCTGGCGTTGGTATCTACTGCCTGGACCAGCAATAACACCAGTCCGACAATCCCAAACACCAGCCCGATACCGTGACTGATGCTATTGGCTATTTCCTCTGCCAACGAATATCCCTGCGCGATTAATGGCTTCTGAACCATAAGTTACTCCCCAGAAACGAACACTTTCGTTATTGCGCCTCTAGCGTAACTGAGAATGGTTCCAGTGAACACCTGTTAGCTAAAATAAATATCACATCAATATTAACCCTTTAAAATCATTGCGTTATAAGTAATTTTTCAACTAACAGATGTTTCTTTAAATCAAAGGCATTTAAAATCAATCACATAAAATTGCGTCTGATTCGGGTAAATCTCGGCAATTACATGTTTAAGTTCTTCAAGCGTCATGTTTTCCTGCTGGGCATGTTTATCCGTTAGCGTATCCAGCGTGACGGTTGAGGTGCCAACAACCTCAATCGTGCAGAAGTAACCGTCATCTTCGAAGCGCCCAACCCGTAAAATGTCCCCGGCTTTGAAGTGTGATTCGGACTCGTCACGAATGGTGATGGTCTTGCGTCCGGCCAGAATGTCATCCTGGAAACGCTGAAAAAAAGTGATGTCATTTGGCTGCATGTTATTATTCCCTGTAGATGAAGTCTGATGAGTGAGTTTTGCCATTGTGAGTATGTTCTCCCACGCTGCCATCGCCAGTCTCAACAATCTTGAGATGCTGGTCTACAACTATGTCATCAAAAACCGTGACAAAGTCATGTACATGACCATTCGCGAACTGGCCGATGCCGTGGGTGTTTCCACTACCACCGTACTGCGCTTTTGCCGCAAGCTTAAATGTGAAGGTTACTCAGAATTTCGCGTGCGCTTCAAATTATATTTAGAGCAGAATGAACCGCAACAGGCTAATTTCGGTGCCAGCGAAATTATCAGTTTCTTTAAAGGCGTCAATAACGACGAGTTCGATAAACTGCTCGATCAGGCTGTTGATATTATATTATCGTCCGAACGTATTATATTCGTCGGAGCAGGAACGTCTGGAGCGCTGGCAAAATATGGCGCACGTTTTTTCTCAAACGTCGGTAAATTCAGTAATCACATTGACGATCCTTATTTCCCGGTAACTAACGACATGGCCAGAAACGCGCTGGCGATCGTGCTTTCCGTGTCTGGTGAAACAGAAGAGATCCTGCGCTTTGCCAGCCAGTTCAGTCTGCACAACTGTAAGGTTCTGTCGGTCACCAGCCATGAGCACTCTCGCCTGGCGAAACTCGCCGACTTTAACCTCTCCTGGCATGTTCCGCAAACACGTATTGCCGGGGTATACGATATAACCACGCAGATCCCCGTTATTTATATTCTGGAATCACTCGGTCGCAAGCTGGCGAAAAGAATAGCGTAAAAAAACAATCTGTTTTTTTGATGTAACAAATCACATTTACGCTATTTTGTTATATCGTGACATTTATCTTTCCTTTGTTAGACTCAAAATCAGATTGTATTAATTTGAGACTGAGCGCAGATGAAAAAACTTACCTTACCAAAAGATTTTTTATGGGGCGGCGCGGTTGCGGCGCACCAGGTTGAAGGCGGCTGGAACAAAGGCGGCAAAGGCCCCAGCATTTGCGACGTACTGACCGGAGGGGCACACGGCGTTCCGCGAGAAATCACTCAGGAAGTTGAGCCCGGTAAGTACTACCCCAACCACGAAGCTGTCGATTTTTACGGGCACTACAAAGAAGACATCAAACTGTTTGCCGAGATGGGCTTTAAATGTTTTCGTACGTCAATTGCCTGGACCCGCATCTTCCCGAAAGGGGACGAAACCCAACCGAATGAAGAAGGGCTAAAGTTCTACGACGACATGTTCGATGAACTGCTGAAGTACAACATTGAACCGGTCATCACCCTTTCCCACTTCGAAATGCCGCTGCACCTGGTTCAACAGTACGGTAGCTGGACCAATCGTAAAGTCGTCGATTTCTTTGTCCGATTTGCTGAAGTCGTTTTTGAGCGCTACAAGCACAAGGTCAAATACTGGATGACCTTTAATGAGATCAACAACCAGCGCAACTGGCGTGCACCGCTGTTTGGTTATTGCTGCTCCGGCGTGGTGTATACCGAGCATGAAAACCCTGAAGAGACTATGTACCAGGTGCTGCATCACCAGTTCGTGGCCAGCGCGCTGGCGGTAAAGGCGGCACGTCGCATCAACCCGGAAATGAAAGTCGGCTGCATGCTGGCGATGGTGCCACTGTACCCGTTCTCCTGTAAGCCTGAAGATGTGATGTTCGCGCAGGAATCGATGCGTGAGCGCTACGTTTTCACTGACGTTCAGCTGCGCGGCTACTATCCATCATATGTACTGAACGAGTGGGAACGCCGCGAATTCAACATCCGAATGGAGGCCGGCGATGAGCAAATCCTGCGTGAAGGCACCTGTGACTATCTCGGATTCAGTTACTACATGACCAACGCGGTAAAAGCTGAAGGCGGCAGCGGCGATGCCATTTCTGGTTTTGAGGGCAGCGTACCGAACCCGCACGTAAAAGCCTCCGACTGGGGCTGGCAGATTGACCCCGTCGGTCTACGCTATGCCTTATGTGAGCTGTATGAACGCTACCAGAAGCCGCTGTTTATCGTTGAAAACGGGTTTGGCGCTTATGACAAAGTAGAAGAAGACGGCAGCATCAACGACGACTATCGCATCGACTATCTGCGCGCCCACATCGAAGAAATGATGAAAGCGGTGACCTATGATGGCGTAGACCTGATGGGCTACACGCCATGGGGCTGCATCGACTGCGTATCGTTTACCACCGGTCAGTACAGCAAACGTTACGGCTTTATCTACGTGAACAAACATGACGACGGCACCGGCGATATGTCACGTTCACGGAAGAAGAGTTTTGACTGGTACAAAGAGGTGATTGCCAGCAACGGCGAGAATCTGTAATTTTTTGCCGGATGGCGGCGTAAACGCCTTATCCAGCCTACAGGTTATACTCCCGTAGGCTGGATAAACGCAGCGCTATCCGGCAATTAAATCCCTACTTCCCGCCTGCCAGTTCCAGAAAACTGCCCGTTACGTAAGATGCCTTCTCGCTCAACAGCCAGGTAATTGCCTGCGCGACTTCTTCCGGCTGCCCGCCACGCTGCATAGGCAACAGTGATTTCACGCGATCGACTCTTCCCGGCTCGCCGCCTGATGCGTGCATTTCAGTGTAGATAAGACCTGGTCGCACGCAGTTTACGCGGATCCCTTGTGCCGCAACCTCCAGCGCCAGGCCGGTGGTGAGCGTGTCCACAGCGCCTTTCGAGGCCGCGTAATCAACATATTCGAATGGCGCACCAAGCCGCGATGCCGCCGAAGAGACATTTACAATCGATCCACCCTGACCGCCGTGCTTGAACGACATGCGCTTTACCGCTTCCCGACAGCACAGAAAATAGCCGGTAACGTTGGTTGCCAGTACGCGATTAATTCGTTCGGCGGTTAAGTTTTCGACCGTGCTTTGCTCAAACAAGATCCCGGCATTATTCACCAGGGCAGTCAGTTGCTCGCCTTCACGGTCAATAGACTCAAACATTGCCACCACCTGGCTTTCATCACTGATATCCGCACGCAAAGCAAATGCTTTACCACCTGCAGCGACGATGTTGTTCACCACCTCGGTTGCCGCACGAATATTGTGATGAAAATTCACGGCGACCGTGTAACCCTCTTGCGCCAGTTGCAGCGCGGTTGCTCGACCAATGCCACGACTGCCGCCCGTCACCAATGCTATAGCCATAACGTTTCTCCCAAAAAATAAAGGCGCCGAAGCGCCTTTAAAAGATAGTTGAATCAGCAGATTACTGATATTCGCTCATCGGTACACAGGAGCAGAACAGGTTACGGTCACCGTAAACGTCATCAAGGCGTTTCACGGTTGGCCAGTATTTGTTCGCCACACCCGCCGGGAAGACGGCGATTTCGCGGCTGTAACCGTGATTCCACTCCGCGACCAGTTCGTTTTGCGTGTGCGGTGAGTTAACCAGCGGGTTATCTTCTAGTGACCATTCACCGGCTTTCACGCGATCGATCTCAGCGCGGATTGCCAGCATCGCATTGATAAAGCGATCCAGTTCCACTTTGCTTTCAGATTCAGTCGGTTCAACCATCAGGGTACCCGCGACCGGGAATGACATAGTCGGCGCATGGAAACCGTAATCGATTAGACGCTTGGCAATATCCAGTTCGCTGATGCCGGTCTCTTCTTTCAGTGGACGAATGTCGAGAATACATTCATGCGCCACGCGACCATCGCGACCGGTATACAGTACCGGATAAGCATCTTTCAGACGGCTGGCAATGTAGTTAGCGTTAAGAATCGCCACCTGGCTTGCCTGCTTCAGACCTTCTGCGCCCATCATACGGATGTACATCCAACTGATTGGCAGAATGGATGCGCTACCGAACGGCGCCGCAGAAACTGCGCCCTGACGGGTCAGCATCCCTTCAATCTGCACTACGCTGTGGCCCGGTACAAACGGCGCCAGATGTGATTTCACGCCGATCGGTCCCATACCTGGGCCGCCGCCGCCGTGCGGAATGCAGAATGTTTTATGCAGGTTGAGGTGCGAGACATCTGCGCCAATAAAGCCCGGCGTGGTGATCCCAACCTGAGCGTTCATGTTCGCGCCATCCAGGTAAACCTGGCCGCCGAACTGGTGCACAACGTCGCACACTTCACGGATCGTTTCTTCATAAACGCCGTGGGTGGATGGGTAGGTCACCATGATGCAAGAAAGGTTGTCGGCATGTTGTTCTGCTTTTGCTCGCAGATCGTCCAGGTCGATGTTGCCGTTCTTATCACAGGCGACCACCACTACCTGCATACCCGCCATCTGTGCAGACGCCGGGTTGGTACCGTGGGCAGAAGCCGGGATCAGACAGATATCGCGATGACCTTCGTTACGGCTTTCGTGATAATGACGAATCGCCAGCAGACCCGCATACTCGCCCTGCGCACCGGAGTTCGGCTGCATGCAGACGGCATCATAACCGGTCAGTTTTACCAGCCACTCGGAAAGCTGGCCGATCATCTGGTGATAACCTTCAGCCTGCTCTGGCGGGCAGAACGGATGCAGCTCAGCGAATTCAGGCCAGGTGATAGGGATCATCTCGGCAGCGGCGTTGAGCTTCATGGTGCAGGAACCCAGCGGGATCATTGCCTGATTCAGCGCCAGATCTTTACGCTCCAGTGAGTGCATGTAGCGCATCATCTCGGTTTCGCTGTGATAGCGGTTGAACACCGGATGGCTGAGGATCGCATCGTCACGCAGCATGCTTTCCTGAATAGAACGGCTGTCGAGCGCCACGTCTTTATCCAGCGTATCGATGTTCAGAGCGTGACTGTCGCCCAGCAGTACATTGAACAACTGCACCACGTTTTCACGGGTGGTGGTTTCATCGAGCGTAATACCTACCGCGTTATGGATATCGCTACGCAGGTTGATTTCTGCCGCTTCGGCACGCGCCAGTACTGCGGCCTTATCGGCTACTTCAACGCACAGGGTGTCGAAGTAATGCGCATGACGCAGCTTCAATCCTTTCTGTTGCAGACCGGCTGCCAGGATATCAGTCAGGCGGTGGATGCGATTAGCAATGCGTTTCAGGCCAACTGGACCATGATAAACAGCATACAGACTGGCGATGTTGGCCAGCAGGACCTGCGAGGTACAAATGTTGGAGTTCGCTTTCTCGCGGCGGATATGCTGCTCACGAGTCTGCATCGCCATGCGCAGTGCGGTATTGCCCGCCGCATCTTTGGAGACGCCGATAATACGGCCTGGCATGGAGCGTTTGAATTCGTCTTTAGCGGCGAAGAATGCCGCGTGTGGGCCACCGTAACCCATCGGTACGCCGAAGCGTTGTGCAGAACCGAAAACGATATCCGCGCCCTGTTTGCCCGGAGCAGTCAGCAGTACCAGCGCCATAAAGTCGGCAGCGACACTGACCACAATTTTACGGGATTTCAGCTCAGTAATCAGTTTGCTGTAGTCATGCACTTCACCGGTGGTGCCAACCTGCTGCAACAGCACGCCAAACACATCCTGGTGATCCAGTGCTTTCGCCGCGTCATCAACAATCACGTCAAAACCAAAGGTTTGTGCACGGGTACGCACGACGTCCAGCGTTTGCGGATGAACATCAGCCGCAACGAAGAAGCGGTTGGCGTTTTTCAGTTTGCTGACGCGTTTTGCCATCGCCATCGCTTCAGCCGCCGCGGTCGCTTCATCCAGCAGAGAAGCGGAAGCCATATCCAGCCCCGTCAGATCCAGTGTGACCTGTTGGAAGTTGAGCAGCGCTTCCAGGCGCCCCTGAGAAACTTCTGGCTGATACGGCGTATACGCAGTGTACCAGCCCGGGTTTTCCAGCATGTTGCGCAGGATAACCGGTGGCAACTGCACGGCGGTGTAGCCCATGCCAATGTAGGACGTGAAGCGCTTGTTACGCCCAGCGATGGCTTTTAATTCAGCCAGCGCAGCGTATTCGGTCGCCGCCTCGCCCACCTGCGGCGGGGTTGCGAGCTGAATGTCTTTCGGCACAATCTGGCCGATCAGCGCGTTTAACGACTCGGCGCCAACCGCATTCAGCATCTCTTGCTGCTGCGCGGCGTCCGGTCCGATGTGGCGTTCAATGAAAGCGCCGCTGTTTTCAAGCTGGCTTAACGTCTGTGTCATGGGCGATGGTTCCTGAAACGTGCAGTGAATCGTGATTGTCTCTGTCTACGAGCCCGGCAGCGCTAGCGCTTACCGGGTCTACGCATGCTTTGTAGGCCGGATAAGCGCAGCGCCATCCGGCAAAAGCGTATTTACTCGTCTTCTAACAATGCTTCATATGCGGCCGCATCCAGCAGCGATTCAATTTCGCTTTCATCGCTGGCTTTGATTTTGAAAATCCAGCCGCCCGCATACGGCTCGCTGTTGACCAGTTCCGGGGAGTCGCTAAGCGCGTCGTTAACCGCCACAATCTCACCACCTACTGGCGCATAGATATCGGATGCCGCTTTTACGGACTCCGCAACGGCACAATCATCGCCCGCGCTGACGGTTGCGCCAACTTCTGGCAGGTCAACGAAAACCATGTCACCTAACAGCTCCTGAGCGTGTTCGGTGATACCAACGGTGTAAGAGCCGTCAGCTTCTTTGCGCAGCCATTCGTGTTCTTTGCTGTATTTCAGTTCTGCAGGTACGTTGCTCATCAATCAATCTCCAAAAAAGGATGAATTACGCGACGGCTTTGCCGTTACGCACAAAAACAGGTTTAGTCACTTTTACCGGCATTTCGCGGTTACGGATCTGCACGATCGCAGTTTCGCCGATACCCGCAGGGACACGCGCCAACGCGATGCTGTAACCAAGAGTTGGGGAGAATGTCCCGCTGGTGATAATGCCTTCCTGCTGGTTGCCGGAAGCATCGGTGAAGCGCACCGGCAGTTCATTACGCAGCACGCCTTTCTCGGTCATCACCAGCCCGACCAGTAGTTCGTGGCCTTTTTCACGCTGCATTTCCAACGCTTCACGACCGATAAAGTCGCGGTCAGCCGGTTCCCATGCGATGGTCCAGCCCATGTTGGCCGCCAGCGGAGAAATGCCTTCGTCCATCTCCTGACCGTACAGGTTCATGCCCGCTTCCAGACGCAGCGTGTCACGTGCGCCGAGACCGCAAGGTTTGACACCTGCTTGTACCAGCGCACGCCAGAAATCTGCCGCTTTTTCATTCGGCATTGCAATTTCATAGCCTGCTTCGCCGGTATAACCGGTGGTTGCGATAAACAAGTCGCCCGCCTGAACGCCGAAGAACGGCTTCATGCCTGCTACCGCCTGACGCTGCTCGTCAGTAAACAACGTAGCTGCTTTTTCCTGTGCGTTTGGACCCTGTACCGCAATCAGCGACAGATCATCACGAACGGTGATGTCGATAGCGTATGGTTCAGCGTGTTGGGTAATCCAGGAGAGGTCTTTTTCGCGGGTGGCGGAGTTTACAACGAGGCGGAAGAAATCTTCAGTGAAGTAGTAGACAATCAGGTCATCTATCACGCCGCCCGAAGCGTTAAGCATACCGGAGTAGAGGGCTTTACCCGTCTTCGTTAGCTTTGCGACGTCGTTTGCCAGCAGATAACGCAAGAACTCCCGGGTGCGGCTACCGCGCAGGTCGACGATGGTCATATGCGACACATCAAACATTCCGGCATCGGTGCGAACAGCATGGTGTTCATCGAGCTGAGAACCGTAATGCAGTGGCATCATCCAGCCATGGAAATCGACCATGCGCGCGCCACATAGCGTGTGTTGTTCGTACAAAGGAGTCTGTTGAGCCATCTTTTCCTCGTTGAATAAGCGGGGCTACCAACTCTTTCGCGGTGAAATTTTCGCCACGAAACCCAGCACCGCAGCCGCTCCAGGGGCTACGACGCAAACGTTCTCTTTGTCCTGAACTTACCACCGAAACAGACGCTAAACCATAAGTCAAAATTAACCATCACATTAGCTTATGGCGAAAAACAGCCAGATCGGCAACAGAATAAAACTCCATGTATATAGTAAGAAATCAGAATAACAAACAAAGATAAGCGCAAACTTACAGCACCAATCCACATTAAATGTGGAAAAAATGTCAAAAATGGCGTTATGAAAAAAACGTGATATTAAAAAAACTAATGCGAAAAAAGGCGTGGAATTAGATTATTTCAAATGAGAGAAGCACCCCGGCGCGCAGGCCGGGAGAGGAAAGTGTGACGGGTCTCAAACTCTTAAGATTGTCCTTACGGACACTAACGTAACCACTCGGGAAGATCGTTCAGTCCCATCGCCTGACGGATGAGTTGTGGTTTTACGCCCGGGAGGGTATCGGCCAGTTTCAGCCCAATATCACGTAGCAGTTTTTTCGCCGGATTCTCGCCTGCAAACAGTTCACGGAATCCCTGCATCCCTGCCAGCATCAGCGCTGCGCTGTGCTTACGGCTGCGCTCGTAGCGGCGTAAATAGAGATACTGCCCAATATCTTTACCCTGACGTTGTAGCCGCTTAAGTTCATCGATCAACTCCGCCGCATCCATAAAGCCAAGGTTAACCCCCTGACCCGCCAGCGGGTGGATGGTATGCGCCGCATCCCCCACCAGCGCCAGACGATGGGCGGCGAACTGACGGGCATAACGTCCCGTCAGCGGAAACGCCTGACGTTCGCTTTCAAGGCTGCACAGCCCCAGACGATTATCAAAAGCGATATTCAGCGCCTGATTAAACTCGTCAATGCTTGCCTGCTGCATACGTTCTGCTTCCTGCGGCGAGAGCGACCAGACGATAGAACACAGGTGTGGATCGCTGAGCGGCAGGAATGCCAGGATCCCCTCGCCGTGAAACGCCTGACGCGCAACCGCACCGTGCGCTTCCTGCGTACGGATAGTCGCCACCAGCGCATGATGACGATAATCCCAGAAGGTGAGCGGAATATCCGCTTTGTTGCGCAGCCAGGAGTTAGCACCATCAGCACCGACGACCAGGCGGGCCGTCAGCATTGCGCCATCTTTCAGGGTCAGAAATGCTTCGTTCTCACCCCAGGCCACCTGCTGTAATTCAGCAGGTGCCATCAGCGTAATATCCGCTGAACGCTGCGCCTTTTGCCACAGCGCATAATGAATCTCTGAGTTTTCGACAATGTGCCCCAAATGGCTGTAGCCCATGCTCTGGTCATCAAACGCAATACGTCCAAAGCTGTCTTTGTCCCAGACTTCCATGCCGTGGTAGCAGCAAGCGCGACGGGCAACAATGTCGGACCAGACACCAAGACGGGTAAGCAGTTTTTCGCTGGCGGCATTAATGGCCGAAACACGAAGCTGAGGAGGTGCATCCGCCGCCAACGGCTGCGGAACATGTTGTTCTAATACAGCAACGCGCAACCCGCTGCCCTGTAAGCCGCAGGCAACCGCCAGTCCTACCATGCCGCCACCAACAATTGCTACATCAACACTTTGCACTGTTTGCTCCTGAAAATAGGACAATCAAAAACCGTAGGCCGGATAAGGCAAAGCCGCCATCCGGCATCAATTCCGCGACATTGCCTGATGGCGCTGCGCTTATCAGGCCTACTTCTTTAATTCGGCCTACAGGTTATATTTAGCGCGCAACCCAGCCCAGGGTCCGCTCCGCCAGCGCATCGCGCGCAGGGGTGAATAATTCCATCGCCATCAGCCCGGCATTACGCCCAACAACCAGCGGGGCCCAGTGATTGGCAAACAAATACACTAAATTATTGGTCACACCAATCGTCGTATTACGATCGCTTTCGCGGCGCTGCTGATAGCGTGCCAGCACCGCATAATCACCCACATCTTCCGCGCCGTTTTCCGCCTGCGTCAACGTCTCAGCCAGGCTCATTACGTCACGCAGGCCCAGGTTGAAACCTTGCCCGGCAATGGGATGCAGCGTCTGGGCGGCGTTCCCTACCAGCACGGTACGATGGGTAATCGCCTTCAGCGCTGTAGTTAACGAAAGCGGATAGGCGCTGCGTTTACCGGCCTGGGTAATACGTCCCAGTCGCCAGCCAAAAGCGGTTTGTAGTTCACGGCAAAACTGTTCGTCAGACCAAGCCATAATCTCATCACGCTGCTCCAGCGGATGGCACCACACCAACGAGCAGCGACCGTCAGACATCGGCAGCATTGCCAGCGGACCATATTGCGTGAAGCGTTCAAACGCTCGCCCGTCGTGCGGTACAGAGGTCGTGACGTTGGCAATTACCGCCAGTTGCTCATAAGGCTGTTGCAGCCAGTCAACACCGCAGGCAGTAGCCAGTGCGGAGCGCGTACCGTCGGCGGCCACCAGCAGGCGACCATCAATCACTTCGCCATTTTCCAGCGTAACTTCTACGCGCTCCTGTGTGCGCGACACGCTGGCTACGCGATCGGGGCAGTGCAATGTGACGCCCGGTGCTTTGCGCAGCAGCGCAAACAGACGCAGCCCGACGTCGTGCAGTTCTACCACCTGGCCCAGAGCCGGAATACGGTATTCCTGCGCATCCAGCGTCACAAATCCGGCATGACCGCGATCGCTGACGTGAACCGTTTTAATGGCCGTTGCGCAATCGGCAATCGCCTGCCATACGCCAATTCGCGCCAGCTGTTGGCAGGTTCCTGCCGCCAGAGCGATCGCCCTGGCATCAAACCCGGGATGGCGGTCAGTTTCAGGTTCGCTCGCTTCTATCAGATGAACCGGCAGAGTCCCATGGCTGAGCTGAGAAATGGCCAACGCCAGCGTCGCGCCAACCATACCACCACCAACGATAATCACGCTCATTGCAGTCGCGCCGCAGCCATTAAGGCTTCAATGTCATCCGCTTTCTTCACTACGCTGGCGGTCAGGTTTTCATTGCCGTCCTCGGTGATGAGAATGTCATCCTCAATACGAATGCCGATACCACGATAAGCCGGCGGTACATCGGCGTCTGGCGCGATATACAGTCCCGGCTCGACGGTGAGCACCATTCCCGGCTCAAGAATACGTGAGCGGTCCTGACCATAAACGCCGACGTCGTGCACATCCAGCCCAAGCCAGTGGCTTAGACCATGCATAAAGAATGGGCGATGTGCATTTTCGGTAATCAACTGATCGACATCACCATGCAAAATACCGAGTTTCACCAGACCCGTAATCATGATGCGCACCACTTCGCCAGTGACTTCCTGAATGGACGTTCCGGGACGATACAGACGCAGGCTGGTCTCTAAGGATTCCAGCACGATATCGTAGATTTCACGCTGTGCTGGGGTAAATTTACCATTTACCGGAAAGGTACGCGTAATGTCGCCCGCATAGCCTTTGTATTCACAGCCAGCGTCGATCAGCACCAAATCGCCATCGCGCATTTCACTTTCATTTTCGGTGTAATGCAGGATACAGCCGTTTTCACCGCTGCCGACAATCGTGTTATAGGACGGATAACGCGCACCATGGCGGGTAAATTCGTGGTGAATCTCCCCTTCTAACTGGTATTCAAACATTCCCGGACGGCATTTTTCCATCGCACGGGTATGCGCCAGCGCGGTGATTTCTCCGGCACGACGCATGACCGCAATCTCTTCCGGTGATTTGAACAGGCGCATCTCATGCACCATTGGACGCCAGTCGATAATCGCGGCAGGTGCGTGCAGATTTTGTCTGGAGCCTTTACGCAGTTTATCCAGCGCCGTGTGCACAATCTCGTCGGCCCTGGCATATTCGCCCTGTGCGTGGTACACCGCGTCCAGGCCATTGAGCAACAGGTGCAGCTGTTGGTTGATTTCACTGAAGGCCAGCGCCCGGTCAACGCCAAGTTTTGCCGGGGCAGCATCCTGGCCCAGACGGCGACCAAACCAGATCTCCGCCGTCAGATCGCGAACCCGATTGAACAAAACGCTATGGTTATGAGTGTCATCGCTTTTAATCAGCACCAGCACGGCTTCAGGTTCGTTAAAACCGGTGAAGTACCAGAAATCACTGCTTTGGCGGTACGGGTATTCACTGTCCGCGCTGCGCGTCGCTTCAGGCGCGGCAAAAATCAGCGCGGCGCTGCCGGGCTGCATTTGTGCCAGTAAAGCCTGGCGACGACGCTGGAATTCTTGCTGAGATATCTCGCTCATCACACTCTCCTTTGCGTTTCGTTCTTAGTGCAGAGTCGGTTTACGAACTTCCGGCGCAGTCGGCTGCTGACGCGTAAACGTGTCATGACACAGCAAAGCGGCTACGCGCACGTATTCGATGATCTCTTCGAGCGACATTTCCAGCTCTTCCTGATCTTCGTCTTCGTCATACCCTAACTGCGCGATATTGCGCAGGTCGTCAATCGCTTCCCCGGTTTCGCCGGTTACTTTGTCGAGCTTCGGCTGCGTGACGCCAAGGCCCAGCAAAAAGTGGTTTACCCATCCCGCCAGCGCATCGGCGCGATCGAACACGCTGACGTCATCCCCTTCAGGCAGATAAAGCTGAAAAAGGAAGCCGTCGTCTTCGAGGGCATCGCTGGTAGCAGAGTGCATTTTCAGCAGCGCCTGAGCCAGCTCGTGACCAAAGGCCAGACCTTCGTTCGTCAGGTCGTGCAACAGCGGCTGCCATGAGCTGTCGTTGTTTCCACCGCAAATCATTCCGCTTATCAAGCCGTGCATTTCGGCCGGGGTTAATCCAGCCCCTTGTTGGTTCAAAAACTGGCTAACTTCGTTGTAACCAGGCATTTCGTTCTGTATAGACATAAGCATTCGTCATCAAAGGGAGGAATATTCATGGTATGCTACCACTTTGGACCCTGGTGGACCAGAAAAGGGCTTGTATCTTGATACCAGGGTAGCTATAGTGTCGCCCCTTCGCGGACCCACGGTCTGGAGACGAAGGCAGCGCAGTCAATCAGCAGGAAGGTGGCATGTCTGCACAACCCGTCGATATCCAAATATTTGGCCGTTCACTGCGAGTGAATTGCCCGCCTGAACAAAGGGATGCGTTGAATCAGGCTGCGGACGATCTCAATCAGCGATTGCAAGATCTGAAAGTTCGCACTAGAGTCACAAATACTGAGCAGTTGGTTTTCATCGCCGCGTTGAACATCAGCTATGAATTAACTCAGGAAAAAGCGAAGACGCGTGAGTACGCGGCGAGCATGGAACAACGTATTCGGATGCTACAACAGACCATCGAACAGGCGTTGCTTGATCAGGGTCGCATAACCGAAAAAACGGGCCAAAACTTTGAATAACACTTTTCGGTTTACTGTGGTAGAGTGACCGTGAAGACAAAATTTCTCTGAGATGTTTGCAAGCGGGCCAGTCCCCTGAGCCGATATTTCATACCACAAGAATGTGGCGCTCCACGGTTGGTGAGCATGCTCGGCCCGTCCGAGAAGCCTTAAAACTGTGACGACACATTCACCTTGAACCAAGGGTTCAAGGGTTACAGCCTGCGGCGGCATCTCGGAGATTCCCTTCTACCTGGCAACAGCCATGACATTACTTTCTGAACTCCCTTTATCCCGGCAAGAAATTCGTCAACTGATTCGGCAGCGTCGTCGTGCGCTTACCTCCGAACAGCAACGACAATACGGTCAGCAAGCCGCGACCCGAATGCTCAGCTTTCCCCCTGTTGTACTCGCTCATACGGTGGCAGTATTCCTCTCGTTCGATGGCGAACTCGATACCCAGCCGCTAATAGATCAGCTGTGGCGAGCGGGCAAGCGCGTTTATCTTCCGGTTCTTCATCCCTTCAGCGCCGGTAATTTGCTGTTCCTGCACTATCATCCGCATAGCGACCTGGTAACCAATCGCTTAAAGATCCAGGAACCACGACTTGATGTACGTGACGTATTACCGCTGTCACAGCTGGATGTACTGATTACGCCGTTAGTGGCGTTTGATGAATATGGGCAACGCCTGGGCATGGGCGGCGGATTTTATGACCGCACGCTACAAAACTGGCAGCAGCATAAGATCCAGCCCGTAGGCTACGCGCACGATTGTCAGCGAGTAGAAAAGCTGCCTGTTGAAGAATGGGATATCCCGCTGCCTGCGGTGGTGACGCCGTCCAAAATTTGGGCGTGGTAGGAAAACATGGAACATGCGGGCAGGCCAGCAGCCTGCCCATGTAGAGGAAATCAGTACAGCAGACGAGCACGAATAGTACCCGGGAGGGCTTTCATCGCCAGCAACGCTTTCTCCGCCACATCTTCATCCGCTTCAATATCAATAACCACGTAACCTACCTGTGCGGAAGTCTGCAGATACTGTGCGGCAATGTTGACGCCCTGTTCGGCAAAAATCTGGTTCAGCGCGGTCAGTACGCCCGGACGGTTTTCGTGAATGTGCATCAGACGACGACCGCCGTGTAGCGGCAGCGAAACTTCCGGGAAGTTAACTGCAGACAGCGTAGAGCCGTTATCGGAATACTTGGTCAGTTTCCCAGCCACTTCCAGACCGATGTTTTCCTGCGCTTCCAGTGTTGAACCACCAATGTGCGGCGTCAGGATCACGTTGTCGAAATCACACAGCGGCGAAGTGAAAGGATCGCTGTTGGTTGCCGGCTCGGTTGGGAATACGTCGATTGCCGCCCCTGCCAGGTGCTTGGTCGCTAACGCGTCGCACAGCGCAGGAATATCAACAACCGTACCACGTGCGGCGTTAATCAGCAGCGCGCCTGGTTTCATCAACGCAATCTCACGCGCGCCCATCAGATTTTTGGTGGAGGCATTTTCCGGTACGTGCAAACTGACCACGTCGCTCATATTGAGCAGGTCGGAAAGATGCTGCACCTGCGTGGCGTTGCCGAGTGGGAGTTTATTTTCAATATCATAGAAATAGACATGCATCCCCAGCGATTCCGCCAGAATGCCTAGCTGAGTACCAATGTGGCCGTAACCGATGATCCCCAGTTTTTTGCCACGCGCTTCAAAGGAGCCGGTAGCCAGTTTGTTCCACACGCCGCGGTGTGCTTTGGCGTTCGCTTCGGGTACACCGCGTAGCAGGAGAAGCAGTTCGCCAATCACCAGTTCCGCAACGGAACGCGTGTTAGAGAATGGCGCGTTAAACACGGGGATCCCGCGCTTTGCCGCAGCAGTCAGATCAACCTGGTTGGTGCCGATACAGAAGCAGCCAATCGCGACCAGTTTCTCTGCGGCGTCAATCACATCTTCAGTCAGATGGGTACGGGATCGCAGGCCAATGAAGTGGGCATCACGGATGGACTCTTTCAGTTGTTCAGTGTCCAGAGCGCCTTTGTGAAACTCGATGTTGGTATAACCTGCTGCACGAAGGCTTTCGAGTGCTTTTTGATGCACGCCTTCTACCAGCAGAAATTTAATCTTATCTTTCTCCAGTGATACCTTTGCCATTTCCCCGACCCTGTCTTTTTTTGTTCAAACTGATGTGTTGTGTGTGGGATTTTCATCCGCCTCTTCAACATATCAAAAAATAATATTGCGGCAATATGAACGTTTGCGTCGCCGTACTGAAGAAATGTCATTCAGAGAGAAATGTCAGAGGAAAATACTGGCGATAACTTTTTCTTTGGAGAGATCGGCAGGACAATATTATAAACGTGACACAAGTCACCAAATTTGCCCTGCCAAAATTTTTTTAACGGGAGAAGACACTCCCATCAGATCATTTTACGATAGTTTTCACGCCGTCTGGGGTACCGATCAGCGCGACATCCGCACCACGGTTGGCAAACAGACCGACGGTTACCACGCCCGGAATCGCATTGATGGCGTTTTCCATGGCCACGGCGTCAAGGATCTCCAGACCATGTACATCAAGGATCACGTTGCCGTTGTCCGTCACTACGCCCTGACGGTATTCAGGACGACCGCCCAGCTTCACCAACTGGCGAGCCACAGCGCTGCGCGCCATTGGGATCACTTCAACCGGCAGCGGGAAGTTGCCGAGAATGTCGACTTCTTTGGACGCATCCGCGATGCAGATAAATTTCTTCGCCACGGAAGCAATGATTTTTTCACGAGTCAACGCTGCACCGCCGCCCTTGATCATCTGCATGTGGCCGTTGATTTCATCCGCGCCGTCCACGTATACGCCGAGACTATCAACTTCGTTAAGATCGAACACGTGGATGCCAAGGCTTTTGAGTTTTTCGGTTGAAGCGTCCGAACTGGATACCGCACCTTCAATCTGACCTTTCATTGTGCCCAGCGCGTCAATAAAGTGTGCGGCTGTTGAACCTGTACCTACGCCCACAATGGTACCGGGCTGTACATACTGAAGTGCCGCCCATCCTACTGCTTTTTTCAGTTCATCCTGCGTCATGATCGTTTCGCCTGTGGTGTGAATATGGTGGGAAAATTCACGCGCATTATAGAACATTGTGCAGAAAAATGTCCCCACACCCGCTCGCAAGCGGCGGATTTCGTCTTTACCCAACCTAAATTTGTGTCATAGTGCAGAACAAGCAAAATTTTCAGGAGTGCGTCAAAGCAATGAAACGTCCGGACTACAGAACACTACAAGCACTGGATGCGGTTATTCGTGAACGAGGATTTGAGCGCGCGGCGCAAAAGCTGTGCATCACGCAATCCGCGGTTTCACAGCGCATAAAACAGCTTGAGAATATGTTCGGACAACCGCTGCTGGTGCGTACCGTACCACCACGCCCAACCGAACAGGGGCAGAAACTACTGGCGCTTTTGCGTCAGGTTGAACTGCTGGAAGACGAGTGGCTGGGTGATGAACAAACCGGATCGACACCGCTGCTGCTCTCACTGGCAGTGAACGCCGACAGTCTGGCGACCTGGTTGCTTCCGGCGTTAGCCCCGGTACTGGCCAATTCACCGATTCGGCTGAACCTGCAGGTTGAGGATGAAACGCGCACCCAGGAACGTCTGCGTCGTGGTGAAGTGGTCGGTGCGGTGAGTATCCAACATCAGGCGCTGCCAAGCTGTCTGGTGGATAAACTTGGCGCGCTGGACTACCTGTTCGTTGGCTCCAAACCTTTCGCCGAGCGTTATTTCCCTAACGGCGTCACCCGCTCCGCCCTGCTGAAAGCCCCGGCGGTAGCGTTTGACCATCTTGATGATATGCATCAGGCGTTCCTGCAACAAAACTTCGACCTGCCGCCGGGCAGCGTGCCGTGCCACATCGTTAACTCGTCTGAAGCCTTCGTCCAGTTGGCGCGTCAGGGCACCACCTGCTGCATGATCCCGCACTTACAGATTGAGAAAGAGCTGGAAAGCGGCGAGCTGATCGACTTAACGCCAGGTCTGTTCCAGCGTCGGATGCTGTACTGGCACCGTTTTGCACCGGAAAGCCGCATGATGCGCAACGTTACCGATGCGCTGCTGGAATACGGGCACAAGGTGTTGCGCCAGGATTAAACCGTTTATTGCTCCAGAGTGCCGGATGGCGGCGTAACGCCTTATCCGGCCGACAAGCCTTTACCCTCTATTCATGCTATTCCCGCCACGTCTTTGAAATAAATCACAAAATCAAACACGCCATGCGGCAAAAAACGACGCCCTGTTGGCTATTTTTTGCTGGCGACAAGCCAAATGAAAAAGCTCACCGTATCCGCAAAGATTCAACTTATTGCGTAATACGGAGCAAAAAATGGCAAATGTGCAGGAGTGGCAAACACTCGCTAATAAAGAACTCAGTCGACGGGAAAAAACCGTCGAATCGCTGGAAAGACAGACGGCGGAAGGAATTGCCATCAAGCCGCTATACACTGAAGCGGACCTCGATAATCTGGAAGTCACGGGCACTCTTCCCGGCCTACCGCCTTACGTGCGTGGCCCGCGCGCCACCATGTATACCGCGCAGCCGTGGACCATTCGCCAGTACGCTGGTTTCTCTACCGCCAAAGAGTCCAACGCCTTTTACCGCCGCAACCTCGCCGCCGGGCAAAAAGGACTTTCCGTCGCCTTTGACCTTGCCACCCATCGCGGCTATGACTCTGACAACCCGCGCGTGGCAGGTGACGTCGGCAAAGCGGGCGTGGCGATCGATACTGTCGAAGATATGAAGGTGCTGTTCGACCAGATTCCGCTGGATAAGATGTCGGTATCAATGACCATGAACGGCGCGGTGCTGCCGGTACTGGCGTTTTATATCGTGGCTGCAGAAGAACAAGGCGTAACGCCGGAGCAACTCACCGGGACCATTCAGAACGATATTCTGAAAGAGTACCTGTGCCGCAATACCTACATTTACCCGCCAAAACCTTCAATGCGCATCATCGCCGACATCATCGCCTGGTGTTCCGCCAATATGCCGCGCTATAACACCATCAGTATCAGCGGTTATCACATGGGGGAAGCCGGGGCGAACTGCGTCCAGCAGGTGGCGTTTACGCTGGCTGACGGCATTGAGTACATCAAAGCCGCGCTGTCTGCCGGGCTGAAAATTGATGACTTCGCGCCGCGCCTGTCATTCTTCTTCGGCATCGGCATGGATCTGTTTATGAACGTCGCCATGCTGCGTGCGGCTCGCTATTTGTGGAGTGAAGCAGTCAGCGGTTTTGGCGCAAACAACCCGAAATCTCTCGCTCTGCGTACCCACTGCCAGACCTCCGGCTGGAGTCTGACCGAGCAGGATCCTTACAACAACGTGATCCGCACGACCATTGAAGCGCTCGGCGCTACGCTTGGCGGCACCCAGTCTCTGCATACCAACGCCTTTGATGAGGCGCTCGGGCTACCCACCGATTTCTCCGCCCGCATCGCGCGTAATACACAGATCATCATTCAGGAAGAATCAGAGATCTGCCGCACCGTCGATCCGCTGGCCGGATCGTATTACGTCGAGTCGCTCACCGATCAAATCGTGAAGCAAGCGCGCACGATCATCAAACAAATTGATGAGGCAGGCGGCATGGCGAAAGCGATCGAAGCCGGGCTCCCTAAACGGATGATCGAAGAAGCTTCCGCGCGCGAGCAGTCGCTGATCGACCAGGGTAAACGCGTTATCGTCGGCGTGAATAAGTACAAGCTGGATAAAGAAGACGAAACGTCGGTACTGGAAATCGACAACGTGAAGGTACGCAACGAGCAAATTGCCTCGTTGCAGCATATCCGCGCAACTCGCGACACAGATGCCGTCAATGCCGCACTCGCGGCGCTGACCCACGCCGCGCAGCATAATGAAAATCTGCTGGCCGCCGCCGTTAACGCCGCCCGCGTTCGCGCCACGCTCGGTGAGATCTCCGACGCACTGGAAACCGCTTTTGACCGCTATCTGGTTCCCAGCCAGTGCGTCACCGGCGTGATTGCGCAAAGCTATCACCAGTCCGACAAATCCGCCGATGAGTTCGACGCCATCGTTGCGCAAACCGAACAGTTCCTCGCGGAAAATGGTCGCCGACCGAGGATCCTGATCGCCAAGATGGGCCAGGATGGTCACGATCGCGGCGCGAAAGTGATCGCCAGCGCCTACTCCGATCTCGGCTTCGATGTCGATCTCAGTCCGATGTTCTCCACACCAGAAGAGATCGCCCGTCTGGCGGTAGAAAACGATGTGCATGTAATAGGCGCATCGTCACTGGCGGCGGGTCATAAAACGCTGATCCCGGAACTGGTTACCGCGCTCAAAAAATGGGGGCGTGAAGATATCTGCGTGGTAGCAGGAGGCGTTATTCCGCCACAGGATTACGCCTTCCTGCACGAGCATGGCGTGGCAGCCATTTATGGCCCCGGCACGCCAATGCTCGACAGCGTCCGCGATGTGTTAACCCGTATCAGTCAGCATCATGATTAACGCCGCCACGCTTGAGGATACCGTCCGTCGCTTGCGACTTGGCGAACGGGCAACGCTCGCCCAGGCGATGACGCTGGTCGAAAGCAGCCACCCGCGCCACCAGCCGCTGAGTACGCAGTTGCTGGACGCAATTATACCGTTCACCGGTAACGCCCTGCGTTTGGGGATAACCGGTACGCCGGGCGCGGGCAAAAGCACCTTTCTGGAAGCATTCGGCATGCTGTTAATCCGTCACGGATTACGGGTGGCGGTGATCGCCGTCGATCCCAGCAGCCCGGTCAGCGGCGGCAGCATTCTTGGCGATAAAACCCGCATGACGGAGCTGTCTCGCGCCGAATCTGCGTTTATTCGCCCGGTCCCTTCCAGCGGTCATTTAGGCGGAGCCAGCCAGCGCGCCCGCGAATTAATGCTGTTGTGCGAAGCGGCTGGCTTTGACGTGGTTATTGTAGAAACCGTCGGCGTTGGGCAGTCAGAAACCGAAGTCGCAGGCATGGTGGATTGCTTTATCTCACTACAAATCGCCGGCGGTGGCGACGATTTGCAAGGCATCAAAAAAGGCCTGATGGAAATGGCGGATCTGGTCGTCATCAATAAGGACGACGGCGAGAACCATGCCAGCGTGGCCATCGCCCGCCATATGTACGAATCCGCCCTGCATATTCTGCGCCGTAAATATGACGAGTGGCAGCCGCTGGTTCTGACCTGTAGCGCCATGGAGAAACGCGGTATTGAGGAGGTCTGGCAGGCGATAACCGACTTTAAAACGTGCCTTAGCGCCAGCGGTCGACTGGAAAAAGTCCGCCAGCAGCAGGCGGTGGACTGGTTACACCAGCAGGCTGAAGAAGAAGCCCTACATCTGCTGTTTGCGCGGACTGATTTCGACCGCTATTTCCAGCAGACGCTACAGGCCGTCAAAAATAACGATCTGTCGCCGCGCACCGGTCTGCGGCACATCAGCGAATTTATCCAGCATCATTACTTTCAATAAAGAGAACATTATGTCTTATCAATACGTCAACGTGGTCATCATCCAGAAAGTCGCGGTTATTGAGTTCAATTACGCCCGCAAGCTCAATGCCCTGAGTAAAGTGTTTATTGACGATCTGATGCAGGCGCTGAGCGATCTCAATCGTGCGGACATTCGCTGCATCATTCTACGCGCTCCGAGTGGAGCCAAAGTTTTCTCTGCCGGGCATGATATTCATGAACTCCCGACCGGACGTCGCGATCCGCTCTCCTATGACGATCCGCTGCGTCAGATAACCCGCATGATCCAAAAATATCCAAAACCGGTGATCTCTATGGTTGAAGGCAGCGTCTGGGGCGGCGCATTTGAGATGATCATGAGTTCCGATCTGATCATCGCCGCTGAAACATCCACCTTCTCGATGACCCCGGTCAACCTCGGCGTGCCGTATAACCTGGTCGGCATCCACAACCTGACCCGCGATGCTGGGTTCCATATCGTGAAAGAGCTGATCTTTACCGCCTCGCCGATTACCGCTCAGCGTGCGATGGCCGTCGGGATCCTTAACCATGTGGTGCCAGTCGAGGAACTGGAAGATTTCACTCTGCAAATGGCGCACCACATCTCGGAGAAAGCGCCGCTGGCGATCGCCGTCATTAAAGAAGAGCTGCGCGTACTGGGTGAAGCACACACCATGAACTCAGACGAATTCGAGCGCATTCAGGGCATGCGCCGCGCGGTGTACGACAGCGAGGATTATCAGGAAGGGATGAACGCGTTTATGGAAAAACGTAAACCTAATTTTGTCGGCCATTAATCACGTCTGAGGAAGGAGACGGCCATGAAACGGATGAGCGCCGAACAGGCGGCAGAAATTATCCAGCACGATGATATGGTGGCGTTTAGCGGCTTTACCCCCGCGGGTTCGCCAAAAGCGTTACCCACCGCAATTGCCCAACGCGCCTGCGAACAGCATCAGAACGGACAGCCTTTTCAGATCCGCCTGCTGACCGGAGCATCAATTGGCGCCGCCGCTGATGATGTACTATCCGCGGCGGATGCCGTTTCCTGGCGTGCGCCTTATCAAACGTCATCGGGCCTGCGCGACAAAATTAATCAGGGCCAGGTGAGGTTTGTCGATCTCCATTTGAGCGAAGTGGCGCAAATGGTTAATTACGGCTTTTTTGGCGAGATCGATGTTGCCGTCATTGAAGCCTCAGCCATCGCGCCGGATGGCCGGATTTGGCTGTCCAGCGGTATCGGTAATGCCCCCACCTGGCTGCTGCGGGCGAAAAAAGTGATCATTGAATTGAATCATTACCATAATCCGCGTGTGGCGGAGTTTGCCGACATCGTGATACCCGGTGCGCCGCCGCGGCGTAACAGCGTACCCATTTTTCATACCATGGATCGCGTAGGCAGTCAGTGCGTACAGATAGACCCCAAAAAAGTGGTTGCGGTGGTGGATACCGAACTGCCCGATGCAGGAAATGCATCGGATAAAACCAATCCGGTCAGCCAACAAATTGCCGATAACGTAGTCTCTTTTCTGCTGGCAGAAATGGCGCACAAACGCATTCCAGCTGAGTTTCTGCCCTTACAAAGCGGGGTGGGCAATATCAACAACGCGGTAATGGCTCGACTGGGCGAGAACCCGGATATCCCGCCCTTTATGATGTATTCGGAGGTGTTGCAGGAGTCGGTTGTGCATCTGCTGGAAACGGGCAAGATTAGCGGTGCCAGCGCCTCCAGCCTGACCATTTCAGCCCCGTCGCTACAGAAGATTTACGACAACATGGACTTCTTCGCCAGCCGGATTGTGTTGCGCCCGCAGGAGATCTCCAATAATCCGGAAATCATTCGTCGGCTGGGAGTCATTGCGCTCAACGTCGGTCTGGAGTTTGATATCTACGGTCATGCCAATTCCACGCACGTTGCGGGGGTGAACCTGATGAACGGCATCGGCGGCAGCGGAGATTTCGAGCGCAACGCCTACCTGTCTATCTTTATGGCGCCGTCGATTGCCAAAGGCGGGAAAATCTCAACCATCGTACCGATGTGCAGCCATGTCGACCACAGCGAACATAGCGTTAAAGTGATCGTGACCGAACAAGGGATTGCCGATCTGCGTGGGTTATCTCCGATGCAGCGGGCGCACACAATTATCAATAACTGTGCGCATCCGCTTTACAGAGATTACTTGCACCGCTATCTGGAGAAAGCGCCCGGCGGGCATATCCATCACGATCTCAGCCATGCGTTCGATCTGCATCGCAACCTTCTCGAAACAGGCTCGATGCTAGGTTAACTTGCACTACCGTCACGATCTTCAGCAATATGCTGGAGCATGGTGGCGGTATAGCGATGATTTTTCAGCGAATAGAGAAACTCCTGCATATACATGGGACTGCCGGGCGCGTCGAAATATTTCAGCGTCGACGGGTTCACCAGCCGCCAGGCGAAGTGAGGGATCACCGTCAAAAACTGCCCGCGCTCCACCGCGCTAATCTTGGCCATAAAGCTGTACGGACGATAGATAATCGTCGGGTTGATCCCGCAGGGTCGCATGTATGCATCAAGCATCGCCTCAAAGTTGGCGCGATTCTGGAAGCGCATTTGCAGCCAGGGCAGCTCGCGCAGCAGATCCTGCGGCTGTTTTTCTTCATAGCGCCGGGAAACGAGAAACCCCAAACGCAGCGGAGGCAGTTCGCTGATCGCCAGATTTTCCAGCTCCTGCACGCGGGGGGAAACGTGCTGCGGCGAGATAATAAAATCCAGTTTGCGATCGAACAGGTTATCAATCACCCCATTCTCGCTGAATTCAACGGCCTGAGCCATCACACCGTCATACTTGTCACCAAGGCTAATCAACTGGTCAAAAATAATCGTTGGGTAGGTATTGTCGATGCCGATAACAATTTCCCGCGAGCGGCGAGAGGCGTTATGGATTTCGTTATCAATGGCAGAGAGGCGCTGATAAACGGGAAACAGCTTCTGATACAGCTCTTGTCCTGCTTTATTCAGGCTGATGTTGTTATCTTTGCGGGTAAACAGCGTATAGCCGATTTGATCTTCCAGTGCAGCAATGCTTTTACCGAAGGGCGATGCGGTCATATGTATTTTTTCTGCCGCTCTGGCGATGTTATTGGTTTGCGCCAGCAGAATGAAATTACGCATCTTTTTCGAGATAAAAATATCCATAGCGTCCCCTTAAAAATCGCTATGGCCTATCCTCATTACGGCGAAAAAAAAGACCGGATGTGAAGTCTCATTTTTACAGTTGCTCACAGAAAAAACCCGGCTGGAAAGCCGGGTCTGCAACAATTACTGAGTTTTGGCTGGCGTTGCAGCTGGTTGCCCCGCCGTCGGCTCAATCTGGAAGACGACATCAACCTGATCGTCAAACTGAATAACCGGTTGTTCGTAGGTTTCCTGAGCAGAAGCAGCAGGTGCGGCATCTGCTTTCATCATCCGAACCATCGGGCTAGGCTGATAATTGGAAACGTGGTAGCGCACGCTGTACACCGGGCCAAGTTTGCTATTGAAGCCCGCAGCCAGCTGTTCAGCCTGATGAATGGCATCATCAATTGCCGCTTTACGCGCTTTATCTTTGTAAGCATCCGGTTGGGCAACACCAAGCGATACCGAACGGATCTCATTCAGACCAGCCTTCAGCGCGCCATCGAGCAGAGCGTTAAGTTTGTCCAGCTGGCGCAGCGTGACTTCAACGGTGCGCACCGCACGATACCCTTTGAGGATACTTTTACCGTTCTGGTAGTCGTAATCCGGCTGGGTACGCAGGTTTGCAGCGCTAATGTCTTTCTTCGCTATCTGGTTCTGTTCAAGGAAGGACAGATATTGCGCCACGCGCTCATCGGCCTGCTTCTTCGCTGAAGCCGCATCCTTGGCAGCAACGTTCACTTCAATTGCCAGCGTAGCGATGTCTGGTGTCGCATCCACGCTTGCTGTTCCGGAAGTCACGATGTGCGGTCCATTTGGCAACTCATTTGCCTGTACCGATAGTGCGCTGAATCCGACTAATGCCGCCAGGGCCATTATTTTGAACTTCACGGTCGTTCCTCCATGTTTCAATAATTACCCCGAAACTCAGGGCACATGCAGGCAAGCTTAGACGATCTCGCTGCGTTGTCCATCAGACAACACTTAGTTGAACAACGCATGAACGTGCGCAACACCTTCTTTTGCCAGTTGAAAAGCAATAAACCACATCACTAATCCTACCAGCGTATTGATGATGCGCTGCGCTTTAGCAGTGCGCAGACGCGGAGCCAGCCAGGCCGCCAACAATGCCAGACCGAAGAACCACAGGAACGAAGCGCTGACGGTTCCCAGCGCAAACCAGCGCTTCGGCTCAACGTCCAGTTGCCCCCCCAGACTCCCCAGCACCACAAAGGTATCCAGGTAAACATGGGGATTGAGCCATGTCACCGCCAGCATGGTGGCGATGATTTTCCAGCGCCCCTGCTTCATCACCTCGGCACTGGCCAGTTCCAGATTACTGCTCATCGCCGTTTTTAACGCCCCGAAACCGTACCAGAGTAAAAAAGCCACCCCACCCCAGGTGACCAGCGCCATCAGCCATGGTGACTGCATCAACAAGGCGCTACCGCCAAAGATCCCCGCACAAATCAGCACTAAATCGCTGATAGCACAGAGTAAAGCAATCATGATGTGATACTGGCGGCGAATGCCCTGGTTCATCACGAAGGCGTTTTGCGGACCAAGCGGAAGAATCATGGCCGCACCAAGTGCAAGCCCTTGAAAGTAATACGATAACACGTTAATCATCCCGAACTGTTTCTCTTAGGAGCAGACTATAGCGCGGGGAAAACATTAGCGGAAATGGATAATTTTAATCGCAGATTAGGGAAATTAATGGAAAGAAAGTTTTTATCGGCCCGGAAAGCAAAAGCGCCTCCGGGCGCGTAATTACTCTGCCGCGCGCTCTTTCACACGCTTGAAGTTCACATCCATCTGCGGATACGGGAAGCTGATGCCGTTGGCATCGAACTCGCGCTTAATACGCTCCAGTACGTCCCAGTAGACGCTTTGCAGGTCGCTGCTGTTGCTCCAGACGCGTACCACAAAATTAATTGAGGAAGCCCCCAGCTCATTCAGGCGTACCGTCATTTCACGGTCTTTAAGAATGCGATCTTCCGACTGAATGATATCAGTGAGGATTTTTTTCACCTGATCGATATCGGAGTCGTAAGCCACGCCGATAATAAATTCGTTACGACGAACCGGCTCACGAGAGAAGTTAATGATGTTCCCGGCAATAATTTTACCGTTCGGGATCACTACAATCTTACCGTCAACGGTACGCATGGTGGTGGAGAAAATCTGCACGTTGAGCACGGTTCCCGCTACGCCGCCGAGATCGACATACTCACCCGCACGGAACGGACGGAACATTACCAGCAGGACACCTGCGGCGAGGTTGGACAGCGAACCTTGCAGCGCCAGACCGACGGCTAAACCTGCGGCACCGAGAACGGCGATCACGGAGGCTGTTTGCACCCCAACGCGGCCCAGAGCGGCAATCAGCGTGAAAGCGATAATACCGTAACGCACCAGTGCAGAGAGGAAGTCGGCAACAGTGGCATCAATTTTACGCGCCAGCATCAGGCGGTTAACGGTATTTGATACAATGCGCGCCACGATCATACCGATAATGACAATCGCGATGGCCGCAACGATGTTGACGGCATAGCTCAACAGCAGTTCCTGGTTGCGCACCAGCCAGGTGCCCGCACCGTTTATGCTGTCGACAACATTCAAATCTTCCATTTAGTATTCCTTGGTCATGTCAAAAAAATTCATGAGATCATTCTCACAAAAACACTGTACTAAAGGTAAACAAAAAAGACCGAACATGCCATTTTTCAACATGATCCAATAAAAGCATTCGTAAATTCAATGCTCGGTTGGTTGATCAATCATCCGCAAGAACCCGCTGACCAGTGAATCTTTCTGCTTAAAGATTTCGGCAATTTCACTGACCACCTTTCCGCTACCTGCATTCTTCCAAGCGATAGAGAGCGGTGACGGTTGGCGTGGATTGATGACCTCACGGGCAATCAATGCTCCAGACTCAACATAAGGACGACACATCCTCTCCGGTAAAAAACCGACGCCAAGGCCGCTTAAATGACAGGCCAGCTTGGTGCCAAGATCTGGGACTTTTATCTCCTTTTGTCCACTAAGCAACCAGGCGACCCGACGCGTGAGGGTACGAGAGGTATCTTCAATATTAATCGCTGGGTATCGACGTAGCATATCATCTGACAGTACAGACGCGGGGTGGAGAGCCAAAGGATGATTCTGCGCCACCACAAACTGCCAGCTGATATCACCGAGCGGCAACAGAGAAATATTATTGGATAGCGACTCCGAACCGGTAACGCCAATCGCTAACTGGAAATCGTCATACAACAGTGAATCCCAGACGCCCATATACACCTGCCGGGAAATCTGGAATCGGGTAAAGGGGAATTGTTGATGCAGCCAGGTCAGCAAATCCGCTGTGGTTTGCGGCTGATATAGCAAATTATTGATTACAATATTCACCTGCCTTTCAACGCCCGCATTGATTTGCTGAAGTTCATCCGGCATCGCATCCAGCCAGTTGAGCCACTGTCGACAATGCTCAAGCAAATGCTGTCCGGCCAACGTCAGGCTGACAGTGCGCGTGGTGCGCATGAAGAGCTGAGTCCCCACCTGCTCCTCAAGCGTTTTGATACGATAGCTGATCGCCGCTGGCGTTTTATGGAGTGAGCTGGCTGCGCGGGAAAAACTCTCCGTCTCTGCAACCCAAATAAAAGTGCGTATTGTTTCCTGATCGAGCATGCATTCTCCTTGGATCGTTCCTCTGTAACCACTGTTGAGCTATTGCTATCCCTAGCAATATATCTGCTCCCGAGGTATGACCAACAGCAAGCAGATGCGCAATTGCAAAATAAGACTCACGCCCCGGTTGTAAACCGCGTATGACCTTCTGCACTGATGTAGAAAACTCTCCCACTCTGGCGCTGTTCAAATAGCTGCAACTTACTGATGTAGTGAGTTTTGCCAGCTGAGCCCCCGGAGGTAAAAAATACTGAAGTTGCTCAGAAAACCCTGCGGCATACAGTACGGCCAGCATGCCAGTCAGCATGTCATCACCGCTAGGCGTCAGCCCAGGTCCACATCCGATCAGCCAGCTCCAGTCGGGGGTCATGCCGCAATACCAACAATCAAGCTGCTTAATAATCTCAGAATAGTGCGACATCGTGTGAAGCGGTTGATTTAGCGCTCCACAGAGGCCACTGTGTTGCGTACAAAAAGAGAGGTCGACAGGGGCAATGGCGATGGAGTTCATTGGCAATTGCAGTATGCGACGCGGGCAAATTGTGATGTTTCTCCCTCGCAGGATATTTCCTTGTTTGCTTAGCCATTCAATCTGAGCCACGTGGGGAAACTGCGCGGTACTCAGCAATACGGCTGTCGGCCCCATCCCTTTTCCGTGGCGAAGCAACGTCAATAACTCCCCCTCAGGACGCCAAAAGTTAATCGCCTGCGAAAAACGGCTATGCCGTCTCCATTCGCCATCGGGAAGCCGATAAAACCCGGCGCAGGCTAGAGCATAAATTGTCTTCATTTGTAATACTCAGGGGCGGTTTTGCCGCCCCTTCAATATCAGGCGGTGATGTGATGTAGTTCGGCCAGAGCTTCAAGCGCTTTTTCAAAACAGAGCAGCGGTGCGCGTACGGTTCCCGCCCCCACCTGACCAATCCCCGCATCTTTATGTGCGATGCCGGTGTTAATCAGTGGCGTAATCCCTGTTTCGACTACACGGCGGACATCCAGCCCCAGACATGCCCCTTTGAAATCCCATGAGGGGATCTGAAACAGCGGGTTGTTGGCAAGATAAATCTCCGCCATCTCTTCTGAGGTTTCCAGCGCCGCGCCCATACCACCCGCGCCGACGAAGCGCGTTACGCCCGGCGCCGCAATCATTGCCGCACCGCCAATCCCTAATGTTTCCGTGATGGCGCTGTCGCCGATATCCGGATTCGCATCAGCCTGGCTATAGCCGGTAAAGAACAAACCCTGCGGCGTATTTACCGGCGCGGTAAACCAGCGATCGCCGGTTCCGCTCACGCGAATGCCGAAATCACGACCATTACGCGTCATAGCGGTGACCACCGAGCCTGCCTTAATTTCCGCCGCGGCATCCATCACAGCTTTACTGTAGGCCATCGCCAGGTTGAGGAAGAACTGGTCAGTGACGCTCAGGAATTGCAGCACTTCAATGATTTCCGTCTTCGGACGATCCAGGCCAGCGATCACCGGAGAGAGTGTACGCAGTAACAGAGAAGAGGCGGCAATATTACGCTGGTGGAACTCATCGCCCATGGTGATGGCCTGCGCCATCATTGCCGTCAGATCGACGCCGTTTTCCATCTGCGAGAGCGCTTCCTGTAGTACTGGCGCCAGCGTGTCGCGCATCCAGCGCAAGCGCTTTTGCACGTCATCACCGTAGGCGCCAAAACGCATCACTTTGCCAATACCTTCATTGAGGTTGCAGCAGGACTGGTTACCATGCACAACGTCGCGCACCACCAGCACCGGCATATTAGCGGAGGTGATTCCTCCCATCGGACCTACCGCGCCAACGTGATGGCAGGGGATAAAATCAACTTCACCCTGCTCCAGCATCCGCACGGCATCTTCTTCCGTCACCGCCCAGCCTTCAAACAATGATGCGCCAATGCAGGCTCCGCGCATTGGGCCGGTCATCTCTTCCCAGGCGATCGGCGGACCAGCGTGCAATAATTTGCGTCCAGAAGACAATTCGGCCACCGCTTCTTTTGCAGGGCGCACAGCAACCCAGTGGGGACGCGCGGCTTTAATTCGTTCGATAATGGCTTCGTTGGCCTGTGCAATAGATGAATACATATCCGTACCTCTGAACTTAGTGTAACTGTTTGAGTAAACTGGCAAGACGGGCGCTGCCACCGGCAACAGGCGCCCACTGATAATGCACAACCGGCGTACCGCTGCTTTGCAGATCCAGCGCAAAGCTGCGTAATCCGGCGTTAATGACCTGTACGCCGTCAAGGAGTGCGCTATGGGATGCCGGGATGCTACGTTCCTGGTGATGTGTCAGGTTGACGGCGAGTAAAACTGCCTCTTCCAGCGTTTCTACCACCGCTATCCCAGCCTCGCGAAGTATCTCCGCCTGCCCACTGCGCCCCTGCGGATCGGCATCGGTTCCGGTCAGAGTGGCAATCACCACCAGCGGGGCGGCACGTTTGGCTCGCACCGACTCTACCGCCTCAACAACCGCTCCAGCCGGGTCAGCACAAGCGCCATAGCCCAGCACCACATCCAGAAGCAGTACGCCCACATCCGGCAATGCGGCCAGTTTTTCGATCTCAATACTGCGAGTCGTCGGGTCAATCATCGGATGCGGTCTGCCCAGGGTGTAGCTGTCGTCCCCGAGGTCGACAATGCGATGGCCTCCGCCTTCCAGCATCACTCCCTGGTCGTGGCTTTCGCTAACGGGTACTCCCAGCCCGGCAGAGAGCAACATAGCGGCTTCAGCTGCCAGCGTGCCGCCAGCATAAAGGCCATAAATACCTTTACCTGCTACTTCCGGTTGAATCTGTCTCTGCTGCGCCACACGCATCAGCAATACCGCCAGTTGCGCAGCATCAGAAAGTGAATTCGCCAACCAAACGTTACCTTCGCGACGCTGCTCCGGCTTGCTTCCCAGAAACAGTGCGACAACCGGTTTACCGACGTTTTGCATTGCGGCAATAATGCGGGTTCGCACCTGCGGCGACGGCGGTTTGGAGACAAACGCAATCACCTGCGTGGCATCATCCGTAGCCAGCATCTCCAGCGCAGTCAATGCGCTGATACCACCAACATCGGCACTCAGGTCGCGACCACCCAGACCGATAGCGTGACTCACACCCTGCTGGTGTAGCGCAATCTGCGAAGTAATTTCCTGAATCCCAGTACCTGACGCGCCAATCACGCCAATCCCACCTTCAGGGAGTACGTTAGCGAAAGCTAATGGGCTGCCGGCTATCATCGCCGTTCCGCAGTCTGGCCCCATGACGAGAAGCCCGCGCTCGCGTGCCAGCGTTTTCAGCTCAACTTCTTGTTCCAGCGGTACGTTATCGGAAAAGAGCATCACGTTTTTGTTGGCCAGCAGCCCCTCTCTGGCAACGGACGCGGCATACTCCCCTGCGACCGAAACCAGCAACAGATTAGCCTGAGGCAATTTCTGACACGCACTTTCGAAGCGGCGTGCTTTAACCAGTTGATGCGAGCTCCCAGACGCACTGGCAATCGCGTTCAGCTCTTTTTCCAGTTGCTCACGGATCAAATCCATTATCCCAGGCTCTTCGCCTTCAGTTCGGACCGCGACGCAAATATCGTTTGGGGTGGCGTCAGCAAAGTCGTCGTGCCAGAACCCTGTGGAATCCAGCATCGATTTATTGGCTGGCGTTCCCATCATGACTGAAACCTGATCAACTTCCGGGCGTTCACTAAGTTTTCGGGAAATGATCATCAGGCTGACGGAATCCTGAAAACTTCCCTTTTTAATAAAGGCGTAAATCATTACCGCTACCTCTTTATGTGCGTTTTTCTTTTAAAAACAGCATTGCAACTAAACCGATAGCCAGCAGAACGGCTGAAACATAGAAACTGGAAGCCAGGCTTCCGGTCATATCACGTGCCGCGCCGGCAATAATGGGGGCCAAAATAGATGAGCTCATACCGATGAAGTTAAATAAACCAAATGCAGTACTGTAATTATTTTCATCCACACTGTCGGCAACCAGAGCGACCAGTACCGGATCCAGTGCCAGTTTACCCACCAGACCATAGACACACAGTGCAATGATTACCCCTGTCATATTCGGCATCCAAATAATTGACAGCATGCTGATAATCGCTACCGGCACCAGAAACATAATTAATGGTTTTCGCTTGCCTAATTTGTCAGAAAGGCTGGAGAATAACAGCGCTCCGGGAATTGAAATCCAGGCCACCAGCGAAGAAATAAACCCGGTTTCGCTACCGGCAATACCACGTTCATTTTGCAAATAATAGGGAAGCCAGGTCAGGATCACGAAGAAACCGAACAGGCTACAGAACACCATTATATAAGTAATAATTAAGTTACGATTTTTAAGCAGGTCACTGAACTTACCTTTTTTCACCGGCGCGCCATCAACATCTGCGGTACGTTTCTTCTCTTTTACGAATAACCAGATCGCCACCCCAACCAACACCGAGGGAACTGCCATCGCATAAAATGGCATGCGCCACGAATGACCTTGATCGTATACCAGCCAGCTTGAGGTCATCAAACCCAACGCAATACCAAAGGCCATACCACTGTTGATGATCGCACTGCCAAGAGAACGATATTTCTTCGGGATCTGCTCGGAAGAGAGACCGTATTGCGGACCGTAGTAGGTTCCTTCACCAGCCCCCGTTACCACACGGGCAAATAGCAACGTATACCAGCTTTTCGCCCAACCAGTAACCGCGGTGAAAACACCAAATAGAATAAATCCTGGAACCAGTACTTTTTTCTTACCAATTTTGTCGCCCAGAATTCCGGCTGGAACCTGAAGCAAAGCATAAGAAAAATAGAACACGGAATTAAGAATACCTAACTGTGTGCCGCTTAAACCAAATTCCTTTTCTAATTCGCCCATCACCGGATTGAGCACCGTACGGTCGGCGTACATAAAAATCCATCCGAGCCAGAACAGGAAAACGGTGACCCACCAGGCCGGTATTCCCTTTTTCTTTGTGGCCTCAGCCACTTCATATGAACCAGACATAAGCAATCTCCCGGTAATAATTACCGCTGAATACCCCATGTTACCTGACACGATACGTGAGGTTTGATGTTTTAACTGCGCCTACCTTATCGGGGTAAAAATGTATTTCATTTGAACAAAGTCACACAAAACCCATTGTTATAAATTCCTGGGAACTGACCACAGCATTATTAAAAAAAGTCTAATAATCATTTTCAAGGCAATTTAAATAAAGAGACTGAGTTCATCATTAATTATCGAGTTATTTTTGTAGATATTTTACTTGTCGCTCCCATCACATAATAAAGGTAATAAAACGTTATTTTGACCGCGAGATAATTTGCATAATGAGGTCATCAATGAAAAAGAGAATTGTCATTGCTCTTGGCGGTAATGCGTTATTACAGCGCGGAGAAATTTTGAGCGCAGAAAACCAGCGGCGGAGCATTCAGGTATTTGCTGAGATGGCAGCCGAATTAGCCCGTGACTATCAGTTGGTCATTGTTCATGGCAACGGCCCTCAGGTTGGCCTGCTGGCGCTACAGAATGCAGCATACAAAGAATCCCCAGCCTGGCCGCTGGATATTCTGGTCGCGGAAAGCCAGGGAATGATCGGTTTCGCTATTACTCAGGAACTGGCGTCATCCGCGGGCAACTCTCCCGTCACAATGCTGATGACCCGGGTTGAGGTGGATCCGCAGGACGAAGCCTTCTCAGTTCCCGGTAAGTATATTGGCCCCGTGTATCAACCGGATCAACAGGCAGAGCTGGAAGCATGCTATGGCTGGCAGATGAAAACCGATGGGCAATATATTCGCCGCGTGGTTCCCTCACCGACTCCGCTGAAAATTATCGATAGCGACGCCATCCGTACGCTGATGGATGCGGGACATACGGTTATTTGCTGTGGCGGTGGCGGTATTCCGGTTATTGCACAGGGTGATGGTTACCAGGGAACCGAAGCGGTCATTGATAAGGATTTGACCGCTGCCGTATTGGCACAATCCATCAACGCTGACCATCTGCTGATTCTGACGGACGCCGATGCCGTTTATGAAAACTGGGGAACACCGCAGGCGCGTGCGCTACGACATGCCACCGTTGAGGAACTTACGCCATTTGCCGCGCCTGATGGTGCGATGGGGCCTAAAGCGGCGGCGGTGATGCAATTTGTCAAACAGACAGGGAACGCGGCATTTATCGGCTCCCTGAAAGATGCCCCGCAAATTCTGGCCGGAGAAAAAGGCACCTGCGTGACAAAGTAAACCGAGATGAAAAAAGGCTTCCCGGAGGAAGCCTTGTTTGTCATTAGCAGACTGAATTACAGAACGTCAACCGCGTTCAGTTCTTTGAAAGCCTGTTCCAGACGGGTGATCATGGTTGCCTGACCAGCACGCAGCCATACGCGCGGATCGTAGTATTTCTTGTTCGGCTGATCTTCGCCTTTCGGGTTACCCAACTGGCCCTGCAGGTAAGCTTCGTTTGCTTTGTAGTAGTTCAGAACGCCTTCCCAGGTAGCCCATTGGGTATCGGTATCGATGTTCATTTTCACTACGCCGTAGCTTACGGAGTCTTTGATTTCCTGAGCAGTAGAACCGGAACCGCCGTGGAAGACGAAGTTCAGGCTGTTGTGCGGCAGGTTATGTTTCTTAGAAACATAGTCCTGAGAGTCGCGCAGGATGGTCGGGGTCAGAACGACGTTACCCGGCTTGTAAACGCCGTGTACGTTACCGAAGGAAGCTGCGATGGTGAAACGCGGGCTGATTTTGCTCAGCTCGGTATATGCGTAATCAACGTCTTCCGGCTGGGTGTACAGTGCAGAAGCGTCCATGTGGCTGTTGTCCACACCGTCTTCTTCGCCACCGGTGCAACCCAGTTCGATTTCCAGAGTCATGCCCATTTTGGACATGCGCGCCAGGTATTTGGAGCAGATTTCGATGTTCTCTTCCAGAGACTCTTCAGACAGGTCGATCATGTGAGAAGAGAACAGCGGTTTGCCGGTTGCTGCGAAGTGTTTTTCACCCGCGTCCAGCAGACCGTCGATCCACGGCAGCAGTTTCTTCGCGCAGTGGTCAGTGTGCAGGATAACCGGAACACCGTAGTGTTCAGCCATCTGGTGAACGTGATGCGCGCCAGAGATAGCACCCAGGATTGCAGCGCCCTGAGGAACGTCGGACTTCACGCCTTTACCCGCGATGAAAGAAGCACCACCGTTGGAGAATTGTACGATTACCGGCGCTTTAACTTTTGCAGCAGTTTCCAAAACGGCGTTGATGGAGTCGGTACCCACGCAGTTAACAGCTGGCAGAGCAAAGTTGTTTTCTTTAGCTACCTGGAAAACTTTCTGTACGTCATCACCAGTGATTACGCCTGGTTTTACGAAATCAAAAATTTTAGACATTTTACGAGTCCTGTATCTTCGGCCTTGGAAAGGGCGCGCGCCCTAAAGCGCGCTAAAATAAGGGCAGGTTTCCCTGCCCATTAAATTCTTACTTTTTAGCACGCTCTTCGAGCATGGCTACTGCTGGCAGTACTTTGCCTTCCACGAATTCGAGGAACGCGCCGCCGCCAGTAGAGATGTAGGAGATTTTGTCAGCAATGCCGAACAGGTCGATTGCTGCCAGGGTGTCACCGCCGCCTGCGATAGAGAATGCTTCGCTGTCTGCGATGGCATTAGCAACGATTTCAGTACCTTTGCGGAAATTCGGGAATTCGAACACGCCAACCGGGCCGTTCCACAGAATGGTTTTCGCATTCTTCAGGATGTCAGCCAGCTGCTGTGCAGAAGCGTCGCCGATATCCAGGATCTGCTCGTCTTCTTTTACATCGCTAACGGATTTCAGGGTAGCCGGTGCGGTTTCAGAGAATTCAGTCGCTACGCGAACGTCGGTCGGAACCGGGATGTCGCAAGTGGTCAGCAGACGCTTAGCTTCGTCAACCAGGTCAGCTTCGTACAGGGATTTACCCACGTTGTGACCTTGAGCAGCAACGAAGGTGTTCGCGATACCACCGCCAACAATCAGCTGGTCAGCGATTTTTGACAGAGAATCAAGAACGGTCAGTTTGGTAGAAACTTTAGAACCACCAACGATAGCAACCATCGGACGAGCAGGTTCTTTCAGTGCTTTACCCAGTGCATCCAGCTCGGCAGCGAGCAGCGGACCTGCGCAAGCGACATCGGCGAATTTACCGATACCGTGAGTAGACGCCTGCGCACGGTGAGCAGTACCGAAAGCGTCCATAACGAATACGTCGCACAGAGCAGCATATTTTTTGGACAGCGCTTCGTCGTCTTTCTTCTCGCCTTTGTTGAAGCGAACGTTTTCCAGAACAACCAGTTCACCAGCAGCGACTTCAACGCCGTCCAGGTAATCTTTTACCAGGCGAACCGGAGCAGACAGTTTGTCTTTCAGGTAGTTAACAACCGGCAGCAGAGAGAATTCTTCGTTGTACTCGCCTTCGGTAGGACGACCCAGGTGGGAAGTTACCATCACTTTAGCACCCTGTTTCAGGGCCAGCTCGATGGTCGGCAGGGAAGCACGGATACGCGCATCGCTGGTTACTTTCCCTTCTTTAACTGGTACGTTCAGGTCCGCACGGATAAAAACGCGTTTACCAGCCAGATCCAGATCGGTCATCTTAATTACAGACATGGTGAATCCTCTCGTTGATTCATAAAGTTTTGTCGACGCTCAAGCGTCGAGCCTGAAACCAATAGCAGCCATCGCTAACGTCGTGTCGAGCATACGGTTAGCAAAGCCCCATTCATTATCACACCAGACCAGCGTTTTGATCAGGTGAGCGCCACTCACGCGCGTTTGCGTACCATCAACGATGGCGCTGTGCGGGTCGTGGTTAAAATCTACTGAGACCAACGGTAATTCCGTATAGTCAACTATACCATGAAATGCACCTTGTGCTGCTTTTTGCAGCAACTGGTTGACTTCACTGGCTTTTACTGGTTTTTTCACCGTCACGCTTAAGTCGATCGCCGTCACATTTATGGTCGGTACACGCACCGCAATCGCTTCAAAACGATCGTTAAACTGCGGGAAAATTCGCGTGATGCCCGCCGCCAGTTTGGTATCAACCGGAATGATCGACTGGCTGGCCGCTCGCGTGCGACGCAGGTCAGGATGATAAGCATCAATAACCTGCTGATCGTGCATCGCGGAGTGGATCGTGGTGACTGTACCAGACTCAATGCCGTAAGCATCATCCAGCAATTTAATGACGGGTATTATGCAATTCGTGGTGCAGGAGGCATTGGAAACGATCCGGTGCTCAGCGCGCAGCTGATCCTGATTAACGCCAAACACAACGGTTGCGTCGATGTCGTGACTACCAGGATGTGAAAAGAGCACTTTCTTTGCGCCGGCGGCAATATGCGCCTCGCCGTGTTCGCGGCTGCCAAAGACCCCCGTACAATCCAGCACAACGTCGACACCCAGTTCGCGCCACGGAAGCGCATCGAGCGTTCGCTCATGCAGAATGCGGATCGCGTCATCGCCAACGATGAGCTGGTCTCGTTCCTGACGAACATCCCAGGCAAAACGCCCATGGCTGGTGTCATATTTCAACAAATGCGCCATGCCTGCAGCATCCGCCAGTTCGTTGATTGCCACCACGGTGATTTCCGCCCGACGCCCGGATTCATACAAAGCACGAACCACGTTGCGTCCGATGCGACCGAAACCATTAATCGCTACGCGTACGGTCATAGGTCTCCTGCAAGGATTTCTCAGAAACGATGTGGCAGACAGAGTAATGCAGCAAATCGCTCAGGGAAACCTTACCTGTCGCAAACTGCGACTAATTGGTTAATTGTCGAACATTTAATCGACTGAAACGCTTCAGCTAGAATAAGCGAAACGCGGAATAAAAGGAATGTTTGTCCAGCAACAGAACACAGTTATCTGACTTACGTCACATTTTAACGTCCTTCAACGCGACTTTTATTCCATATTCCAGAATTACGAATAACCGTAGCAAGATTATTTCGTTGCCATGTCACAAATCCTGATTTATATCAGAAAGCTCCCTAACCCGCGTCTATATTATCAGCGCAACGTCCGAGTCTCGGAGTCCCTCAACTATGGCAACATTCTATCCCCAACCATCTGAAGCTCGCTTTCATGCGCTGCGTTTATTACCGGGCCAGGAAGTCTTTTCAGCGCTACACGCTTTTATCCAGCAGCATCAACTACAGGCAGCCTGGATAGCGGGTTGCACCGGCAGTTTGACCAACATTGCTCTGCGCTTCGCCGGACGTGAAGAAACCACATTACTTACGGGTACGTGGGAAATTATCTCTCTGAACGGCACGCTGGAACTTACCGGCGAGCATCTCCATCTGGCGGTTGCTGACCCACACGGCGCGATGCTGGGCGGGCACATGATGCCGGGCTGTACCGTGCGAACTACGCTGGAACTGGTGATTGGCGAGTTGACGTCTCTGGCATTCAGCCGTCAGCCCTGCGCCGTTTCCGGTTATGACGAACTGGTTATTTCATCCCGCTAACGCTTCACTTATACGAGGTCTTTATATGGCGCGTCGCCAATTTTCCAGCCAGTCTCTGGTTCTTATTGTCATTGCTATCGCCATCAACATGGTCGGTGGGCAGCTTATCAGCATGTTAAAATTACCTATTTTTCTCGACTCGATTGGCACGTTGATCAGCGCAGTGCTGTTAGGTCCGGTTGTGGGGATGCTAACCGGATTACTCACTAACCTGTTGTGGGGGTTGCTGACCGATCCGATCGCCGCCGCCTTTGCGCCCGTCGCCATGGTTATTGGACTGGTCGCCGGTTGGCTGGCACGGGCGGGATGGTTTCGCACCTTACCCAAAGTCGTGGTCAGCGGCGTAATTATCACGCTTGCCGTGACCCTCGTTGCCGTGCCGATTCGCACGACTCTGTTCGGGGGTGTCACCGGCAGCGGCGCCGATCTTTTTGTCGCCTGGATGCACTCGGTCGGTCAGAACCTGGTTGAGTCCGTCGCCATCACCGTCATCGGAGCGAATCTGGTCGATAAAATCCTCACGGCAATCATCGTCTGGGTGCTGCTGCGACAACTTCCGCTGCGCACAACGCGCCATTTCCCTACGATGTCTGCCGTGCGCTAAATGCATCCGTTTACGTCGTTAACTCTGTGGGCGCTTGCCGCCTGCTCCACGCTTCTGCTGCCAGCCGGAGTGCCGCTCAGCTTGTACAGCGCCGCGACGTTTGTCGGTTTGCTATGTATGAAGGCTACGCGGTCGCGGGCGAAATACGTACTCTGGCTGATGATCCCCTTAGGACTGGGGCTATGGCTGGTACACGGCGGATGGCTTACCGAGTGGATTAGCGGGCAGCCGCGCACTCCAGAACGCTGGGGCGATGCCGTTACGCTCTGGCTGCGGATCCTGGCCATTGTGTCGACATCGCAGATGTGGATGCAGTACGTGCCGGTTGCGCGCTTTATGCGCGCCCTGTTTGCTTCTCGCCTGCCGCCAGGCGTTGCCTATCTGTTCGCAGGCCCGCTGCTGGTGGTTGAACAGCTCAAACGCCAATTGGCGATTATTCACGAGGCTCAGCGCGCACGTGGCGTACCGCTGGATGAGTCCTGGTACCAACGTTTACGCGCTATGCCGGCATTGATTGTGCCGCTCACCCATAACGCGCTCAATGACTTGGCCGTTCGCGGTGCAGCGCTCGATATGCGGGGATTTCGCCTGCATCGCACTCGCACCACGCTATGGGCGCCGCCAGACAGCACCTTACAACGTCTGGCCCGCTACGGTATGGTGGTTCTGATGGCAGTTGAGACAGGAATCTGGATATGGTTACGTTAGAGCAGTTTCGCTATATTCCGACGCACGCTATGCGGCCATCCGCTTGTTACGATTTCCATTACGCCAGGCCTGGTATGGTGGCTATTTTTGGTGAGAACGGCAGCGGGAAAAGTACGCTGGCACAGCTGATGGCTGGCTGGTACCCCGACTTCCTTCCGGGAGAAATTGAGGGCACAGGTACGCTACTGGGTAATCCCATCGGGCAACTATCGCTGGTCGAGCAGTCGAGTACCATCCAGCTTGTGCAGCAGTCACCTTACCTGCAGCTTTCAGGTTGTACTTTCAGCGTGGAGGAAGAAGTGGCGTTTGGCCCGGAAAATCTCTGCCTTACCGAGACTGAAATTATGCAGCGCATAGATGCCGCCCTTACGCTGACAGAATGTCAGCCTCTGCGCCATCGTCATCCCGGCACCCTTTCCGGTGGGGAAACCCAGCGGGTAGTCATTGCCAGCGCACTCGCCATGCAGCCGAAAATATTGATTCTGGATGAAGCGTTCAGTCGCCTGACGGCGCAAGCCACGGCAATGCTGCTGGCGCGACTGCAACAGTGGGCACAGGAACAGCATGCTTTGGTGATATTTTTCGAACGCAACCCTTCACCTTTTCTCAGCTACTGCCAGCAGGCATGGCAGCTGCGCGACGGAGCATTGTCATCACTATGCTAACGCTAAACCAGGTCAGCTATCGCTGGCCGAACGCCGCCGATGACTGTTTACGCAATATTTCGCTGGAACTCCAGGAGGGGGAATGGCTGGCGCTAACGGGCGATAATGGCGCAGGAAAATCCACACTTTTGCGCATCATGGCCGGGCTACTGACGCCCTCATCCGGCACAATAACCGTTCAAAATCGTGCGATTGCGCAACTGAAAAACCGGGAGCGCGCCAGGGTGCTCGGCGTACTGTTTCAGGAAGCGGAGAATCAAATCTTTCACAGCAAGGTTGCAGAGGAAGTGGCCTTCGGATTACGGCTACAGAAGCTTCCGGCGACTGAAATTGCGCAACGCACGACGGCGGCGCTGCAATTATGTCAGTTAGAGGATGTCGCCGACTCGCACCCGCTCGATCTACATACTGCACAACGACGTATGGTTGCCGTCGCCAGTCTGGAAGCCCTCAAACCCGCTATTCTACTGCTGGATGAGCCCAGCCGGGACTTTGATGCACACTGGCTTGGCGTCTTCGAAAACTGGCTGGCAGTGTGTCGTACACGTGGCGCCAGCGTTGTAGCGATCAGTCATGACGCTGCATTTACGCAGCGCCATTTTTCGCGCATAGTACGTCTTGAAGCAGGTCAGCTACGCACGTAACTACCCTGATAAGCAAAAAAACGGGCCGCCTAAGCGACCCGTTTTCATCTGTAATCGAAATTACAGCAGTTCTTTTGCTTTCGCGACCACGTTGTCTACGGTGAAGCCGAATTCTTCAAACAGCAGTTCTGCCGGTGCAGACTCACCAAAGGTAGTCATACCGACAATAGCGCCGTTCAGGCCCACGTATTTGAACCAGTAGTCAGCAATGCCAGCTTCGATAGCGACGCGAGCAGAGACGGCTTTCGGCAGTACGGATTCACGGTAAGCCGCATCCTGCTTGTCGAATGCATCGGTAGACGGCATGGAAACCACGCGCGCTTTCACGCCTTCAGCGGTCAGTTTGTCCCAGGCAGCCACGGCAAGTTCAACTTCAGAACCGGTGGCGATGAAGATCAACTCCGGCTGACCCGCGCAATCTTTCAGCACGTAGCCACCGCGAGCGATGTTCGCCAGTTGCTCTGCAGTACGTTCCTGCTGTGCCAGGTTCTGACGGGAGAGGATCAGCGCGGTCGGGCCGTCCTGACGCTCAACACCGTATTTCCATGCTACTGCGGATTCAACCTGGTCACACGGACGCCATGTGCTCATGTTCGGGGTCACACGCAGAGAAGCAACCTGCTCTACCGGCTGGTGAGTCGGGCCATCTTCACCCAGACCGATGGAGTCGTGAGTATAGACCATCACCTGACGCTGTTTCATCAGCGCAGCCATACGCACCGCGTTACGGGCATATTCCACGAACATCAGGAAGGTGGAGGTGTACGGCAGGAAACCACCATGCAGGGAAATACCGTTTGCGATAGCGGTCATACCGAATTCACGTACACCGTAATGGATGTAGTTACCGGCAGTATCTTCGTTGATGGCCTTAGAACCAGACCACAGAGTCAGGTTAGACGGTGCCAGGTCAGCGGAGCCGCCGAGGAATTCAGGCAGCAGAGGACCGAAGGCTTCAATCGCGTTCTGAGACGCTTTACGGCTGGCGATTTTCGCCGGATTAGCCTGCAGCTTAGCAATGAACTCGTTGGCTTTCGCGTCGAAGTCAGACTGCATTTCACCTTTCATACGACGGGTGAATTCAGCAGCTTCCTGCGGGAAAGCTTTGGCATAAGCAGCGAACTTCTCGTTCCATGCGGCTTCTTTTGCCTGGCCGGCTTCTTTCGCATCCCACTGCGCGTAGATTTCAGACGGGATTTCGAACGGCGCGTATTTCCAGCCCAGCTGTTCGCGGGTCAGTGCGATTTCTGCATCGCCCAGCGGTGCACCGTGAGAGTCGTGGGTACCGGCTTTGTTCGGAGAACCGAAACCGATGATGGTTTTGCACATCAGCAGGGACGGTTTGTCGGTCACTGCGCGTGCTTCTTCAACAGCGCGTTTAATCGCGTCAGCATCGTGACCATCTACACCACGAATCACGTGCCAGCCGTAAGCTTCGAAACGCTTCGCGGTGTCATCGGTGAACCAGCCTTCAACGTGGCCATCGATAGAGATGCCGTTGTCATCGTAGAACGCAACCAGTTTACCCAGTTTCAGCGTACCAGCCAGGGAACATACCTCGTGAGAGATACCTTCCATCATGCAGCCGTCGCCCATGAAAGCATAGGTGAAGTGGTCAACGATGTCGTGACCAGGACGGTTAAACTGCGCCGCCAGCGTTTTTTCAGCGATAGCCATACCCACTGCATTCGCAATGCCCTGACCCAAAGGACCGGTCGTGGTTTCAACACCCGCGGTGTAACCCACTTCCGGGTGACCCGGCGTTTTGGAGTGCAGCTGACGGAAGTTCTGCAGCTCGGACATCGGCAGATCATAGCCGGTGAGGTGCAGCAGGCTGTAAATCAGCATTGAACCGTGGCCGTTAGACAGCACGAAACGGTCACGGTCAGCCCAGGACGGGTTAGTCGGGTTGTGGTTCAGGAAATCACGCCACAGGACTTCGGCAATGTCAGCCATACCCATCGGGGCACCCGGGTGACCGGATTTGGCTTTCTGTACTGCGTCCATGCTCAGCGCACGAATAGCATTGGCAAGCTCTTTACGTGAGGACATTTTGACTCCAGATCGGATAATGAAGGCCACGCCCTAAACGACTTGACGACAGCGCGTTTTGGGCTACGCCGGAAAAAAGTGCCAACAATGTAACCCAAGCCGCGTGTCATGTACATGGAGCATCCTTTTACCGCTTCAGAAATCTCTGGATCATGCGCGCAAGTTGCGCAATCTTCTCGCCCGCTTATTGTTCTTTTCTTTATACTTATGCCGAGCGTCGGTTCACCTGCAAACGACGCATTTTTTAGAATAATCCTGACTTTGTGCGGAAGAGAAAAAATGAAAATTCGCGCTTTACTGCTTGCTACGAGCATGGCGGCGGCATTGACCGGCTGCCAGAACATGGACTCAAACGGACTGCTTTCCTCAGGCGCAGAGGCTTTTCAGGCCTACAGTCTGAGCGATGCGCAGGTAAAAGCGCTGAGCGATCAGGCCTGTAAGGATATGGACAGCAAAGCTACCATCGCCCCGGCTGGCAGCGAGTATGCAACGCGTCTTGGCAAAATCGCCGCCGCGCTTGGCGATAACATTAACGGCCAGCCGGTAAACTACAAAGTCTATATGGCGAAAGATGTAAATGCCTTTGCCATGGCGAACGGCTGTATCCGCGTATACAGCGGCCTGATGGATATGATGACAGACAACGAAGTCGAAGCGGTGATCGGCCACGAAATGGGTCACGTTGCGCTGGGTCACGTGAAAAAAGGGATGCAGGTTGCGCTGGGTACGAACGCCGTGCGGGCAGCTGCGGCTTCCGCTGGCGGTATTGTCGGCAGCCTGTCGCAATCGCAATTAGGCGATCTTGGCGAGAAACTGGTGAACTCGCAGTTCTCCCAGCGTCAGGAATCCGAGGCGGATGATTACTCGTATGATCTGTTGCGCAAACGTGGGATCAATCCGGCTGGCTTAGCCACCAGTTTTGAGAAACTGGCAAAACTGGAAGCAGGACGTCAAAGCTCAATGTTTGACGATCATCCGGCATCCGCAGAACGTGCGCAACATATTCGCGATCGCATGAGCGCAGACGGGATCAAATAATCTTCGAACAGTGCCGGATGGCGGCGTGAACGCCTTATCCGGCCTACAGAATTACAAATTTAGTCCAGCGATCGGGCGTTATTGGCGAAGCCAGTTTGAGACCGGACAGCGCACAGCCACCGGAGCGTACACGTAGTACGTGAGGATGGCGAGCACTGCCCGGGTTCAAAATGGCGAGTAAAATAGCCCGAAACCGTTACTCGCCTTTTTTCGCCGCCTGGATATAGAGCATTTCTAATGCTAACGTTGCCGCCGCCAGTGCGGTGATCTCTGACTGATCGTAGGCCGGAGCCACTTCAACAACATCCATCCCGACGATGTTCAGATCTTTCAGACCACGTACCAGTTTAATAGCACGATCGGAAGTCAGACCGCCGATCACTGGCGTACCGGTTCCTGGTGCAAACGCCGGGTCCAGACAGTCGATATCAAAAGTCAGGTATACCGGCATATCACCGACAATCTGCTTAACCTGAGCGATAATGTCATCAACGCTGCGGTCGTTAACCTGGCACGCATCCAGTACGGTAAAGCCGTTGTCTTTGTCGAACTCGGTACGAATACCGATCTGCACAGAGTGATTCGGATCGATCAGACCTTCGTTCGGCGCAGTGTAGAACATGGTGCCGTGGTCGAATTCGCAGCCGTTCGCGTAGGTGTCGGTGTGGGCATCAAAGTGCACCAGCGCCATTTTACCAAAGTGCTTAGCGTGCGCGCGCAGCAGCGGCAGCGTGACGAAGTGGTCGCCGCCAAAGGAGAGCATGCGCTTACCAGCAGACAGCAGCTTCTCAGCATGCGCCTGCAGTTTTTCACTCATTTCACGCGCATCCCCGAACGCATAAACCAGATCGCCGCAGTCCACCACGTTCAGGCGCTCGCGCATATCGAAGTTCCACGGGAAGCGGTTGTGCTCCCAGGCCAGGTTGGTGGACACCTGACGGATTGCCGCCGGACCATGACGCCCGCCCGCACGACCAGACGTTGCCATATCAAACGGTACACCGGTGATCACCCAGTCGGCGTCGCTGTCGTACGGCATGAAGTTCATCGGCAGACGTAAAAAACCAAAGGCGTTAGAAACCAGGGAGTTGTCGTATTGATGACCTAAGGTGCTCATGTACTGACCTCTTTAAAAATCGATGAAAAAAAATCCCCTCCGCGTCGTTAAGCCCGACGAGGAAGGGATTGATTTGGTAACTGCATATTTACGGCAAATTATCGCCGTTATTTTGTACGGATTCAAGTGAGTGCCACAAATGCTGCCCCCGCGGATTCCGACTGCCGGATGGCGGCTTCGCCTTATCCGGCCTACTTTCGTAGGAACGGTAAGCGCAGCGCCACCAGGCATTTATCGTTACTCATCTTCCAGATAAGTATAACCGTACAGACCGGCTTCAAACTCTTCGAGGAACTGCTGTTGCAGCTCAGCGTCCAGATCGGTGTTTTTCACCTGGTCACGGAACTGCGTCAGCAGGGTGTTCGGATCCAGCTGCACGTATTGCAGCATATCCGCCACGGTATCCCCTTCGTCGGACAGCTCAACTTCTACGCTGCCGTCAGGGAAGACGAACACGTCAACCGCTTCGGTATCACCAAACAAGTTGTGCATGTTGCCGAGGATCTCCTGGTACGCACCTACCATAAAGAAGCCAAGCATCGGCGGGTTCTCAGGGTCGTATTCCGGCATCGGCATGGTGGTCGCAATGCCATCACCGTCAACGTAGTGGTCGATAGCGCCATCAGAGTCGCAGGTGATATCCAACAGCACCGCACGGCGTTCAGGCACCTGATTCAACCCTTCCAGCGGCATTACCGGGAACAGCTGATCGATCCCCCACGCATCCGGCATCGACTGGAACAGTGAGAAGTTGACGTAAATCTTATCCGCCATACGCTCCTGCAGCTCGTCGATAATCGGACGGTGCGCACGGTTGCTCGGGTCGAGTTGTTTCTGCACTTCATGGCACATGTTCAGATACAGCTGCTCTGCCCACGCACGCTCCTGCAGGCTAAAGGTGCCTGAAGAGTACCCAACGTGAATATCGTGCAGATCCATCTGGCTGTCGTGCAGCCATTCACGCAGCGAACGACGGGTTCCCGGTTCATGCATCTCTTGCCAGGTTTCCCACATGCTTTGCAGGGCACGTGGCGCATCGTCAGCCGGAGGCGTGGCTTCGGTGTGTTCACTACGCTCAACGCCGATAATGTTAGATACCAGCACGGTATGGTGCGCGGTTACCGCGCGGCCAGACTCGGTGATTACCGTCGGATGCGGCAGACCGTGTTCTTCACAGGCGTCGCCAATAGCCCAGATGATGTTGTTGGCGTATTCGTTCAAACCGTAGTTTACAGAACAGTCAGACTGCGAACGGGTACCTTCGTAATCTACGCCCAGACCACCGCCCACGTCGAAGCACTGGATATTAACGCCAAGCTTGTGCAGCTCAACGTAGAAACGCGCCGACTCACGTACGCCGGTGGCGATATCACGAATGTTCGCCATTTGGGAGCCGAGATGGAAGTGCAGCAACTGGATGCTGTCCAGACGACCACGCTCGCGCAGAATTTCTACCAGTTGCAGCACCTGGTTTGCCGCCAGGCCGAATTTTGATTTCTCACCGCCGGAGGACTGCCACTTGCCAGAGCCCTGCGACGCCAGACGCGCACGCACGCCCAGACGCGGAACGACATTCAGGCGTTCAGCTTCATCCAGCACGATAGCGATTTCAGACATCTTCTCGATGACCAGATAGACCTTATGGCCCATCTTCTCGCCAATCAGTGCCAGACGGATATATTCGCGGTCTTTATAACCGTTACACACGATCACGCTACGGGTCATTCCGGCATGGGCCAGAACGGCCATCAATTCAGCTTTGGAACCAGCTTCCAGCCCCAGCGGTTCGCCGGAGTGGATCAGCGATTCAATTACGCGACGATGCTGGTTGACCTTGATCGGGTAAACGAGGAAATAGTCACCGTTGTAACCGTAAGATTCACGGGCTCGTTTAAACGCGGCGTTAATCGAACGCAAACGATGTTGCAGGATCTGCGGGAAGCAGAACAATGCAGGCAGACGCTGGCCCTGCGCTTCACGGGCTTTCACCAACTCAGCAAGGTCAACGCGCGCTTCGGGTACGTCCGGATCCGGGCACACGCTGATGTGGCCCAGTTCATTGACGTCGTAGTAGTTATTACCCCACCAGGCAATATTGTAAGTACGCAGCATCTTGCTGGCTTCCTGGGAACTCATTGCAACCTCCTGCATGGAGCGTAGTACACCGTGTTCGCCTGCTGACGAAGGCGAACCCAAAGAAATGTCGTCAGACATAGCGAACCTCAAATTTTATTAACAAGTGTAAAACAGTTGACTACTATCGCAATCCGAAGACGCGATAACAACCCAAATACAGGCAGAATTTGCAGCAGATAGTGCTGACGCTCCGACTGTGCGACCGGTTTCTTTTTCATATCAATGTAAACACGTAACCGAACTTAATGCTGACGGTTCGGCGAAACCACGAGAAAACTCTTGTTTACCAAGAGCGCCCTTGTTCAGTTCTTAGTGACCGTTACCGGCCCTGGAGTCCTGAGAAGCGCCGAGATGGGTATAACATCGGCAGGTATGCAAGATGCAGATTGCGGGGAACATATGTACACCAGAACGGTGCGACAGATTCAGCAGAATACAACGGTTCATTATCTCGTATCACCTCCACGGTTGCTCCTGACGGAACGAACCCACAAGCCAAAGCTAAAGTCTTAACCCGGCTGGAAGTGGCAACACGATGAAAACGTCGTGTGCTTTTGTATGAGCCGCGCGCCGCGTTTTATACCCATAAGGAAGTCAAAAAGCAAAAGATAAATGCGCGCATTGCCAGCACCGTCAGGAAAAATTTCCAGTTACATTTTCAGTACAATGCGACCTCAATCAAAAAAAGCTGGAAATCAGGCGAAGAACTGTCCTAAAATAGCCGTCCAGATGTTAATCCATCTATACCGATTAACACTCAGACTGCCAGTGTCCGTCATCTGCAAACTCATGGTAGAATCTTCTACACATGGCTATTCCACTCGACAGTTTGAGCTAACCAAATTCTCCTTAGGTGAAATTAAATATGGCAAAACACCTTTTTACGTCCGAGTCCGTATCAGAAGGGCATCCTGACAAAATCGCTGACCAAATCTCTGACGCCGTACTGGACGCAATCCTCGAGCAGGATCCGAAAGCACGCGTTGCCTGCGAAACCTACGTCAAAACCGGTATGGTTTTAGTTGGCGGTGAGATCACCACCAGCGCATGGGTTGATATCGAAGAGATCACCCGTAATACGGTTCGCGAAATTGGCTATGTGCATTCCGACATGGGCTTTGACGCCAACTCTTGTGCGGTACTGAGCGCGATTGGTAAACAGTCTCCGGACATCAACCAGGGTGTTGACCGCGCCGATCCGCTGGAACAGGGCGCAGGCGACCAGGGTCTGATGTTTGGTTATGCAACCAACGAAACCGATGTGCTGATGCCAGCCCCGATCACCTATGCTCACCGTCTGGTGCAGCGTCAGGCTGAAGTGCGTAAAAACGGCACCTTATCCTGGCTGCGTCCGGATGCAAAAAGCCAGGTTACCTTCCAGTATGACGACGGCAAAATCGTCGGTATTGATGCGGTTGTTCTGTCGACTCAGCACTCTGAAGACATCGATCAGAAATCGCTGCAAGAAGCAGTTATGGAAGAGATCATCAAGCCGGTACTGCCTACTGAATGGCTGACTGCTTCGACCAAGTTCTTCATCAACCCAACCGGTCGTTTCGTAATCGGCGGTCCAATGGGCGACTGTGGACTGACAGGTCGTAAAATCATCGTTGATACCTACGGCGGCATGGCGCGTCACGGCGGCGGTGCATTCTCTGGTAAGGATCCGTCTAAAGTTGACCGTTCCGCAGCCTATGCAGCTCGTTACGTCGCGAAAAACATTGTTGCCGCTGGTCTGGCTGATCGCTGTGAGATTCAGGTTTCCTACGCAATCGGCGTGGCTGAACCGACCTCTATCATGGTGGAAACGTTTGGTACTGAAAAAGTGCCTTCTGAGCAACTGACCCTGCTGGTGCGCGAGTTCTTCGACCTGCGCCCGTATGGTCTGATTCAGATGCTGGATCTGCTGCACCCGATTTACAAAGAAACCGCTGCTTACGGTCACTTTGGTCGCGAACATTTCCCATGGGAAAAAACCGACAAAGCCGCTCTGCTGCGTGAAGCTGCCGGTCTGAAGTAATTCCCTCACGGCTCAACGCTTATGAAGACCAGCCTCGCGCTGGTCTTTTTTATGTCCTTTTCTCTTCCATACCCCATAGCCAAAGCTACGCTAATCTCCCTTGTTGCAAACAACAAATGAAAGCGATTACATATCGTAGAATTTCGATCCAACATGAATCAACATCTCTTCGTTACTATGATTGCATCACTGTTACATTATATTTCAGCATTATCTTAAACCCAGACAATCAATGTTATTCATGCGAAATAAATAACGTTATTTTTCAATCAAATAACCAATAACTTACATGAATGCTAGTGTAACCGATTACACTAATGTGATGTGATTCGCATTTTTTTACCCCGTACTCACCTACCCTTAACATCAACAAAACTAGCTACCCAACCGGAGGGCATCATGCCTGACAATAAAAAAACGGGGCGTTCCAACAAAGCCATGACATTTTTTGTCTGCTTTCTTGCAGCCCTGGCTGGATTACTTTTTGGCCTGGATATCGGTGTTATTGCCGGAGCTTTACCGTTCATCACCGACGAGTTCCAAATTACCCCCCACACTCAGGAATGGGTGGTGAGTTCGATGATGTTTGGTGCTGCCGTGGGTGCCGTCGGCAGCGGTTGGCTCTCCTTCAAACTGGGGCGTAAAAAGAGTTTGATGATCGGCGCAATCCTGTTTGTTGCCGGTTCACTGTTTTCCGCCGCGGCACCAAACGTTGAAGTGCTGTTGGTTTCCCGCGTGCTGCTCGGCCTTGCGGTAGGCGTTGCGTCTTATACCGCGCCGCTTTACCTGTCTGAAATTGCCCCGGAAAAAATTCGTGGCAGCATGATCTCTATGTATCAGTTGATGATCACCATCGGTATTTTGGGTGCGTATCTTTCCGATACGGCGTTTAGCTACAGCGGCGCATGGCGCTGGATGCTGGGCGTGATCATCATCCCTGCCCTGCTGCTGCTGGTTGGCGTTATCTTCCTGCCGGACAGCCCACGCTGGTTTGCTGCTAAACGTCGTTTTGTCGATGCTGAACGTGTTCTGTTGCGTTTGCGTGATACCAGCGCAGAAGCCAAACGCGAGCTGGATGAAATTCGTGAAAGTCTGCAGGTGAAGCAGAGCGGCTGGGCGCTGTTTAAAGAAAACAGCAACTTCCGCCGCGCAGTATTCCTTGGCGTCCTGTTACAGGTGATGCAGCAGTTCACCGGGATGAACGTCATTATGTATTACGCACCGAAAATCTTTGAGCTGGCGGGCTACACCAACACCACCGAGCAGATGTGGGGGACTGTTATCGTCGGTCTGACCAACGTACTGGCAACCTTTATCGCCATTGGCCTGGTTGACCGTTGGGGCCGCAAGCCTACGCTGATCCTCGGCTTTATCGTCATGGCCGTCGGTATGGGCGTGCTGGGTACGATGATGCACGTGGGTATTCACTCGGCGGCCGCGCAATACTTCGCTGTACTGATGCTGCTGATGTTTATCGTTGGCTTTGCCATGAGCGCCGGTCCGCTGATTTGGGTTCTGTGCTCTGAAATCCAACCGCTGAAAGGCCGCGATTTCGGTATCACCTGCTCTACCGCAACCAACTGGATTGCCAATATGATCGTCGGTGCAACCTTCCTGACGATGCTGAACTCGCTGGGAAGCGCCAATACTTTCTGGGTCTACGGTGGTCTGAACGTCCTGTTCATCTTCCTGACCCTGTGGCTGATACCTGAAACTAAAAATGTCTCTCTGGAACACATTGAACGTAACCTGATGAAAGGTCGTAAACTGCGCGAAATTGGCGCACACGACTAATCACGAAAAGCTTCCTCCCCCGCGGGAGGAAGCCTTCCTCTTGCAGTCCCTTCCCTGTCGCACTATCCTCTGGCGTTATGAAAACCTCCCGTCTCCCTATCGCCATCCAGCAAGCCGTTATGCGTAGCCTGCGGGAAAAACTCGCTCAGGCCAATCTCAAGCTAGAACGCAATTACCCGGAGCCAAAGCTGGTTTACCAACAGCGCGGAACCGCCGCGGGTACCGCGTGGCTACAAACCTACGAAATTCGTCTGAATCCCGTCCTGCTGATGGAGAACGTTGACGCGTTCGTTAACGAAGTGGTGCCCCATGAACTGGCGCATTTACTGGTGTGGAAATACTTTGGTCGCGTGCCGCCGCACGGCAAAGAGTGGAAATGGATGATGGAGAGCGTGCTGGGCGTGCCAGCCCGACGCACACATCAGTTCGAACTGCAATCCGTGCAGCGTAAGACCTTTACTTACCGCTGCAAGTGTCAGGAACACCAACTGACCGTACGCCGCCATAACCGCGTGGTACGCGGTGAAGCCACCTACCGCTGCGTTCACTGCGGCGAACCACTGATTGCAGAATAATCTTCAGAATTATCAGGAACTTTTCTGATCTAACTGATTGCATACAGGAATGACTTTCGCTACGTTGCGGGCTCGTTTTGACACGGAGTTCGTGATGTACCGTAATTTTTCTTTTGCTGCGGCCCTGTTAGCCGCAGCATTTTCAGGCCCGGCTTTAGCCGAAGGCATCAACAGTTTTTCTCAGGCAAAAACGGCGGGCGTCAAAGTTAACGCCGATGCGCCAGGCGATTTCTACTGCGGTTGTAAAATTAACTGGCAAGGCAAAAAAGGGGTCGTGGACCTCGAATCCTGTGGCTATAAAGTGCGAAAAAACGAAAACCGCGCCAGTCGAATTGAATGGGAACACGTTGTCCCCGCCTGGCAGTTTGGTCATCAGCGCCAGTGCTGGCAGGACGGGGGGCGTAAAAACTGCGCTAAAGATCCGGTCTATCGCAAAATGGAAAGCGATATGCATAACCTGCAGCCTGCGGTAGGTGAAGTGAATGGCGATCGCGCAAACTTTATGTACAGCCAGTGGAACGGTGGCGAAGGCCAGTATGGACAGTGCGCGATGAAGGTTGATTTTAAAGAAAAAGTTGCCGAACCGCCTGCCCGCGCACGTGGCGCCATCGCGCGTACCTATTTTTATATGCGCGACCAATACAACCTGACGCTCTCCCGCCAGCAAACCCAGCTTTTTAATGCCTGGAATAAGCAGTATCCGGTCACCGACTGGGAGTGTGAGCGCGACGAACGCATCGCGAAGGTACAGGGGAATCATAACCCCTATGTGCAACGCGCTTGCCAGGCGCAAAAGAGCTAACCTACACTAGCGGCAATATTTTTAACCATGCCCTGCCTGTTGCAGCCCAGGGCCATGACGCGGATGTTTAACTATGCGCATTCCTCGCATTTATCACCCAGAGCCACTCGCTTCCGGTAGCCAAATTTCACTGTGTGAAGATGCTGCCAACCATATCGGCCGCGTACTACGTATGGGGCCAGGCCAGCCGCTACAGCTGTTTGATGGCAGCAATCAGGTATTCGACGCCGAAATTACCCATGCCAGTAAGAAAAGCGTGGAAGTGAAGGTGCTTAACGCTGAACTCGACGATCGGGAATCACCGTTGCATATCCACCTGGGCCAAGTAATGTCGCGCGGTGAAAAAATGGAATTTACTATCCAGAAATCGATTGAACTGGGTGTAAGCCTCATTACGCCACTTTTTTCTGAGCGTTGCGGCGTTAAACTGGACAATGAACGCCTGAACAAGAAGCTCCAGCAGTGGCAGAAAATCGCCATTGCCGCCTGCGAACAGTGCGGTCGTAATCGGGTGCCTGAAATTCGCCCGGCAATGGACCTGGAAGCATGGTGCGCAGAACAGGACGAAGGACTGAAGCTCAATCTGCATCCTCGCGCCAGCGCCAGCATTAACACGCTGCCGCTCCCGGTGGAGCGCATCCGCTTGCTGATTGGCCCGGAAGGTGGGTTGTCGGCAGATGAAATTGCCATGACCGCACGGTATCAGTTTACTGATATTCTGTTAGGACCTCGCGTTCTGCGTACTGAGACAACTGCGCTCACCGCCATTACCGCGCTTCAGGTGCGTTTTGGCGATCTGGGCTAAGGCATAAACGGAGAAGAACATGATCAAGCTCGGCATCGTGATGGATCCCATCGCAAGCATCAACATCAAGAAAGATTCCAGCTTCGCAATGCTGCTGGAAGCGCAACGCCGCGGTTACGAAATTCATTATATGGAGATGGCCGATCTTTATCTGATCAACGGTGAAGCCCGCGCCCATACGCGTACCCTGAGCGTAGAGCAGAACTACGACAAATGGTATGAGTTCAAGAGCGAACAGGATCTCCCGCTGGCAGACCTGGACGTTATTCTGATGCGTAAGGATCCGCCGTTTGATACCGAGTTCATCTACGCGACCTATATTCTGGAACGTGCAGAAGAGAAAGGAACGCTGATCGTCAACAAACCGCAGAGCCTGCGCGACTGCAACGAAAAGTTGTTCACCGCATGGTTTGCCGATCTGACGCCGGAAACGCTGGTCACGCGTAATAAAGCGCAGCTGAAAGCCTTCTGGCAAAAACACAGCGACATCATTCTCAAACCGCTGGACGGCATGGGCGGGGCCTCTATTTTCCGCGTGAAGGAAGGCGATCCGAACCTTGGCGTTATTGCGGAAACGCTGACCGAGCACGGTACCCGCTACTGCATGGCGCAGAACTATCTGCCAGCCATTAAAGACGGCGATAAACGCGTGCTGGTGGTCGATGGCGAACCCGTTCCTTACTGCCTGGCGCGTATTCCGCAGGGCGGCGAAACCCGTGGCAACCTGGCCGCAGGTGGTCGTGGCGAGCCGCGTCCATTAACCGACAGTGACTGGGAAATTGCCCGTCGCATTGGGCCAACGCTGAAAGCGAAAGGTTTGATTTTTGTCGGTCTGGATATCATTGGCGATCGTCTGACGGAAATTAACGTCACCAGCCCAACCTGTATTCGTGAAATTGAAGCGGAGTTCCCGGTTTCGATTACCGGTATGCTGATGGATGCCATTGAGGCGCGCCTGCAAAAATAAAAGAACTCGCCGGTAGAAGGGACCCTACCAATACTAATAGTGACAGCGCTCCTGTTTGTACGCATACTGGGCGCTGTTGCTTTTTTGAACCAGGAAACAGAACCTCTGACAATGAATTTACAGCATCACTTTCTAATTGCCATGCCTGCTCTCCAGGATCCAATTTTCCGCCGTTCCGTGGTGTATATTTGCGAACACAATGAGAACGGAGCAATGGGGATTATCGTCAATAAGCCTCTGGAAAACTTACAAATTGAAGGGATTCTGGAAAAGCTGAAGATTACTCCAGAAGAACGCGATCCGGCCATTCGTCTGGATAAGCCCGTGATGCTCGGCGGCCCGCTGGCAGAAGACCGTGGATTTATACTTCATACCCCACCGTCGCGCTTTGCGTCCAGTATTCGCATTTCTGATAACACCATCATCACAACCTCCCGCGATGTATTAGAAACTCTGGGCACGCAGGAGCAACCATCCGAGGTGCTGGTGGCATTAGGCTATTCATCATGGGAAAAGGGCCAACTGGAACAAGAGTTACTGGATAACGCCTGGCTTACGGCCCCTGCCGATCTCAACATCTTATTCAAAACGCCGATTGCCGACCGCTGGCGCGATGCGGCGAAGCTTATCGGGATAGATATTCAGACCATGCCCGGCGTGGCGGGACACGCATGATGAACGGAACATTACTCTCTTTTGATTTTGGTACGAAAAGTATCGGCGTCGCCGTGGGTCAGCGCATTACCGGTACGGCCAGGCCATTGCCCGCCATCAAAGCACAGGACGGTACGCCAGACTGGAATTTGATTGAACGCCTGCTGAAAGAGTGGCAACCGGATGAAATCATTGTCGGCCTGCCGCTCAACATGGATGGCACCGAACAGCCCCTTACCGCGCGCGCACGTAAATTCGCTAACCGCATTCATGGTCGCTTTGGCGTAACCGTAACGCTGCACGATGAACGTTTGAGCACCGTCGAAGCCCGCTCAGGCCTGTTTGAGCAAGGCGGTTACCGGGCGTTGAATAAAGGCAAAGTAGACTCCGCTTCTGCCGTTATTATCCTGGAAAGCTATTTCGAGCAGGGCTATTAAAGCCGCCCCTGCGCCTGTCGCTGCTGTAAACTTTGTGCAAACGTCTGCATACCTGTCTGCTGCCCGGTTTGAATCACGCCGGGTAGCTGATGCGTTTTCCCTTCGCGGATCAAATTGCCCACGGCGGGCGTGTTGACGAGCAGTTCGAATAGCGCCACGCGTCCCCCCTGCTTATCCTCCTCCAGTTTTTGCGAAAGAACCGCCCGCAGGCTATCTGCCAGTTGGTTACGCACAGGATCTTTCTCTGTTGCTGCAAAGGAATCCACCAGCCGCGCGATGGCCTGCGCCGCACCTCGCGTATGTAACGTTGCCAGCACCAGATGTCCGGTCTCCGCCGCCGTTAATGCCAGCCGAATGGTTTCCACGTCGCGCAGCTCGCCCAGCAAAATAACGTCGGGATCTTCGCGTAGCGCACCGCGCAAACCGGTGGCGAAAGAGGCGCAGTGTGCGCCCACCTCCCGCTGTTGAATCAGACAACGTCGGCTGGTGTAGCGATATTCAATAGGATCTTCCAGCGTCAGAATGTGCCCCTCAATATGCTGATTAAGATACTCCACCATCGCCGCCAGGGTCGTAGATTTACCACTACCGGTAGCGCCTGTCACCAGAATCAACCCGTTTTCACTGTGAAGCAGTTCAGGTATGACCGCGGGAGGCTGAAGATCGTCTAAATGAGGACAATCCAGCGGTAGCAGTCTTAGCGCCAGCGAGGTTCCCTGCAGATGGACAAATGCGCTGGCGCGCAGCCGCCGGGAGTCCGTCAGGGTAACGGCAAAATCAATCTGCCCTTGCTCCTGCAACTGTACCTGTTGTTGCTCACTGAGCCAGCACATCAGCAGATTCTCTACGTCAGGCGCGGTAAACGGTGCGCTTTCGACTTTTCCATGTCTGCGCCAACGCGCAGGCCATGCATTGCACAGGTGTAGATCCGACACGTTATGCTTTACACTAAGGGCCACTATTTCTTCCATATTCATATGAACATCCTCGGAAAATGAACGATATCGCGCATAACCTGGCACATGTCCGGGACAAAATCTCAGCCGCCGCGACGCGTTGCGGGCGGTCTTCAGAAGAAGTTATGTTGCTTGCAGTCAGCAAAACCAAACCTGCGAGCGCCATCGAAGAAGCCATTACCGCAGGGCAGCGTGCCTTCGGTGAAAACTATGTCCAGGAAGGGGTGGATAAAATCCGCTACTTTCAGGAAAAAGGCGTCAACGATCTGCAGTGGCACTTTATCGGCCCGCTGCAGTCCAACAAAAGTCGTCTGGTCGCCGAGCACTTTGACTGGTGCCATACGATCGACCGTCTACGTATCGCTGCCCGTCTGAGCGAACAGCGCCCGGCAGACCTGCAGCCGCTGAATGTGCTGATCCAGATTAATATCAGCGATGAGAACAGTAAGTCAGGGATTCCGCTGGCAGAGCTTGATGCCCTGGCCGCTGAAGTCGATGCGCTGCCGCGCATTACCCTGCGTGGTTTGATGGCTATTCCCGCTCCTGAGTCAGATTATGTAAGGCAGTTTGAAGTTGCACAGCAAATGGCTGTAGCATTTGCCGGGTTGAAAACACGCTATCCAAATATCGATACGCTCTCGCTGGGGATGTCTGATGATATGGATGCCGCTATCGCGGCGGGTAGCACGATGGTGCGCATCGGCACTGCCATTTTTGGTGCTCGTGATTACACTAAAAAATAAGGAAAATTAAGGAACACCATGAATACGTTGACCTTCCTGCTCTCAACGGTAATTGAGCTGTATACCATGGCGCTGCTGCTGCGCGTGTGGATGCAATGGTCTCGCTGCGATTTCTACAACCCGTTCTCGCAGTTTATTGTGAAAATCACTCAGCCCATTATTGGGCCGTTACGCCGTATTATTCCGCCAATGGGGCCCATTGACAGCGCATCAGCATTAGTCGCGCTCGTTCTCAGCTTTATCAAAGCCATCGTGCTATTTAAGGTGGTCACGTTCCAGCCGATCATCTGGATCGCCGCCGTGCTGATTGTCCTGAAGACCATTGGGCTGCTGATTTTCTGGGTGCTGCTGGTAATGGCGATTATGAGCTGGGTCAGCCAGGGTCGCAGTCCGGTGGAGTACGTGCTGATTCAACTGGCGGATCCGCTGTTGCGTCCTATCCGTCGCATACTTCCAGGCATGGGCGGGATCGATTTCTCCCCAATGATTCTGGTTCTGCTGCTCTATGTCATTAACATGGGTATCGCGGAAGTGTTACAGGCGACAGGCAACATGCTGCTGCCGGGGCTGTGGATGGCGCTATGAGTGCCGTTACACCCTGCGACGACGGTCTGGTTTTACGGCTCTATATTCAGCCGAAAGCCAGCCGTGACAGTATTGTGGGTTTACATGGCGACGAAGTTAAAGTCGCCATTACCGCCCCGCCGGTCGATGGGCAAGCCAACAGCCATCTGGTGAAGTTTCTCGGCAAACAGTTCCGCGTAGCGAAAAGCCAGGTCGTTATTGAGAAGGGCGAGCTTGGTCGCCACAAACAGGTTAAAATTATTCATCCGCAACAGATCCCGCCCGAAATTGCGGCGCTAACTGATTAGGTATCCCATGCAAAAAGTTGTCCTCGCGACCGGCAATGCCGGTAAAGTGCGTGAACTCGCCTCTCTTCTGAGTGATTTCGGTCTTGATGTTGTTGCCCAAACGGATCTGGGAGTTGATTCTGCAGAAGAGACCGGACTGACGTTTATTGAGAACGCCATTCTGAAGGCGCGTCATGCCGCGCAAATTACGGGTTTGCCAGCCATTGCTGATGACTCCGGCCTGGCAGTAAATGCCCTTGGCGGCGCGCCGGGTATCTATTCAGCCCGCTATTCCGGCGAAGATGCGACCGATCAGCAGAACCTGGAAAAACTGCTGCACACCCTGCGGGATGTCCCGGATGACCAGCGTCAGGCGCAATTCCACTGCGTGCTGGTGTATATGCGCCATGCGGACGATCCCACGCCTTTAGTGTGCCACGGAAGCTGGCCGGGCGTGATTACCCGTGAACCGGCCGGAAACGGTGGTTTTGGTTACGACCCAATCTTTTTTGTGCCGTCCGAAGGAAAAACAGCTGCTGAGCTGACCCGCGAAGAAAAAAGTGCGATTTCTCACCGCGGACAGGCACTGAAGCTGCTGCTGGATGCCCTGCGCAATGGTTAACCTTCCGCCGCTAAGTCTTTATATTCACATCCCCTGGTGCGTGCAGAAATGCCCGTACTGCGACTTTAACTCGCATGCGCTTAAGGGCGAGGTTCCTCATGACGACTATGTTCAGCACCTGCTGAGCGATCTGGATACTGAGGTGGCCCACGCCCAGGGGCGGGAAGTAAAGACAATTTTTATCGGTGGTGGTACGCCGAGCCTGCTTTCTGGCCCGGCAATGCAAACGCTGCTCGACGGCGTGCGTGCACGGCTGAATCTGGCCGCAGATGCAGAAATCACAATGGAGGCGAATCCCGGGACGGTGGAAGCCGATCGCTTTGTTGATTATCAACGCGCTGGCGTAAACCGTATCTCAATTGGCGTACAGAGCTTTAGCTCCGCCAAACTCGAGCGTCTGGGACGTATTCACGGGCCGGAAGAAGCCAAACGAGCAGCACACCTGGCGAGCGGTCTAGGGCTACGCAGCTTTAACCTCGACCTGATGCATGGTTTGCCAGATCAGACGCTGGAAGAGGCGCTGGGCGATTTACAGCAGGCCATCGCGCTCAATCCACCGCATCTTTCCTGGTATCAGTTGACCATCGAACCCAACACGCTGTTCGGTTCCCGACCGCCTGTTTTACCAGACGATGATGCGCTGTGGGATATTTTTGAGCAAGGCCACCAGTTGCTGACCGCCGCCGGGTATCAACAGTACGAAACCTCAGCCTATGCAAAGCCGGGCTATCAGTGTCAGCACAACCTTAATTACTGGCGTTTTGGCGACTATCTCGGTATTGGCTGCGGCGCGCATGGCAAAATTACGTTCCCGGACGGGCGCATTCTGCGTACCACCAAAACGCGGCATCCGCGTGGCTACATGCAAGGGCGTTATCTCGAAAGCCAGCGTGATGTCGCCGAAGCCGATAAGCCGTTCGAGTTCTTTATGAACCGTTTCCGGTTGCTTGAGGCCGCGCCTCGAGCGGAGTTCAGACAATATACCGGGCTTACCGAGGACGTTATTCGTCGACAGATCGATGAGGCTATTTCCCAGGGCTACCTGAGTGAATGCGATGAATACTGGCAGATTACTCAACACGGTAAGCTGTTTTTGAACTCTCTGTTGGAGCTGTTTCTGGCGGAGTAATACGGTAACGATGTAGGCCGGATAAGGCCTTGAGCCGCATCCGGCAAATTGCCTGATGGCGCTGCGCTTATCAGGCCTACAGGGTTAGGTCGATGAGCGCAGCCACCTTCAGTCATTAATACTGATTAAACATTTCCTGGATCTGTTTAGGATCCTTGGTTTGAGTCAGCGCAAGCTGCAGCAGAACACGTGCTTTTTGCGGGTTCAGGGAACCTGAAGCCACAAATCCGTATTTTGCATCATCAACTTCTGCATCCTGCGTGGTGGCACCCGTTGGTACACGAGATGAACGCACCACAACGGTACCTTTATGCGCGGCGGTTGCCAGCGTATCGAAAATGGTTTTATACAAGTTACCGTTACCTACACCTGCACTAACGATCCCTGCGTAACCCGCATCTACCAGTGCTTTTGCCGGCAGATCGGAGGCGTTAGCATAGTTGTAAACAATCCCAACTTTCGGCAACTCGGTCAGCTTAGAAACATCGAACGGAGTAGACGTGGTGTGCTTACGCGCAGGCGTACGCTGGTAGTCGATTTTACCGTTATGAATGTAACCCAACGGGCCGTAGTTAACGGATTTGAAGGTAGCAACGTCGGTAGTGTTGGTTTTAGTCACGTCGCGACCATCCATAACGGTGTCGTTCATCACCACCAGCACTCCGCGGTTGGCAGAGGCTTTGTCTGCGGCAGTTACCACTGCGTTATACAGGTTGAACGGGCCATCAGCACTCATACCCGTAGATGGACGCATGGCGCCGACCAGCACGACCGGCTTGTTGCACTTGACGGTCAGGTCGAGGAAATAGGCGGTTTCTTCCATGGTATCCGTACCATGTGTCACCACGAAGCCGTCGGTTTTATCACACTCGGTATTAATCTTTTTGGCCAGCGTTAACCAGACTTCGTCATTCATATCCTGGGAGCCGATGTTCACCACCTGCTCGCCTTTAACGACAGCGATATCTTTCAACTGAGGAACGGCCTCAACCAGATTTTCTACGCCAACCTTGCCTGCCGTGTAGTTAGATTTTGTCGCGGAATCACCGCCACCAGCAATCGTCCCGCCGGTCGCTAAAATAGTGATATTTGGCAGTGCAAGCGCCGCGCCGCTGAAACCCATAACCAGTGCGGCAAGCGCCGTTTTCTTGAAAAACTCCATGTTATTTCTCCAGTTACTTGAATTTGCAGCATTATGTCTATCCTACAGATGAATAATGTGACGAGTTCCAATTAACCAGATTTATATCTCCATCAAATTGCCATTCTTAGAGATGGATATCAAAAAAACAGAAAAGTACAAAATAAAACGGCGCAGAATGTTTCTGCGCCGTTAAAAAGAGGTGAAGATTATTTCAGAGTGCTAACCAGCGTTTTACGATCGTTTTCCAGCGTCACGACGCGGGCACAAACATCTTTGCCAAACTGTTGGAAGTCTTGTTCCTGATTCTTCCATTCGTTTTGAATTGAGGTTTGCAAGCCACCAAGGCTACCGAGCACGCCCTGCAACGGATTACCACCACCTTTGAGTACGGCTTTGGCACCCATTTCGTTGATGCTGTCCTGCAAAATACCGCCCATCGCCTGATTAACCAGCTGTTGTCCGTCCGCGCGAACTTGATCAATCGCCTTATAATGGAAGGTCAGGCCATCAGTTCGATGCTCGATGATACGGTTCATCTGCTCTTTCAATTGCGCATCCAGCTTGGTTAAGCGGCCACGCATGTTGCTGCTTTCACCGACCTCTTTGGCGATGATTTTATCCAGCGCCACGCGACCTTTCTCTACGCGCGCTCTGGCACCTTCGTCAATCCACGGCAGGCTGCTACGCAACGCCGCCTGATAATCTTTGGCCTGCTCACGCTGTGCGGCGTTCAGGCTGTACTGTTTACCGTTGAAGGTGACATCGCCGGTCTGGGTAATAATCAGGTCGCCGTTCTCGCCCTTCACCTGCACCGTTTGTGGGCTCAAAATCACATCGTCACGCGGGGTGACGCTGCACTGGTAATCTGCATGTGCGGCCATCGCCGTGAACGTTAGGACTGCCGCCAGCAGCGTTTTGCGCATCATATCTTTCCCTCAAGACAAATCGGGCCGGCATTTGCCGACCCTGTGCTACTTAGTCCCACCAAATATCGAAAAGTTCGCTGGTACGCACTTCTTCGAGTTTGTGCTCTTCCAGCCACTTACGCACGATTGCCTGGTGTTCTTCGGTGCATTTGCCGATTTCCTGCAGACAGATCAGACCTTCCCAGGCCAGATAGCCGCTGCCGTCAAAAGCCAGCTTGTTCGGTTCGATAACTTCATTGATAAAGTCATCAACGATTTGATCGACCTGCTCTCCAGATGTACCTTCCGGGAAACGCCATGCAACCGAAAACCCTACTTCCTGGAATTCTTCGATGTGCATCTTTTTACGCAGACGACGGCTACGGTTCTTTGCCATTATTTCACCCTCTCGAACATTAAGTCCCATACGCCGTGGCCAAGACGATGACCACGTTGTTCAAATTTGGTTACCGGGCGCGATTGTGGGCGCGGTACATAATCGTTACTCTCGGACTGGTTTTTATACCCGTCAATGGAGGACATCACTTCCAGCATATGTTCCGCATAAGCTTCCCAGTCGGTTGCCATGTGGAATACGCCGCCCAGCTTCAGCTTACATAAGATATGCTCAGCAAACGGTACCTGAACGATACGGCGTTTATTATGACGTGCTTTATGCCACGGGTCAGGGAAAAACAACTGAACCATAGATAAAGAATTGTCAGGAATCATTTTATGCAGGACTTCAACGGCATCATGGCACATGACGCGCAGGTTCTCGACACCCTCTTCATGGGCTGAAGCCAGACACGCACCAACGCCCGGCGAGTGAACCTCAATGCCAAGGAAATTCTGTTCCGGACGCGCTTTCGCCATTGCGACCAGCGACGCTCCCATACCAAAACCGATTTCCAGCGTGACTGGCGCATCACGGCCAAACAGTTCTGCGAAATTTACAGGCTCTTCGCTGAACTCAACGCCCATCACCGGCCAGTAGTTTTCCAGCGCGTGCTCCTGCCCTTTCGTCAGTCGCCCCTGGCGACGAACAAAACTACGAATCCGGCGCAGAGGGCGGCCGTTTTCATCAAATTCCGGTGAAATGACGTCGTTCTTCATAAAAGTTTAGTCTGCTGTGTTTGAGTTCTGAAAACGGGCATTATCCAAAGTTAGTTGCCGGATGCAAGTAAAGGAAGAAAGTGAGCAGCGGAAAGTTCCGGTTTACACCCCGTTGCCGCTGTGCTGCAATCTTGCCCCCAGCAATAATGAAACGGTAATCATGCAAGCGTCTCAATTCTCGGCTCAGGTTTTGAGCTGGTACGACAAATACGGGCGGAAAACGCTGCCCTGGCAAATTGATAAGACGCCTTACAAAGTATGGCTCTCTGAGGTAATGCTGCAACAAACTCAGGTTGCGACCGTGATCCCTTATTTTGAGCGTTTTATGGCGCGCTTCCCAACGGTAACGGATTTAGCCCATGCGCCGCTGGATGAGGTTCTGCATTTGTGGACCGGGCTGGGTTATTACGCCCGAGCGCGTAATCTGCATAAAGCCGCGCAGCAGGTTGTCACGCTGCATAGCGGTATATTTCCGCAAACTTTTGATGAGGTGGCCGCCCTACCTGGCGTCGGTCGCTCAACCGCAGGCGCGATCCTTTCCCTCTCTCTGGGTCAGCATTTTCCGATTCTCGACGGTAACGTCAAACGCGTGCTGGCTCGCTGTTATGCTGTAAACGGCTGGCCGGGTAAAAAAGAGGTCGAAAAGAAGCTGTGGGAGTTGAGCGAGCAGGTGACGCCCGCCCATGGCGTTGAACGTTTTAATCAGGCGATGATGGATTTAGGCGCCATGGTCTGTACGCGCTCAAAACCTAAATGTTCGCTGTGTCCGTTGGAAAATGGCTGTGTGGCCAGCGCCAATGCAAGCTGGGCGTTGTACCCGGGTAAAAAACCCAAGCAAACGCTGCCGGAACGAACGGGCTATTTTTTACTGATGCAGCATGATGACGAAGTGCTGCTCGCACAGCGACCGCCCAGCGGCTTATGGGGTGGTTTATACTGTTTTCCACAGTTTGACGACGAAGATGGACTGCGCAACTGGCTGGCGCAACGGCAAATTAACGCAGATAATCTGACCCAACTTAATGCGTTTCGCCATACCTTTAGCCATTTCCACTTAGACATTGTGCCTATGTGGCTTCCTGTGTCTTCATTCGGCGCATGCATGGATGAAGGCAACGCGCTCTGGTATAACTTAGCGCAACCGCCGTCGGTCGGACTGGCGGCTCCCGTGGAGCGTTTGTTACAGCAATTACGTGCCGGTACACACGTTTAACGTACCGGTCGATAGAGAGGATTTTTTATGAGCAGAACGATTTTTTGCACTTTCCTGCAACGCGAAGCAGAAGGCCAGGATTTTCAGCTGTACCCGGGCGATCTGGGGAAACGCATCTACAACGAGATTTCTAAAGAAGCATGGGCGCAATGGCAGCATAAGCAAACCATGCTGATTAACGAGAAGAAGCTCAATATGATGAACGTTGAGCATCGTAAACTGCTTGAGCAGGAGATGATCAACTTCCTGTTTGAAGGCAAAGACGTGCATATTGAAGGCTATACACCAGAGTCTTAAGAACCGTTGCCGGATGGCGCTGCGCTTATCCGGCCTACGATTTACTCTGGTCCTTGCAAATAACAAACACAACACGCACTCCCGGAATGATGAAAAAATTTCTCGCGCTTGCCGTTATTGCGCCGTTGCTCATCTCCTGTTCCAGTTCGACCAAAAAAGGCGATTCCTATAACGAAGCCTGGGTCAAGGATACCAACGGTTTTGATATTCTGATGGGGCAATTTGCCCATAACATTGAGAATTTGTGGGGATTTAAGGAAGTGCTGATTGCGGGTCCAAAGGACTACGTAAAGTATACCGATCAGTATCAAACCCGCAGCCATATCAACTTTGATGACGGTACGATAACCGTCGAGACCATTGCCGGGACAGATCCCGCCGGACACCTGCGTCGGGCGATTATCAAGACATTGCTGATGGGGGATGATCCGGGTTCTATCGATCTCTATTCCGATGTCGACGACATTAAGATTTCCAAAGAGCCATTCCTGTACGGGCAGGTGGTCGATAATACCGGCCAGCCCATTCGTTGGGAGGGGCGTGCCACCAATTTCGCTGACTATCTGCTGAAAACACGCCTGAAAAGCCGCAGCAATGGTATTCGCATCATCTATAGCGTGACGATCAACCTGGTACCGAACCACCTTGATAAGCGCGCGCATAAATACGTCGGCATGGTGCGTCAGGCTTCGCGTAAGTATGGCGTCGATGAGTCGCTGATTCTGGCCATCATGCAAACCGAATCCTCATTTAACCCATATGCGGTCAGCCATGCCGATGCGCTGGGACTGATGCAGGTGGTACAGCACAGCGCCGGGAAAGATGTGTTTCGCTCGCAAGGGCGCTCCGGCACACCGAGCCGTAGCTTCCTGTTTGACCCAGCCAGCAACATTGATACCGGTACCGCCTATCTGGCTATGCTCAACAATGTCTATTTAGGCGGCATTGATAATCCAACATCCCGTCGCTACGCGGTGATCACGGCATATAACGGCGGTGCGGGCAGCGTGCTGCGCGTTTTCTCGAACGATAAAATCCAGGCCGCGAATATTATCAACAGCATGACCCCGGGGGACGTTTATCAAACGCTGACTACCCGACATCCGTCTGCTGAATCACGCCGATACCTTTACAAGGTCAATTCCGCACAAAAATCATATCGACGCCGCTAATATATCCCCTCTTCTGCCCCGGTAAACGGGGTCCGGAAGAGGGTAAAGTGTTAACTCCATCACTCTTTTGCTTTGCAATCAGAAATTGTTTGCAAATATTTGTCACAGGTAACAAAAAAAGAGTGTCCCTCGTTGATAGAATCACATCATCAAGCCCCGGCAAATGTGCCTTTTAAAACATTCATCCGCATTACGGTGTGAGGAAATTAACATGAATCTTAAGCTGCAGCTGAAAGTGCTCTCGTTTCTGCAGTTCTGCTTATGGGGTAGTTGGCTCACTACCCTCGGCTCCTATATGTTTGTCACCCTAAAATTCGATGGTGCATCCATTGGCGCAGTGTATAGCTCGCTGGGGATCGCCGCCGTGTTTATGCCTACGCTGTTAGGGATCGTGGCCGACAAATGGATCAGTGCGAAATGGGTGTACGCCATTTGTCACCTGGTCGGTGCAGCAACGCTGTTCGCCGCAGCCGAAGTCACCACCCCAGGCGCGATGTTCTTTGTGATCTTGCTTAACTCTTTGGCCTATATGCCAACGCTGGGGTTAATCAACACCATTTCTTACTATCGCCTGCAGTCAGCCGGGATGGATATCGTAACGGACTTCCCGCCAATCCGTATCTGGGGCACTATCGGCTTTATCATGGCGATGTGGGGCGTGAGCTTCTCCGGCTTCGAGCTGAGTCATATGCAGCTGTATATCGGTGCAACGCTGTCCGTTGTTTTGGCGCTGTTCACGCTGACGCTGCCGCATATTCCGGTGGCTAACCAGCAGAAAAACCAGAGCTGGTCGTCCATGCTGGGCCTGGATGCTTTCGCGCTGTTTAAAAACAAGCGCATGGCGATTTTCTTCATCTTCTCCATGATGCTGGGCGCGGAGCTGCAGATTACCAATATGTTCGGTAATACCTTCCTGCACAGCTTCGATAACAACCCGCTGTTCTCCGGTAGTTTCATCGTTGAACACGCCTCGGTGATGATGTCGATCTCGCAGATTTCCGAGACGCTGTTTATCCTGACCATCCCGTTCTTCTTGAGCCGTTACGGTATTAAGAATGTAATGCTTATCAGTATTGTGGCGTGGATGCTGCGTTTCGGCCTGTTTGCCTACGGCGATCCGACACCGTTCGGTACCGTGCTGCTGGTTCTGTCGATGATTGTTTACGGCTGCGCCTTCGACTTCTTCAACATCTCTGGCTCGGTATTCGTGGAGAAAGAAGTTCGCCCTGAAATCCGCGCCAGCGCACAGGGTATGTTCCTGATGATGACCAACGGCTTCGGTTGTATTCTGGGCGGACTGGTGAGCGGTAAAGTAGTTGAACACTATACGCTGAACGGTATTACCGACTGGCAGACCGTGTGGCTGATCTTCGCAGGTTACTCGCTGGTTCTGGCTTTTGCCTTCGTGGCGCTGTTTAAATATAAACACGTACGCGTTCCGGCAGGCACCCAAACTATCGCGCACTAACGTTTACGCAGAGAAAAGCGGGTTGCCAAAAGGTAACCCGTTTTTTTTGCGCTTACTTCACAACATATCCATACAGACGCTTAATACCGTCTGCATCCGTTTCACTGTAAACACCTTGCAGCTCCGGCGAGAAGCCCGGCAGCAGGTTAACACCCTCTTCCAGCGCCAGGAAATAACGTTGCACCGCCCCGCCCCAGATTTCGCCCGGTACCACGCACAGAACGCCTGGAGGATAAGGCAGCGCACCTTCTGCCGCAACGCGACCTGCGGCATCACAAATACGCACCAGTTCGACATCACCACGGATAAAGGCGCTGTTGGCATCCTGCGGGTTCATCGCCACGGCAGGCAAACTCTCCTGTCGGAACATCGCTTTTTGCAGATCCTTCACATCAAAGCTGACGTATAAATCGTGCATCTCCTGACACAGTTCACGCAGCGTGTAATCCCGATAGCGTACCGGATACTTGTTGAAGATGGTGGGCAGCACATCTGCCAGCGGCGTATCGTCCTCAATATGCTGCTCAAACTGCGCCAGCATCGCCACCAGTTGCGCCAGTTTCTCGGTGCTTTCTGCCGGGGTCAGCAGGAACAGAATCGAGTTAAGGTCGCATTTCTCCGGAACAATGCCGTTTTCACGCAGGTAATGCGCCAGAATCGTCGCCGGAATACCAAACTCAGTATATTGCCCGGTTTGCGCATCAATGCCCGGAGTAGTTAACAACAGCTTACAGGGATCAACGAAGTACTGGTCGCGCGCGTAGCCGGAAAAACCATGCCATTTAGCACCCGGTTCAAAGCTAAAGAAGCGGCGCTCGCTGGCAATCACCTGCGTCGGATAGCTTTCCCACGGCTTACCATCAACTACCGGAGGAATAAACGGCTGAATCATCTTACAGTGGGTAAGAATCGCTTTACGGGCCTCAATGCCCAGCGCTACACACTCCGCCCATAGCCGACGCCCACTCTCGCCTTCATGGATTTTAGCGTTAACATCCAGCGCCGCAAACAGCGGGTAAAACGGACTAGTGGAAGCATGCAGCATAAATGCATTGTTCAGACGCTTATGCGGACAGAACCGCGCCTGACCGCGAATATGGTTATCCTTTTTGTGGATCTGCGAGGTTTGCGAGAATCCGGCCTGCTGTTTGTGTACCGATTGGGTGACAAAGATCCCCGGATCGTCAGCATTGAGCTCCAGTAGCAGCGGTGACCCATCGGCCATCATCGGAATAAATTGCTCGTAGCCAACCCAGGCAGAATCAAACAGGATGTAATCACACAGGCTACCGATCTTGTCGATCACCTGCCGGGCGTTGTAGATCGTACCGTCATAGGTACCAAGCTGAATGATTGCAAGACGGAACGGGCGCGGTTGGTTAGCCTTGTGCGGCGCAACGTCACGCAGTTGCTGGCGCAGATACGCCTCATCAAAGCAGTGCTCGTCAATACCGCCAATAAAGCCAAACGGATTACGCGCCGCTTCCAGATAAACCGGCGTCGCACCGGCCTGGATCAGCGCACCGTGGTGGTTGGACTTATGGTTGTTGCGGTCAAACAGCACCAGATCGCCGCGCGTCAGCAGCGCGTTGGTGACCACTTTATTCGCCGCAGAGGTTCCGTTCAGCACAAAGTAGGTTTTATCCGCGTGAAAAACTTTCGCGGCAAATTTCTGCGCATGTTTCGCTGATCCCTCATGAATCAGCAGATCGCCCAGCTTAACGTCAGCGTTGCACATATCCGCGCGGAACAGGTTCTCGCCAAAGAACTCATAGAAATGTCTGCCCGCCGGATGCTTCTTAAAAAACTCACCGTGCTGGTGTCCCGGGCAGGCAAACGTGCTGTTTCCCATTTCGACATACTGTGTAAGCGTGTCATAGAACGGCGGCAGCAACTCTTCCTCATACTGACAGGCAGCAGACTCCAGCTCCAGCCAGTCCTGAGCCTGACCGCAAATCACCGCGTTAACGCCCGCAGGTACATCGACATCAGACTCTGCGAACAAAAACACCGGTATATGAAAACCAGTGCGTTTCAGCAAAGCCAGGATCCCACTGCGGCTGTCCGCAACGGTAATGACGACTGCCGCGACGTCAGTAAAATCGGTGCTGTCCAGCGCAACCACCTGGCGATGGCTGGAAAGACGAGAAGCCAGTTCACCACTGGCGGCAATTTTCATTGATTTCATAAGCGCAATAACCCGTTTCGGGAAAATCAAAAGTCCCGGGCAAAGCCGCATTGCTTTGCCCACGAAATGACGGGTCAAACTGGTTACCAGCCCCGACCGCCAGACATCAGTAAAAGCAGATAGCCTCTGATCTTACTGTTATCCTGCAGTGAGCATGCGCTGCCCTCACCGCATGGTGGCAGAGTATAGATAAGTCGCAGGAAGGGGAAAACGTCGCGCAAAAAGGCGATATTGAAGGCGATGTAGGGGGAGTAATATCATCCCAGGCAGCCCCATTCAGACAGGAGAAAATTCGCGCAATCATGGCACCTTTCACCTACTGGCGCAAGATAAAATCCTGTGCTTAAACCTCACAGATAAACAAGCATTTCGTCTGACAATAGCGGCATAATAATGCAATCTGAAACATAATTTCACCCAAACAGTTGCCTTTAACATCAAGACGATAATGAGTATGCAGGAGCAAACGTGGTAATCGGACCCTTTATTAATGCCAGCGCCATTTTATTAGGCGGTGTTCTCGGCGCGCTGCTCAGTCAGCACTTACCCGAACGTATTCGGATCTCAATGACCTCAATATTCGGGTTGTGCTCGTTGGGAATTGGTATCTTGTTGGTTATCAAATGCGTTAACTTGCCGGTGATGGTTCTGGCGACACTGATCGGTGCATTAATTGGCGAATTCTGCCATCTGGAAAAAGGAATCAATGCCGCGGTTGCCAAAGCGCAACAGCTTTTCACCAAATCGGATGTCAATGCAACACACGAATCCTTTATCCAAAGCTATGTGGCGATCATCGTGTTGTTTTGCGCCAGCGGGACCGGGATATTCGGGGCAATCCATGAAGGGATGACCGGCGATCCTAATATTTTAATCGCCAAGTCATTTCTCGATTTCTTCACCGCTATTATCTTCGCCTGCTCGCTAGGGATCGCCGTGTCTGCCATTTTCATACCGATGCTGGCAATTCAGTTGACGCTTGCCACCTGTGCAGCTCTGATTTTACCGCTGACAACCCCTGCTATGATGGCCGATTTCAGCGCTGTAGGCGGACTGTTGCTACTTGCAACCGGTTTGCGGATTTGCGGCATTAAAATGTTTGCGGTGGTGAATATGCTTCCTGCCCTTCTACTGGCAATGCCGCTTTCCGCAGCGTGGACGGCTTTTTTTGCCTGAGAATGCGTGCAATAGCAACAATGTGGTGATAGATTGTGCAGTCTGCATTGATTTGAAGAAATTTCGTTGACGAAACGAAGTGAATCGGGTTTAATGCGCCTCGTTGCCCGGATAGCTCAGTCGGTAGAGCAGGGGATTGAAAATCCCCGTGTCCTTGGTTCGATTCCGAGTCCGGGCACCACTATTTAGAAGAACCCGCCTATGGCGGGTTTTTTGCTTTTGGCGAATAGTCACTATTCTCTCTTCACCGAACTTTGTTTCAACAGCGCATAACGATTAAGAAGCTGATTAATCCGCATATCGAGTTGCTGATACAAAGCGGGTGATACCCTCCCCTGCATTTTGAATTCTTCATCTATTTGACGTAATAACTCTTCTGTCGGCGGCGTTTGGTCAAGCTGACGACGGATAGTGAAAATGGCTGATTTCAGCTCCGAACCCGTCAGATATTTACCTTTGCGTTCATCAAGCGAATTTAGCTGGGCAGTTAATGCCTCCAGCCCCTGCTGGGCATGATGCCAGTTTTGCAGTGCGCTTTCCGGCAACGCTTCCGTGGTTAACTGTTTTTGTAATCCGCTTGTGAATTCCGTAGTCAGCGATTCTTCCGGCCACAGGGTGGCTAGCTGCTGCGCTAATGATGCGGCATACTCCCTCGACCACAGAGGTGACAGGCGGGATATAACATCCAATTGCCCTTGCGCAGCGACGAAAAATTCCTGTTTCCGCTCCCCCAAATCTGAGGATTGCTTCAACGTGGATAATTGTTCAGGCGTCAACACCTGCGGCAATGGCCTGATCAGTTCATATTCATCAGCTCGCATATGCTTAATACCAAGAAAAGCGCCTGTACTCACTAGCGCAGTCACCATGACTCCGATGACAAACCCCAACCACATCCGTCGGGTTCCGTGATCGGTTTGAGTAGCAAAAACCGCTGTGCTTGATTGCCCGGACGACGCGGGTTCATTCACCACAAAGATCAGCTGGGGCAAAGCGATCTCAGCGTTATTGGCTGAGCCAGAAGCCGGTATCATCACAACGGCTGAGCCCGAATCCGCCTCTGACTTCTCAAGGCGTAAAGCGGCATTATGCATCCAGGTAACGACAACCTCCAGTTTACTCAGCGCTTTCAGTTCAAGCCGTTGCAGCACTTCGCAGGCATGTTTTAAACGCTGTTCAATCCGATAAACCACTGATAAATCAGCATATGACAGCGTTAGCGTACGCAATTCTTGCTGTAAACGGGCTGACAGCCATGTCAGAATTTCAACGCGAGCATGGGTTTGCTGCGGCCATATGGCACTCCAGTGATGCGTCAGTAACGCCTCCAGAAGCTCGGCACCTTCGGCAAGTCCCAGCAGCCCGGCATTACGCATTCTACTGACGGTATACCAGGCCAGGGTTTGCAATTCGACACCGTTATGGCGAAACAAAGTCAGGCTTAACTGTTCAACCTTTTGCCAGTCAACGTCCGGGCGCGCGGGATGAGTCAGCTTGCTGATTTCATCGCGTAGTTGCCCGAACTCCGTGAAAGCACGCGGGTCGCCACCGGTGCTGATGCGATTCGTCTCCATATCAGTACGCTCCTGTCTCAAGCCAACCCTGTTTTTTCAGGTGGCGGATGAGCACCCGTCCCTCGGGGGTAAAATCAGTGCCATAACGAACAACGCCAAGGTCCTGAAGTTCGGCATCGATGGAGTAGCGTAAATGCCCTGGCGTTTCCTGCTCCTGCATTGTGACCTGAATACTTTTCAGTCGCGGTTCATACTTCAACAAAACCTGAGAAAGCGTACTGATAAGTTGATGTGCCGTTCCCGGCATACCTTGGAGGATTTTGGTCATATCCGGCAGACCGTAGTCGGGTAAATGTTTAAGGCTACCGGCGCGCGTATTCAAAATGCGCTGCATATTATCCAAAACGGATAAGATGACCTGCGTGTTTTCACCAACTGCATGCAAAGGCAAACCACCGGAGAAATTACCCAACAAGATGTCATAAAGAGAAGGTCGTTTAATCATTACTCGTCCTCCGGCTTCAGGAGAACCAGAGCCTGAGAATTTAATTCAATCACTCGCGCTTTATCAGAATCGAGATCTTCTCGACGTATTACCACGCGCCATGAATCTTCAGACTGTTCGGGAGAAATAAACATTCCCGCCACGGCAACATACTGCGTTTCCTTTTCGAGTGGAATATCGATAGTTACGCTTTCACCAGGACGAACCCAAACATCTTTCTGAGCCAGTAAATCCGCTTTTACCACCGTGCTGTCTTGCGCAAATAAAGACTGATAATTCGCTGAGTCAAATGCTTTACGATCGTTGAGTTGGTAAATACGTACGACCGTTGAAAGCGCGATGCCCTGAGCATTTTTATTAGCGGCTTCTCTGGCGCAAAGATCCAAATGCAGCGTTTTAATTTCCTTATAAAAAATTGACTTCGTTAATGACACCGTGCCTTCAGATACTTTTTGTGTCAGACCACACCCTGTGATCAGGCTGGTCATGCCGGTTATTACGACAAAATTAATAGCGATAATCGCCAGCCTCATCGGCTTCCCTCCGCTGATCGTGTTGGCTAAGGCTCTGCCAAAGCCCAAGTTTAATGGTGATAAGTTGGTTCAGAGCTTTCGGGTTATTCAGACGCATAACAGCCGTGCGACCGAGCTGTACTGCATGTTCGCTTTTATTACTGGTAAGTTGAGCATCCGGAAGCACCGAGCGAGGAATACGTAATTGCAGCCTCGCATTCACTCTGGCACCTAAATAAACGTGCAGGAGCGCGAGAAAATCATGGTAAAGCTGACCGCCGGGTAACCAGTCGCAAACCCCATCAGGAACCTCCGTGGTTAGCGTAATGAGCACCTGACTGTTAATATCTACGGCGCTATGTCCCATCACCGGACGAGAATGAAGGCTAACGGGGTGCCGCGCACTCATTTTTAACGCCTTATCCAGCAGGACGAAGCGTTTATCATGTGGCGTCACGGTGATATTTGTTGTTGGCGATAATAAAGATACCAGCGCGGATATTCCTTCTGCCGTACGCGTTGGCATTCTCATTACTCCTAACAGCGCCAAAAAACGCGATAACGGGGCTTGCGTTTGTGTGGCGCATCCAGGAATCCCCAACCCGGTCAGCCCCAGTAAATATTGTGAGGTCTCATCTGTACCGCCAGGGCGAAAAGTCGCTGGATAGCTGTATTTACGCCAGATTCGATAAAACTGCGTAATTAAGCGATGGTTAAAAATATCCAGAAACTCAGCGGCGACGTCCGAGCCTTCCTGACACTGGGCAATATCATCCTGATAGGTTGTCGGCAGCGGCGATTCCACGCCATACAACCCCATAAATGTGACACTGACCGTTGGTGGCAGTGTGGGTTTTTGCGGATCATATTCTGTACTTTTTAGCTCCCCCGCCGGGAACCCCATCCCCGGATGAGGACGAAAACGAATAGCATCAAAGCGCGGACTTTGTTGGCTTCCTGGAGCTGGCGCTTGCGGATTCCACTGTTCCAGCAGTTGGCAAAAACGATAAAAATTGGTACGAGGCAGGTTATCGCCAAGGCTATTTAGCAACCAGGCAGTCGCTGATTGTGATTCTCTTTCCATCGCAAGCTTTTCCCTGCCGGCTGGATAATTAACGTAAGCTGATTAAACAAATGAATATCCGCATACAATGCAAAAAAGCGGTTAAGCATTTCACCAAAAAGATGAATGTCGCCCTCACCGGTAAATCCGTTCTCATCAAGCGTTATTTCGATATCTACTCCACGAAGTAAAAATCCTTTTTCAAAGCGTTGTATTTCATGCTGCTGAACATCCATGATCGCATCCAGACGACGATAATTCAGCTCATCATCCTGCCAGTTATAGAGAGATAATGTTCCTTTGAGCACTTCTGCGCTGGCCATCATATTCAGAAAGCTGGACCCGAGGTGGCTTAAGACGCGCCAGTGAAAACGATCCTCGGCGGGAGGATAAGCCGGTAGCGTCGGTTTACACAGATTACGCACGGCAAGCGGCGTCTGGAGGATCTGCTCGCAACGATTAAGCAATGAACTCTGCAAAGCTCGCCTGGGTAGCTGACCGTTTGTTCCGGTCACTTTCAATGAGACGGTTTCATACTCAGCAAGACGATCCCGCTCCCAGGCGTCACCGCCGAGGATCAGCCAGGTGTCATACAATCCTGAGACGCCGCGCCTGACGCGTGTATGGTAGTAACGTTCGGGGGCATTACGGCGCATCATGCCTCCCTTGTGGCGAAAGCTGGTGAATGGGGCATAAACGGCATTACGCGCGCGCTGCGAACCAGAAACCGCATCCACCGAATAAATTTCCATGTGACCATCCTGCAATCTGCGCGGACGCAGCAAATATTCGCTTTCCAGTCCATTAACCACCAGCGGATCGGCTTCCAGAGTGAAGAGATTAATAACTGGAACGCAGTGCAGACGTATATTTTCGCTACCCACGGGAAGCTCAGAATTCCACTGTTGAGTCAGTACCGCTTCGATTTCAAAGCAGTCGATGCCCGCAGGAAAGGTTATTTTTTCCAGACCGTTAAGATGGACAAACATAAATTTTTCGCGGAACGTAAAATACTCAAGCAATAATTGCCAGCCGCCAAACGCCGTATCGCCTTTTGGCCACAAACTGTCTTCATCGGCAAATCCGCCCGGGGAAAAGTAACCCTCCAGTCGAATACGTTCTACGCTGTTGGGGAGTCTCAAATAAAGAGAGGCCAGACGCTTTGTCAATGCAAGGTGCAGTGCGTGGGTCACCGGCGCGTCACCGCTCAGGTAAAGGCTGAGACGCGTCAGTTCGGTTTGCGACCAGTCCATCTGTGGATTGCACTTTATTCGCATACGGATGACTGAGCGTCCGTCAGGTTCAGCATCGATATTCACCGCCGTAACAGACAGTGGGCTGAGCGTGACGGGCTGGGTAGTACGATACTGACATACCGTTTTTTTAGGGCCAACGGGCTGGGACAATACGCCAAACCCCGCATTAATCCGCTCGCTCATTTTCAGCACGTCAGTATCAGGTAAAAGCTCGACAATGCTTAAGGAGGGAATGGTACGTAAATAATGTGGCCACAGCAGACTCATCAACCCTTCGGTAAATTCAGGAAGATGATCGTCTATTTTGGCGCGCAACCGCCCCATAGAAAATGCAAAACCTTCGAACAGCCGCTCCACATAGGGATCGGGGATACCGGCTTTGTCCAGATCCAACATAGCGGCACGATCCGGATGCGCCTGCGCAAACTCTTTTGCCGCTTCCCTTAAATAACGCATTTCCGCGTCATAATAACGCAGAGTTAAATCTTCCATTTTACAGTTCGCTTATTTTGTTTTTGCTTTAGCCGCCTAAAACGGCGGCTCTGGCGGGATCAATGGCGACCAGCCCAGACAACAGTGACTCCATCTCTGACGCCAGACGCGCTTTGTCGCTTTCACTGCGATTGGCTTTCAAACGCAGAAGCTTTAGCCGCCGCGCTTTAACTTCAAACAGCAGTTCAGGCTCCCATTGTTTGAGAGTGAGAGAGTGCGCTGTGGTATTCAATTCACCAAGCAAATGCAGCGCGAGATCGTTGCGCCCACACTGTTCCGTCAGACGGGCCATCAACAGCTGGCGTAACCAACGCTGTCGACGTGAAATAATACCAGGGCGTGCCTGAAGCCAGGCGAGCGCTGCTTCAACGCCTTCGCTGTCCGCCAGCGTCAGGGCCTCGCTTTCAAGCAGCAGGATATCGTCATCCTTCCCGACGGTAGCCGCCGCGATTTTATCGGCCTGCCAGTCGCTTTCCTGCAACACGTCACGGGCAATCCATTCACGCGTGACGTCATCGGCAAAGGGCGTTCCGTCATTAAATGCCAGCGTTTCCAGACCCGGCATCCGATGCAACAACATTTTCAGATCGCTGATGATAATGGCGGCATGTTTATCCCATGGCAATCCCGCCCTGGTTAACGCCTGATGAAGATACCACTGCACGTCCAGCCAGAAATGATTTACCCCCTCAACAAATAAGCTGTCAGTTAGCTCAATCAGTTCAGTCCAGCTTTGCTGCAAATACAGACGCTTGAGCTGAGCGCGGTAATCACTTTTAGGTGGTATCAGACGTGTACGCCCAGCGCCATCTGGCGGTGGAAGCTGGCTGACCGTATCGAGCCGCACGCTTTTCATCAAATGATGCGCCGCCAGCCAGCCGTCCGGCTGATCGCTCAGGTATTTCGCCAGCACCCGTGCCTGCTCCAGCAGCTCACGACCAGAGGCAATACTTTTTAGAACGGGAGTTTCTGCGCTGTACCGACCGGCTTGCGGACTGACATTTTGTGGAACCAGCGCCTGAGCGCCGCCAGACTGTGCCAGACGATTCTCCAGCGCGCTATACAGCGCCCCAAGCCCGGGACGAATACTCTCCTCTCGCTGACTAAACTGTTGCTCCAGCAGCATCAGCGCACCGGCGATCCGCTGTGCGTCAGGCCGTGAAACTTCGGGGAAACGTGCCAGACTATCCAGCATCCGCCCGCCGGCCAGCCATTCAAGGGCGGCCTTATGGCTATTGGCCCTTAGGGGATGGAGAGAATTGCCATACTGCTGCATCAGGCCAGCCAGCAAAATCAGACCATCCGCCAGGCCGGGCTCGCCATCCTGATGCAAACGCGCCCAAGTGTAGTAGGTGACAACACGGACATCCTTACAGGTGTGGATCAGCAGTTTTTCCGCAAGCTCAACGATGAGATCCGTTTGTGCGCCAGAAAGTTTATTCACCTCCTCTCGCATGCGCTGAAAATCATCGTCATAGCCGGGATCTTCCCCGCCCGGGTTGGCTGCGGAAACGGGCAATAACCAGTTTTGCCATAGCGCAGTTTGCGTTTGCGCCTGTTCCATCAGCTGCTGTTGTTCATCTGGCGAAGCCGTGCTGGCGGCCAGTAGACGTTGCAGAGCGCTCATTCTTCTTCCTCAGAGGGGGACTGGCTGACAACAAAAATGGTTTCTGGTAGTTCGAAATCGCGGAGTTTCAGTAACGCGAGCGGGCCTTCACCGGCCTCCGTTCGCAGGGTGTAGTTCAGCGGCAATCCATCCTGCGCAGTCCAGCGCAGGTTAAAACCGCTGCTCACGCCGGCGTTATCGCTGATCTCCGCTTTCTCAAGCAGTCTTATCCAGCCCCAGGTGCCGGGGTTATCTGAGTAGATTCGGGTTCCCGTATTCGTACTCACCCAGCTTAGGGTGGCCCCTGACGCTGACGTATCGGCTGGCCAGACAAGGTTTTTCCAGGTTGGCATCTGATTAACGTAGGTGAGTTTTTGCCCATCCAGTACGAGATCGGTTTGCATCACATCCCGCGCCGTTCCAGGGCGCAGTTCAAAACGCATCCCAGCTTCTCCACGAATAAATGCGACATCCGCAATCTGACTGAGCTGGTCCAGCGCCTTAAGGAACGCCGGATTAAACTCCAGCCCCTGCGCATTCACCGTGTCGGCAACCCAGTGACTTCCCTGTTTATGCAATACACCGCTTAAATGACTTTCGAGAAAATGCGGGATCCGGCCATTATCGCTTCGCAGATATTGCGCCAGCAGCGGCAGAGAAGCCTCGCTACCGACATCGCGAAACGGATAACGTCCGCCGAAAGCGCTGTTCCAGTCATTCACAATCAGCGCCTTCCATTGCGCATTCAGGCCCGCTGCGGTTGGTTGCAACACCTGCTGCCATGACTGCTCCAGCGGCTGAACAAACATAGTTTGACCAAATCCACTCCATGCCTGGCCTAAGCTTGCCGCTACCAGATTGCCATAGTCACGCGTGGTGGTGAGATCGACGGTTTTGCCCTGAAACACCGTTTGCGCCAGGGCCTGACTCATGCCTTGTGGATCGGCAGCGTTAGTAATCTGCTGGAGTTTCAGCCTGACCTGCGTTACCCGGGTCAGGTAGGTTTGCAAACTCAGATGGCTGATATCCTGCCCGCCCGATTGTTCATCCATCAATGCCAGGATTGGCGAGAAGGTACTCGCCATAGGGCCTTCTTCCCGCGCATGCTGGTCAATCGTCTGATTTTCTTTGGTGTTAAACAGATCCTTTGCCGACTTCACCAGTGAGTCCGACAGCGCTTCTCCGGTTAACCCTGTGCGTCCCTGAACGGCGAGCGTATTCATTAGCGCAACCAGAGGAGACTGACGGATATCTGCAATCAACGTGAGCTGATCGATGGCATCACTCAGCGTTTGGGTGCGCTGCCAGCGAATACTGTTGAGAAAATCCAGCCAGCTGTCGGCAAAATCCGTGAAGTAACGCTCGCTAAGACGCGCCTTTAAGGCCTGTGGAGAGAGAGGGTCGCTTGCAGAATGCGTATCATCTCCCAGTACCTGATCCATTTCTTCCCGGCGGTTGTTTACGATTTTCTCTATGGCGGGCAAAACCTCCTCTTCCCAGGCTTTGCGGGTATACACCCCAGCAACCGAATTCCGGGTATAAAATACGTGATCTGCCCGGGTATCGCCGGTCATGTCTTCCAGACGAAGATCGGTGTAATGCGGCGTTACCTGTTCAATGATTTTCTGATACAGAGCGGCTTCGCCATTGCGGATCCCCATCTGACGAATTAACAGCGTTCGCACCTGGTTAATAAGATTTTTATCCGCTGTTATTTTCCATTCAGGATGCGCCTGAAGGTTTTCGCCCCAGAACTGCCAAAGCCCAGGCCCAACGCCCTGCCATGATGCGCGCGAAATACCCGCTCTCTCCGGCCAGTCTTGCATCAGCGCCTGACTAAAAAATGATGCCTCCATCTGCTCAGGCCGGGAGAGCATCAGATACATTTTCAGCTGGTTGTAGGCGATCTTTGCCTGGGCGGAAAACTGCGGACTGTCTGGAGCCAGTCGGGTTAACGCCGTTAATTCCTGAGTGAGATGTTGCGCGGCTTCATCACGCAGGAGCGGAATAGCGATACGCGTATAACGTGGCCATAGCGCATCCAACAGAGCATCATTTTGGCTTAAGCCGAAGCGGTAGTACCACGGCGCCCCATTCAGCTGACGCCAGCGAAGCATGCCTGGGGTTTGCTGAAGCGCGGACAGCGCCGTAAGACGCTCGGCGAGCGGTTCATCCGCACCACCTGCCAGTCTCGCCTGATCCAGACTTTCGCCGATCAGATTGCGATTCGCCAGGAAAGATATCACCATTCCCGCGCCCCATAGCAACATCAAACCAGCGGTACCGACTGCCAGCACTCGCATCCCTGAACGGCCTGTGCGCTGTGCCTTTAGCTCAGCAGGTAACGCAGGGAGCGAATCAAGCAGCGCGCGCCAGCGCTCATCACGCGCCCAGGCATGCGCCACGCGCGGTGAAGTACTTTCCACATGCTGACTCAAGATGACCGCCGCCAGCGGCAGAGGCCGATGCAGGCTGAAAAAAGTGGCTAACGCGTCGCTGATGGCTTCTGCGTTTTGCGTGAGCGCATTCGCCATTTTCAGTAAGAAGTTACTGTGGATATTGCGCGTAACCTGCTGCGAACCCTGTTCCGCCAACTGCATGACCAGCGCGGCCAGCTGCGAACGACATAACGCCGTTGTACATCCAGCAGGGAATAAACACGTCGCAGACTGGGCCATCGCGGCATTCAGAACGGATTGTGCGCCATGCAGCGACCAAAGGTATAACGGCACTCGCCAGCGAAGCGTGGTAAAAACAGCCTGAAGATGGCGGGCAGCATTATCTATTTGTTCTGCGGTTAAAGAGACAACAGGTGCCGATTGAACCAATGAATCCTGGTGCCGAAAAGTGGGGGTTACCCATACAATCCCATCCAGCGGGCGCCGATGCAGCTTGCGTATCGCATCAAACAACGAAACATCTGGCGGTTCAGTGAGCGTACCTCCCCAGATTAACACCACGCCATCCCCTTCAACCCAGCGCAGAGAGGTGAGTTTTGGTACCAGTAACTCAACCTGAATGACATCCCCCATCACCAGCAGAATACGGGTTTTGGCGCGCCAGCGATGGCCGTAATTATCTTTAAGTGTAGAGCAGAAGTTAATGAATATATTATTATCCAATGCAGGCGCCGTATTATTTCCAACATTTGATTTAGAAGCTGACTTCCATGGCAGAAAAAAATAAAAAATAGATTTATATTTAACTAATGAGGTATACGACATTAGTGTTGATTTCAAAGCATTCATTTGCCATATTTTGAAAATATAGCACAGTGCTAATAAAACGGTTATAACAGCTATTACTCTTGTTGCTTGGGTGCTCACCCCCAAATACTCTCCGTAGTAAAAAAGCACTACGTAACATGTTAAACCAACAACAACCAAAATACATAACAAACCAAGCAACCGCAGCAAACTGGACTTTTGCATATATCTATTCCTGACTTCTAATTTTTTTAACCCTCGATAATATAATCCTACCATTCGACTCTGAAAATATTATATCAACAGCACTCACGTTTTTTCCATTTAATAAAGAAAACATCAACATCATCCAGATATCAAACTCTCCCTGAATGCCGATATATAACTCAGCGTAATACTGTTCAAGATTGTTATTATGTTCGTTAAGAAGAATTGCTGCCTTAGCTACATCTTTTTTATCACTATGTTTTCCTATCAATAAATTGTTGATCATCCCGGTTCTGGCCTGATAAAAAATCAAATCGTTAAGATCTTTGATCAGATGATTTTCATCTGTAGAAATAGACCTGTACAATCGTGCCTTCTCAGAAATATTATTTTGATTAACTAAAACAGTCGGAGCAAAAAGAAAAGCACACAAACCATCGCCCGTTCCATGGTGATTATCTTTGATTTCTTTTGATTTTTCTCCTACAATAATTAATCTGAATTTATCCTCCGTAACACTTAGCCATTCATTAATATTTAATACATAATCGTGCAAGATAATTTCACTGTTATTAATTATGTCATCAGAAAGCCCAAGTCGTTTCCAGGCCAATAAAAAAGACTGCCATGCCGAAGTCCCATACATCTGACCAACAATAAAATTAATAACCAAACCTTTTTTAGAAGTAATATCAATTAATCTAGGGAAGGTGCGAACAAGTTCCTGATATGAGATCATCATATTCATCCGGAGCGCATCCCAGAGGGACATCATGAGCCATCAACTCACCTTCGCCGATAGTGAATTCAGCACTAAGCGCCGTCAGACCCGAAAAGAGATTTTCCTCTCCCGCATGGAGCAGATTCTGCCATGGCAGAATATGACCGCTGTCATCGAGCCGTTTTATCCCAAGGCGGGCAATGGCCGACGGCCCTATCCGCTGGAGACCATGCTGCGTATTCACTGCATGCAGCATTGGTACAACCTGAGCGACGGTGCCATGGAAGATGCCCTGTACGAAATCGCCTCCATGCGCCTGTTTGCCCGATTATCCCTGGATAGCGCCCTGCCGGATCGCACCACCATCATGAATTTCCGCCACCTGCTCGAGCAGCATCAACTGGCCCGTCAATTGTTCAAGACCATCAATCGCTGGCTGGCCGAAGCAGGCGTCATGATGACCCAAGGCACTTTGGTGGATGCCACCATCATTGAGGCACCCAGCTCGACCAAGAACAAAGAGCAGCAACGCGATCCGGAGATGCATCAGACCAAGAAAGGCAATCAGTGGCACTTTGGCATGAAGGCCCACATTGGTGTCGATGCCAAGAGTGGCCTGACCCACAGCCTGGTCACCACCGCGGCCAACGAGCATGACCTCAATCAGCTGGGTAATCTGCTTCATGGAGAGGAGCAATTTGTCTCAGCCGATGCCGGCTACCAAGGAGCGCCACAGCGCGAGGAGCTGGCCGAGGTGGATGTGGACTGGCTGATCGCCGAGCGTCCCGGCAGGGTAAAAACCTTGAAGCAGCATCCGCGCAAGAACAAAACGGCCATCAACATCGAATACATGAAAGCCAGCATCCGTGCCAGGGTGGAGCACCCGTTTCGCATCATCAAGCGGCAGTTCGGCTTCGTGAAAGCCAGATACAAGGGGCTGCTGAAAAACGATAACCAACTGGCGATGTTATTCACCCTGGCCAACCTGTTTCGGGTGGACCAAATGATACGTCAGTGGGAGAGATCTCAGTAAAAACCGGAAATAACGCCAGAAATGGTGGAAAAAATAGCCTAAATAGGCTGATTCGATGTGTTTGCGGGAAAAAAATCGGCCCAGATCCGCGAAATTTTAATCAGCGAGTCAGCTTGGGAAGAAATGACCTGCTTATTCGCACCTTCC